>NZ_CP066308.1:2777500-3377500 GCF_016406105.1 Brevibacillus composti
TCATCCGTCTGCATTCCTTTTTCCCATGGAGTTGTTGTCGCACGTATTATTGTTTGCCGTTCGGTACGGGCTATTCGCAAAAGAAAGAGGCATCCTTCTACTATAAGGAGGCCTCTCGCTATACATAGGATGGAAGAAAATCTTAACGGACTTGGTACGTCAATACAGGCGACTCCTGCTCGATCGCCAGCTGCAGCGTCGGATGCGTCTGCAGGTACGGATGAACGGCCACGTACTCTTCGCTACCCGCCTTTGTCTCTCCAATCAGACTGGACAGCACAGCCCGGCGGATCAGCCAGTTTCCAGCCTCGTCTTGCTTAAACAGCGGTTCGACGGCGGGAAAAGCAATCCCGTTTACGACCGTATCCCCGTTTTCCGCTGCCAGCCGGAACCTGTCTACCCCGAGCGAATGCAGCGCCCGGACGGCCTGTGCGGCGTAATCCTCTTCCTGGATATCGGGTGCAAGTCCAAGATGATCCACCTTGGTACGCTTAGGCGTGAAATATTCATGCAGCGTCAGCTTCAAGGCATCCCCGTCGGACAGCGGAACAATTTGCTGGGCGCTGCCCTTTCCGTAGGTTTTGGTCCCGATTAGCTGTGCGATGCCGTGATCGCGCAGAGCTCCCGCCAAAAGCTCCGAGGCCGAGGCCGTTCCTTCATTTACGAGAATGCGGACGGGATAATCGATGTCCCGGCCATTGCGGACCCAAGTCTGCACCTCTACTCCGTTGCGGTTGGTGGTGTGCATGAGCAGGCCTTCCTCCATGAACAAGCTGGCAATGTCCCGCGCCGTGGACAGATAGCCGCCGCTGTTGTCGCGGAGATCGACGACCAAGCCCTTGAGCGGGGGCGACTGCCGCTCCAGCTGGAACAATTTGTCCCGGAACTGGAAGGCAGCTTCGGAGCCGAATGTCTCCAGACTGATGTAGCCGACTTTGCTGCCGGAAAAGAGCTGGCCTTCCACTTCTGGCACAGTGATGGCGGCGCGCTTCAGCTTTACCTGCAGCTCGCGTTTTTCCGCCGGGCGATAAACATGCAGGACGGCTTCTGTTCCTTCTTCGCCGCGAAGCAAGGCGTATGCTTCTTCGGCCGTTTTATCCCGCAAAGAAATCCCGTTTACGCCCTGCAGCTGGTCTCCCTTTTTCAGTTCGGAGGCCGCCGCGGGAGAGTTCGGAATCATTTCTCTGATCAGCATCAAACCGTTTTGGAAGCGGAGACGGAAGCCGAAACCGACTAAATGATTTTCGACCCCGTCCTGAAACTGCTTCAGCTCATCTTTGGTAAAAAACATCGTATGCGGATCTTCCAAAGTGGACAACATGCCTTCAATCGCTGCACGGTTGAGAATTGCATCGTTCAGCTTGGCCTTGGCACTCCACTCAGACAGGCGCCGGGTCAATTCGTCCAGCGTATCGTCTTCGGGGGAGTAGACAAGGGAAACGTTCTTCGCCTCCCTGGCCAGTTTGCTGACCTTCTCCAGTGCCCCCTGAACCAGCTGTTTCTCACTGGGCTTGCTCAGGTGATTGTCCATCACTTGCTGAAAGACTTCAACGGTTGCGACAAAAGGTTCGTCCGCCGCTTGAACCGGTACAGCTGCGGGAGAAACGGCGAGATACAGAGCCATCGCCAAGGAAAGGATTGCCTTCACGGACTTCACGGACTTCACGGACTTCACGGACTTCACAGCCTCCAAAACCTTCCCAGCCTTCACCGGTTTCGCCGATTGAACAGGTCTCATCTTGCCGCCTCCTTTACCGCTTGCGGGATGGATACCCGAACGTCCTTTTGCGTCTGATAGGTTTCGGTCCCTGCGTACGCGACGTATTCCTGGCTGTCGTAGACTTCTTCATAGCGCCATGTATGCCGCAGGATCAAATCGGAATCACGATCGATGTAGTACTTGTTCATATAGACGGGGACTCGCTTGATCTTCCCCCGTCCCAGAGAGGTCTGACTGCCGGCCGCCACAATGCTGTCGCCCGGGATCCACTCTGTGATAATCGCATACTCGCCAAACGTCTGTTTGTAGTAGCGGGCACCGAGGAGACGGGCGCGCTCCGCGTAACTGAGCTGCTCTACGTACTCATGCATGTACTCCATCGAGCTCGTGCGTGATTTTTCCCATTTTCCCTGGTCTTCGTTCCAATCATACTGCAGATCATTTTTCAGATCCGTGTAGCTTTCCCACTTTTCCAGCACCAGCTTTTGCGGCGATTGATAGTACCCTGTCGTCTGCACCGTCTCGCTCTGTCTGTCGATCTTTTGCGAGTATTTCATCAGGTAGCCGCTGAGAACAGCTTCTCCCTCTACCTGATACCCCCGGAGGTTCTCCATTCGATTCATCGCAAAGCTCAGCTGCCGAATCGTAGCAGACTGCTGTTCCAGCGTGGCCAGCTCTTGCGCAAGGAGCCGGATCAGCTGCTGCATCTCCTTTTCGGAACGTTTGGGTTCAAGACCGGCGAGAAACGCTTTGGCTTCCTCAAGCCGCTCTGTCTGCGTGAGATAAAAGACCAGATTGGTCAAAGCGACCGGATGGCGGGACGCGAAGCTGCGGTACCGCTCCAGCGCCTCTTCGAGCTGTCCTGCCTTAACGTTCATCGCTGCCTGATAGACGGCGAGCGCTTCCCACTCGGTCGTCCCCGGCTTGATTTTTTGCTCATACGCGCTCAGCTTGGCCAGCACTTTTTCGTAGATGCCCGGATCATCCGCTTCCATTTGCAAAGCGATGTCATACACATTGGCCGTCAACAGGCGGAGCGTATCCGGCAGGATTACCTTATCCGCAAAGTAAGCGTCAATCGCGAGATAGGCTTGCTCCAAATTATCTTCCAGCGGAGAGCTCGGGTCCCAGCTCAGGTAATAATGGACGCCGACCTTGTTGTCAAAGCCTGCTTCCGCCAGCTTTTGCAGATCGTGAAAGGTCTCTTCATCGTCTTCGTGGTAGCGGATCGCTTCGACTGCATCGACATAGGTCTTGTCGTCCCCCTGCACCTGATCGGTATAGGGGCTGAACAGCGGAAACATCTCGCGAATCTCCGGAACCATCGGAAACTTTTGACCATCGTAATCGAGCAGAGGCAGGATTGTGTCGGTCTGCATAAAATCAATCAGCTTGTCGAAGACTTCCGCGGCCTCTCCCCGCTTGAGCTTGTCAGTCGGTTTGCCGCCAAGCCATCCCCAGCCTGTCACGGTCTTCCACGCCTCGGAATGGCTGGGCTCCATCGTGTAGATGGCGAGAAGTCTCGCCGCTTCCTCACGGGTGATCGGTTTGTTGGGGAGAAACTGGTCTCCGGGGAATATCTCCTGGATCGCCCCCGGACCGTAGAGCCGCTCCAGCAGAACGGAGACGCGCAAGGTCGCTCCATACATCCAATTCAGCCGATCGACGTCGCGGTATGGCAGGTACGGCTCGTCGAAGCCTTCCCCGCGGCCGAATGCCTCACGCTCCGAAAGAAAGGTAAGCGGATAGAGATGCATCTGTCCCAGCTCGAAAAAACGGTCCATCAAGGCGACAAACTCGGCCCGGGTCATCTCCCGGTTTGGGTAAAACTTCGTCACTGAACGGCCAGTGGCAAAAAGGCCGTAATAGGCCCCTTTTAAAATGGAATGGCTCGCCCAATGCTTGCTGATGTCCGAATAGGGCAGGTAGTATTCCTCCGCTTTTGCATGCATCGGAGCAAGCAGGCTACAGACCAGCAGCGCGCATGTCAAGGCTTGTATCTTTTTTTGCACGTAAATCCTCCTACACCAAATTGGCTTTTGCATAGGCTGACACGAGCCACGTGATCGCCGCTGCGCCATCTTTTGCGGGTGTGATCGATCCAGCCACCGCTTTGATCGGGCACGATGGGCCAACCTTTTTCCTATAAGAATTGATACGGATCGGTATGTACGCGGGAAGCAATGACCGCTGTTGCGTAGCCGTTTTCCTGCAAACGCTCGCGCAGATAGGCAGCCAGCTTTTCTTTCATGATTTTCTCGAGATTGTGTCCGGCATCGATAATGAACAAGCCTTCCGCCTGAGCATCATGGGCAGTGTGATAGCCGATGTCTCCGGTGACGAAGACGTCCGCGCCGCGGAACACAGCCTTGGACACGTACGAGCTACCGTCTCCTCCGACGACGGCCACCTTGCGAACCGGCGCTTCCAGATCGCCGATGACCCGCAGTCCCTGGAGAGAAAAACGCTCCTTGATCGTAAGCGCGAGCTGGCGGAGCGTGACTGGCTCGGGGAGCTGTCCGATCCGCCCAATCCCAAGCCCGGCGCCGGTATTTTCCAGTGGAATCAGATCGTAGGCGACCTCCTCATAGGGATGAGCAGCCAGCATCGCCTTGACCACCGCGCCCTGTCTGGAGGCGGGGATAATCGTCTCGATCCGCACCTCTTCGACGCTTTCCAGCTTGCCGGTTTCCCCGATGTGCGGGTCAGCTCCCTCTCGCGGCAGGAAGGTGCCCGTGCCGCTTAATTGGAAGGAGCAGTGGCTGTAATTGCCGATCCAGCCCGCCCCCGCCCCGGCCATCGCCTGAAACACCTGATCCCGATGTGTGGCCGGTACGAACACCACCAGCTTTTTCAAAGCCTCGCGGTAGCTCACATCCAGCATGTCCACTTGTTCCAGGCCAATCGCTTCGGCCAGCCAGTCATTCATGCCGCCGTCCGCCACATCCAGGTTGGTGTGGGCGGTATAGACTGCGATATCGTGTTTCAGCAGTTTTTCGTACAGCCTGCCTGCAGCCTTGTCCGTCCGCAGATTCTTCAGCGGCCGGTAGATCACGGCATGGTGGGCGACGATCAAATCGACTCCCTCTGCGATCGCCTCGTCGACGACCGACTCCAGCACATCCAGTGCGACCATCACTTTCTTCACCTGTTTTTGTAGGGTTCCGACGTGAAGTCCGATTTTATCCCCTTCCAGCGCCATCGCTTTCGGCGCCAGCTTTTCTACGTACGAAATGACGGTTTGTCCGTGTGCAAACATGTGATCACCCCATCTATCCATTCCAGTTCTGCCTCGACCTCGCGGGCTCTCTTTGCCGCTTCCGTTTTTTCCGAGCGGCGCAGCTGATTCAGCACCTTTTGCCACTTTTCGCGCTCCCGCATCCATTTGCGCGCCAAGACGGGAGACTTTTCCTCCCATAAAAACGGGCCGAGGCGAAGCAGTTCCTCCCGCGAACGATCCTTGTTCCGATAGGGAAGCATGGGCTCTCCCCGGTCAGCCACGAGGATCTCGTAAATAATTCCGTCCTCTTCCAATATGGTTTCATTGGACAGCTGCCAGCCGTTTTCCAGCATCCAGCGGCGGACCAGCTCTTCTCCGACATTGGGCTGCAGCACCAGGCGGCTGACGCCCTCCAGCTTGTCCGCTCCTTCCGTCAAAATGGACACAATCAGTTGACCGCCCATCCCGGCGATACAGATGACGTCCACTTCTCCTTTTTGCAGCACGGCGAGGCCGTTTCCCCTGCGCACAGAGATGCGGTCCTCGGCCCCAATCGTATGTACTTGCTTCAAAGCAGCCTGATAGGGCCCTTCATTCAACTCCCCGGCTACCACGAAAGACGCGATGTTTTGTTGAATGAAATAAGAAGCCAATAGCGCGTGATCCGAACCGATGTCGGCCACACGGGCTCCCTCCGGGCAAAAATCGGCAATGGTCTTCAGGCGCTTGGATATCATCCACGATGTCATACGTTCTTTTCCCCTTCCAATGCATCTATTTTACCCTATTTCCCCCTATTTTCCCAATGCAAAAAAACGCGAAAAAGCCCCGTCTTTCGTCAAGACGAGGCAATTTTCCAACCGCCTAACAGCCGATTTCCCGCGCGATGACGTTGCGCAGGATCTCGGAGGTCCCTTCGCCGATTTCCAAGAGACGCGCATCGCGGAAGAACCGCTCCACCTGGTATTCCTTCATATAACCGTAGCCGCCGTGAATCTGGATCGCTTGATGCGTGGCGGCCATCGCAATTTCGGAGGCGTACAGTTTGGCCATAGCCGCTTCCTTGGTGAACTTTCGCTTGTTGTCCTTCAGCCAGGCCGCTTTGTAAACCATATTGCGGGCCAGCTCGATCTGCATCGCCATGTCGGCCAGCTTATGCTGGATCGCCTGAAAACGGGAGAGCGACTGACCGAAGGCTTTCCGCTCGCTCGCGTATTGAAGCGCTTTGTCATACGCAGCCTGCGCAATGCCGACTGCCATCGCACCGATGCCGATCCGCCCGCCATCCAGCGTGATCAAAAACTGCTTGAAGCCCTCGCCTTCTTTTCCGAGCACGGCGTCCTTGGGGATGCGGACGTTGTCGAGTACCAGTTCGGTCGTGTTGGAGCTGTGAAGACCGAGCTTTTCATAATTGTCGATGACCGTGAAGCCGGGAGTGTCCGTGGGGACGATAAAAGCCGTGATCCCCCGCGTCCCCGCCGATTTGTCCGTCACTGCGGTCAAGGCGACGAACTTGGCATAGGAAGCGTTGGTAATAAAGCATTTGGATCCGTTCAGCACCCATTCGTCTCCGTCGAGGACCGCTGTCGTCCGCGTGCCTCCTGCATCCGATCCGGCATTGGGCTCCGTCAGACCGAAGGCGCCCATGCTTTCTCCGCTGCAAATCTTCGTCAGGTACTCCCGCTTCTGCGCCTCCGTGCCGAACATGGCGAGCGGCGCTCCCCCCAGCGAGATATGGGCCGAATAGGTGATGCCCGTCGAGGCACAGGCACGGCTCAGCTCTTCGACTACGATGGCGAAGCTGATGCTGTCCGCGCCGGCACCGCCGTACTCTTCGTCAAAAGGCAGCCCCATCATATTTAATTCCGCCAGTTGCCGGAAAATATCGGTCGGAAATGCTTTTGTCCGGTCTCGTTCGTCCGCTCCCGGTGCCACGACTTCATCCGCAAATGAACGAACCATATTTTTGAGCATTGCCTGTTCGGTAGTCAGATCAAAATTCATTCGTCAACCAGCCCCCTTGTAAGCGCTTTTTCCCAAGTCTTTCGAAGAACGCATGATTCTGACTGAGCGTTTGCTCAGTTTTCCACCACCATTATACACCAAATCCACCCCTGTTGTGTAAGTCTTTTTTGAAAAATCAAGCAAATGAATCAAAAGCGTCCCGCAAGAAAAAGAGCACGCCAGTTAATTGCGCGCTCCGACGATGACCGCTCCCAAAAAAGAAAGAGCTCCCAAAACATAGCCAATATTGTTTGTTTCTATGTTCATCACGATGGCAAATCCTTCAAAACCGAAACAGGCTGCTGCCAGAAGGATTCCCATCAGCACCCACATTTTTTTATTCATATTCGCTCACCCCAGTCTTTGAACTCCCGCGTCCATTGTACCAAGATTGCGGGAAAAAAGGAAAAGCCCCGCCACAGGAGTCTGGAATCTGTCACAATCTGAGCCACTGATACCAGTACCCCCGCGTGAAGAAGAAGAACAGGGAGCTGAGGAAGACCTTGATAAACAACAAGAGCTGGATCAGCTCCTGCCGGGCTGACGGTATGTAGAGAGACTGGACTTCCGCGCCGAAAAAGGCAACCATGCCGCAAGCGGAGAGTACGCCGGCCCACTTGGGATTGTTCTGGTGAACGAGAAAGCCGAGTCCGATCATCAAGCAAGCGATCGGTACCCAGTACAGCTCAGCGCGCCACCAGGAGTATCCGGCTCCGACCCGATCGACCGTCGCTACCCCGTATACCAGCATGAGTGCGAGCAGACCGCAGTAGAGCAGATAGGAAAAGCCAAAGAGAAAGGCGCTGGCGCATAATGACAAGGAAACCATTGTCAAATAGGCAAGCATCATCGGCAGTGGCGCGCCTGTCTGATACAAGATGTAAAACCCGCCCAGCAGCAGCACCACGAATGAAATGCCCAGGAGAAGATGGGTAATCGGCGGCGAAGATTTGCGAAATAGAAATGCCGATAAATAACAAATGACAGAGAAAAAGCCAAAAATGGCAATTTGCATTGGAAGAGTAAAACGGGTAAAATGAAAAGCAAGCAAGATCAATCCGGCGATCAAACAGGCGCCAAACAGCCAGGAGAGGATCATTTTCCCGGAGATGACCGATGCATTGCCTGATACATACGGAGCCGTTGTTTTCATCCCGCTTGCTCCGCCTGATCTGGCAGCCGCCACCTGGCTATGGCCTGCGACCGCGCCCATTGTTTTTTTGCCTGGTGCGGAACCTTCCGGCCGGTCCCCTTCCGTATAGAGATTTAACAGGAAGATGCAGTAATGTTCAGGCAGCAAGTGATTTCGGCGCCAATTTTCAATTTCGGCAATAATAATACGTTTGCGCTGGTCATCCAACGCGGGCCCCTCCTTTACAGTGACGGATGGTTCGCCTGAGATTGGAAAAAGAAAGACCTACGCCGGCGAACGTAGGCCATGTATTTTTTATATCGGTTATTCGAGAAAATCTTTTAAGCGTTTGCTGCGGCTCGGATGGCGGAGTTTGCGAAGCGCTTTGGCTTCGATCTGCCTGATCCGCTCACGCGTAACGCCGAACACCTTCCCCACTTCTTCCAGTGTCCGCGTCCGTCCGTCGTCCAGTCCAAAGCGGAGGCGAAGCACGTTTTCTTCCCGATCCGTCAACGTATCCAGCACGTCCTCCAGCTGCTCTTTCAACAGCTCATATGCAGCTGCGTCAGAGGGCTCCAGCGCATCTTGATCTTCGATAAAATCTCCCAGGTGGGAGTCGTCTTCTTCCCCTATCGGGGTTTCCAGCGAGACGGGCTCCTGTGCGATCTTCATGATTTCCCGCACTTTTTCCGGAGTGAGGTCCATTTTCTCGGCGATCTCTTCCGGGGTGGGTTCGCGCCCCAGCTCCTGCAGCAATTGGCGGGATACGCGAATCAGCTTATTAATCGTCTCCACCATATGCACGGGAATCCGAATGGTACGGGCCTGGTCGGCGATAGCGCGGGTGATGGCCTGACGAATCCACCAAGTGGCATAGGTGCTGAACTTGAATCCCTTCCGATAATCAAACTTCTCAACGGCTTTGATCAAGCCCATATTGCCTTCCTGAATCAAGTCGAGGAACAACATTCCCCGTCCCACGTAGCGCTTGGCAATCGATACAACCAGTCGCAGGTTGGCTTCGGCCAGACGCCGCTTGGCTTCCTCATCTCCCTGTTCGATTCGGTTCGCCAGTTTAATCTCCTCTTCAGCGGAGAGCAGAGGAACGCGGCCGATTTCTTTCAAATACATCCGTACAGGGTCGTTGATCTTGATTCCGGGCGGTACGGAGAGATCGTCGAAGTCGAACTCCTCGTTGTCGTTTTCCTCATCTTTCATGATCATATCGTCCACTTCTTCATCATCATCGCTGTCATTGTTGACCTCGATGCCTTGATCACCCAGATACTCGAAAAACTCATCCATCTGGTCGGAATCCTGTTCAAACCCGGAGATGCGGTCTACAATTTCCTTATAGGACAACGCACCGCGTTTCTTTCCCAATTCAACCAGTTGTTCCTTCACCTGTTCAATGGACACAGCTTCCATATCTGAAGTGATGTTTTGCTTGTTCATCTACTATCCCTCCTTCCCCGGGAATGATCTGATGCTACCCTTCTTTTAAAGCATTTTCCAATTCAAGAATCTTCATCCCTACGACGGCAGCTTGAATTTCCAGTTCTCTTCGCGCTTCCTCGCTGTCTGCTGCGGCTGCTTGCATGTGAAGGCTTCGCTGTTCTTCACGCAACCGCTCCAGCTCGGCGCGCTGCGGGTAGTGATTGACTTGCTTGATGTAGTCCCCGATCTCCTGATCAGATACGTCGTCTCTGCATTCCATCATGGCCAATCCCGAGGCTAGTTGCTTTAACTCTTCGTCTTGCAGGTAATGTATAAACTGTCCCGGATCTTCCGGTAGTCCTTCTGCAAAATATGCGTACAAATAAGCGGCTAATGCATCGTGTTCATCGACTTGAAATGAACCGGTACACTCCGCCTGTACCCGATCAGCAATATGCCGATGGCGCATCATGTAGCCCAGAAGCATGCGCTCGGCTGTATAGTGAGCGGGCGGTAGCGTTTTTGCGAGCGTAACTTTGCCATTATTTATACTATTATTCCATGGTGGCGTTACTTTATCCCTTTGTCGCTCACTTTTTTGCTGTTTGTAAAGTCTCCGTGACTCCCATTTGATCGCATCCAGAGTCAAGGAATGCTCTTCGGCCAGCTGCCGCAAGTACAAGTCACGCTCGACCGGACTATCCAGCTCGTTGACAATCTCGATTGCCTTTTCAATAAATTGCTTCTGGTCGGTCTCATCCTGTATTACGTGTCTGGCCCGCAAATGTTTCAAGCGAAATGCCGTAACCGGCATGGCTTGCAGTAAAACCTGCTGGGAAAATGCATCCGCTCCGTGCTGCCTGATATAATCGTCGGGATCACTTCCCTGAGGCAAAGGAGCTACTCGGACGACCACTCCAGCCTGTTGAAGAAGCTGGATGGCTTTGGCAGTCGCTTCCTGCCCCGCTGCATCGCCGTCATAGCAGAGGATGACGGATTCCGTATTGCGGCGAATCATTCTGGCTTGCTGTTCGGTCAGAGCCGTTCCCAGGGTAGCAATCCCCTGCGGGAAGCCCGCTTGCCATGCAGAAATGACGTCCACATATCCCTCGAAAAGCAATGCCTGTTTCCGCTTGCGAATGAATGGACGGGCACGATGGAGATTGAACAGTGTGGTGCTCTTGTTGAAAAGGGGACTCTCCGGGCTGTTCAGATATTTGGCAGGTGCCGAACCATCCATCGCCCTGCCACCGAAACCGATGACGTTTCCCTGTGAATTGTGAATGGGAAAGATGATGCGCCCGCGAAACCGGTCGAATACCTTGCCGGCTTCGCTTTTGGCAAGCAAGCCCGCCTCCACCATCTGGTCCAGCGAAAACTTCCGGTTTTGCAGAAAGGAGGTGACAAAGTTCCAGGAATCCGGGGCAAATCCGATCTGGAATTCCTCGATCGTCTGTCTCGTTAATCCCCGCTTGACCAGGTACTTCATCGCTTCCTGACCGTATGGCGTCTCCGTCAGGACGTAGTGATAGAGCTTGCTGACCAACTGATGAGCTTCCAGCATGAGCTGTTTGGCTTTCTGTTCCGGATCCGCTTCCACTTCCTGCGCCTGGGGAAGCGCTATGCCTGCCCTCTCGGCCAGCTTGTGGAGAGCTTCCGGAAAGGTTAACTGCTCCATCCTCATTAAAAAGGAAAAGACATCTCCACCTGCCCCGCATCCAAAGCAATGAAAAAATTGTCGCTCCGCATTGACATTAAAGGAGGGTGTCTTTTCCGAGTGGAACGGACACAAGCCTAAATATGCTCGGCCGCTTTTTCGCAGCTGGAGATATTCTCCGATCAAATCTACGATATCTGTAGCGGCACGGACTTGGGTAACAAAATCAGCTGAATTGCCACCAGCCATGTCTTTCCACCTTTTTTTGAGTTTCGCCGCCCGGCCCTGCTGTCTGCCAGCCATAGCCCGGTCTGCGAATGAAATTACGCATGAGGATATTTAGTTCGTCAAAATTCGTCATATTCCTTCTTGGAAATGCTCTTCTTTTCTACTTTTCCACATTTTCATTCGTGGTAAACGCTTGATCATCCCGCTCTATCGGGGGTGATCTCATTTTATTCTACAAAAAGAGGCAAAACCCTCCCTTTGGCCTATTTATTTTCTTTGCGCAGATTGGTTTTCCGTATCATTTCCAGAATGATATTGGCTGTCTCCTCCACGGCTTTATTGGAGACATCGATGACGGGACAGCCTACCCTCTGCATGATTTTCTCGGAATAGGCCAACTCTTCGTTGATTCGGTCGAGATTGGCGTAATTGGCCTGAGCAGTAAGTCCGAGCGCCTTCAGCCTCTCGGTGCGAATGCCGTTGAGCTGCTCCGGGTTGATCGTCAGCCCGATGCAGCGCTCCGGCGGGAGCTGAAACAGCTCTTCCGGCGGTTCTACCTCCGGCACGAGCGGCACATTGGCCACCTTCAGCCGCTTGTTGGCCAGATACATCGACAACGGCGTCTTGGACGTACGGGAGACGCCGATCAGGACGACATCGGCGCGCAGCAGTCCGCGCGGGTCCCGGCCGTCATCGTATTTGACGGCGAATTCAATCGCGTCTACCTTGCGGAAATACTCTTCGTCCAGCCTGCGGACCAGTCCCGGCTTTCCTGTCGGCGGCTCATGCAGGATCTCTTGCAAGGTCGTAAGCAGCGGGCCCATCACATCGATCGTGCGGATGTTGTGCTTTTTCGCCTGTTCGACGATGTACTCCTTCAGCTCGGGGACGACCAGCGTAAAGACGATCATCGCGCTCATTTCCCGTGCCGACGCGATGATTTCGTCGATAGACTCCCGGTCTTCTATGTATGGATACTTCTGCACGTCGATGGAAAAGCGGTCAAACTGGCTGGCCACAGCGCGAACGACCAGCTCCGCTGTCTCGCCAATCGAGTCTGAAACCACGTAGATTAGCTGTCTTTGTTGATCCATAGTATCGCTTCTCCTCCTACACTTTCGGTTCGCTGCCCAATTCTACAAAGGCCTTGGCGATTGTCGTCTTCGTCACACGCCCCATCAGCTCCCACTGCTTGCTGTCCTCTCCTTGTCCCGGCCGAACGACAGGCAGCGAATCAATCTGAAAGTCAATCAGTTTTTTCGCGGCGGAGTACAGGGTTTCCTCAGGCCCGCAGGTTACGATGTTGGGCATCCGGGTCATGATGATTCCTACAGGCACGTCCTCCAGCGTCTTGTTGCCCAGCGACGCGCGCAAAAGGTCTTTCCGGGAGAGAACTCCGGCGAGAAAGCCTTTTTGATTGACGACAAAAAGAGTGCCAACGTCCTCCAGGAACAGCGTCACAATGGCATCGTAGGCAGAAGCGGACTCCGACACGACGATGGGCATCGCTTTGTAGTCTTTGACGAGAAGCTTGTGAAGCCGTTCACTAATGACGGAGCCAGCCGGTCGACCCGCATAAAAATAACCGACGCGAGGTCTGGCTTCCAAATAACCTGACATCGTCAGGATGGATAAGTCCGGGCGAAGTGTAGCACGGGTCAGATTCAGCCTTTCCGCGATCTGCTCACCGGTAATCGGCCCTTCATCCTTCACGATCTGGATAATATGCTCTTGTCGCTTGGTAAGTTCGATGACCAATCACCCCGGTTCTGTCTGGTTACTACCCCTAGTATTACTCTATTCGACGACATTTTCCTTCTTTCCGGGTAAAAAAGGCAGCCTCCGCATCGGCAGCGGAGGCAATGATCAGGAATGTGTCCCTTCTTTTTTTGGCGATCAGGCGAAAACCAGCTTGGCAAAATCAGCATACCCGTTGATCAGGCGGGAGAGCCGGAGCAAGAGGCCCAGACGGTTTTGCCGGACTGCTTGATCCTCTGCCATTACCATCACTTTATCAAAGAAAGCCTGGATTGGTTGGCGCAGAGTTGCCAGCGCAGCCAGCACCCGATCCTGCTCGTCGATGCCGCTGATCTCCTGTTGGACGGAGAGATAAGCCTGATAAAGGGCCCGTTCGACATCTTCCGCAAACAGCGCATCGTCGATCAGGTCGGACTCTGCTTTTTGCGCCAGGTTCGCTACGCGGTTAAACTGTTCCACGGTAAATTTAAACTCATCGGTCTGTACGGCAGCCATCAAAGATTTTGCCTTAGCCACCAGCGTCGGAAGGATATTCCAGTCGGCCGACAGCACCGCGTCGATCACATCGTAGCGAACCTCTGCCTCTTGGAGAACATTTTTCAAACGGAGCGCAAAGAAGTCACGCAGATCCTTTTTCGTCTCTTCGCTCGTCCGCTTGGCGACGCCTTGCTCTTGGTAGGCAGTCAGCGCAGCATCCCACATGCTCTCCAGAGGCAGCGTCCAGCCCTTGTCGAGCAGAATGCTCACGATCCCCGCGGCCATCCGGCGCAGCCCGTACGGGTCCTGGGAGCCGGTCGGCACGATGCCGATGGTGAAGCAGCCGGCGATCGTATCCAGCTTGTCAGCCAGGCTGACGATCGCGCCCGTGTCGGATTCAGGCAGGTGGTCGCCGGTGTGGCGAGGCAGATAATGCTCGAATACGCCGCGCGCGACGGTTTCGCTTTCGCCTGCTTTGCGTGCGTAATCTTCGCCCATGACCCCTTGCAGTTCCGGGAATTCGCCGACCATGTTGGTCACCAGGTCGAACTTGGCGATTTCCGCGATCCGGTCCGCCTGTTTGGCCGCTTCGGCGGTGACACCCAGCTGCGCGGCGATCCAGTCTGCCGTCTTGCGAACGCGGCGAACCTTGTCCCCGATCGTGCCCAGTTCCTCGTGGAAAACAATCGTCTCCAGCCGCTTCAGGCAGCTGTCGATCGAGAGCTTCTGGTCTTCCTCGTAGAAGAAGCGGGCGTCGGACAGACGCGCGCGCAGCACTTTTTCATTCCCTTTGGCAACATTCTGCAGGGCGCGGGCATCCCCGTTGCGCACGGTCACAAAGTGGTTCAGCAATTGGCCGCTTTCGTTCTCCACCGGGAAGTAGCGCTGGTGCTCACGCATCGAGGTGACGAGAACCTCGCGCGGGATGTGCAAAAACGCCGGTTCGAATGTGCCAAACAAGGCTGTCGGGTATTCCACCAGGTGGACGACTTCATCGAGGAGTCCCTGGTCGATCGGGATGCGCCAGCCGTTTTCCGCCTCCAGGCGGCGGATTTGCTCCACGATCAGCTTGCGCCGTTCCTCGGAGCTGACGATCACGTACTGATCCGCCAATTTCGCAGCATACTCCGCCGGCGCTTGCAGCTGGATCTCCTGACTGCCCAGGAAGCGATGGCCTCTGGTCATGCGCGCTGTGCGGACGCCCGCAATCTCCATCTCCACCAGCTCATCGCCGAACAGCGCAACCAGCCAGCGAATCGGACGGACAAATTTCAGCTCATGAGCGCCCCAGCGCATATTTTTCGGGAAGTTCATCGAGACGATGACTTCCGCCAGGGCTGGCAGCAGCGTGCGGGTCTCTTTTCCTGCCTCCTGTTTGCGGGCGTAGACGTACTCGACGCCGTTTACTTCCTTGAAGTAGAGCTGCTCCACATCCACCCCGTTGCTGCGGGCAAAGCCTTGCGCCGCTTTGGACCAGTTGCCTGCTTCGTCCAGCGCGATTTTTTTCGCCGGTCCTTTTGCCTCTTCGTTTTTGTCCGGCTGTTTCTCAGCCAGTCCGTGAATCAAAAGCGCCAGGCGCCGGGGCGTTTCATAGGAATCGATCCGGTCAAACGGAATTCTCTCCGCCTCCAGCCACTTTTCCACCTTTTCCCGCAATTGCAGAGCCGCTCCTGTAATAAAGCGGGCTGGCATCTCTTCCGTACCAATCTCCAGCAGAAAATCTCGTTTACTCATCTGCGCCCACTCCTTCCTGGCTGTCTGTCGTCTTTTTCAGCAATGGGAAGCCCAGTCGTTCGCGCTCGGCCAGATAGGTGTGGGCCACTTCGCGGGAGAGGTTGCGGACCCGCGCGATATAGCCTGTCCGTTCGGTCACGCTGATCGCCCCTCTGGCATCCAGCAGGTTAAAGGTATGCGAGCATTTCAGCACATAATCATAGGCCGGAAAAACCAGATGCTCTTTCATCAGCCGCTTCGCTTCGGCTTCGTAGGTGTTGTACAGGTTGAAGAGCATCTCCGTGTCAGACAGCTCAAACGTATATTTCGAATGCTCGTACTCCGGCTGCAGGAAGACGTCGCCGTAAGTCACGCCGTTTACGTACTCCAGGTCGAATACATTCTCCTTCTCCTGGATGTAGGAGGCCAGCCGCTCCAGTCCGTAGGTAAGCTCGACCGCCACCGGCTTGCACTCCAGTCCGCCGACCTGCTGGAAGTAGGTGAACTGGGTGATTTCCATGCCGTCCAGCCAGACCTCCCAGCCCAGTCCCCATGCCCCGAGGCCGGGATGCTCCCAGTTGTCCTCGACGAAACGGATGTCGTGCTCCAGCGGATCGATGCCGAGCAGGCGCAGGCTCTCCAGGTACAGCTCCTGGATGTTGTCCGGCGACGGCTTCATGATTACCTGAAACTGATGATGCTGGTACAGGCGATTGGGGTTTTCTCCATAACGGCCGTCAGCGGGACGGCGGGATGGCTCTACATAAGCTACATTCCACGGCTCGGGACCGATGGAGCGCAGAAATGTCATCGGATTGAGCGTACCTGCCCCTTTTTCCACGTCATAGGGCTGGACGACGGCACAGTTTTGTTTCGCCCAATAATTCTGCAAGGTCAAAATGATGTCTTGAAAAGTCATGCTCATGGATTCCACCTCCTGTTTTGTTCGGGGCAACCGTGCGGGGCGAAATGCAAAAAACCTCCCGCCGCCTACACTGTTACCCAACAGTGTAGGGACGAGAGGATCTCCCGCGGTTCCACCCTACTTGACGACGCGCCGCACGCATCGTCCTCTTTCCGAATAAAGCGTTGCTCCAGAATGCCGTTCATCAGCGTGGCTACCAGGCTCTCACTATCCCCGGTTCGCTTGGCGGGCGGGCTGCACATGAATCAGATGCAAGCATACCCGATACAACCAGTAGCTGACTACTCCTTTCCTTCAGCACAACGTATGTGAATTGCTATTTATCATAGCGAAAAAGACGGACGATGTCAATCGCCCCCAGAGAGGTTCATCCGCTCCATCTGATCCAGGAAGGAGCGACTCTTCAGATACAAATCCAGATGCTCATCGTAGTAGCGGCGCAGCACATGCTTCAGCTGACTGCGCGTCGAGGGCTTCAGCTCAATCTCTCCCAGCCGCTCCAGATCAAAGACCTGAAACAGCCTGAGCAGCTTCCAGACCGAGGGAGTCACCGCGATCGCATACGGATCGCTCTCCCGGCACGCGGGACAGAGCAGCCCGCCTTGGGAGATGCTGATGACATACGGCTCTTGCTCCCGGCCGCAGCTGGAGCAATCTGTCAAATGGGGCGAGATCCCGGCGACGCGCAGCATTTTCGTCTCGAAGATGCGGCAGAGTATCTCCGCGTCCCGTCCTTCGTCTATGTAATGGAACAGTTGATGCAGCAGCTGAAAGAAGAACGGGTTGGCTTCCTCTTGTTCGGTCAGCCGATCCAACAACTCCGCTATGTATGCGGCATAGGCCGTCGCCATCAAATCCTGGCGAAGGTCGCGAAAGGAATCGACGATCTCCCCTTGCGAAAGATCGGCCATGCCGCTTCCCGGTCCGGTTTTGCAAAGGTAATAGCCGTGCGTAAAAAGTTGGGAGACGGCGCCCAAACGGCTTTTGGCCCGCTTTGCACCGCGAGCCATCATCGCCACCTTGCCCTTCTCCCGGGTAAACAGAGTCACCACCTTGCTGGACTCTCCATAGTCCACGCTGCGGATGACAATTCCTTCCCATTTTACAAGCATGCGTGCGTGTCACCCAATTCCTCCTGGGCGAACTCAAACGGGGCCTCCTCACCGGCTCCCGACGTTTGAAGGTGCTCTCTGTAGAGGAGGTAAGCATGGATATCACCGGTTGAGGCGAAATAACTCCATGAAAAATCTTTGATCAAGGAGCATCATCCTTTCTGTAGTCGGCTAAATCCACTTCCTTCTTAGATTCACCTGCGCCCGTTATTCTATGCCCTGGAAAAATTCCCTTCTACTCTTCGTTGTAGAAGCCGAAGTTGCGCAGCATGCGCTCCTGGTTGCGCCAATCCTTTTTCACTTTGATCCACAATTCGAGGAAGACCTTTTCCCCCAGCAACCGCTCGATGTCTGTGCGCGCCCGCTTGCCGATCTCCTTGAGCATCTGTCCTCTCTCGCCGATCAGAATCCCTTTCTGCGAGTCCCGCTCCACGTAGATGGCTGCGTAGACATACAGAGTTTTTCCGTTCTCGCCGCGCTTCACCTCTTCGATCGTCACAGCGATCGAATGGGGAACTTCTTCGCGGGTCAAATGCAGCACTTTCTCCCGGATCAGCTCTGCCATGACGAAGCGCTCGGGGTGATCGGTCACCTGGTCGGCAGGGTAAAACATCGGTCCTTCCTCCATCTCGGCAAAGATCGCCTGGACCAGCGCGCTCGTATTATTGCCCTCCATCGCCGAGATCGGGATGATCTGCTTGAACGGGTAGAGCTGGCGGTACTCGTCGATGATCGGGAGCAGCTCTTCGGGGTGTACCTTGTCAATTTTGTTGATGACGAGAAAGACCGGCGTCTTAACCTGTTTGAGACGCTCGATGATGTAATCGTCACCGGCTCCCCGCTTTTCCGAGGCATCGATCACAAACAGCACTAGATCTACTTCATTGAGCGTATTTTCGGCGACAGAGACCATGTAGTCGCCCAGCTTTGACTTGGGTTTGTGAATCCCCGGGGTATCGAGGAAGATCACCTGACCCTCCTCGGTCGTATACACCGCCGTAATTTTGTTGCGGGTGGTCTGCGGTTTATTAGACATGATCGCGACCTTCTGGCCGACGACGTGATTAAGCAGCGTCGATTTTCCGACATTGGGCCGCCCCACGATGGAGACAAACCCCGATTTGAATTTTGTATGGGTCTTGCGATTATCCACGTAAATCCTCCTTGGTGAACGCCCCGGGCAACAGGGCAGATACAGTTGTCTCCACGACCTTGCCTTGCAGGTTGGCCAAAATCACCGGCATGTCCGGCGGGCAGAGCTCGGCCATGACCTGGCGGCAAGCGCCGCAGGGCGAGACGGCATCCGGCGTATCGGCGACGACTGCAATCGCCCGGTATTGTTTGTCTCCTTCGGACAATGCCTTGAACAGTGCCGTTCTCTCTGCACAGTTGGTCAGCGGGTACGAGGCATTCTCAATATTGCAGCCGAGATAGACCGTCCCGCCATCCGTCAGGAGCGCCGCTCCGACGGGAAATTGCGAGTAGGGCACATAAGCTCGGTCTCTCGCTTCCATGGCTTTGGCGACAAGCGCTTGTTTATCCATATTCATCACTCACTCTTCTGTGAAAAACGGGGGACCGTTTTTCCTGATATTGGATTATGCTCCCGGTCGGCCGCATCCATCCTGGGTGGAACGACCCCGCCGGAGATGACAAATTTCAGCCCATCCTCGATCGACATGTCCAGAAAGGTCACCTCTCGCCGAGGGACCAGGGCCATCCAGCCGTTGGTCGGATTGGGCGATTTGGGCAGAAAGACGTTGACGTATTCCTCCCCGGTAAACCGCAGGACCCCGCCCTGCGATTCGCCGGTCAAAAAGCCGACGGTATACACCCCTGGCCGCGGGTATTCCACCAGGACCACCTGTTTGAAGCTGGTCCGTTCATGGACCAGCGCTTGCGATACCTGCTGGACCGTAGAGTAGATCCCGCGTGCTCCCGCGTGCGACCGGTATGAACCCAAACAGCCGCTCAATTTTGGCAAAGAGAAACCGGCCTGCCGGGGTGCGGGCAATCCCCCCGATCAAGAGCAGAATCAAAATCAGCAGGATGACGCCGATGACGGGGATATGATCATGAAAAGGGACGCCAAGAAACCAGACAACCTCCCCTTCCCGAGAGGCAAGTCCAGTCGTCAGCAACAGCTCCGTCAACCAGCGTCCAACCGCTGTATCTGCCGTGAAAAAGACGAATTGCAACAAGTAGACGGTGACGATCAGCGGAAGCAGTACGATAAATCCTGCGAATACTCGTTGCCACACAGTTGTCAGGCTCCTTTCACACGGGAAGCAATGCGGACAGTTTTTGCAGCAAAGGAGGTCCGAATACAACGAGTCCAATGATGACGGACAAGATGGCCGCTACCAGAACAGCGCCGGCGGCGGCGTCCTTGGCCGCCTTTGCCTTCGCATGCTTTTCCGGCGAAGCCAGATCGACCGCTTCCTCGATCGCGGTATTGACCAGCTCCAGGGAAAAGACGAGGGCGATAGAAAAAAAGACCAGCAAAACATCTTCGCGGGAAATCTCCAGCCACCAGGCCGCCAGCAGGGCCAGAAGCCCCGCGGCCAGATGGATGCGCATGTTTCGCTCAGTCTTTACGGTATGGGCAATGCCGGCGAGGGCATACGAAAAGCTGCGGGCCAAGCGGCGCCATTCTTTCAAGGAAAATCGCCTACCTCGTCAAGCCAATTTGCTGCAAGACCTCTTCTTGACGGGAAAACATCTCTTTTTCCTCCTGCTCGGTCCCATGGTCATAGCCCAGCAGGTGGAGAAACCCGTGTACGGCGAGAAAGCCGAGCTCTCTCTCCAGCGAATGGCCGTAGTCCTTGGCCTGTTCCTCCGCTTTGGGAAGAGAAATGATGATGTCGCCCAGCATGTTGGGAAACTGGTCCAGCTCGTCTTCATCGACGAAGATGTCCATTTCGCCTTCGCCCTCCTCGTTCATGGCGAACGAGAGGACGTCCGTAGGGCGGTCAACACCCCTGTAGTCGCGGTTCAGCTCGTGGATCCGCTCATTGTTGACCAGCGTCACCACGACCTCCCCGCTCACCTCTTCCCGCTCGGCGGCGGCGTGCAGGCAGCGGATGATCAATTTCTCCATCTCTTCGCCGATCGGCTCGATTCCTTCATGCAGAACTTCTACAGATAGCACGGATCCATATCTCCTTTACCGGTTGCTTTGCTCCATCTCGTCCTTGGCATAGGCCTCGATGATTTTTTGGACCAGGCTGTGACGGACGACATCCGCTTCCTGAAAGCGTACAAAGGCCACATCTGTAATCGGCCCGAGAATCCGCTCGGCTTCGCGCAGTCCCGATTTCTTGCCCTTCGGCAAGTCGATCTGCGTCACGTCTCCCGTGATCACCATCTTGGAGCCAAAGCCCAGGCGGGTTAAAAACATTTTCATTTGCTCCGGAGTGGTATTCTGCGCCTCGTCGAGGATGACAAAGCTGTCCTCCAGCGTTCTCCCCCTCATATAGGCGAGCGGCGCCACCTCAATCAGTCCGCGCTCCATCAATTTTGCTACCTGCTCCACGCCCAGCATATCGTATAAAGCGTCATACAGCGGTCTGAGGTACGGGTCTACCTTCTCCTGCAAATCACCTGGCAGAAAACCGAGGCTTTCTCCCGCTTCCACCGCAGGACGGGTCAGGACAATCTTTTTGACTCGTCCATTTTTCAGGGCGGTGACGGCCATGACGACAGCCAGATACGTCTTTCCCGTACCGGCCGGGCCGATGCCAAACACGATGTCATGACGCTTGATCTCGGCCAGGTAGTGTCGCTGGCCCAGCGTCTTGGCCCGGATCAGCTTGCCCTTTTGCGTGCGGGCCACTTCTTCCTCGTAGACATGAAGAAGCTGTTCGACTTCGCCCTCTTCCAAAAACTGCAGGGCATACGAGACATCGCGCTCGGACAGCGGGATTCCTCTGCGGATGAGCTGCAGCAGGACGGCAAACAGGCGGGACAGCTTATCCACTTCCGGTTTGTCGCCGGAGATCAGCACCTCGCCGCTGCGAGAAATGATCTTGGCATCGGTTTTTTCCTCGATGATTTTCAGATAGGCATCATGGGGTCCAAACAGCAGAAGTGCTTCAGACGCATCAGTAAATGGGATTTTTACCTCTTCTTTTACGTGCAACAGGCTTCCATCTCCTTGCAGCGGTTATCAAGCAATAGGTTTAGGGAACGGGAGCAGACGGCTGCGGCAATGTCACAATCGGCTGTTCCTGTGTGATCTCTTCGATGACAGAAAAATGAATGCTCAAGTAAACTTTACCATTCTCTCTCTTGACGTGCAAAACTTTTTCGTCGTGAATGACGGCGTCTCCCCCCGCCTTGCGCAGGATATCCTCGCGCGCGGTCTGTTTGCCGAGGGCGACTGCTTCCTCCATGCTCAGTTCACGCTTCACGGCCTTGGTTTCGACATGGGTGACCGTTTTCCATCCCAGCGGCAGGGAGTAGTCGGCAATTTTCGGAGCCTTCCTCACTTCAAACGTCTCGGCATGGACAAAAGGCTCCACCTTCCACGGCCAGATCTGCAGCGCGTACGGCCCGACGAGCAAATACTGAAGCTGCTGCTTATCCCCAGTCAGCTCGTAATGGACCCGGGCAGTGGGCACGGAGACCTCGCTGATATACCATACCTCTCCCTTGACCGTCCCTTTGGCGGCTACGGCTCTCTGCCGCTCTTCGTTCCCGATGATGCCGGAGATCAGCAGCTGCCCTTTGTCTACCACCTGGTGGACGGAGACCATTTTTTTGCCCACTTCCGGTAAAACGGTGTGCACGACCGCCCGCTTTTTCGCGACGAGGTGACGGGGTCCGAGAGGGACAGGTTTTTCCGGCTCCTCTTTTTCTACCACCTGGATGACCGCCTTCGTCCCTTGGATGCTGACCCCAATCCAGGAGGCCTGCGGTATCAACTTCAGCATTTCCTGCTGAATTTGTCCAGGCTCACTTAGTTTGACCTTCCATACCCCTTCTTTAATCCCCAGTTGTGCAGCCGCCTTGGCAACCGTCTGCGGATGCAGTTTTTTCGTCCCGACTACCTCCACTTGCCAGACGAAGGAGGAGAGCATGTACAATCCGAAACAAAACAAAGCCACGCCGGTGTAGAAGCCCGCCCTCCTGCGCATGGACAGCAGAAAAAACGGAAGCCCTTCCCGTTTTTGGACATGCACCCGACAGCCCGTCTCTTTCAAGAGCGGGCGAAGGCGGAAGAAGTCCTGGACCAAAAGATCGCAGCTGCAGGTTTCCGTGCCAACCCTGCGAATATTCCAGACGCGTATCCCCTGCCGTATCGCCATATTGAGAAATCTCTCAAAACGTTTGCCGCGGACCGTAATCCGGACATGTCCGCTCATCCATTCTCGCAGTCCACTCCGCATGTTTGTCCCCACTTTCCTCGCGTATTGTTCCAAAAGCCCTCCCCGGAAGGGAGTGGCAGACCACGCCTTCAGTGGCTACCATCCCGCGGGTCGAATCGGCTCTGCTACCCTTTTTCCAAGAATTTGACCCCGCCGATCCTGCCTTCGAGCAGCACTTCCTCGGGTAGAATCGCGCGGATGACGAGCTGCTCGCCTGTCACAATCATTTGTCCGTTGGTTAACAACAAACGGAGCTCTTTCTCAGTGAAATGGAGAACTCCGCGGTGGTTTTCGATATACATCTGCAAGTGGCCAATCATCGTGATGCGCGGGACTTCGAGAACCACATCCTGCGGTAAATCCAGCACGCCCACTGCCAGATTTCGCAACCGGCGGCTCCATCGCCTCATGAGTAAGCCCCCCTCTCTCCTGGCGCATCTCGGTAACCAGAATGTCTGACGCCAACGCTGAACTGCCCGCAACTCTTCTCTTATAACCGTATGCGGAGAGGGTGGAAGAACATGCAGAAAACGAAAAAAAACCCGCTGCTCACATCGGAGCAACAGGCTTGTCCATTCAGCCGTCTATGTGATTCGCGATGATTCCGCCCGAGAAGCATACCTCCATTTCTTCAATACACGCCGTACCTTTTCCGCCGTGCAGCCGCAGGCAATAGCCGTTTCGTAGATCGATTTCTTTTCGATGATCACCAACCGGATCACTTTCTGACGAAAGCGGCTCATCTTTTCAAATGCCTGTGGGTTCATCTGACACTACCCCTTATCTAACAATTGTCATTTCTTTCCTAAATTAAGCATAGGAGATGAGGACTATCGACACAAGCACATCTATTCGATATCTTTCGACAAATTAAAAGAACTGGGCTTGCTGCCAAATCCAATAGCGAAAGCCGCGCAAAAAAAAGAACCGCCTCGCCAGCCTTTTGACAAGGCTAGCCAGACGGCTCCTGTACATTTTCTTATAAGCCTCTGCGCGATGGGAGCGGGGAAGTGCGAGAGCGCGGTGCCCCGTAAATAATCGCCCACTTCATGCCTTCCCGCGGGTCCATCACGGTCTTGCGGCCTGGGCTCTCTTTCGTGCGCTTAGGCACAGCCGGGGCTTCCACCGGAAACTCCAAGGGTTCCACTGCAAATCCCTCCTCTTTTCCTCGCCGCACATCGGCTTCCGTCTCCTCCGGGCTGTTCCATTCCTCAAAGGGATGCGGTTCATCCGGAATCTCCTCCTGCCGATTCAGAGGCGTGACGGTCCGTCTTTCTTCTTCTTCTGGTCCCCACGGCCAGCCGCCCGTGTTCACCGGAGTCAGTACAGGACGGGGAGCCGGCCTTCTTTCCTGCTTTCTCTGCCCTTGTTTCCCAAACAACACATAGCCGAGATAGCCCAGGATCAAAAACCAGAACTTGCCGAGCAGCGGAAACAACCAAGCCAGCAGCTCAAACAGCAGATCGAGCAAATCCTCCATGGTCTGTGCCCCTACTTCTTCTCATCCGGCGTTGTCGGTTTGGGTTGGTCACCCGTTTGCCCGAACGCTTGACGCATTTGTGTATCCGCTGTGATGTTCTGCAGATTGTAGTAATCCATGACGCCCATCTTGCCCGTTTTCAGCGCCTCAGCCAAAGCAAGCGGCACTTGCGCTTCGGCTTCGACGACCTTGGCTTTCATCTCTTCCACACGGGCTTTCATCTCTTGTTCGGTGGCTACTGCCATCGCCCGGCGTTCCTCAGCCTTGGCCTGGGCGATCCGTTTGTCCGCTTCGGCTTGATCCGTCTGCAGCTGGGCTCCGATGTTTTTCCCTACGTCGACATCGGCGATATCAATGGACAGGATTTCGAAAGCGGTGCCCGCATCCAAGCCTTTGTTCAATACCGTTTGCGAGATTCTGTCCGGATTTTCCAATACGTCTTTATGCGCCTCCGAGGAACCGATCGTGGTCACGATCCCTTCGCCGACGCGCGCGATAATCGTCTCTTCCCCGGCACCCCCGACCAGGCGGTCAATATTGGCCCGTACGGTTACTTTGGCTTTTGCTTTCACTTCGATCCCGTTTTTCGCCATGGCAGCGACGATCGGCGTTTCGATCACTTTCGGGTTTACGCTCATCTGCACGGCTTGCAAGACGTCGCGCCCAGCGAGGTCAATCGCTGCCGCACGCTCAAAGCCGAGCGGAATATCGGCGCGCTGGGCGGCTACCAGAGCATCGACGACGCGGTCTACGTTGCCGCCCGCCAGATAGTGGCTCTCCAATTGATTGGTGTCCAGCTCCAGACCTGCTTTTCTCGCCTTGATCAGCGGATTCACGATCCGCGACGGAATGACTCTTCTCAGTCGCATGGCCACCAGGGTGATGATACCGATGCGCACCCCGGACGCCAGCGCCGAAATCCACAGCATGACGGGAACAAAAGAGAAAAAGATCGATAATACGACGATGGCGACTGCCACCATAAATATGAGAGGGATCAAACCGCTTTCCAACATGCGCAATCTACTCCTTTGATTCGATTTCCTGAACCACGACTCGCGTGCCTTCTACCTGTACCACCCTGACAGACGTGCCGGCTGCGATGAACGCGCCCACGCTGACCGCGTCAATCCGCATGCCGTCGATGCGCACGACCCCGGCGGGGCGCAGCGGCGTCAGCGCAACCCCTGTCTTCTCCAGCAAGTCTCGCTGGTCCTTGGGCGCGACATACCCCGCTTCGTTCCGCTGGACATCACCCAGGATAAACTTGTTGAACAGTTTTTTGAGGCCGTATTTCTTGATGAGGAGGAACGTGACGATCGCCGTAATCAGCGCGGCTATCCCCAGGGAGGCCAGGCCCTGCTGCGTGTCGTAGGCAGCCATGATCAACCCGGTGACGATGCTGATAAATCCGATCGCGCCGACAATTCCTCCCGGCAAAAAGACCTCCATGATCATCAACAATATCCCCAATAAAAACAATCCAATATGAAGCCAGCTGGCAAAACCGGCGACGTAGTGACCGAAGAAGTACAGGCCAAACGCGCAGAGCGACACGGTTCCGGCAATGCCAAATCCCGGTGCGAACAACTCAACGACGATGCCGAGCAGGCCGATAATCAAAAGCATGCTCATCACGACCGGACTGGTGACAAATCGGGCGACCCGCTCTCCCATCGTCGGATTGATCTCTTGCACACGGTCTGCCTGCACCCCGAGGTAAGCGTACAACTCCTTTTTATTGGCTACGATCTGGTCGGCATACCCCAGCTCCTGTGCCCGGTCGGCTCCTAGCGAGAGCACCGTTCCTTTTTCCTTCAGGCCGGGGAATTCACGGTCGATCTCCACCATCGCCCGGGCGATATCCGTATTCCGATTATTGAGGGCTGCCGCTTGCGCCATTTTTTCCGACCAGCCCGAAATCGTCTTCACATCGGCTGCATTGCCAGCCAAATCGATCGGCGTAGCCGCTCCGATACTGCTGCCGGGGGTCATGACAATCTCATTTGCATTCAGTGCAATATACGTTCCTGCGGAGAAGGCCTGGTTGTCGATATAGGCAACCACATGGATCGGAGACTGCCTGATCAGCTGTCCAATCGCGTCTGCTGCTCCAATCTCACCGCCCGGCGTGTTGATATCAAGAATCACCAGATCTGCACCAGCAGTTTCCGCTTCTGAAAAGGCCCGCTCGAGAAACTTCTCCAAGCCTTGCTCAATCTGATGCTCAACCGGGACCCAGACTACCTTTTCATAGCTTTTGGCTCCGGCCGCATGACCGGCAGTCAAGCCCAGAACCGCAACCATGACGCAGATCGCAGACAGCCAGAGACGCCATGTCCGTCCTGCATGCCATCCTGAAACCATCTCGCATACCTCCTTTCTCCATCATCGGATGTCAGCTACTAAGGTATACGGAAAATCCGCGGAAGCGTTTCATTTTTTCTCGCCGCCTTCACAAGTTTCGACATTTTTTCCAAAGATCAACCTGAAAAAGCGGCTGATCGGAGGGGCGGCGGGACGGAAAGATAAAGAAAAACCCAGTCGCATTCGGGACTGAGTTTTTCTGTCGTATCTATATGAGGTAGTTCCTTTTTACGTTGGTAGTTCCTCAGATACAATCTTTTGCACGATCGTACCGTCAGCTTTTCCCTTTACCTTAGGCATGATAGCGCCCATGACCTTGCCCATTTCCTTTTTGGAGGAGGCTCCGGTGGAAACGATCGCTTCCCGGACGATCACACGCACTTCATCTTCACTCAGTTGTTCGGGCAGATAGGCTGTAAGTACCTCAATTTCTTCGCGCGTTTTTTCAGCCAGGTCATCACGGCCGGCTTTTTCAAACTCGTGGAGGGATTCACGGCGCTGTTTTAACTCACGGGTCAAGATGGTCAGCTCTTCGTCTTCAGACAACTGTCTACCTTTGTTAATCTCTTCATTCTTGAAAGCAGCTTTCACCATGCGAATAACAGAGAGTTTTAGCGCAGCTTTGTCCTTCATCGCTTGCTTTATATCTTGATTGAGTCGCTCCATTACACTCATGATGGGCCCTCCGTTAATTAATACTTGCGCTTACGAGCTGCTTCGGACTTTTTCTTCCGCTTGATGCTAGGCTTCTCAAAGTGACGACGTTTACGCAGTTCCGCCATCACCCCAGATTTTGCGCTTTCACGCTTAAAGCGGCGAAGTGCGCTATCCAAAGACTCGTTTTTCTTGACTCGAATTTCTGCCATCTGTCTTCCCTCCCTCCGCTAAAACCGTGGGACACCTGTTACCTACAGACTGTCACACTTCATTATAGGACAGAAAAGCAAAGCAGGTCAACCTTTCTTTCCCCGGCAACGAGGAAATTATTAAATTTTTCCTTCCCCCCTCTGTAGTGCCATTCTTCCTTTGCAAACGCATAGGATGTTCTCGATTTTCGTATCTATCTGTAAGAAAACGCGGCAAAAAATGTCCCGCTCTCTCGCGCAGCCATGGACAAATACCAGCAGGAGTGATAGCATGGCTTCGTAGTTTTTCGCGTGCACATCCGGTCGACGAAATTCGCTGCCCATTGCGTGTTCGTCGCCAACTATAGAAAAAGCATAAATCGTATGGATAAAGGAGATTTTGCCTATGAAGCCCATGAAACTGGAACAGATCGCCGTCATGGCGGAAGGTCTGATCTTGGCAGGAGAAGCGGATCTGCCGATCAACTCTGTTCACTTTGACACCAGACAGCTGGAGGCGGGCGCTTTGTTCGTCGCCATCCAGGGCGCAAGGGACGGCCATGACTTTCTCCTGCAAGCGGCCGAGAAGGGGGCCCGCGCCGCCATCGTTTCCGAGCAGACCAAGCTCCCGGCCGACCTCCCCGCGGATTTTGGCCTCATCCTGGTCAACGACACGCTGCGCGCCTACCAAAAGCTGGCCAAACGGTACCGGCAGCAGTTCACCATGCCGATGATCGCGATTACGGGAAGCATCGGGAAAACCACCACAAAGGATATCGTCTCGCACGTGTTGGAGAGCAAGTTAGCCCTGTACAAGACGTACAAAAATCTGAACAACCACCTGGGCGTCCCCTATTCGCTGACGCAGCTGGAGGACAGGCACGAGGCGGCCGTGCTGGAGCTGGGGATGAACCACGCAGGGGAAATCGACCTGTTGGCCTCATTGGTTCAACCGCAGATCAGCGTCATCACCTATATCGGCGAATCGCATCTGGAGTTTTTCGGCTCCCGCGAAAAAATCGCCCTGGCCAAAGCTGAGCTCTTGCCCCATACCGACCCTGCGGGCTTTGTCCTGCTTAACAGGGACAATGAATATCTGCGAAAAATCACTCACCTCTATCCGGGACGGGTACTCACCTATTCGGTCGAAGGTCCCGCCGATGTGTGGGCGGAGGAGATCAGAGCCGTGGAGGACGGCATGCGATTTGATGTCTGTTTCCCTGGCGGCGAGCGCTTTTCCGCTTACCTTCCGCTGTTTGGCAAACACAACGTGCAAAATGCGCTTCCGGCAGTGGCGATCGGACGCCATTTTGGCATGAGCAATGAGGAGATCGCCCGGGCCCTGGCTGCTGTCCAGCTGTCCGCGATGCGGTTCGAGCGCACAGATTCGAAAACAGGCGCAGTCTATATCAACGATGCTTACAACGCCAGCCCTTCCTCGATGGAAGCGGCCATCTCGACATTTGCTTCGATTCTGCCGGAGCGGGCCAAGGTACTGGTGCTGGGCGATATGTTCGAACTGGGGCCTGACAGTCTGGAGATGCATGCACAGGTGGGCCGCTTTGCCGGCAAGCTCCGGGACCGGTTTGAACTCTTGGTCGCCATCGGTGATCATGCCCGCACCCTGTGCGATGCGTATGACGGGGAAAAGCGCTATTTCGCGACCAAAGCAGAGGCGATTTCTACCCTGAGCCAGCTTTGCACACCCGACCGGGCCTTTTTGTTCAAGGCTTCGCGGGGCATGGAGCTGTGGACCGTGATGGAGGAGATGGAAAAAAACGCGGGCCAATGAAGAGGGCGAGCAACCCCATTCTTCATCGGGCCGGTTTCGCGGATATGAAAAAAGAGCGCTTGAACGCGCTCTTTTTCTTTTTCATGCCAGCCCCGGCTTCGATTGCAGCTAGGCTCTCCTACTCCAGTTCTTCGGCAGCGACGATATTTCGCTGTTTATCCGCATGTCTTTCCAGCCCCAGCGTCACCAGTCTGTCGATCAGCTCGCTGTAGCTGACGCCCGACGCTTGAAACAGCATCGGATACATGCTGAAAGGCGTAAATCCGGGCATCGTGTTCACTTCATTGATATAGAGGCGGTCCTCTTCTTCATCCCAGAAAAAGTCCACCCGGGACAGCCCGCTGCCGTCGAGCGCCCGGAAGGCGGTGATCGCCATCTCCGTCATTTGCACCGCGACCTGCTGCGGCACTTCCGCCGGAATCTGCAGCTCTGTGCCCGCCCCTTTGTACTTGGCTTCGTAATCGTAGAATTCTTTGGCGGCAATCACTTCTCCGACGACGGAGGTGATCACCTCTTCATTGCCCAGGACACCGATCTCCAGTTCGCGGGCGCGGACATACTCCTCCACGATCAGACGGCGGTCAAATCTGGCAGCCAGCGTCATCGCTTCGATCAGCTGTTCGCGATCCTTCGCCTTGCTCACTCCGACACTGGACCCCATATTGGCGGGCTTCACGAAGCATGGGTAGCCCAGCTCCCCCTCGATCCGGCTGATGATCTCTTCCTGCCGCTTCTCCCACTCGGTGCGGAGGACGCCCACGTATTTGACCTGAGGCAATCCCGCCTGGGCAAAGACATTTTTCATCATCCATTTGTCCATCCCGACGGCAGATGCCATGACGCCCGCTCCCACGTACGGGAGATCAGCCAGCTCCAGCAAGCCCTGGATGGTGCCGTCCTCTCCGTTTGGTCCGTGGATCACCGGAAACATTACATCCACTTCCTGGCCGATCGCAAATACCGAAGCCGGACGCGCGGCCGGAATCAAAGCTCCCGCATCCGCCGGCTCGATGGGCTGCTCCTCTTTGGCGGCAAGCCGCAGCGTTTCCACTCCGGCCAGCTGATGTCCCTGCAGCTTCTCTCCCTTTATCCAACTGCCGTCCAACTGAACGTAGACGGGCAGGATTTCATACTTTTCAGCATCTACCGCCTTCATGATGGAATAGGCGGTGCGCAGCGAAACTTCATGTTCCGAGGACTTTCCTCCGTAAATAATTCCCAGCCGTATTTTGTTCCCCATGAACTTTTGCTCCTTTCGCCTCTGCGCGGGCAGAGAGCCTACCCGTGTCTTCGGTCTCTCTTTCAGTCTCTCCCTATCGTATGCGGGTGCCCTGTTCGCTTCTACTCCCTGGGCCAATTCATCCTTCAGCATACACAATCCCCTTTTCAAATTCAAGGGACGCCGGAAGTGGCTGTCATGCTCGTCTCTCTTCGGGCATAGCGTAATAAAGAATTCTCACAGGGAAGGAGGATCGCTTCGTGGTAGGTGCCGTCCTCGCTCCGTTTACGTTTGGACTGAGCTTTTTTCTCTTGGGCATGTACGCCATGCGGACCGGCTTTCAAAACCTCGCCGGGAAAAAAATGGCCGACTGGCTGGCCCGCTTCACGCGTACGCCGATGCACAGCTTTTGGGTGGGTCTCTTGTCCACCTTTGTCCTGCAAAGCTCCAGCGCCGTGACGGTTCTGACGATCGGACTGACACACGCAGGAATGATCAATTTCGCCCAGACCGTAGGCATCATCCTCGGAACCAACGTCGGGACCACGGTCACGACCGAACTGATTGCCCTTCGCCTCGAAACGTTCGCCGTCCCGATGCTGCTGGCGGGGGTAGCTCTCTGGCTCATGCCAAACAGACTGACGCGCTGCACAGGTCTTGTCGTGGCTGGATTCGGACTGATTTTTCTCGGAATCGACACGATGCAGGTGATGGCCAAACCGCTGCAGCAGTCGGAAACATTCCGCTCCCTGTTCCTGGAGAGCCGCCACTCGATATGGCTCGGACTGCTCACCGGGACTGTCTTTACCGGTTTGATCCACAGCAGTTCAGCCACCACCGCCATTACGATGGGGCTGATGTCCCATCAGGTGCTCAGCATGGAAACCGCGCTGGCCATCGTCCTCGGTGCCAATATCGGCACCTGCTTTACCGCCGTGATCGCCAGCATCGGAACCAATGCGGCATCCAGACAAGTGGCCTGGTGCCACACGCTCTTCAATGTAGCGGGCGCTCTCTTGTTTTTGCCGTTTTTGACGCAGCTGGCTGCAATCAGTGCCGCCTTGACGGACAGCCCTTCGATGCAAATTGCCCATTCGCAGACGATTTTCAATGTGGTCTGCTCGGTGGCCGCGCTGCCATTTGCCCATCAGATCGCCGCTGTCATCCGGTGGATCGTTCCCGACCGAAGAAAAACGTGAACCGTCGTAGAAGGCAGCTGCGGCGTATCGTCCCCGCCGTTAGAACGAAAACGGAATGACGCAGATTGCGGTCACAATCCCGGCGACGATCATCGCTACGCTGGATGCAGCCGTCTGGACCTGCGAGACGCGGTTCAGGCTGGCTGTGCCGATGGCGTGGGCGCTGGTGCCGACCGCGATGCCGATAGCCCAGTCATCCTTTACCCCGAACAGGGACAACAGCGGTCTGGCCATCGCTACCCCGGCGATCCCGGTCAATGCCACAAAGAAGGCGGCCAATGCGGGAACCCCGCCGATATTTTTCGTCAGCTCCACGGCAATCGGCGTGGTGACCGATTTGGTCAGCATGCTTTTTGTCAGCACTTCGTCCATACCAAACAGCCAGCCGATCCCCAGAACGGTCGTGATCGCGACCAGACAGCCCGCTGCGACCCCGAGCAGGACCCCTCGCCAGATATCGGAAAAGACCCGCATCTGTTTCGCCAGGGGAACAGCCAGTGCCACAGTCGCCGGTCCGACCCAGTAGGAGATCCATTCGCCGCCCATCTGGTAGGACTCCCAATCGCCGCTGATCAGCCACCAGATCACCCAGGTGCAGATCGTCGCCACTACGACGGGCTGTATATGGCGGGAGCGACGCCCCGCATAGATGGCCAAGCGATAGGCGCCAAGCGTGACCAGTATGGCCAGAAGGATATCAAGCATCGAGCGTCCTCCTCTCCATCTCGATCGTGTCTGTTGCCTCTTTTCCCCTTCGGCGGTCCAGATACCACTGGATGACGCGGCCTGTTACCACCATCACACAAGCGGTCCCCAGCACCATCGCGAGTAAAAGCCCGATCGGATTTTCGGCGATGATTCCCAAATACGAGGCGACCCCAACCAGGATCGGGACAAAAAACAGCATCATATGGCGAATCAACAGCTCGCTCGCCTGCTCGACCCAGTCCAATTTGACCACGCCGGTCGTGAGCGCGAGCGTCAACATCAGCATGCCGATGATATTGCCCGGCAGTGGGATGTGCAGCCATTTGGCCAAAAGCACCCCGGCCCCGTAAAAGGCGAGCAGCACGATGATGCCCCTGATTATTTTCACAGTCTTTCTCTCCTCTCTCCTCATCCACCCAGTCTCTCTCTGCTGCTTGGTAAAAAAAGCCCGACCGATATCCGGTCAGGCTTTCTTGTATTAATAACCGCTTCCCGACGCTTCCTGCCCGCTTACGATCGCGATTCCGGAGCTGGCCCCAATCCGGGTGGCTCCTGCCTCGATCATGGCGAGTGCCGCCGCGCGGTCGCGCACGCCGCCGGACGCCTTTACCCCTACATCCGGGCCTACTGCTTTGCGCATGAGCGCAATATCTTCCACCGTGGCACCGCCCGGCCCAAAACCGGTAGAGGTCTTCACGTAATCCGCTCCGGCTTGGACACAAAGCTCGCAAGCGGTCTTTTTCTCTTCATCGGTCAGCAGTCCTGTTTCCAGGATCACTTTGAGGAGTACCTCTCCAGCCGCTTCCTTTACCGCCGCGACATCCCGCTTCACGGTCTCCAGATCGCCGGATTTCAGCGCTCCTACATTCAGGACCATGTCCACTTCCGTCGCCCCGTTTGCAATCGCGTCGCGGGTCTCGGCCACTTTCACGGCTGTCGTGCTCGCTCCCAGCGGGAACCCGACTACCGTGCACACCTTGACATCCGTGCCCGCGAGTAGCTCTGCGCAGCGCTTTACCCAGTACGGGTTCACACAGACGGAGGCGAAATCATGCTCTTTTGCCTCCGCGCACAGTTTGTCGATCATCGCTGCGGTCGTTTCCGGTTTGAGCAGGGTGTGATCAATATACTTGTTCAAATTCATCTCCTACACCTCAATCCCCAATTGGTGCAAAGCCAAGCGAAGCACATGATCGTTGTTGCGGTACCCCTTGTCCTGCTGCAGCGTCCAGGCTTCCTCCGGAGAATGCCAGTGCACGGCATTGATCTCTTCTTCCTGTACGACGACTTCCGTGGAGTACGCTTCGACCAGATAGTAGTGAACCTCTTTATCAACCAGCTCTCCTGTTACCGGATGATGATAGTTGTAGTAGATGGTGTCCAGCTTTTCACCCAGCCGCCCTCTCACACCCGTCTCTTCCAGTATCTCGCGGAGCGCTGTTTCTTCAATCGTTTCCCCCAGTTCCTGCTTGCCCTTGGCGAGGGTCACTTTCCCATAGCGATCTTCAATCAGCATGATCATCAGGCTGTTGTCCGTGGCTTGATAGACGACTCCACCTGCGGATATTTCCTTCATCCCACTTGTTCCTTCAACGGAATCGGGTAGGCATGATCCAGCACGCGGACAAAGGTGCCTTTGCAGTATTCCGAGCCGGCCTCGTCAAGCCGCACCTTGCAGATTTTGCCGATCATCGATTCATCGCCAGGGAAGACAAGATTGAGGTAGTTGTCCGAATAGCCCATCAAGAGGCCGCTTTCGGGAGCTTCTTTGTAGGGGCGCTCGGGAATGACCTCCAAGACGTCGCCGACGAACTGCTTCGCATACTGCAGAGTCAGCTCGCGATTCAGCTCAAGCAGCTGGGTCACGCGCTCGTGCTTGATCTCTTCCGGAATCTGATCCGTCATCCGGGCTGCCGGCGTGCCTGTGCGCATCGAGTACGGGAATACGTGAAGCTCGGCAAAGCCGATTTTCTTGATAAACTCGTAGCCGTTGCGGAACTGCTCGTCCGTCTCGCCGGGGAAACCGACGATCACGTCTGTGGTCAAAGCCACGCCCGGCAGCGCCTCGCGAACCTTGAGCATTTTTTCATAAAATTCGGCTGTGGTGTACTTGCGGCGCATGCGTTTCAGCACCTCATCGTCACCTGCCTGAAGCGGTACGTGCAAGTGGCGGACGACGCGGTCAGAGGAATTGATGACCTCAATCACCTCATCCGTAATCTGGCTGGCCTCGATCGAGCTGATGCGGATGCGCTTCAACCCTTCTACCTGATGCAAATCCACCAGCAGCTTGGCCAGATTGTAATCTTCCAGGTCTTCTCCGTAGCCGCCCGTGTGGATACCGGTCAGCACGATCTCCAGATAGCCGGCTTCCACCAGCTGGCGGGCTTGTTCGAGCACACTGTCGGGCTTGCGGGAGCGCATCAGGCCGCGCGCCCAAGGAATGATGCAGAAGGTACAGAAGTTGTTGCAGCCCTCCTGGATTTTCAAAGACGCGCGGGTGCGGTCCGTAAAGTTCGGCACGTCCAACTCTTCGAATTCCCGGGCCTTCATAATATTCCCCACCGCATTGATCGGAGTGCGCTCTCTGCGGATCTGGTCGACGTACTCGATCAATTTCTCGCGCCCTTGCGTACCCACGATAATATCAACACCGGGGATCTGGGCAATCTCACCCGGCGAGGTTTGCGCATAGCATCCGGTCACGGCGACAATCGCGTCTGGATTGCGGCGGATCGCCCGGCGAATCACCTGACGGCTCTTCTTGTCGCCCGTGTTGGTTACTGTGCATGTATTAATGACGTAAACGTCAGCTTCGTCCTGCTCAAAATCGACGCGTTCATAGCCGCTGTTTTTAAACAGCTGCCAGATCGCTTCCGTTTCGTAGCTGTTTACTTTACATCCCAATGTATGGAAAGCAACCGTTGACACTCTGCTTCCTCCTTTCAACCCATCTATCTTGTATTCCTTTTCGCTGAGAACGATGACATGCACGGAAGCACGTAAGAAAGCGGCGGGTGGCAGCTTCCCAGACGGGCTCAGCCGCTAACGTTCAAACTGGTACGATGCCGCAGCGAGAACATATTGGCTGGCCGTCTCTGTGCGCAGAATGCGGGGCCCCAGCGATACCGGCCGAATGCCTGCCGCTTCCGCCGCTGCCACTTCCTCCAGCGTAAATCCGCCTTCCGGGCCGATCAGGACCAGAAGGGAGTCGCCCGGCGAAAGGGTTGGCAGCACCTCGTGCAGCGTAGTGCCGCCCTCTTTTTCATAGGCGATGACCGCGCGCGTATAATCGGAGGCTGCAGTCAGCATCTGCCGAAAAGAGGCGGGCGCGAGCAGCTTGGGCAGCACGCTGCGGTGCGACTGTTCCGCTGCTTCCTTGACGATACGCCCCCAGCGCTCCAGCTTTTTGGATTCTTTTTTTTCATCCAGCTTGACGATGGTGCGGTCTGAAGAAAAAGGAAAAAAAGCGAACGCGCCCATTTCCGTTCCCTTTTGCAGGATCCACTCCATCTTTTCGCCTTTCGGCAGTCCCTGTCCGATCGTGATTCTTATCGGCAGCTCCCGCTTCTCGTCCAGAAGCTCCAGGACGGTGGCCACCACTTCCTTGCCAGACAAGGATTCGAGCCGAGCGCGCGCCGTGCGTCCCGCCCCGTCGCTGACGAGGATTTCCTCGCCGCTCTTCGCTCTCATCACGTTTACGATATGGTGAACGTCGTCGCCTGTGATCGTAATCTCTTGCATGGAAAAGAGGTGTGGCTCAACAAAATATCTTTGCATCTCGCCAACCTCACTATTTTATCGTTTTTTTGCGATAATAGCTACCCAATCATCGATGAAAATGGTTTCCACGATGGCAAGTCCGGAGGCTTCCATCGCTTTCTTCACTTCTTCGGCCTTGGCTTCGATGATCCCGGAGGCGATAAAGGTGCCATCCTCTTTCAGCACGCGGTAGACGTCATCGGTAAAGCGGACGATGATCTCGGCGAGAATATTGGCTACGACGAGATCGACAGTCTCCTCGATTCCTTCCAGGAGGTTGTTCTGCCGCACCGTAATCTTCTCGTCTACTCCATTCAGCTCGGTATTTGCCTGTGCGGAGCGGACTGCCACCTCATCCAGGTCCATCGCCAGCACATGCTCCGCCCCCAGCTTGACTGCGGCAATGCTGAGGATGGCCGTACCCGTGCCGACATCGTAGATCCGGTCTCCCGGCTGCATGTATTTCTCCAAAGCCCGGAGGCATAAAATCGTCGTCGGATGCGTGCCTGTCCCGAAGGCCATGCCCGGATCCATCTCGATGATCACTTCATCCGCGCGTTTGGGCTGGTACTCCTCCCATACCGGCTTGATGGTCATCCGCTCCGAAACATGCACCGGCTTGTAGTACTTTTTCCAGGCGTGGGCCCATTCGTCTTCATGGACGTCATTTACCGCAATGGTGCCTTTCCCAATGTCCAGACCGTAGCCAGTCAATTGGTCCAGCTGCTGCTTCAGCTCCTCCAGCAGCTCTCCCAAGCTGCTGCTCTCCGCGGCGAGATACGCTTTGACGAATACGCCCTCGGCCGGAAAATCATCCGGGGATAGCTGGTAGATTTCACCAAACGGGGTATCCCAGTCGCGATGCAGTACCTCCGGGTCCTCGATCACGACCCCGTTGGCTCCCATCTCATAAAAAAGATTGGACACTGCGTCTACTGCCTCCGCTGTCGTATGGATACTAATTTCCGACCATTTCATGACCTACCAACTCCCCAATTCTCTCATGTCCTCAGGCGAGGCTACTCTCCTCGAAACGCCCGCTTCATTCTATCAAAAAAACTCTCGTTGTCCTCTGCGGCATAGTGGCCCGGCGCTTCACCCGACAGTTCGGCAAACTCGCGAAGCAGCTCTTTTTGTCTGTCCGTCAGTTTTGTCGGTGTGACTACACGTGCCTTTACATGCTGGTCGCCGCGCCCGTTTCCTCGAAGGAACGGCACGCCCTTGCCGCGCAAACGGAAGTACGTCTCTGTCTGTGTGCCGGCGGGAATCTTCAGCTTCACCCGTCCGTCGACAGTCGGCACCTCGATCTCGTCGCCCAATGCGGCCTGTGCAAAGGTAATCGGAACTTCGCAGTAGATATCGTTTCCTTCGCGCTCAAAAAACTCATGCGATTTCACGCGCAAAACCACGTACAAATCTCCCGGCGGTCCGCCGTTAAAGCCCGGTTCCCCTTCGCCGGATACGCGGAGCTGGGCGCCGTCATCCACACCGGCAGGAATGTTGAGATGGATTTTGCGGCGGATTTTTACCCGGCCTGCGCCGCGGCAAGAGGTGCACTTTTCCTTGACGACCTTTCCTTTGCCTTCGCAGGTGGGGCATACACGCTTGTTGACAATCCGTCCAAACGGCGTGTTGGCCACCACTTCCTGATGACCCGTGCCCTTGCACGTATGGCAGGTTTCCACGCCGGTCCCGGGCTTGGCACCCGAGCCGTGACAGGTGTCGCACTCCGCTTCCTTGGGTATCTCCACATCCGTCTCTTTTCCGAATACGGCATCGATAAAGTCAATGGAAAGCCCAAACTGCAGATCCGCGCCTTTGCGGGGTGCATTTGGATTCGCTCTGCGGCCGCCGCCAAAGAACATGTCGAAGATGTCTCCGAAGCCGCCCATGCCGGACGCGTCAAAACCGCCGAATCCGCCGCCGCCAAAGCCCTGATTCGGGTCCTGATGGCCAAACCGGTCGTACTGGGCGCGCTTTTGCTGGTCAGACAGAACATCGTACGCTTCTTTGACTTCCTTGAACTTCTCTTCGGCGTCCGCCTCTTTATTTACATCGGGGTGGAACTGTCGTGCCAATTTGCGGTACGCCTTTTTAATTTCTTCGGCATCCGCATCCTTGGAGACGCCCAACACCTCGTAATAATCCCGTTTCATCCCCTGAATCACTCCCATGACAGTCAACTGTTATCATAGCATGTGACAGACTTGAAAAAAAGTCAAAGTCAGTGTTCCGTGACTTTGACTTTTTTCGTCCTATCTGGATTATTTCTTCTCGTCGACGACTTCGTAATCGGCGTCAACGACATTCTCTTTTTTCGCTTCGCCGGCCCCAGCCGCTTCAGCGCCTTGTGCTGCCTGCGCTGCTTGTGCCGCCTGCTCGTACAGCTTCACGGAGATTTTCTGGATGATCTCGGACAACTCGTCCTTGGCTGCCTTGATCTCATCGAGGTTGTTTGCCTCCAGCGCCTTCTTCACTTTCTCCTTGGCTTCGTTCGCCTTGTCGATGTCGGCCTGGTCAACCTTGCCCTCTACTTCCTTCAGGGTTTTCTCGGTTGTGAATACGAGCTGATCCGCTTCGTTGCGCAGTTCAACCTCTTCCTTGCGCTTCTTGTCGGCTTCTGCATTCAGCTCGGCTTCTTTTACCATGCGCTCGATCTCTTCGTCGGACAGACCGGAGTTGGACGTGATCGTGATGCGCTGCTCTTTGCCGGTGCCCAGATCTTTCGCACGAACGTTGACAATACCGTTGGCGTCGATGTCGAAGGAGACTTCGATTTGCGGAATGCCGCGCGGCGCCGGCGGGATGTCAGAGAGCGTGAAGCGGCCCAGCGTCTTGTTGTCCGCTGCCATCTGACGCTCCCCTTGGAGCACGTGGATTTCGACGGAAGTCTGGTTGTCGGCTGCAGTCGAGAACACCTGCGATTTGCTGGTCGGGATTGTCGTGTTGCGCTCGATCAGTTTGGTGAACACGCCGCCCAGCGTTTCGATACCGAGAGAGAGCGGAGTCACGTCGAGCAGTACGACGTCTTTTACATCACCGGTCAGCACGCCTGCTTGTACGGCAGCACCCAGCGCGACGACTTCATCCGGGTTCACGCCTTTATGCGGTTCTTTGCCGGTAAACTTTTTGATCGCTTCCTGTACAGCGGGAATCCGTGTGGAACCCCCTACCAGGATGACGCGGTCGATTTGGTTCGGAGAGAGGCCGGCGTCTTGCAGCGCTTGACGGGTAGGACCCATGGTGCGCTCGACGAGATGCGCCGACAGCTCTTCGAATTTGGCGCGAGTCAGGTTCAGCTCCAAGTGCTTCGGACCGGTCGCATCGGCCGTGATGAACGGCAGCGAGATCGTCGTGGTCAGCACGCCGGAGAGGTCTTTCTTCGCCTTTTCTGCCGCGTCCTTCAGACGCTGCTGCGCCATGCGGTCTTTGGACAGGTCGATGCCGTGCTCTTTTTTGAACTCGCTGACGAGGTAGTCGATGATCACCTGGTCGAAGTCGTCTCCGCCCAACTGATTGTCGCCGGAAGTCGCTTTTACTTCAAAGAACCCTTCGGAGAGTTCGAGGATGGATACGTCAAAAGTACCGCCGCCCAGGTCGTAAACCAGAACGGTCTGGTCTTCGCTCTTCTCCATGCCGTACGCCAGCGCTGCGGCAGTCGGCTCGTTCACGATGCGCAGCACTTCCAGACCGGCGATTTTGCCTGCGTCTTTGGTCGCTTGGCGCTGACTGTCATTGAAGTAGGCCGGAACAGTAATCACTGCTTGGGTGACCGGCTGGCCCAGGTACGCTTCCGCGTCGGCCTTCAGTTTTTGCAGGATCATCGCGGAGACTTCTTGCGGCGTATACTCTTTGCCTTCCAATGTTACTTTATGGTTCGTCCCCATGTAGCGCTTGACGGACATGACGGTATTGTCAGGGTTGGTGATCGCCTGACGCTTCGCTGCCTCACCCACGATGCGCTCGCCGTTTTTGAAGGCGACGACAGAAGGGGTAGTGCGGTTGCCTTCCGGATTGGGGATGACGACAGGCTCCCCGCCCTCCATCACTGCTACGCAAGAGTTAGTTGTCCCAAGGTCAATTCCGATTACACGACTCATCCTAAAAAATCCTCCTCACGCTTGACGACTGAATTTCAAGTTAAGTGTATGCCATAGGCTGCAAAGTGGTTAGGCGTTTACCTTGACCATCGCAGGTCGAATGACACGATCCTTGAACAGGTAGCCTTTTTGGAACTCTTCGATGACGACGCCGGACTCGACATCCGGTTCGCTGGCCTGCATGACCGCCTGGTGAACATGGGGGTCAAAGGGATGGCCTTTGGCTGGAATCGGTGCCAATCCTTCCTTTTCAAACACCTGAACCATCTGGCGGTAAACCATGTCCACTCCCGTCAGGAGCGAATCGACGGTCATCGACTCTTTGTCCGCAGACAAGGCCCGCTCGAAGTTGTCCAGGACGGGGAGCAGCTCTTCCACCACTTTTTGCGAGGCGTATTTGGCCAGATCTTCCTGCTCTTTTCTCAGGCGGCGTCTCATGTTGTCCATGTCGGCCATGGCGCGCAAAAGGCGGTTGTTGAGCTCCTCGGCCTGTGCCTTGTAGTTCTCCGCTTCCTGCTGCCAATCGATCTGTCCCGTCTCCTCCTGTGCAGCTTCCGCCTGCTGATCAGCGGTTTCCATATTCTCCTCCGCTTGCTGCGGCGAAATATCCTGCGTCAACTTTTCATCCTTCAAGATTCAAATACCTCCCAAGACCGTCAGGCGCTAGGCCGGGACGTCATTTTACTATTTTTCAAATTCCGAGGTCAGCATATTGGACAGACCTTCGGCCAGGTAGTTCAGCACGGTGATGACTTTGCTGTACTCCATCCGCGTCGGTCCCAGAATCCCTACCATCCCTACGGGCTTGCCCCCCAGGGAATAGGAGGTGGTGATGATGCTGCACTGCTGAACCGCGGCGAGTTCGTTTTCCTGTCCAATGCGGACGTTCAACCCTGCCGACGGCGTTCCGAACAAGTGAATCAGCTGGTCATTCCGCTCCAAAAGCTCCAGAATGTCCTTTACCTTATCCACATCGCGAAACTCGGGCTGGTTCATGATTTTGGTAGCCCCGCGCAAATAGACGCGCTCCGACTCTTCCTGGCTCAGCGATTGCTCCAGGATTTGCAGCATCTCTTCGTATTGCTCCACATGGCGTCTCATCTCGCTGGCGATCTCCTGATAGAGCCGCTGGCGCAGCTGCCACAGCGGAACTTCGGACAGCTTGCTGTTGAGGATGTTTACCAGCTTTTCGATCTCCTCCGGGCGGATGCCCTTGGGCAGATCGATCAGTTTGTTCTCCACGCGCCCGGTGTGCGTTACCATGATGGCAACAGCCTGATCGGCGTTTATTTGGACAATTTGAATATGTTTCAGCCGATGTTCAAAGATTTCCGGCCCCAGCACAATCGCTGTGTAGTTTGTGACATGGGAGAGAATCTGTGCGGTGTATTCAATCATTTGCTCGAAGTGATGAATTCGTTCGGCGAACAGAAGTTTCAGCTTTTCCAGCTCCGTCTCGCTCAAAAGATGCGGCTGGATCAGGTTGTCGACATAGAAGCGATACCCTTTGGTAGAGGGTACGCGCCCAGCTGACGTATGTGGCTGTTCCAAGTATCCGAGCTCTTCCAAATCCGCCATATCATTGCGGATCGTGGCCGAGCTGAAGCCGATATCCTCGCGCTTGGAGATGGTACGGGAGCCTACAGGTTCGGCCGAATGAATATAATTATCGACGATCGCATTCAGAATTAAACGTTGCCGGTCCGATAACATGCTGCCTCGCCTCCCCGTTTGTTAGCACTCTTTACTATCGAGTGCTAAATCTATTTATTAAGGTATCAATATGCGAGGGATTTGTCAATGTTTTCCCCCGCACTTATTCTCCCAAAAACCGGGCAAACACTTCATTTCCCAGCGGCAATGCTTTGCGCGTCAAACGGACGCGGCTCGCCTCCCACTCCAGCATCCCTTTGGCCGTCTCCTCCTCGATGATCCGCCCAAATTGCTCCATCAGGGAGATGCCAAAGCGGCGCTGGAAGCGGTCGGCATCGACGCCCTCTCTGAGGCGGAGGCCCATGATCATATGGTCTTCCATGGCCTCTTTCTCTTCTACGAAAAATTGCTCGACGCGCGGCAAGCCTTCCCGGCATTTTTGCAGGTAAACGGCTAGCGGCCCGGCATTGACGTGCCGCTCGCGATCCACGTAGCCGTGGGCGCCCGCTCCGAGTCCGTAGTATTCCTCGTTCAGCCAGTAGGTTTTATTATGCCGGCTCTCAAATCCCGGTTTCGCAAAATTGCTGATCTCGTACTGCTGATAGCCGTGCTTCTCCATCTCTTCGATCAGGATCAGGTACATCATCAGCTCGGTTTCTTCTGTGGGCAGCGGCAGCTGATCCTTCTGGTACAAGGTGTGGAAAAGGGTGTTCTCCTCGACTTTCAGGCTGTACGCCGAGAAGTGCTTCGTCGGCAGCTGAAACGCTTTTTGCAGGGTATCCCGGAAGATCTCGATGGTTTGATCCGGCAGACCGAACATCAGGTCGATGGTCATATTGTCGAAGCCGACAGCGACGGCATTGTCGATGCTTTGATAGACCTCATCCACGTCATGGATGCGGCCCAGCCGCTTGAGCAGGGCGGAGTCAAAGGACTGCACGCCAAAGCTGAGCCGGTTCACCCCCAGCTCGCGCATGAGCCGCAGCTTCTCCCTGTCGGTCGTCCCCGGATTGGCCTCCATAGAAAATTCCAGATCGGGCGTCACATGCGGACCCAGGTGTTTTTCGACCATCTCCAGAAATCGCTTCATCTGGGCATGGTCGAGGAAAGTGGGCGTCCCGCCGCCGACGAAAATGGTCTTGATCCGCTCGGCCGGCCACTGGGCAAAAGTGAGCGCCATCTCCCGCTCCAGCGCCTCCAGATAGTCCCAGATCAGCTGCGGATTCTGGGTGACGAAGGAATTAAAGTCGCAGTAATAGCATTTATTGGTGCAAAAGGGGATGTGAATATAGACGGATTGCGGGGCCATATCGTTTTTCCCTCCTTATCGGGCAGAAAGTGAAAAAACCTGACGGCACAGGTCAGGTCTGATAAATCTCAAAACAACAAAGCGGCAAACGGCCAGAGGGCGCATCTCCAAATCGGTTCGGGCAGGTGTGCGGATGGCCCACCCGGCTTATTTGCTGTCATCCATGCGCAAGACGGCCATGAACGCCTCTTGCGGCACCTCGACGGAACCGACGGATTTCATCCGCTTTTTCCCCTCTTTTTGCTTCTCGAGGAGCTTCCGCTTCCGGCTGATGTCCCCGCCGTAGCACTTGGCGAGTACATTTTTGCGCAGGGCGCTGATCGTCTCCCTCGCCACGACCTTGTGTCCGATGGTCGCCTGGATCGGCACCTCGAACTGCTGGCGCGGGATCAGTTCTTTCAGCTTTTCGCAAATGACGCGGCCGCGCTGGTACGCGCTGTCTTTGTGAACGATAAAGGACAAGGCATCCACCACCTCGCCGTTGAGGAGGATATCCATCTTCACCAGCTTGGACGGCTTGTAGCCTGCCAGTTCATAGTCAAAGGAAGCATAGCCTTTGGTGCCGGACTTGAGCAGGTCGAAAAAGTCGTAGACAATCTCGGAGAGCGGCATGTCGTACTTGAGCTGCACGCGGTTCTCGCCCATGTACTGCATGTCGAGAAACTCGCCGCGCTTGCCCTGGCACAGCTGCATGACATCGCCGACGTAATCCTTCGGCACCATCACCGTGGCGGTTACGTACGGCTCTTCGATCATCTCGATTTTTTGCACTTCCGGCATTTTCGACGGATTGTCGATCTCGATCACGGTGCCATTGGTCATCGTGACCCGGTAAATCACGCTTGGTGCGGTGGTAATCAGGTCGATGTTGAATTCGCGCTCGATCCGCTCCTGGATGATCTCCATGTGCAGCAGTCCGAGGAAGCCGCAGCGGAAACCGAATCCGAGAGCCTGCGATGTCTCCGGCTCGTACTGGAGAGAAGCGTCATTCAGTTGGAGCTTCTCCAGCGCCTCGCGCAGATCGTTGTAATCGCTGGTATCGATCGGATAGAGGCCACAGAATACCATCGGGTTGATTTTGCGGTAGCCGGGCAGCGGCTCGGCAGCAGGGCGAGTCGCATCGGTAATCGTATCCCCGACGCGCGTGTCGCCGACCGTCTTGATCGAAGCGGCCACATAGCCGACATCGCCGACCGTCAGTTCGTCGACCGGACGCTGGCGCGGCATGGACGCGCCCACTTCGGTCACCTCGAAGGTTTTGCCTGTTGCCATCATCTTGATCTTCATGCCCTTTTTCAAGGTACCGTTGACAATACGCACAGAGGCGATGACGCCGCGGTACGGGTCGAAATAGGAGTCGAAAATCAATGCCTGCAGCGGCGCATCAGGGTCGCCCTCGGGAGCCGGCACCTTTTTCACAACGGCCTCCAGCACGTCCTTGATCCCGATCCCTGCTTTGGCGGAGGTCAGACAGGCTTCGCTGGCGTCCAGCCCGATGACATCCTCCACCTCCTGCTTGACGCGCTCCGGCTCGGCGCTGGGCAGGTCGATCTTGTTGATGACCGGGATGATCTCCAGGTCGTTGTCCAAAGCCAGATAGACGTTGGCCAGCGTCTGCGCCTCGATCCCCTGGGCCGCGTCCACGACCAGCAGGGCGCCTTCGCAAGCGGCCAGACTGCGGGATACTTCATAGGTAAAGTCGACGTGTCCCGGGGTGTCGATCAGATGGAGAATATATTCTTCCCCGTCGTCTGCTTTATACTTTAACTGCACAGCATTCAGTTTGATTGTAATTCCGCGCTCTTTTTCCAAATCCATCGAATCGAGGAATTGGGCTTCCTTCTCCCGTTCGGACAAGGCGCCGGTCAGCTCCAGAATCCGGTCCGCCAAGGTTGATTTGCCATGGTCAATATGCGCGATGATGGAAAAATTGCGAATGCGTTTTTGTCTTTCACGGCGATCCATGTGTTGTCAGTTCCCTCCCACGCCATCTGAACGACGCCTGCTATACGAGCTTCAGACCGCGTTCCGAAAAAATACACTAACGGTTATTATAACAAAGCGTGGAAACGGGAGCAATACGGGCATTTGATGCGATTGGCTAGCGCTTCTGCATCTCGTCCAGCCGGCGCAAGTATTTCTCGGGAAACATCTCTTCCAGACTGCTTCGGTACATTTTCCCATCCGCGGGGATACGGTGGCCCACTACCCGATAACCGCTTCCTCCGCTCGGCGCAGGTCCGTAGAGGATATCCAGCACCATCGGGCAGCTCAGCCCCGGCGAGGCTTCATTCGCCCCTCCCGTGATCTTCACCCAGGCGTAGACACGCCTCTGTTCGGCGACAGGCGCTTCTACTCCGATCAGCTCTACCTCCACCTGCCGATCGCTTCCGAGCCAGGCCAGGTCGCCTCCGGCTGTCTGCAAATAGCTTTTCACCAGCGACAGAATCCAGTCGCGATTGGCCGGAGCTATCCCTTTTTGCACCTGGACGAAGACTTGACCGAAATGTTCTCCTCCGGATAGCACCTGTATTTTCCATACGCCCGGCTCCGGCAACACGATGCCCGAGGGGAAGTGCCCTTTGGCGTCATAGAGCGGGCCGGCCACTTCGTATTTGCCCAGAGAGAGCCGCTTGCCGTCCGTACTGTAGGCGACGAGCTCCACCTCCCGCTCAAAGGAGCCGTCCAGCAGCCACACCACCTTTTGTGTTTGATCCTCGTACAGCCCGGTTTCATCCGTGATGATCCGAACGGGCTTTTCTCCCAGATAGCTGAACGTCTGATTGTCATGCCGCTCCTCGGTACGCGGAGAAGGCTTCCACAGATCGGGAGGCGCCGCGACCGTGCCCGGCAGCCACGGCTTCTCCGTCGGGGGCTCCGGCGACATCGATCCGTGCTCTCCCGAAAAGATGGCGGGATATACGGTGCCGAGCACGGCCAGGAGCAACACCGCGGCAGTGACCCCCGACCAAAGCGGCCACTTCTTTGCGGAGAAATAGGCTTTTTTCTGTCTTTCCCGTTCCACTGTACGCCGCACCTTTTCTTCCATCTCCGGGGAGAAGACTACATCGTGAAAAATGCTCTGATCTGCCCGCTCTTTCAAGTGATTTAGCCATTGGTCTCGGTCCATTCAAAGCCCTCCCCGGTACTCCATTCTTCTTTCAATCGCTCTCTGGCGCGATGCAGCCTCGTCCGAACCGTCCCCTCGGACACGCCCAGCACGTCGGCTACCTCTCCTATCGACATCTCGGCATAGTAATGAAGGGCCACCACCTGCCGATACAGCGGGGGAAGCTTCAGGACGAGCCGCACCAGCTCATCCTTGGCGGCGCGCTCCAGCACAATCCCTTCCGTCGTCGTCTCGCCCGCCTTTTGGATCCATGCGTGCGGCAGCAGATTGCGAAACGCCCACGACCGCATATGCCCCTTGCACTCGTTCACCGCAATCCGGTATATCCAGGTATGCATGCTGCTCTCGCCGCGAAAGCGGGAGAGATTCCGATAGACTTTCAGAAACACATCCTGGGTGATATCCTCGGCGAGGCTCCGGTCTTTTACCATCAAGGTGACCAGGCGAAGGACACGCGTCCCGTATTCGCGCATGAGCTGATCCAATACAGCTTCGGCTGTCTGCTGAAGCTTATCCACGATGCGTGCCTCCCTTCCTCTGTCTTCCTTGTGTTAGATGCAGCCGCCGGATTTTTGTTACACGGCCGGGATCTCTCCCTTCTTTTCCTTGGCAGGCTGGTCAATCCCTGCCAGGTAGACGATATGCATTTTTTGCGTGCGCGGATGGACAAAGACCTCCGTCTCGACGCCAAAGACTTCGCGGATCAGCTTCGGCGTAAGCACATCCTGAGGCGCGCCTGCTGCTGCGATTCGCCCTTCGCATAGGACGTACAGTTGATCGCAGTACATCGCCGCGATGTTCAGATCATGCAGAGCGGCCAGCACCGTCAAGCGGAGCGATTTTAAAATCTCCATGATCTGCAGCTGGTAGCGAATATCGAGATGGTTGGTCGGCTCATCCAGGACCAGCAGACGGGCCTCCTGAGCCAGCGCCCTCGCGATCATCACCCGCTGCTTCTCACCGCCGGAGAGGGAAAGAAAGCTGCGTTCGGCAAAATCCTGCATTCCCGTACGGGCGAGTGCTGTCTCGACCAGCTCCCGGTCTCGTGCCGTATCGGATTGAAACAATCGCTTGTGTGCGGTGCGTCCCATCATGACGATCTCCCGCACGCTAAAGTCAAATTCCGCCGCAGACTCTTGGCGCACGACGGCCATTCTCTGGGCGGCCTCACGGGGTGTCAGCCGATAGATGTCTTCTCCATCCAGGGTGACCACTCCCGCATCCGGCTTTCTGACCCGGTAAATGGTTTTGAGCAACGTCGACTTTCCGCTGCCATTGGGTCCGATCACCCCGACAAAAGCGCCCGGTTTTACCTGCAAATCGATCTGCTCCAGAATCATCCGGCCGGCGATCTCCACCGCCACCTGACTGGTGTGCAGCGTCATCGGTCCCCACCCCCAAATGAATAGGTGCTGCGCAACATGAGCCAGATAAAAAACGGTCCGCCGCACAGCGACGTGATAATCCCGATGGGCAGCTCCTCCGGGGCAAAGGCGAGCCGCGCCAGCACATCGGCCCAGATCAGAAAAATCGCCCCGAACAAGGCACTGGCCGGCAACACGCGGCGATGGTCCGAGCCGACGACGAGCCGCACCATATGCGGGATCATCAATCCGACAAAGCCGATGGCCCCGCTGATGGAGACGATCACGCCCGTCAACAGCGCGGTGATCAGCAAAAGCATGTTGCGGAAGCGCTCGGTATCCACCCCCAGCGTACGGGCGGTCTCCTCTCCCATCATGAGCGCGTTGAGCGAGCGGTAGTGACTGAGCAGGAGGATCAGACCGAGCAGGACGGCGAGGGAGGGGATCCCGAGGTATTCCCACTTGGCTCCGGACAGGCTGCCCTGCATCCAGAACAAGACGGTACGGATCCCGTGTTCATTCGGAGCGGCAAAAATAATCAGACTGGTCACGGCCGAGAGCACTGCAGAGACAGCGATGCCGGACATCAGCAGGCGAATCGTCGAATGCTGCCCGCCCAGCCGGGAGAGGGCAAAGACCAGCATCATGGAAATGAGCGATCCCGCAAAAGAGGCGGCGCTCAAGGAATACTGCCCGTACAGGCTGAATGCACCAAAAAGGATTGACAGCGTGGCCCCCACGGATGCCCCGGATGAGACTCCGAGCAAATAAGGGTCCGCAAGCGAATTTTTCACCAGCGCCTGCAGGGTGACCCCCACCGCAGACAAGCCCGCCCCTACGACTGCGGCCAGCAGCACCCGCGGAAAGCGAATCTGCCAGATGATCGTTTCCTCGGCTTTTGCCCAGTCGGGCTGAACCCACTCTCCCGCCACCGGCAGGTGAGACCAGGCGATTTTCCAGACCGTCCCCGGCTGCACCGCCACCGAGCCGAGCATAACCGCGATCGTCATGCTCGCTACCAGGCTGAGTGCGAGAAGCAGCAATACGGCAGAAAACCATGCGGCCGATTGCCTCGCCTCTCCTCCCGCGGCGAGACGACTCTCCCGATCGGGCCGTTCCGGTATTCGCGGGTATTTGAGCGCAGTTCGTTCCATCTTTTCACCCCTTTGCAATAATCAGCAAGCCTTGAACGGAAGACTCCCACTATTGTCCCTGCGCGAATTTTTCCGGATAAAACCCCTCTGCCAGCGTCTGCAGCGCATGAGGCGCACGGATTCCCTCCGCAGCCGCGGATAGCGGCAGTACGATTAGCCGGTTGTTTTGGATCGCGGGCAGGTCAGCCAGTTCCTTTTTGGCGAGGAGGTACTTCTTTTTTTGTTCGACGGTTCTGTCACCGTAGTCCACGACGACAATCACTTCGGGTTGGCGCGACACCACTTCCTCCCAGCTGACGCTCGTCCATCCTTTGGGAATATCGTCAAAGATGTTCTTGCCGCCCGCCATCGCAATCATCCGGCTCATAAAATTGCTGCCGGCCGTCAGCGGCTGGTCTTCCCCGCTGTCGTAGACAAAGACCCGGAGCGGCTGCTTCACCTCTCCGATTCTCCTGACTGTCTCATCCATCTCCGCTTTCATCTGCCCGATCAGACGGTCGGCCCTGTCCTCGATGCGAAAAATCCGGCCGATGTTGCGGATATCCGCCGCCACATCCTCCAGATCAGGGGCGCTCATGTTGGAAGATTGGTGGAGATAGGCCTGTATGCCGACGCTCGACAGCTCTTGCACGGTACCGACCCCTTTCTCCGTAAAAGCGCTCTTCCAACCCGCGTAGACAAAATCAGGCTCAGCGGCGAGCAGCACTTCCTTGGAGGGGTATTGGTCGGACAGCACCGGGATCTTTTCGTACGCTTGCTGAAACTGGGGCAAGATCCGGTCATCCAGGTAGGCCATCCCCGCCATCCGGTCCTCCAGACCCAGGGCGAGCAGAATCTCGGTCACATGCTGGTTCAGCGTCACCGCTCTTTCCGGCACTTGGGTAAAGGTCAGCGTATGTTCGCCATTTTGCACGTGCACAGGGGACAGGTTTTCCGCTGTTTGCGGCGGCTTTGCCGACGAATCAGCGGTTGGGGCCGCTGTAGAGGCCGGCTTTCCCCCTGCGCATCCGGTGAGGAGCAGAATCGCGGAAAGCCCTATCGCCAAAAAGTTGCGCCCCTGGTTGCCCCATTGTTTGATCCACCAGTCTTTCCCGGGGTGCTTTCCCCGGTTCTTTCCTGGGTTCCTCCCATCATTCATCCAGCTGATTTGCATCCGTACTTCCTCCTCGCTTATCTCCGCAAACATAGACGACGCGGTCCGATAAAAAAAGCATCTCCCGCATACGCGGAAGATGCCAACATGAACATGTGCGCACAGAAGCAAGGGTTCGGACAGACGAATCCCGTCCGGTTTCATGCTCTCTGGTACACGTATCCCATCCGCGTGGGTTATTTCGTGCAAAGGTTCATGGCAGGTCTCCTGGCTTGGGTTCATCGCGCCTTGCTCCTTCCCGTCTCGCTAGCGGCGAGACAGTGGTTCTGCGCAAGGACGCTCCCCTTCACAGTGGCGGGACCGCGTCGGAATTTCACCGAACTTCCCTATTAAGCTTCCGGACGAAAACAAGTCGGCCGGATAACACCATGAACTGATTATTCGGTTTTGGGAAATCTTACTGGCCGATGACTCTCAATGCTTTGGGGTATTGGGACAGCACTTCGCAGCCGTCCTCGGTGACGAGCACATCATCCTCGATCCGCACCCCGCCTACTCCCGGCAGGTAGATGCCCGGCTCGATGGTGAAGACCATCCCCGGCCGCAGCACTTCCTGGTTTTGCCCGTGTATGGAAGGGTATTCGTGGACGTCCATGCCCAGACCGTGTCCCAGGCGGTGAATGAAGTATTCGCCGTACCCTTTGTCCGCGATGACGCGGCGGGCTGTCTGGTCGAGATGGGCAAAGGTAACGCCCGGCCGCACCTGGGCAATCGCCGCTTCATTGGCAGCCAGAACTGTTTCGTAGATCTCTTTCAGCTGCTCGCTGATGTCCCCGACGGCAAATGTCCGCGTAATATCGGAGACATAACCGTCATTTTGCACGCCGATGTCAAACAGCAAAAGGTCGCCCGGACGAACCTGACGGCTGCCCGGAGTGCCGTGGGGCAGCGCAGACTTTTCTCCCGCCAGCACCATCGTGCTGAAAGCAGGGCCTTCTGCCCCGAGCCGCTTCATCTGGTATTCCATCTCGGCTACCACTTCCGCTTCGGTAACGCCGGGCACAATTCCCCCGACGACGGCCTCCAGCGCTTCCTCCACCAGCTTGACGGCCCGCTTCAGCCGCGCCACCTCATCTGCCGATTTGATCAGCCGCATTTCTCTGAGCGGCTCCTCCACATCGACGTAGCTGTCAGCCGCGACGACGGCTCCCATCGCTTCAAAGCGTTCGACGGTCATGTGCCCCTTTTCCAGTCCGAGCGTTTTCAGCCCGGCAGGCAGGGCTTGTTTCAAGACGTCATAAGGATTATCCGTGTCCGAATGAGTCCATATATTTTTGATAGAAGACGCTTCCATCGCGGCTTCACGGTCAAGCGCCGGCACGATCAGTGCCGCCTCACCCGCCGCCGGGATGACCAGTCCGAGAAATCGCTCATGCGGATTCGTCAGAAACCCTGTCAAATAATACACATGCTTGGGCTGTGTGATCAAAGCCGCGTCGATACCTGTTTTTTTCATGTACGAAAGAATGCGCTGGATACGTTCCTGATACAAAGTGTATCACCTTGCTTTCTCTGGATTCCTATTGCGAGAATACCATGTCCCCGGCCAAAAAAGAAGGGAAGGTTGAAAAAGCTTTCCAGTAAAGAGGGAAGCCTACTAAGGAAAAGAGGTGATCAAACTTGGACATTCAATTGCTTGCGCTGCCCCGCTCCAACGTCACGCTGTCATACCAGGCTTTTGGCTCCGGCATGCCGCTTGTCTGCATCCATGCCCCCGGCATCGGCCTGATGAATTTTCTCCACCTGGGAGCGCTGGCCGACACTTTTCGCCTCATCCTCCCCGATTTGCCCGGCCATGGAGAGAGCACGCCGCTCCCTCTGCCCTATACATTTTCCGATCTGGCAGATGTTCTGGACGAGTTCGTACGCACGCTGGGGCATCAAAAGGCGATCGTCCTCGGGTACTCCCTCGGTGCGTCGATCGCGATGGAATGGTGTCTGCGGCATCCGGAAACCATCGCCGGTCTGGTTCTCGTCAGCGGCTTCTCCGAGGTCAGGGACCTGTACATGCACACCCGTTTTCTGATGGCGAAGGCGGCCGTATCGCTTCGGGCGGGTGCCCTGCTGGCCCGCTCTACCGCCGCTTCCCACCTGGATGATCCGGCGGAACAGAAGCGCTGGATCGCTTACGCACGGAAGACAGATCCCGCTACCCTGCGCTGTATGTTTGATGCCGGGCACCGTTACGCTTGCACCGACAAACTGGCTTCCATCCACCAGCCCACACTCCTCTTGTTCGGCGAAAAGGACAGGCAGATGCATGATTACGCCAAGCTGATGAAAGAGCGGCTGCCCAACTCCCGCCTGATTTTGGTCCCCCGCGTCAAACACCAAATCGTCACCCGTACCCCCGAAGCCGTGGATCGATACTGCCGCGAATTCTTTTCCGAAACGGCCGTCGGGCAAACGGAGTCGACGCGTCCGCCTGAACAGAAGTAAGCAAAGAAGGCTGCCAAGGTTCGGCAGCCTTTTTCATCCTTCTTTGCGCTCCTAGTTTTTCATGCGCGGGTCGAGTGCGTCTCGCAGTCCATCTCCGATCAGATTGAAACCGAGAACCGTGAGCATGATGGAGAGACCCGGAAAAATGACGGTCCACGGCGCTTTTTGGATGTATTGCCGGGAATCGGAGAGCATTTTCCCCCATTCCGGCTCCGGCGCTTGTGCACCCAACCCCAAAAAGCCGAGCGCGGCCGCTTCAATAATCGCCGTGGCAATGCCCAGCGTGCCCGTGACGATAATGGGCGCCAAGCTGTTGGGCAGGATGTGGTGAAACAAGATCCGCGCGTCCTTCATGCCGATCGCCCTGGCAGCCATGACAAACTCTTCTTCCTTCAGGCTGAGCACCCGCGAGCGTACCAGGCGGCCAAAGGTGGGAATATTGATTATGGCGATGGCCAATAAGGCGTTTTGCAGCGATGGCCCCAGGATCGCCACGATCGCGATGGCGAGCAAAATGCTGGGAAACGCCAGCATCACATCGAAAATGCGGGAGATCAGCATATCGATCCAGCGTCCGTAGTAGCCCGCCAGCAAGCCGAGGATGGTTCCGGCGATGATCGACCCCATCACTGCAAACGTCCCTACCCAGAGGGAGATGCGCGCTCCGTACACCACGCGGCTCAAGATGTCGCGCCCATTGTAGTCGGTCCCAAACAGATGCTCCTTTGAAGGCGGCTTGTTCTTCATGACCAGATCCCCCTGATCGTAGGGATACGGTGCGATCAGCGGGGCAAATAAGGCCACCGCGACGAAAAACGTGATAATCGCGAGGCCGGCCATGGCCAGCTTGTTCTTCCTCAAGATCTTCCATGCATCCCGCCAAGGAGAGGAGGCGGCCATGTCCACTTGTTCGATCGGTGCGGTCTGCACATGTGTTTCTGCCATACTCTCGCCCTCCTAGCGGTACTTGATGCGCGGGTCGATGGCTGCGTACAAGAGATCGACCAGCAGATTAATCAGGACAAAAATCGTAGCGATCACCAGAATACCCGATTGAATGACCGGGTAATCGCGGTTGCCGATCGCGGTATAGATATAGCGGCCCACGCCCGGCCAGCCGAAAATGGTCTCTGTCAGTACGGCACCTCCGAGCAAAAGGCCGATCTGCAAGCCAATGACGGTCAGTACCGGGATCAGCGCATTTTTCAGGGCATGCTTGTACACGACCCAAAATTGACCCAGGCCCTTTGCCCGCGCTGTGCGGATGTAGTCAGAGCGCATCACCTCAAGCATGCTGGAGCGGGTGATCCGCGCGATAATCGCCATCGGGATCGTCCCCAGCGCGACACCCGGCAAGATCAAATGCCTGATTACGTCCCAGCACTGATCCCAGCGTCCTGCCAATATCGTATCCAATATATAGAAGTGCGTAATCGCCGTCACGGGATCACGCGAATTGTCTCGCCCAACAGATGGCAGCCATTTGAGCTCCTGGGCAAACACCCATTGCTCCATCAGCCCCAGCCAAAAGACCGGCATGGACACACCGATCAAGGCGATCAGCATCGCCATGTAATCAAACCAGGAGTTTTGTTTCCAGGCGGATAAAATTCCCGCATTTACCCCGATGATTACAGCAAACAGCATGCTCACCAAGGTCAATTCCGCCGTAGCGGCCAGATAGGGCATCATTTCCTTGGTAATATCCGCTCCGGTGAGAAGCGATTTCCCCAGATCGCCAGATAAAATCTGTTTCAAATAATCGAAGTATTGCATATACCACGGGTTGTTCAGACCCAGGACTTCTCGCAGTTCTTCCACAGCTTTGGGACTTGCTTTTTCCCCCAGTATGGTGAGGGCCGGATCGCCCGGGATGGCTCGAATAATGGAAAATACAACGATGGACATGCCCAGTAGAACGGGGATGAGCATCAGGAATCTTCGAATGCTGTAGGCTAGCAATGCCATCTCCTCGCTTTCCTAAAATACAAGAAGCAAGGGCAAGAAGAGGTGTACGCCCCTCTTGCCCTTGCCTGGTTTTGCTTACCTTTTTAGCCGGGGCGCTCCCTGCTTTTCGCCGGAACGCGCAACGGCCCTCTATTCGATATCGACGTTCTCCAGACTTTCCGATCCAGTCGGATGCGGCTTGTAATTCAGCACACCCTTTTTCGCGGCGAGAGCCGGTGTCGAGTGAGCGAGCGGCACCATCGGCACCTCTTTGAAGATAATTTCCTGCACCTGCAGATAGAGCTTCTCGCGCTCTTCTTTGGTGGTCGCGGACTGGGCTTTCATCAGCAGCTGGTGCGCTTCTTCGTTAGCCCAGCGCGGACGGTTGTTCCCGCCGATGTTGTTTTTGTCCAAGAGAGTGGCCAGGAAGTTGTCAGGGTCGCCATTGTCGCCGGTCCAACCCAGCATGAACATTTCCTGCTCCCCGTTTTTGGTTTTCTCCAGGTAGGTCGCCCATTCCATCGTGACAATCTCAGCCTCAACACCGATCTTTTTCAAATCCTGCTGGATCGCTTCGGCAATCTTTACACCATCCGGCATGTAAGGGCGAGGTACAGGCATCGCCCAGAACTGGATTTTGAACCCGTTTGGATAACCGGCTTCGGTCAAGAGCTGCTTGGCTTTGTCCAGATTGAACTCGCGGTCCTTGATGTCGTTGTTGTGGCCCCAGATGGACGGCGGCATCGGGTTGACCGCCGGTTGTCCCAGTCCGGCGAAGAAAGCCTCGATGATCGCCGGCTTGTTGATTGCGTGTGCCAAAGCCTCACGAACCTTTGGATTGTCCAGCGGCTTTTTCTCCACGTTAAAGCCGACATAGCCGAGGTTCATGGACGGACGCAGGATCAGTTGCAAATCCGCATTGCTCTCGACGGTGTTCACGTCATCCGGATTGAGACCGTCCATGACATCGATCTCCCCGGAAATGAGCGCAGTCAGACGCGCGGAATTTTCCGGGATCACCTTGAATACCAGTTTGTCAATTTTCGGCAGACCGCTTACCCAGTAATTGGGGTTTTTCTCCAGCGTGATTGTGTCGTTCCGCTTCCACTCTTTGAAAATGTATGGCCCGGTGCCGACCGGCTCTTCATTGAACTTCTCCGGCCCTTTTTCCTTCAAAGCGGTGGGAGAAGCGATGGCGAAGCAGGACATGCCGATGTTTTGAATGAACGGAGCCAGCGGGCGATTCAGGGTAAACTTCACCGTGCTGGCATCGACGGCCTCGACGGACTTGATCACGTGATTCTCGTCGCCCAGATATCCGCCGAACATGTCATTGTAGTATTCAAAGCCCTCTTTGTTGTGCTCGGGATGGTTTTTATCCATCCAGCGGTCGAAATTGTATTTGACTGCTTCGGCATTGAAATCCGTCCCGTCGTGGAACTTGATCCCCTGCCTCAGCTTGAAGGTGTAGGTAAGACCGTCGTCGGACACTTCCCAGCTCTCCGCCAGAGCCGGAACCACCTCGGTATTGTCATCCTTGTACTTCACCAGTGTTTCCATGATATTTTCGGTGACCTTGAAGGATTCCCCGTCTGTTTGCGCGATTGGATCGAGACCGACTGAGTCTCCGCCGCGTCCGTAGATCAACTGCTTCGGACCGCTCTTCGCCGGTTCGGCTGCCGGCGGAGCCGGTTGGTTTTGTGTTCCCTGATCTGTAGGCTGTTGTGTCGTCTGGCTGCTGCTGCAGCCGGCGAGCACCATAGAGAGCGCTAGCAAGCTGGTCATGATGGTAGACATTACTTTTTTCTTCATGCATGATCCCCCTTAGCTTTCCCGTTTTCCTTGTTCCACTTGCGCAATCTTCTGACAATCGCTGCTCCACATCCCCCCTTTTTCATCCGATCCTCCCTGCTTCCTGCTAGTACAGATGGCACGCCACAAACTGGCCGGGCCGGGCCTCCTTGAAGGGAGGGCGCGCCGTCCGGCATTCCTCTGTCACGTGCGGACAGCGGGTGTGAAACGTGCAGCCGCTCGGCGGATTGGCGGGGCTTGGTACGTCCCCCTGCAGAATAATCCGCTCCCGCGCCGCATCCGGATCAGGGGAAGGCACCGCGGACAGGAGCGCCCGCGTGTACGGATGAAGCGGATTCTCATACAGCGTCCGGCTGTCCGTCAACTCTACCAGCCTGCCGAGATACATCACGCCGATGCGATCGCTGATATGGCGCACCACGCTCAAATCATGGGCGATGAACAAATACGTCAAGCCGAGGCTTTTTTGCAAGTCCTGCATCAGATTGAGGACCTGGGACTGGATCGACACATCCAGGGCGGATACCGGTTCATCGGCCACGATCAGCTTGGGATGGAGCATCAGCGCTCTGGCGATGCCAATCCGCTGCCGCTGTCCGCCGCTGAACTGGTGCGGATAGCGGGTCGCGTGGTAGCTGCTGAGGCCTACGACCTCGAGCATCTCCCGCACTTTTTGCTTTCGCTGCGCCTCGTTCCCCAGGCCGTGAACGATCAGCGGCTCCTCCAGGATCTTTTCGACCGTGTGGCGCGGATTGAGAGAAGCAAACGGATCCTGGAACACAATCTGCATGTCTCTGCGCATCCTGCGCATCTCTTCGGCTTTTAATGCGGTGATCGCGACGCCGTCAAAGATCACTTCGCCCTCGGTGGGCTCGATCAGCCGAAGCAGCGAGCGGCCCGTCGTCGACTTGCCGCACCCGCTCTCCCCGACCAAGCCGAACGTCTCTCCTCTCTTGACCGTAAACGAGACGTCGTCCACCGCTTTGACGACTCCGATTTCTTTCCCGAAAACGCCGCCTGTGATCGGGTAGTATTTCTTTAGGTTCTTGACGATGAGCAGATCTTCAGCCACCTGCATGCTCCTTTCGGGGGTTATTCTGTCAGCCAGCAACGGCTGCGGTGATTGTCTCCCACTGCCTTGAGCTCCGGCATCTCTGCCCGGCAGCGGTCTGTCGCCTGCTCACAGCGCGGCGCAAACCGGCAACCGACGGTCAGCGTACCGGGAAGCGGCACGTTGCCCGGGATGGAGTAGAGTCTCTCCTGCTCTGTCTCCAGCTTGGGCAGGGAGTTGAGCAAACCGATGGTGTAGGGGTGCTTGGGCGTTTTCAGGATGGTCCGGACATCTCCTTCCTCCACCACATTGCCCGCATACATCACCACGACGCGATGGCACATTTCCGCCACCACGCCCAGATCATGCGTGATCAGCAGGATAGCGGTCCCGGACTCGCGGTTCAGCTGCCGCATCAGATCCAGAATCTGCGCCTGAATCGTCACGTCCAGCGCTGTCGTCGGCTCGTCGGCAATCAGCAGCTCGGGGTTGCAGGCCATCGCCATGGCGATCATCACGCGCTGGCGCATCCCGCCGGAGAGCTGATGGGGATATTCGTGAACGATCCCTTCTGCCCGCGGGATCCCTACTTTTTTCAACATGTCTATGGAACGCTGAAGCGCTTCCTTTTTGCTCGTTTTGGTATGTAAGCGGATGGCTTCTCCGATCTGGTCGCCAATCGTGTATACGGGATTGAGCGAGGTCATCGGCTCTTGAAAGATCATCGCGATCTCGTTTCCGCGAATCTCCCTCATCCTCTTTTCGCTCGCTGCCACCAGATCTTCTCCTTTAAACCGGATCGAACCGCCGACGATCCTGCCGGGGGGCTGAGGAACCAATCTCATCACGGAAAGCGAGGTGACACTTTTTCCACATCCGGATTCACCGACGATGCCCAGCACTTCCCCTTTGTTTACACGGATCGTGACCCCATCTACAGCAGGTATCTGGCCGCGGTCAGTAAAAAAGTGCGTTTGCAGGTTTTCGATTTCCAGTACAGGTTGAGTCACGAAGGTGCACCCTCTCTTACCGATATATTCCTTGGGATAAGATGATTAGTTGTCAACATTATGACATTGATCCAATTTTTTGGCAACGTATTAAATTTAGAAAATTCCAACTGAGTTTCACACCAAAAATATTTTTTACTCTTGAAGCGGCACAAAAAAAGCCCGATTGACGGGCCTTTGCCGCTTTTCCGGCTTTTCGTGTATTCTGTTTGTCAATAAACTACTCTATGGCTCAAACAGACGAGCGATCCAGTCAATGGCCGCTCTGGCGCCTTCTTTTACTGCCTGCCCCATCGTTTGCCCTGCCGTGCTGACATAGTTGACAATCTGTCCCGGCGCCGCCTGCACCTCTTTGCCCATCACGGCAATTTCCATTTGTCCGTTATCTATTTTTTTAATCGAGAAGGTCTGCGTCTCCTGCTCCGGCAATCCGCTTACCTTGTGAATCCCTCGCTCCGCTGTCTGCAGTCCCAGCACGACTCCGATCAGCAGCACAACCAATAGTCCTGTCAGCCGCACCGTTACATTCATATCCTCTCACCTCTTCGCCGGCTCATCCGCAGCAGGCTTTGTCACCTTTTCCGCCTGCCAGTAATACTCCGCGAAAACCTCCGCAATCGCCTCTGCCGTCCGCAGCGACTCCTGCAGCGTATTGTGGATGGAACCTACTTCTATTAACAGACTGCCCGGTGAGATGGACTGATTATACTCGCCATGATCCGTTTTATCCCCTTTTTCCATCACGCCTCGCGACAGTCCCGGGTACTTTTTCTCCATGAGATGATGCAGCTCGTTGGCGAAAGCCTCGTTTTTCTGATAGTTTTTGTTCCGCTTCCCGATGACGAACAGGATGCGGGCGTAGCTCTCCCCGTTGATCGTCACCGTCGTTTTGCTGCGCGGAGCGGTGTCGCGGTGCAGATCGAAGAAGTAATGCAGCTCTCTGTTCTGATCCACAGCCGCCTGCACGGCCTTCAATGACTCCGCATACGAGAAGGCATAGGAACTGCCTTTATCCAGCAGCTTTTGGTAGATGTCTTCCTGATTGACTTCCGATCCGACTCCCAGTTCATTCAATTTGTCAGCGAGATGCTTCCCGACCATCGAGATGTTTCGCACCGGGTGGTCTACATCGCGCGTCTTCGTCTCGCTGAGCCAGGACTCCCGGTTGTGACTGTGGTAGACGTAGACCACTTTCTTGTTGCCTGTGGTCGGCTTGGCCTTCGGCTCCTCTGTGGCATCCCGCGCCTCCGGTGCCGTCTGTTCGCCTGCCGCCTCCTCCGGCACCTGAGGCGCGGCTACGTCATCCGCCTGTCCCGGCAGAGCGGGATACTCCACGTACAGATCAGCAAGGGACGAGCCTTGGCCGGCGACGACAAACCGAGCGTCCTCTTCGGTCAAAAGTCCGGGCAGTTCCCTTCCCAAGAGACTGCGCAGATCACCGGGGTGAATGCTGGTCGCCAGCCGAAAAACAAAGCCGGTCACGCTGTTGGTTCCCTTGTCTGTGGAGGTCTGCACCGTATCGGTCAAAGCGGGAATTTCCTGTCCCATCCATTTTAGCATCGCCAGACTTGACACATGAGAAGCTGCCCGTTGAACGGCAGAAGACGCGATCATCATCCGGTTTCCGCCCATGGCCATCAGTCCGGTCATTACAAAGAGAATGGCGGTTATGATTGACAGTACGATAAATTGACGTTGAATCAGGGGTGCCATCTGTCTCCTCCTCATGCTGCGGCTTCGATCTACGGCTGATTGACGTGGTTGTCAACCGCTTGTCTATGCTTTAGCTTATGAGCGTGCTAGAGACGATAGAACCCCTTCCTAGCTTTTCTCTCAAATTCTGTTTTCCGGTCTAATGCGTGTAAGCTGCGCTGTTTTTCCCGTCGACCGCCCTGTGGAGCGCACGATTCAGCCCCGTGGCGAGAACATTGGCCACGCCCTCGATAAAATCATCGACCTCTTTGGGCGTGACGACCAGATCCTGCCCCAGCGGACGCAGCACCTCGTGAATGAGCTGGAGCTTTTCCTGCTCGGGCAGAGAGCCGACCAGCCCCATGAAAGTTTTGCGCGCTTCGGGATCTGGCAGATCTTCCTCGGTATACGGCTCCTTTCTCTCCGGCAGGGCGCTCATCGCCAGCTTGTTGAAGGCCCGGTCCTTTTCTTTCAACGATTGGCCAAAGTGGCCGAGCAGATAGGTAATCGCATCATTCACGATCGTGGAGGCGAAAACGACGGTCGGCACGCCGATGGCGATCACCGGCACCCCCATCGTTTCCTGGTCAATCGCTTTTCGTTTGTTGCCGACGCCGGAGCCGGGATGGATCCCCGTGTCCGAGATCTGGATCGTCGTATTGACGCGGTGAAGCGCTCTGGATGCCAAGGCATCGATGCAGATCACGAAGTCCGGTTTGCTCTTTTCCACGACGCCGAACACGATTTCACTCGTCTCAATCCCGGTAATGCCGAGAACGCCCGGCGACAAGGCACTTACCTCGCGATACCCCTCTTCTACCGACTCCGGAGCAAGCGTGAACAGATGGCGCGTGACCAGCAGATTTTCCACGACCATCGGCCCCAGCGCATCCGGCGTCACATTCCAGTTGCCCAGCCCGACGACCAGCGCTTTTTTGTCCTCCGTAATCCCCAGCTCCTGGAGAAACGCGGCAAACTCCTTGGTGAACCTGCGGGCTACCTGCTCCTCGATCGCGGTGTCGTTGTCCCTCAGCTTGGGCACCTCGATGGTCAAATAGCGGCCTGGCAGCTTTCCGATCGCTCGCCCTGCCTCTTCGTTTTTCACGTGAAGCCGCGTCACTTTGATCCCCGGCTCCGCATCATCTGTCACCAGCTCTACGCCCGACAGCAAATCGGGAGCGGCTCCCTGCTCCGTTACCAGCTCATGCGCCTCCAGAGCCAAATCTGTCCGTATGGAATATCCGGATAAATCGAGATTGTGTACCATCTCCGCCACTGCCCCTTTCGCCATTTTGTTCCTGCTACTAGGTTGCTTGAAACCGCATTTTTTATTCTTAATCCTTTCTTGCAAATGGGCTGATCGCATGCTAGAATATGTTTTGTTGTATGTATTGCACGCCCATGGTCGTCTAAGGAGGTGACACACATGCCAAACATTAAATCCGCGATCAAACGCACCAAGCAAATCGAAAAGCGCCGCGCACAACGTGCATCCCAAAAGTCCGATCTGCGTACCGCAGTGAAAAACTTTGAGAAAGCGGTCGCTGCTCAAGATGTAGATTTGGCGAAATCCACTCTTCTGGTGGCTGTGAAAAAGCTGGACAAGGCCGCTACGAAAGGTCTCATTCATAAAAACGCAGCAAACCGTCAAAAGTCTCGCTTGATGAAAAAGCTCAATGTACTCGCTGCACCTGTAGCGTAAGTGACGTTGACACAGAAAAACCCGCGAACATCCCGTTCACGGGTTTTTTGTTTTGGCTCTCTCTTCAAACACACGGGTCATAAAGAGCTCCAGCGCCAGGCGCTTGTCCACCTGGCCCGACTTCATCCGGAAGTCCTCTTCGGCCAAGATGGCCAAAAGGCGGCGCAGCGAAGCCTCAGAGAAATGACGAGCCTGTTCTCCGGCTTTTTTCACGGCATACGGATGGACCTTCAGCATACCGGCCAACTGCTGCTGGGAATACCCTCGCGGCCCCCACTGCCTGATGTGCAGCAGCAGGCGGAACTGACGGGCCATCAGCGCCAGCAGGCGGATCGGCTCCTCTCCCGTCTGCAGGCAGTCGTACAGCATCCGAAGCGCCTTGTCCAGCCTTCCGGCAGCGATTGACTCGATCAGCGCAAAGACGTCCTGCTCCAGTGTGCGCGAGGCCAGCTTATCAATCACTTCATCCGTTATGACGCCGCCTTCTCTCCCTGCGTACAAAGCCAGCTTTTCCAGCTCCTTGTCCAATAGCCGAAGCTCCCCGCCGACGCGCTCCACCAGTCTGGCCGCCTGCGGCCGCTGTATGCTCGCCTGGTACTTTTCGGCCTGCCGCTCCACCCACGCGTACAGCTCGGCATCCCGCAGCGGCTGAAACGCGAGCATTCTCGCTTTTTGCTGCAGACTTTTTACCAGCTTCTTGCGCTCGTCCAGCTTGTCGGCCTCCGTGCACAGGATCAGCGTCGTATACGACGGCGGCTCCTCCAGATAAGGAAGGAGTCCGCTTGTATCGCTGTTCTCCAGTTTTGTCGGCGGCTTGCTGCCAGTCAGAAAGTACGCTTGTCTCGCGATGACGAGGCGATGCTCGCCCAAAAAGGGCAGGGTTTCCGCATCCTGCAGGATCTCCGCCAGCGGGGTTTCCATGCAGTCGTATACGCTCAGATTCAAATCCGCATAGGCCGGATCGATCATCTCTCTCTTCGCCAGCGTCATGAACTCCTCGGCGAGAAAGGACTCGGGTCCATACAAGACATAGATCGGCGCAAACTGCTTTTGTCTGATCTCCCGAATAGCCGTATGAAGCGGCATCTTCTCCCCTCCTCCATCCTGTTCCTGTGTCATTATAGCACAGCCTTTGCCCGCAGGGTGTACGCTCTGCGGCGGATATATACGAAAAAACCGCAACCTGTGCGGCTGCGGTTTCACGTCCGTTGGCACCTCTATGTAAACGTTAGGGAAGAAACCCCGGGTAACTTCTTCCCAAAACGGTAAGCAGGGGGTGCTTGATACTTTACTATACGCTTCCCATCCCTGATCGGTGCCAGTACATCTGTGATCATCGGCTTTTGGCTGTCGGGATGACGATCAGTTATCGTCGTTATCATCCTTCTGTTTTTCCTTGCCATTGCCGTTGTTCTGACGATGATCGTCAGCGTCATCATCATCGTCTTCTTTCTTTTTATCCTTCTCTTCTTTTTCCTTTTCCTTTTCCTCTTTTTCCTTTTCCTTTTGCTTCTGCTTCTCTTCCTTGTCAGGGACCTCTATGCCGATGGGGAAAGCCGGCTTGTGCTCTTCTTCGATCGCAACCGGTTTGACTGGAGGCTTTGGCAAATTGGGATCCGGCTTCGGAGGCTGCGTAGGAGTCTGAACGGCCGTACCTGACGGCTTCGCTTCCTTGGGCGTCTGATTGACCACCGGCTTTCGCGGTTTGGCCGGGGGCTCTGTTTTTTCCTCTACCGCTTCTTCGGATGGAGATGGATGATTGCTGGCAGGTGGAATCGGCGGCCCTACGATGAGCGGCGCTTCAGGCTCGGGCGGTGTAATAATCGAACCGTGCTGGTAGTTGTCTTCCGCCGGCTCCGGTTTTAACGGCCCCCCCGTGAGCATCAGTCCAATCAACAGGCTGGCGGCGACGACTCCGCTTCCGATCCGGGCTGTCCAGAGTGTCACCTTCTTCCACTTCGGACGTGCTTCGGCGGGTGCTGATTGGGCTGCCGCGTGCTTCGGTTCCAGCTTTGGCAATTCTTCATGCCTCCCGCTGATCGCAGCGGCCGGCCTTGCCTTCTCCGCTTCCAGCTGCGGAAGGATGGAGTCGACAATGCTGAACGGCGGTGTTACTGGGGGCAGCTGATCCAACTGCTGGGATACATGTTTCATCCGGTTGTACATCAGCTGCAAGCCAGGTTCTTTTAACAGGAGTTCGTGCAGCTGACTTTTTTCATCCGGTGAAAGATCTCCGTCCAGATCTCGCTGCATGTATTCCCAAATTTCTTCGTCGGACATTTACCCTATCCCCCCTTTCTGGTAGTCGTACAACAGCTCCTGCAGCTGCTGCCTGGCCCGAAACAGATAGGATTTGACCGTGTTGAGCGGCAACTCCAATGCCTCGGCAATCTCCTGATAGGAGAAGTCCTCCAGATAGCGAAGGACGACCACCAAGCGGTATTGCTTGGGCAGTTTTTCGATGGCCACTCTAATATCTTGTGACAAACTGCTGAGAAGGATTTCGTCTTCCACATTGTTCCGATCAGGGATGATCAGCTCGTGCTCGTCAATCGAGACCGTTTCTTTCTTTGCGCGAAATTTATCCATACAGACATTGCTCACGATCCGCTGGACCCATGTGGAAAATTTTGCTTTTTCCTGATAGGTGTGCAATTTGCGATAAATACGGATGAGAGCTTCTTGAGCGGCATCGAGAGCGTCCTGTTCGTTGCCAAGGATGTAAAAGGCGCTACGGTAGACAGAGTTCTCAATTGTGCGGAGCAATTCCACAAGCGCTTCGTGATCCCCGGCTTGCGCTTTCCTGATCAACTCTGCTTCTCCCATATTCTCCTCTCCCTCCTACAGACGGGGCGCTATTTAAAAAGGTTGCAAGGATTTATGTATCAGGGATCTGCGTTTCCCAATGGATGGAGCCTTTGCGAAGGACCAGCGTAACCGCTCCCTGCAGATCTGTTCGAAACAGCTTTGCGCCCGCTTCCTGTAATCTTGTTAGTACCGCCGGCGAGGGATGCCCGTAGCGGTTGTTCTGGCCGACCGAAATGACGGCATGATGCGGCTGTACAGCAGCCAAAAAATCAGCAGTGCTGGAAGTGTTGCTGCCGTGATGGGCTACCTTCAATACATCAACAGACGTAGGAAGTCTGGCAGACAGCATTTGTTCCCCTTTTTCTTCCAAATCGCCGGTAAATAGGACTGTCTTGCCGTACGCTTTGAGCAAAAGGACGACGGAGGCGTCATTGCCGGTATAGGCTGCGTCCCGTTCCGGATGATGCCAGGTCCACTCCACGCCGGGAGCATCTGTCCACGATCCGCCGGGCCGCCCGGACAGAACCGGGATTCCGCGCCCGCGTATCTGGGCCAGCAGCTCTTCCTCTTTCTCACGGGGTGGGGTGCCATTGACCAGGACCGCCCCGATCGAAAAGCGCGAAAGGATGGCACTCATTCCACCGATGTGGTCGTGATCCCCGTGCGTCATCACCACATAGTCGATCCGTTCGATCCCGCGGGCCCGCAAAAACGGAACGACGACATCTTTCCCGACCTCAAACGGATCGCGTTTTTCCCTCCAGGACTCCCGGTTGGGATATGCGGGGGTCCCACCCGCATCTATTAAGTATACCTTCTTTTTACCAATCTCGACAACGATAGAATCCCCTTGACCCACATCGAGAAAGGTGATGCGCACTTCCGAAGCACCGGAAAAAGGCTGTCGGGCCAGGACCAGGAGCAGGAACAGGATCGCGGCATAGCGCCATAAATCCCTCCTGCGATGATAGCCTATCTTCCATAATACGGGCAAAAGACCAAAAAAGACCCCGTAGAGAATCAGCCACCACGTATCGGGATGGGGCCAATGGGAAAAAGGGAGGGGTGTCTGATGCAGTCGAAACAGCGGGCCGTGCAGCCATTCGAGAATTCGCGTGGCTGCAAGCGCCGGAAGAGCAGCCAGCGCCGGATGGAGCAAGCTGAGCAAGAGCGCCAGATAGCCAGCCGGCAACACGACGAGCGAGAGTATTGGCACCGCGAGCAAATTGACCAGCCAGGAAACAGAGGAAGACTGATGAAAGTGATAGAGCAAAAAAGGAAAGGAGATCGCCTGTGCGGCAAATGTAACGGCCAAACTGGAGCGAACCCAGAGGGGGCCATAAGGCATCATCTCCAAAAACAGCGGGACATAGAGCAAAAGGCCAAGCGTGACGGCAAACGAGAGTTGAAAGCCGATCTGCCAAAGCTGGTATGGACCCGACGCCAGCATCGCGATCAAGGCCCATCCCCACAGCTCGGTGCCATTCTTTCCGCGAGCCCGTGTCTGATAGAGCAGGCCGAGGCCCCCCATAATCCCGGCTCGTACCGCGGAAGCACTCGCCCCGACGATCAGGACATAGCCCGCCAGAAACGCCATTGTGGCGATCAGGGCGATTTTTCTCGGTACTCCCAGCCGCTCCACCCCCCAGAGAAACATGCCGCACACTAGCGTCACATGCAGGCCGGAGATCGCCAGTACGTGACTGAGTCCCAGGTCTGCGTACATCTCCTGGGTGCGGGGCGATACCCCGTCCGTCACGCCCAGCAAAAGAGAGCTCATATAGCCTGCCGCTTCCGGGTCCCGAAAGATCCTCTCCAGTCTCTCCGCCGCCTCGCTCTGCCTGCGCTGAAACCACCGCATGAGTCCGCCTTTTCCTCCGGTATGCGAAAGGGCGGCATATTCGGCGTCGCCAGTCACCGAGACCCCCTGCCATTTTAAATAGCGGGCATAATCAAAAGCGTGCGGATTGCGCGGACCTTGGGGCAACTGCAGGCGGATCGGACCCTGGAGCCGATCTCCCGGCTGCCACATCCCGATGAGAGCGGCTTCCTCTTCGCGGGCGAGCTTGATCCGCAGGGCAATCCGCTCCGTGCGGGGCAATTCCTGCATGTGCTGCGGATTTGGACCGGCTTGCCGAACGAGGAAAAAGAACCGCGCCGAATCGCCGTCTCTTTTCACCTGTGTCTCGATCTCTCCGCTCAGATGCAGGATGGCTCCGCCCTCGGCTGGTGGGCGCAGAGAAGATTGATGCATCGCCTCATAGGCGTGAAAATAAAAACCGGCCAAGAGAAAAACCACGGCGAGCAGGAAAAGCGGTCTCCTTTTTTTCTGCAGACCCCATGCGCAAATGCCGGCGAGCAGCGCGGCAGCCAGAAACAGCGCGGCCATCGGCATATAAGCGCCTGCAAGCACTCCACCGAGTACAGCCAGACTGGCTCGAAAAGCGGTCATCTTCCAATCCCTCCGCAATCCAGCATTTCAAAGTGGTAGTGTACATCTTTTGGTAGGGACAAAAAAACCGGGCAGGAGAGCTTCCTGCCGGTTGCAGTAACGAACCGCAAAACCCGGGCGAGCCGCGCCTCCCAACCGGAAGCCCGGAAGGCCGGTGGGCAATTGGAAAGATTGATTTGACCGGCAATCCGTGATAGAGTTAGCAAGAGCAATCTGAGTGAGAGGAAGAGTCATTTCATATGTGTGGAATCGTATCACTCTACAACAAACGTCAAGCGCCCGTCCAACAGGAGACGATTGGCGCCATGACCCGTGTCATCCTGCACCGAGGTCCGGACGATGACGGCTTTCATCTGGAAGACAACATCGCGCTCGGCTTCCGCCGGCTCAGCATCATCGACGTCGAAGGCGGCCACCAGCCGCTTTGCAATGAGAACCGGGACATGTGGATCATCGGCAACGGAGAAATCTACAACTACAAGGAATTGCAGCACTGGTTGAAGGAGTGCGGACACGTATTCCATACGGATTCGGATATCGAGACGATCCTGCATCTGTACGAAGAAGTCGGAACAGACGCGCCCAAGCATCTGCGGGGCATGTTCGGCTTTACGATTTACGATTCTCGAAACAAACGCCTGTTTGGAGCGCGCGATCACTTCGGGATCAAGCCGCTCTACTATGTAGAGACGGAGGATGCGATCGCCGTCGCCAGCGAGATCAAGAGCCTCTTGGAGTTGCCTGGTCTGAAGCGAGAAGTAAACCCCACCTCTTTTTATCACTACTTAACGTTTCAATACGTGCCCGATCCCGCCACGATGTATCAGGGCATCTACCGCATACCGCCCGCACACTTCTTCGTCATCCAGGACGACCGCATCCAGTTGGAGCGCTATTGGGATGTCGAATTCAAACCGGATGAGAGCAAACCTTTTTCCTATTTCGTGGAAGGCACTCGCAGCATCATGCTGGAGTCGGTGGACAAACACCGCATCAGCGAAGTGCCGCGCGGAGCTTTTCTCTCCAGCGGCGTAGACTCGAGCAGCATCGTCGCCATGCTTCGCACGTTTGAAGAGGTGAAGACCTTTTCCGTCGGTTCCGACATTCCCGGCTACAGCGAGCTGGACTACGCCCGCCGGACTGCGGCTTCGCTGGGCACCGAACACCACGAGCTGGTCGTCAATGCGCAGCAGTACATGGACGAACTGCCCCGGCTGATCTGGCATCAGGATGAACCGGTAGCAGACCCCTCGGCGATTCTGCTCTACTTCGTCGCCCAGATGGCCAGCGAACATGTAACCGTGGTGCTCTCTGGCGAAGGAGCAGATGAGTTTTTCGGCGGCTATAACATCTACCGGGAACCGCATTCGCTGCGGATGTTTTCCCACATGCCGGATTGGATGAGAAGCTCGGTCCGCTTCCTGGCGGAGAGAATGCCCGATCAGGTGAAAGGGAAAAACTTCCTGATCCGCGGCTCCAAAACGGTAGAAGAGCGTTTCTTTGGAAACGCGTTGATTTTCAGCGAAGAGATGAAGGCGCGGGTCGTGACGGAGGATATTTTCCATTCGGAGCATTACCGCACGCCTTGGTCGGTGACCGAAGAGATCTACAAACGGGCGCAAGCTTATGACGATGTGACCAAGATGCAATATCTGGACATTCACACTTGGCTGCGCGGCAACATCCTGATGAAAGCAGACAAAATGACCATGGCCAACTCGCTGGAGCTGCGCGTGCCGTTTATCGACACCAAAGTGTTTGAATTCGCAGCGACCATTCCAACCAAATACAAGATCGCCGCCGGCACGACCAAGCACGTGCTGCGCGAGGCCATGAAGGATCTCTTGCCTGCTGAAATCAAGACGAGGAAGAAGCTCGGCTTCCCGGTTCCGACCCGCACCTGGCTGAAAAATGAGTTCTACAAATGGGCCAAGGAGCTCATCTTCGAATCCAATGTCGATCATTTGATCAACAAGGCGTACGTCCTCTACATGCTGGACGAACACCGCGAGGGCAATGCCGACTACAGCCGCAAAATCTGGACGATCCTGATCTTTATGCTGTGGCATCAGATCTTTATCGAACAAAAACACCAGTTCGGCCCGTACGTCAGCCCGAATGTGGAGATTCGCAGAAAAAAGGATTCCCTGCAGCAGATCGGATGACGGATTGAGCCGCCAGACCTGCTGCAAGAATACGAGAGACTGAAAGTGACTGCAAAAAAGGCTTCGCTTCGTCGATGACGAGCGGGCCTTTTTGGCATGGACGGAAATATTTGCCCAGCGCACTGTCATTTCGTAGGATGCCGGTAGAGAGATAGCTAGAGCTATTGGAGGTGTCTACGATGCTGTTTGATTTGTGGGAGCGGTATAAGCGGCTGATTTTGACTGCCTTTGCGGTCTTGTTTGTCGGTGCAAGCGTCTGGATCTATCAGTCGGACGCGGAGGGCTCGCATGCGGAACTTCCCTTTTACGAGGCAGAGTATGCCGATTCGGATTTCGCCGTATCCGGTACTGCGGGTGGAGGGCCTGCTCCCGCTCCCGCTCCGGCTGCCGCGGCGGCTCCGGACGCAAAGGCAGCAGCCGGCAGCGACGTGGTGTCCGCAGCCAGTCAGGCCGCAGATTCGCAAGCTCATCCCCAGGCCGCAGGTCCGCAGGCTCAGCCCTATGCCGGAGGTACGCAAGCTCAGCTCCAGGCCGCGGTTCATCAAGCGGAGCGCCAGGCTGCCGTTTCCGCCGCAGCTGATCCTCCTGGCAATCCGGCGGCCCGGCTGGCGGCAGCTGCAGCGGGCCACTCCCCCGCCGATCCCGCTCCCCTGTTGTACGTGGACGTAAAAGGAAGGGTAAACCAGCCCGGGCTGTACGCCCTGCAGCCGGGAGCCCGGGTAGCGGATGCAATCGCCAAGGCTGGCGGCATCTCCCCTGATGGTGACGCGGAGCGAATCAATCTGGCCGAGCCGCTTGTGGACGGCAGCGCGCTGATCGTCCCTGCCAAAGGGGATGCAGCCTCTACCGGTCAGTCGGGCATTGTCTCCGCCGTCATCCCCTCGGCAGGCGTATCAGGATCGGCCCCGTCCGCCGCAAAGGCCGCCCCTGCGCAGACATCGAAAGACCCTGCTGCCGAGAAGGCGGCCAAGGGGGTCAACATCAACACCGCCGGTCTTCAGGAGCTGATGACCCTGCCAGGTGTGGGCGAGTCCCGGGCACACGCGATCATCCAATACCGCAGCGAAAAAGGAGCATTCCGGTCTCCCGAAGAGCTGAAGAGAATCAGCGGAATTGGGGACAAGATCTACGAGCGGATGAAGGAGCACGTCCGCATCCAGTAAACGGGCATGAACGATTGGGTCGCCACATACAATGAATGGAGAATGAGTGTAGGGAGGAAATTTTCTATGGAAAGGATCGGCATAATCGGCACCGGCAGCATGGGCAGCATGCTGGTCGATGCCCTGATTGCTTCCAAAGCCTTGTCTCCCAGCCAGATTATCGTGACCAATCGTACCCATGCCAAAGCGGAAGCACTGGCTGCACGGCATCCCGGCCTGATCGCCCTGGCCAGCAATGTCGAGCTGGCACAGGAAGCGCAATGGCTCCTGCTGTGCATCAAGCCGTTGGAATACAGCCATGTACTGCAGGAGCTCCAAAGAGTGCTCACTCCGGAGCACCTCCTGATCACGATCACCAGCCCTATTCAATTGGAGCATCTGCAATCGCTCGTCCCCTGCCCGGTGGCGCGCGTGGTCCCGAGCATCACAAATGCCGCCTGCAGCGGCGTCAGTCTGTGTCAATTCGGCTCGCGAATCACGCCGGAGTCGCGCGAGCGCATACTCACGCTGTTTTCGGCGATCAGCCACCCCATCGAAGTGCCGGAGCAGTACCTGCGGGTGTCATCGGACATCAGCAGCTGCGGCCCCGCGTTTCTCAGCTACATCCTGCGCAACATGATCCACGATGCCGTTGAGGAAACCGGCATCTCGGCGGAGGCGGCCTCCCATCTCGCCATGCAAATGGTGATCGGGATGGGCGAGCTGTTCAAAAAGGAGATGTTCTCTCTCGCTTCTCTGGAACAGCGGGTATGCGTACCGGGCGGCGTCACCGGCGAAGGTCTGATCGCCCTGCAGCAAGGCATTCCCGGCGTGTTCCGCCAGGTCTATCAGCGGACTCATGCAAAATTTGCAGAAGACCTCGAATTGGTTAAAATTCAGCTGCAAACCGTACCGCCTGACAGCCTCTCCTCCCCTTCCTCTGCCGGATCGGGTACCTGACAGAGGCTGCGGCTATGCAGATCGCAGCCGCCGAAGAATCAAAACGGTGCAGCGGCTTCTCTTGCGGATAGCAGTTTTACGAAATTGGCGGCAAAAGCTAGATCCTGCAAAGGCAGCGAAAAAAGAAGCGAAGCCCCTTTTAAGGCTTCGCTCTTTTTGCTCCTCGGCCATCCCCAAGCGCTGTCATGCTTTCTCGCTTGCAGGGCGGCACGCGTCTGCGGTCTTTTCGTTTTTTGCGAATAACTTTTAGCGAACGACGATATTCACCAGTTTGCCTGGGACAGCGATCACTTTGACGATGGTTTTTCCGTCAATCAGTTCTTTGATGGTCTCGTTGCTGGCAGCCATCTCTTCCATTTGTTCTTTGGTTGCATCCGCGGCAATCATCATCTTTTCTCTGTTCTTGCCGTTGATCTGCAGAACGATTTCCACCTCGTCGTCCACCAGCTTGGTCTCATCGTACTCCGGCCATGGCTCGTAGGCGATCGTGTCGGTATGGCCCAGTTTTTCCCACAGCTCTTCGCCGAGGTGAGGAGCGATCGGGGAGAGCATTTTCACGAAGCCTTCCATGTAGGATTTGGGCAGTGCTTCTGCGCGATACGCTTCGTTGACAAAGACCATGAGCTGGGAAATGCCTGTATTGAAGCGGAGTCCTTCGTAATCCTCCGTCACTTTTTTCACCGTCTGGTGGTAAACGCGCTCTAGCGGTTTTACGTCCGCATCCGCGGAAATTTTGGCGTTCAGTGAACCGTCCTCTTCGACGAACAGTCTCCAGACGCGGTCGAGGAAGCGGCGTGCCCCATCCAGCCCTTTGGTAGACCAGGCGATGGACGCATCCAGCGGCCCCATGAACATTTCGTACAAGCGCAGGGTGTCGGCACCGTGACTGTCGATGATTTCATCCGGGTTGACGACGTTTCCTTTGGACTTGCTCATCTTTTCGTTGTTCTCTCCGAGGATCATTCCTTGGTTGAACAGCTTTTGGAAAGGCTCCTTCGTCGGAACCACGCCGATGTCGTACAGGAATTTATGCCAGAATCGCGCGTAGAGCAAGTGCAGCACCGCGTGCTCCGCACCGCCGATGTAAATGTCGATCGGCAGCCATTCCTTCAGTTTTTCCGGATCGGCCATGGCCTTGTCGTTATGCGGATCGATAAAGCGCAGGAAATACCAGCAGCTGCCAGCCCACTGCGGCATGGTGTTGGTTTCGCGGCGCGCTTTCATGCCGGTTTCCTTGTCGACGGTATGGACCCAGTCGGTGATGTTGGCCAGCGGCGATTCTCCCGTGCCGGACGGCTTGATTTCCTTTGTTTTCGGCAGGACGACCGGCAGCTCTTCTTCCGGAACGACCTTCATCGTGCCGTCCTCGAGATGCAGAATCGGGATCGGTTCCCCCCAATACCGCTGACGGCTGAACAGCCAGTCGCGCAGGCGGAACGTCACTTTCCGCGTTCCTTTGCCATTTTGCTCCAGCCACTCGATCATCTTGGCAATCGCCTGTTCCTTGTTCAAGCCGTCCAGGATGCCGGAGTTGATATGCTCGCCGTCTCCGGTATACGCTTCCTTGGACACATCGCCGCCGCGAATGACTTCTTTGATCGGCAGGTCGAATTTTTTCGCAAATTCGTAGTCGCGCTCGTCATGCGCCGGAACCGCCATGACCGAACCGGTGCCGTAGCTGATCAGCACGTAGTCGGCGATCCAGATCGGCAGCTTTTCGCCGTTCACCGGGTTAATCGCATACGCCCCGGTAAAGACGCCGGTCTTGTCCTTGGCCAGGTCCGTGCGCTCCAGGTCGCTCTTGTGCTTGGTCTGCTCCAGGTAGGCCTCTACTGCCTCTTTCTGCTCCGGCGTGGTAATCTTTTCGACCAGCTTGTGCTCGGGTGCGAGAACCGCGAACGTAGCGCCGTACAGCGTGTCCGGACGGGTCGTAAAGACCGTAAACGTCTCGTCATGTCCGTCGATGGAAAAGACGACCTCGGCCCCTTCGGAACGGCCGATCCAGTTGCGCTGCATCTCCTTGATGCTCTCCGGCCAGTCCAGTTCCTCCAGATCCTCCAGCAGCCGGTCCGCGTATTTGGTAATCCGCAGCACCCACTGCTTCATCGGACGGCGTTCGACCGGGTGGCCGCCGCGTTCGCTCTTGCCGTCGATGACCTCTTCGTTGGCCAGCACGGTTCCCAGAGCCGGGCACCAGTTCACGGCCACTTCGTCGATATAGGCCAGGCCGTGCTCATACAGCTTGGTAAAAATCCACTGGGTCCATTTGTAGTACTCCGGATCGGTCGTATTGATTTCGCGATCCCAGTCGTAGGAAAAGCCCAGCGACTTGATTTGGCGGCGGAATGTATTGATATTGCGCTCGGTAAATTCAGCCGGGTCATTGCCGGTATCCAGCGCGTACTGCTCCGCCGGCAGTCCGAATGCGTCCCAGCCCATCGGGTGAAGGACGTTGTAGCCTTGCATCCGCTTCATGCGGGAGAGGATGTCCGTCGCGGTATAGCCCTCTGGATGGCCGACGTGAAGACCGGCTCCGGATGGATACGGAAACATATCCAGCGCATAGAACTTTTTCTTGCTCGGATCATCCAGCGTTTTGAAGGTTTTATTTTGTTCCCAGTACGCCTGCCACTTCTTTTCCACTTCGTGATGATTAAAAGCCATTGCTTTGCACTCCTATCTTGGATTCATAAAAAAATAATGAGCTGGATAAATAGTAAAAAACCTCCCGCCCCAGATCGCGAACGAAATGGGACGAGAGGATCATGAATACTCCCGCGGTACCACCCAAATTGGTGAACACTGGCAATCGGCCATCTGCCTCTTCCGGTCTCCATGTGGAGCACAGAAGCGTCCTGATGCCTGCACATACGGCTCACCCGCTTGAAACTCCGTATCGTGGGTCAGACGCTCCTCCTTACGCAGCCAAACCGATGAGGCCGGCCTTCAGGGTGAGTGCTTGGAGGCGAGTTCGGAAAGGGACGGATTGACTTGCACCGACCGTCAATTCTCTAGTGCCGTTTCACTTTCGTACTGCTCCTCTTCAACGCTTTGTCGATATGCACTTCTGCACTGCTAAGCTCATGCGCTTCTAGTTCCGATTATAGACAATGCAAGACAGCACTGTCAACGCTAGGGTCGCCGCGCGCAAAAAAACAGACGCTCGCTCGTCGCGACCGGGGGCAATCCGGTGAAGTCCGCGGTCAATTCGATCTCCGCAAATCCGGCCTCCCGGAGCCACCGCACCATCTCGTAGGGCTGATAGGCCCGCTGCTCGTGGACTTCCTCCACACGCTCGTACAGGCCGTTTTCCTGCCGCAGGAAGAAGGTCAGCTCGTGGGCGACCTCCAGCCGATCGGGATCGCAAAAACATTGCCAAATATACGAAACTTCTTCTTCCGTCAAGGCAAAGGTCTGATTGCCAAAGCCATGCAAGATTTTGTACGGGCTGTGCACATCGAACAAAAATGTTCCTCCCGGCTGAAGATGTGCAAAGACGCGTGAAAAGGTCTGCTGCACATCCTCCTCGTCGGTCAGGTAGCTGAGGGAATCGCAAAAGGAAATGACGCTGTCTGCCTGAGGAACCTCCAGCTCCCGCATATCTTGTTCCACCCAGAGGACTTGAGCCTGCTCCCGCCTCATCTTGTCGTAGGCGACGGCAAGCATCTCCGCAGACAAATCGACGCCTGTCACTTGATACCCTCGCTTTGCAAGCGGGATGGCGATATTGCCCGTCCCGCAGCCGAGATCAATCACGCGGCGCGGCATCCCTTTTTTTGCCCAGACGCCCTCGGCAAAGTCCAGCCATTCTCCATAGGGGGAGTCGGCCATCAGCCTGTCGTAGACCGTCGCCATGTGCCCGTATGCCATGTCGCTCAGCCTTCCTCTCCAAAGCTGACGAGCGGGGCTTCTGCCCAGAGGCGCTCCAAATTGTAAAATTCGCGGTCTTCGCGGTGGAATACGTGGATCACGACATCGCCCAGATCGACCAGCACCCAGCGTCCTTCGTCCGCTCCCTCGATCCCCCGGACCTGGTATCCATTCTTGTGAGCCTGCTCGCGGATTTCATTCACGATCGCCTGTACTTGCCGCTCATTGTTTCCGTGACAGATCATGAAGTAATCGGCGATGACAGACAGCTTGCTGATGTCCATGATCACCAGATTCTCCGCCTTTTTCTCTTCTGCCGCTTTCGCCACTAGGCGCGCCAAAGCTTCCACTGTTTTAACCATTTAACTCCTCCTCATGCATCCAAGCCGGATACGAGATCGTTGTATGCCAACAGCGTCAACGGATACACTGTTTTCTTCTTCTCGATCAGCACCTGTATCGTGCCGCCTATGGCGGTCACCAGCGCCTGATTCAAATCCTGCTCCGCCAGCTTGCGGATTTTTTTCACGCCGGGGAAATCCCGGTTTGGTTCTATATAGTCTGCCACACAAACTATTTTTTCTAACAGGGTCATCCCCGGCCTTCCCGTCGTGTGATACCGGACGGCTTGAATGATCCCGGGATCGGTAATATTCATCTCGGTCTGAATCACGATCGCTCCGGCAAAGGCATGCCACAGCTCTTTTTCGCCGCTGAGCAGGTCTTCCGGCAGATCGTGGCGGATGAGGATGTCGCGCATCACATCGACCGGCCAGCACTTGCAGTAATCGTGCAGGAATCCGGCCAGCTCCGCCTTGTCCGGGTCCTCCCCGTACTGGACGGCCAGCTGTCTGGCCGATTCCGCGACGCCCAGCGTGTGCCGGTACCGTTTTTCATGCATCTGCGCCCGGACACGCTCCAGAAGTGCCTCCCGATTCTCTAGCCAGTTCATACAGTCCCCACTCCTTAATATAGCGCTCAACTGACGGATGCACCAGGTAGCGGATGCTTTTTCCCTGTGCGGCCTTTTTCCGCACGAGAGTGGACGACAGATCCCAGGCGGGCATCTCCACGAAGCGGACATACGTCTCATACGCGCTCTTGTCCAGCTTCGTGCCGGGACGCGTCAGACCGATAAAGCGGATCATGCGGACCAGCTCATCGATCCGATGCCACTTGGGAAGGATGCTCACCATATCCCCGCCGATAATAAAGGAAAACTGACAATCCGGATGGTTCTGCAAGAGGAGCTCTACAGTATCGACCGTATAAGAAGGCCCTTCTCGTCTCAGTTCCAGATCGCACGCCCGAAAAGCCGGGTGATCGGCAACGGCCAGCTCCACCATCCGCAGCCGGTGGCGGGCTTCCGTCAGTCCTACCCGGTCCTTGTGCGGCGGGATATGGGTGGGCATGAACCAGATTTCATCCAGTCCTGCCTGCTCCCTCGCTTGTTCCGCGGCGAGAAGATGACCGGTGTGTATGGGATCAAACGTCCCTCCCATAATGCCGATCTGTTTCTTTCGCTTTTCCATTACTTCGGCAGGACGATTCGCTTGTTCTCCCTGGACTCCTTGTACAGCACGACCGTATGGCCGATCAGCTGCACCAGCTCCGCTTCCGCTCCCGCCGCCAGAGCTTCCGCCACTTCCTCTTTGTCGTCCAGATTGTTTTGCAAAATCGATACCTTGATCAATTCGCGAACTTCCAGCGCCTCTTTAATTTGCGTGATCATGTTTTCGTTGACGCCGCCCTTGCCTACCTGAAAAATGGGGGACAGATGATGGGCCTCCGCGCGTAAAAAACGTTTTTGCTTGCCTGTCAGCATGCACATATCTCCTTTTTTTGTATGCCTCTATTTTTCCGTATGACCGCCGCCGGCTCAAAGCGGCGTGTTACTTCCATTTTGCCCCGCGCGCGCGATTCATACCGTTGCGCAGATGTCCTTCCGGCGGGGTTTGCGATTTATTTGCCGAGCTGCTGCAAGACGACCTCGCGCATCGTCTCGGTCGGGGCGTCTTCGCCCGTCCACAGTTCAAAAGCCAGCGCGCCCTGATTGACGAACATGCCGATGCCCGAGTGGATTTGCGCGCCTTTCGCGGCCGCCGCTTTCAACAGTCGCGTCTCCAGGGGATTGTAGATCAGATCGCTGACGATCAGGTTGGCATGGAGCCACTCCTCCTGGACAGGCATTTCCTCCACATGCGGATGCATCCCGATGGACGTCGTGTTGATCAGCAGGCTGGCATCGGCGATCGCCTCCGCGCCCTCTGCCGGATTGAGAACGACGGTGGGGACGATCGTCCCGACGTGCTCCGCCAAAAGCGTCGCGCGCTCGCGGGAGCGGTTGAGAATCCGAATCTCCCGCACGCCCCGCTCGGCCAGCGTAAAGGCGACTGCCCTGGCGGCCCCCCCGGCGCCCAGCATGGTCACCGTCTGCTGCTCCAGGGAGATGCCCGTCTTTTCTACGAGCGAGCGGACGTACCCGAGGCCGTCCGTATTGTACCCGATCAAATAGCCGTCGCGGTTCACGACGGTGTTGACCGCACCGATGCGGGCCGCAAGCGGATCGACCTCGTCCAGCAGCGGCATGATGGCGACCTTGTGCGGGATGGTCACGTTTACCCCTTTGATCCCCAGCGCGCGAATGCCTGCGACTGCCTCCGGGAGCCGCTCGGGAGCCACGTCAAAAGAGGTATACACATAATCGAGGCCCTTCTCGGCAAATGCCGCATTGTGCATCAGCGGCGATTGCGAATGCGCAACCGGATGACCAAACAGACCGACAAGTTGTGTTTTGCTCGTAATCATGAAGCTCTTCCTTCCTCTCTGCTCTCCCCATCCCAGCATCTGGCTTGACAACCGGACCGCATCAGATGAGCCCTTTTCGAATGCCTACACTGACACCTTTCGGCGCATGCACCACGACGCTGGCTTCTTCCTTGCCCTGCAGGCTGACCCAGCCGAGACCCGAAATGACCAGATCGGTCGTGCCTGTCGGGCGGATTTTAAAGGTATGCTTGACAAAGGCGGGCAGTTTTTCCGCAGCCTCTCGTCCGGTAGGAGGAGCGAGCATCTCCCCGTGATGCTTCTGCAGGACGTCGTCGGCATTTTCCAGCTTTGTCCGGTGGATGTACATATCATTCTTTACGTACACCACGAATGGCTGTCTGGGCCCGCGTACGAAATCAATCCGCGCCAGTCCCCCGAGAAAGAGCGACTGTCCGTCGTTGAGCTGATATACTTTGGGATTGATTCTAGTGGTTGGCGTTATTTTCCGCAAGTCTTGCGGTGTGATCATATGGCCGATCTGATCCCGGTTGATGATCCCCGGCGTATCAAAGATCGAGCGGCCGTCCTCGAGCGGAATCTCGATTTTGTCCAAGGTCGTTCCCGGAAACGGCGAGGTGGTGATTTCCAGCTCGGCCGATCCGTAATCGTGCAGGATGCGGTTAATCAGCGTCGATTTCCCCACGTTGGTCACGCCGACAATGTATACGTCCCGCCCTTTGCGCAGCTGGCTGATCCGGGCAAGCAGCTCGTCGATATGAAGCCCTTTGTGTGCGCTGACCAGCACGACATCGGCCGGTCTCAGGCCTCTTTCTTTGGCTTCATGCTGCATCCAGTTACGGACGCGGTTCAGATTGATATTCTGAGGCAAGAGGTCCACCTTGTTTCCGACCAGCAGAATCGGGTTGTTCCCGACAAAACGGGGCAATCCCCGCAGCCAGGAACCATGAAAATCAAAAATATCGACCACCATGACTACCAGGCTGTCGGTGGAGCCGATTCCGTCCAGAATCCGCAGAAAATCGTCATCTCCCATACTGATGGGAGCGACTTCGTTATAGTGCCGGATGCGGAAGCAGCGTTGGCAGATCACCGTTTCCCGTTGCAGGGCGGACGCCGGCGCATAGCCCGGCCGCTTCGCATCTTCGGTCTGGATCGCGATGCCGCATCCCGCGCAGGCACCTTCAAACCGCTCTGTTACTCCTGTGTTTTCCACGTAATCATTCCTTTCTTGCGCATCCAGTACAGAGCCAAGCGCTCCAATCTGCGGTTGAAGCGGGTCCAAAAGCCGTCTGTCTGGGTAACGGGCACTACCAGGATCGTATGAAAGCCCAGGCGGTTGCCCCCGAGCACATCGGTAAACAACTGATCCCCGACGACGACCGTCTCTTCAATCGACACATTCATATCGGCAACCGCTTGCAAAAACGCCCGGTTGCCCGGTTTCCTGGCAGCAGAGATAAACCGGACTCCCAGCGGCGTACAAAATTTGTCGACTCGGTCCCGGTTATTATTGGATACGACCGTCACCTGGATGCCTTCTTTATGTAACTGTTTCAGCCAGCTTTCCACTTCGGGGGTGGCATAAGGCCTGTCCCACTCGACCAAGGTGTTGTCCAGGTCGGTAATCACCGCCTTGATCTTCTTCTCTCGCAAAAAATGTATGTCAATATGATGGATGGACTCCACGTACTGATCTGGCATCAGCTTTTCTAGAAACACGGGACACCTCCAGAAACAACTTACAAGAACCGTGATTTCGGCACTTACTATACCATATTCAGCCATGGCCTTGCAAAAGAAAAAGAGGGGGGATGAAGCCCCCTCCCCTTCTGCAGATGGTTGGCCTTATGCCAGGTTGTTACGACGTTTTTTGGCCAGGATGGTGACATCTGCCTGATTGGCAGCCAGCGCATTCCCTGTACGGGAATTGGCTGTCGCGGCTTGTTGGATCTTCACGACGATCACCGTGTTTTTGCCCACCCTGTACTTGTAGGTTCGGACGTTGTTTTGCTGCATGGAATCAGCACCTCCCTCGGGAATGGATGTACCAGCTCGCCTTCCCTGTCCGCATCCTTAGACTGCATTGGTTCCGTTAGCCCGGATTTTGATAATGCTGGCATCGGCCTGATTGAAAGCTGCTGCGTTGCCAAATACGGAACTGGCTGTCGCGGTCTGTTTGATCACGATCGTCTTTTTCCCTTTTTTGGGCCAACCGACATAGTTGCTTGCGCTTCTTTTCATCTGGCGTACCTCCCTTCTTGCAAAGGATGGTACATCTTATTACAAACAGACTGAACCCGAAGCCACATTTCTACCGCATCAACCGCATATTTTTAGAGAAGATAGGATCTGTCTCCTTTTCCATCAATCGCCGCACCTGCTCTTTTGGCTCCCAGCAATGAAATTGATAGGATGGCTTCGTTTCATAGCGAAGCCTGGAGCAGCGATAGATGACCCCTTTCTCCCTCTTTTCGACGCGAAAATGGATGCAAGTGGCACAGCAATGATAGGTTTTTCCCCGAGATTCCATCTACTGATCCTCCTGTCTCTCTCCATAGAAAGGCGATTGCCAGGAAAAAAGAGAGAGCTGTTCGTATCTCTCTCCCTCGGCGGGCGCGAAGTTGGAAAAGCCGACGCCGACCAGCCGCACGCCCGAACTGTAGTCAAAAGCATCCAGCAATTCCTCCAACAGCTCGCCCCAGGGCACGCCGTATTCGTTCTTGCGCTGCTTGCTGCGCATCGTAAAGTCGGCATACTTGATTTTCAGCGTGATCGTCTGGGGAATGACGCCTTCCTCGCGGATATCCTGCTCCACCTCCTGCAGCAAGGAGAAAGCGATCGGCGCGACGGCTTCCCGCTGGTACAGGTCATAGGGCAGCGTCGTCTCTCTGCTCGATGATTTGGGCGAACGCTCTGTCACGATCTCCCGGTCGTCCTCGCCGCGTGCCCGATCATACAGGGCATGACCCATTTTCCCCAGCATCTGCACGGCTTCCTCCAGCGAGAGGCGCCAAAAGTCCTCGACGGTATAGATCTCTTTTTTGGAGAGGAGCTCCTGTGTTTTTTTGCCGACCCCGTGCAGCGTGCCGACGGGCAGTGTGCGCAGAATCTCCATCGCCTGCTCGGGGCGGATGACGACAAAAGCATCCGGCTTCTTCAAATCGCTGGCGATTTTCGCCAGGGACATGTTATAGGAAAGACCCACGCTGCAGGTCAGCCCGGTTTCTTTGCGGACCCGCCGTTTGATCTCCTTTGCCACCGGGACGGCATTCTCGTAATCGGACAGATCCAGGTAGGCTTCATCCAGGCCGACGGTTTGATAGCGATCGGTATAGGCGGAAAAGACGCGGCGGATTTCCTTTGATTTTTCTACGTACCGGTCAAATCGGGGCGGCAGAAAGATCCCCTGGGGACATTTCTTTTTGGCGAGAGCGACGGGCATGGCAGAGCGCACGCCGAATTTTCTCGCTTCGTAGCTGCAGGTGGAGACGACTCCGCGATTGCTGCTGCCGCCGACGATGACCGGCAGTCCCCGGTATTCCGGTCTGTCCAGCTGCTCGACACTGGCGTAAAAGGCATCGATATCTACATGGAGGATTTTTTTCATCGAAAACGACCACCAAACATACATTCTCCTTTTTTCATTATGACGGGTTCCCCCGTCGGATGCAAGGCGGCAGGTTCGGTCCTCCCCGGCCATTTCCATGATGTCTCTGCTCGCGGTTATCCGTTTTTTTGCAAAGCGGCAAGCAGCTCGGATACGGGCGGATTCCCTTTTCGGGCGTAGATGATCTCCCCGTTTCGCCCGATGATGTAGACGATCCGCTGCTGGGCGAAAAAGCCGAGAATTTTGCCCACATCGTAGGCTTTTCTGATCGCTTCGTGCTCGTCTGCGATCAAGGGAAACTCGTAGCCGAATTTGCCTGAAAAGGCATGATGGCTCGTAAGGCCGGCCGGATTCACCCCCAGCACACAAGCCCCCTTGGCCGCAAGCTCGCGGTAATTCTCCTGGATGGCGCAGAGCTGTTTGGTGCAGATCGGGGTATCATCGCCCGGATAGAAGATCAAGACGACTTGTTTCTGGCCGATCAGCTCCTGCAGATCGATCCGCCCCTTGGTGCTATCCGCTATAAACAGCGGTGCTTTTGTACCGACGGTCAGCATGGTGGCCAACACCTCCTGTTGCCTCCAGTATACCTGATGGAAGCGAGAAAACGATGGCTTCGCCCGGCTTTTTGCGAAGCCTGCCGACAAAAAAAAAGACTGCTCCTCCCAAGAGAAGCAGTCCTCCGTCATCGTTTTTCACATTACCGCGCGGAATGCTTTGCCTGCCGGCATTTATTCACGAACATCTCCGCTATTTTCAGCATGTTGTCGTCATGCGCCCACATCCGCTCCGGATGCCACTGCAAGCCGATGTGCAGCCCGTCGAGGCTCTCTATGGCCTCGATCACCCCGTCAGCAGCGATTCCGGTAGCCCGGTAGCCAGGGGCCACGTCCTTGACAGCCTGGTGATGGGAGGTGTTGACGAGAATTTCGGTTTTGCCCAGGGCCTCCGCGACGACCCCCGGCTGCAGCATGACCTTGTGCGCTCCGTACTGGCGCGAGCCTTTTTGCGCATGCTGGAGAGCTCCGGGCACTTGGCTCGGGATATCCTGGATCAGCGTGCCGCCCGCTGCCACATTGAGGATTTGCATGCCGCGGCAGATACCCAGGATGGGCTTTTTCAGCTCCATCGCCAGCTTGATTACCTCCAACTCCGCCAGATCCCTCTCGTACTCCACTTCCCCCAGACCCTGAAGCGGCTCCTCGCCGTACAGATGCGGCGCCGGATCGTCCCCGCCGGTCAGAATCAAGCCGTCCAGTCTTTCGACCATCTCGCGAAACGGGGCGTCTTTTACCGTCAAAAGCGGCAAAATATATGGAACACCGCCAGTGCGGGCCACGCCGTCCACATAACCGGAACCGACATAGAAAAACTGGTCCAGGGTGTTGCCCGGAAAGTACATCTTGGTGCTTGCTACGCCAATAATCGGACGCACGTCAGTCACTCCCTGCTAATTCTTTTCGTTGGATGCATACTTGAAGTCGATAAAGCCGAGCGCGTCAATCACGACATCCTTGACGCTGTCCTGCTTCACCCAGGTGTAGGTGAAGTAGTAGATCGGCAGGGCAGGCATCTCATCCATGATGATGGCGTCTGCCTTCTTGAGGATTTCTTTCCGCTTGGCGACATCTCCTTCTTTGGAGGATTGTGCCAAAAGGTCGAGGAATTCCTGGTTCTCCCATTTGGACGTGTTCAGACCGCCTTTGAACACCTCGAGGAAGTTGATCGGGTCGTTAAAGTCGCCGATCCAGCTGGCGCGGCCAATCTCGAAATTCCCCGCCTTCATCTGCTCGCGATGTACTTTGTTCTCTTTGTTCACCAGCTTCACTTCGATGCCGAACGCCTTTCTCCACTGATCCTGAATGACGGTGGCGACACGCTGGTTCACTTCCGTCGTATTGTAGGCGATGGTCAGCTCAGGCAGTTTGGTGATGCCCAGCTCTTTCATGCCGAGCGCAAGCAGTTCTTTTGCCTTTTCGACATCATTGTCCTTGTAATAGCCGTCCGGATTGAGCGCCATGGTCGGCGGCAGGATGCCAAAAGCCGGCGTGCTCTTGAACGGAACGACGCTGTCGGCAATTTCCTGACGGTTGACCGCGTAGGCAAAGGCCTGACGGATATGCTTGTTGGTAAACGGCGGCTTGGTCGTATTGAAGATGTACCAGTACGTGCCCGCCGTCGCTTTTGATTGCATTTTGCCCGAATCTTTCAAGGAATCCAGCGCGTCGAGCGGCAGATCGCCCAGCGGAGATCCCGCCCAGTCCAGATCGCCCTTTTCAAACATGGCCAGCTCGGTATTGGCGTCTTCGATCATGTTGACGATCAGCTTGGAGAGCTTCACCCGGTCTTTATCCCAATAGGTATCGCTTTTCTCCAGCTCCATCCCCGATTTGTGCTCCCACTTTTTGAGCACAAACGGACCGTTGCCGACGTAGGTCTCCGGGCTGTTTGCCCAGTCTTTGTTGGCTTCCACCACTTTTTTGTTCACCGGGAAGTAGGTGACCGTAGAGACCAGCTCCGGGAAGAAGGGAGCCGGATTTTCCAGCGTTACCACCAGCGTCTTGTCGTCAGTCGCCTTCACCCCGACGTCGTCAGCCGTTGCCTTGTTGGCATTATATGCTTCACCGTTCTTGAGGAAGTACAGCTGATAAGCATAGCCGGAGGCCGTCTCCGGGTTCAGCACGCGCTTCCAGGCATATTCGAAATCATGCGCCGTGACCGGGTCGCCATTCGACCATTTGGTGTCGCGAAGGTGGAAGGTGTAGGTCAAACCGTCAGCGGATACTTCGTATGTTTCCGCAACCGACTCCTTGATCGTGCCGTCTACATCTAGTCGCAGGAGGCCGTCAAAAGCGGCGCGAGCGATCGACATGGATGGAATATCCTCGGCAAGACCCGGATCGAGCGTGCTCGGATCACCTGTATTCAGGTTGATTCTCATCTCTTGACTGGAAGCCTGTTCCTGCGGTGCGGCCGGTGCTTCCGCCGGTTTTTGCTCCGTTGGCTGGTTGGCTTGCTGCCCTCCGCAGCCAGCCAGGGACAGGCTGCCGAGCAAGACGAAACAGAGCGACAGTTTGTGAAGCGCTTTCATAAAAACCCCCCTCTTGAAACTTTTTTTCTTGATTCTTGGATGCATGATTAAATAATATTATCTTGGGAAAATTTTGTCTACTGAAATCCATGCGGAATGGAGTGAGCCATTTGCTCGCATCTTTGAAAGAATCGATAGAGGCATTGCTGGCGAAAAGCGGCGGACAATGGGGCGTGTACCTGGAGGACCTGACGACCAGGGAAGTGTTGGAAATCAATGCTGATCAGCGTTTTTTTGCGGCCAGTCTGATCAAGGTGCCGATCATGACGGCCGTGTTTGCCGAGGCCTACGCGGGGAAATTCTCGCTGGAGGAGCGCATCCCCCTGCGGCATGAGGATCAGGTCGGCGGATCCGGAATCTTGCAGCATATGACCCCCGGCACGGAGTGGAGCGTCTACGACCTGGCCACACTGATGATTATCCAGAGCGACAACACGGCGACGAACCTCCTCATCGAATTGGTCGGAACCGACGCGATCCGGACGGTGATGGAAAAGACGGGCATGAGCAACAGCCAGTTCTACAATAAACTGATGATCGTCCCCGCCGATTTGGAGGGATACAACGAAGTGACCGCCGCCGATATGGGCAGCCATCTCCGCGCTCTGGCCAGCGGCAGCATCATTTCCTACAACAGCTGCCTCCAGATGATGGGGATCCTCAAAAAGCAGCAGCATCGCGACCGCATCCCGTACCTGCTGCCCGACCCGGACGGCGATTTGATCGGCATGCTGCCCAAATGGGAGCTGGCGAACAAGACAGGTACGGTCACCCGGACGGCGCATGACACCGGGATCTTGTACGTAGCCGATCGGGCCGTGACTATTTGCCTCCTGTCGAGAGAGCTGGAGATCGTGACAGCCAATGAGGCGATGGCGCAAATCGGAAAGATGGTCTACGAGCGGTACGCCAAATAAGCACGCACATAAGCAGCAGTATGTTCGCAGTGGTATCGGTATGAACATAAAAAAGCCTGTCCGGCGAGACAGGCTTTTCGATCATTCCCTTTCAACGGCTTCTTTCTGCCGTTTTGCAATCAAGGCCACGATCGGAATCCCCGTGCTGACAATCCAAAAGCAGTTGACCACCGCCGGGATGATGGCCCAACCCATGAGGGTTACGCCCGGCGTTCCGCTGATCAGATCGACCACGGCTGCCATCACGAGCCCCAGCAGGTTGCCTGCGATCCCCCAGATTGCCAGCCAGACGTAATGGATCGGGGCTACCTGACCCCTGCCCAGATCAAATCCGTCATGACAGGAAATAAACCCGGAAAAAAGGCCGATCACGCCATTTGCCAAAATCCAGATCCACCAAACTTGACCGGATAGGAGATCGCTTAGAAACGTACCGGCCAAACCGATCAAAAAGCCGGAAAACGGACCAAAATACGCACCGAATACCGTCAGGATAACGACGGCTGGGCGCAAGCTGCTGTCACCCACCGGTATGTAATCCGTTATGTAGTTGAAAAGACCGTACCAGAGAATTCCCAAACCGATCAATACTGCTTTTTTGTTCCTTGACAGACGAGTGGGTGGCATGTCCACGTTGACAGCTCCTTTTCTCAGGCTACGGACATTTTCAACATAGCATCCTCCGCTCCATGTGTCAAAATGGTTTTTCGGCGTAAACAGGCGCTTTCCCGCTGAGCGGAAAAGCGCCTTTGTTCTCTCCGATGTCCCGATATTTATTTGCTCAGAACCAGCTTGCTCACTTCGTATGCGCTGGAGAAGGAGAGCTCGGACAATTGGCCTTGTCCCTCGCACCAGTCTCCTGCGAAGAAGAGATTGCGGTAATCCGGCAGGCTGATCGGCATCGGCCCCTGGTTCATCGTCCATTTGATTTCCTGAACGATCGCCCGCGTGGAAACCCGCGGCACCACCAGCTGTTCCCGCCAACCGGCAAAGTGCTTGTCATACAGCTGTTCGATTTCTTCTTTGCGCTTGTCGATCATCTCCTTGTCGCCTACTTCGGACTGACGGAGATAGGCTGTCGCCTGCAGCAGCTGACCGCCTTCCGGCACGCAGCTCTTGTCGTAATAGGAGATGTCGGTGATAAAAATATTGTTATGCTTGTCGTAAATATAGGTATACGGAACGTCAAGACGCTCTTTCAATCCGACGTCGTAGACGACCACCACGGTCGGATCATAGCTGGCGTACTGGGCAATCGCATGCTCCAGTTTGGTATCCTTAAACGCTTTGACCATCTCTTTGGGCGGGATGCAGCTGATGAACTCATCGCCGGTGTACTCGGCCTCTGCGGTGACGGCAGCCACGACTTTCGCATCCTCTACGCGGAACGACTCTACTTTGGTCTTGGTCAGGACGGTCCCGTTATTGGCTTCGATGACCCGGACGAATTCGTCGATCAGCGCTTGCCAGCCTCCCCCGATGTAGGCCACCGGCTTGTTGGTCGTGAAAATCCGGCGATAGTAGGCGAAAAAGACATCGGAGGGAATCCGTTCCGGTTCACGCGTGAAGAAGTTGGAAGAGGCGAGGGTGAGCATCATTTCCTGGACGTCCTCGCTGATATTCTGCTTCTCCATCCACTTTTGAATCGACAGATGGGGATGGCCGGTCTCCATCTTCAGCATGGTTTTCAGAATCTCAAAGGTAAACAGCACCTTGTCAAAACCCTTGACCAGCTTGGTGCGGAACAAGCCCTGTACATTGGCGGGGACCGCTGTCAGATCATCGCCCAAATCATAGCGGGCCTTGTTCGGATTGAAATCCTGCCAGTCGATATGCAGACCCAGCTCTTTTTCAAAGGTTTTCAAGACAGAGGTGTCTCGTCCATAGATGGCATGCGCACCAAAGTTGAAGTGAAAGCCCTTGATTTTCAGCGTAACGGCGCGGCCGCCGAGGGCTCCACGCTCAAGCACGGCTACCTTTTTTCCATGAGCCGACAGATAGGCTGCGGCAGACAGACCAGCGAGCCCCCCGCCGACGATGACGACGTCAAAATGGTTCGATGTCATAACAATCTCCCTTACGTATTCCAATGTGTACTCACGTGTAATCGCTTGAATCATCCTATAGGATAAGGGATGGACAAGGTAGAAGTCAACCATTATTGAACTCTGTCTATTTTTATACCCATACTACCAATTTTTGCCTTCCCCTGCTTCTGTTTGGACGCTGAGTCTGCTTCAATCTGTTTCCAGAAAGCTACTGTTATTATGGCCCGAGACAGCATGACAAAACCCCTGCCCATCACCGGAAGCTCCGATCATGAACAGGGGCCCTGCCCCGTCATCCGACGGGTTTACCCGTCTCTTTTTTCGTTTCTCCTCGTCATCTGCTGCCAGACCGTGCCACTCGCCGCTTCGCCGCGCTCGATCCGCTCGATGGCCATCTGGATCTGCAGCCTCACCTCGAACTCGGGGTCATCCTGCGCGTTTCGGAGGGCTTCCAGCGCGGTCTCATCCCCCACCTCGTAGAGGAAGCGGGCCGCTCTCCAACGAACCAGCTTATTGCTGTCCTTCAACGCTTCGCACATCGCCCCGATGGCTCGCGGATCTCCCAGATCGGACAGGGTGTCCCCGGCCGTTCGCCGCACCGATACCGAGGGGTCGCGGAGTGCCTCGTACAGGAGCGGAAACACCTCATCCCCGCCGACCATCCCCAGGTACACGACCGCCAAGCGGCGAATCGACCCCTTTTGATCGCGCAGCGCCTTTTTCAAGACGGGCAGGTCCGATTCGGTCGGCTCCATTTTCTCCAGGGCGGCATACCGCTTTTGCCAATCAGGTTCATCCAGCATCTCCAGGGTTACCTCTTGGCGGGTCCGCTCCTCGCGTACCGGCTCCTCCCCTACCTGGAGCTGAAGCGCCTGCTCGATCAGCTCCTCCAGCCGATCCTGCGGATAAGCGGCGTCTACCTCACTGGCCACTTCCTCGCCAATTTCGCGCAGATCCCCGTAGCGAACGCCCTGCTCGACCCATTTTCGCTCCATGATCACATTGGGCGAGGCCGAGCCCGCTTTGACCGCCGCTGCGCCAAAACGCTCCGGCAAAGCAGCCCGAATCTGCTCCGTGCCCATTGTCACTTTTACCTGCATCGGGATGCCGCGGAACATCTGGAGATAGACCTGCGCCTCTCCCCAGCCTTCTTCCGCGCCTTCTCCTGCCCAAGCCGGGATAGCCGACGCCGCTCCTTCTCCAAACACTTCGCTGGCCTGGGCCAGGATTTGCTGCCAATCTGCCTGGGGCTTTCGCTCCAGCGCGTAAAAATCGGCCGTATGAAAAATGGAAGTCACGCCTTCGATGGCCAGCAGCTGTCTCACCAGCTCCGGCACCTGCCCCTCCGACTTTTTGTCGTAAACACGTTGAACCCCATCAGGCAAACGCTCGTCCACATTCAGCTTCATGACATTGGGACTGGGCGTCGGTTCGATGGACAACAGTTTCATCTGGGTTCCCTCCTTGTATCAGTGATTCACATGTCCCTATGGTAGCACGTGCGCCTCTCGCATGCCATGCGGCGAGTGCAACGGAGGGTTTACAAGAGGTGCTGGTAGTAGTCATTGGCGGATTTGACGCGAAAACCGCAGGATTCATACAGCCCGAGAGCCTTGCTGTTTTCGGTGGCCACCTCCAAGACGATCCGCGCATAGCCTTCCTGCCGGAGCAGCTGAATCGCCTTTCCCAGCGCCGCCCGGCCATAGCCTTTCCCCTGCTGTGCCGGTTCGACCGTAAACCCGTAGATGAATGCGTGATCCTTTTGCCTCGACAGGCTCATTTTGCCGATGGGGGGAAGGCCGTCTGTTTCGATCAGATACGTGGTCCGTCCGGGCTCCTGCTCCAGGCGCGGGAACATTTCCCGCACACGCGCCTCCTCCAGGCCAAAGCCTTCCACATCCAATTGGATCAATCTCTCTTTGTCCTCCGGGACCGCTGGGCGGATCCGCACTCCGTCGGTCGGCTGCACAGACGCCTCGGCCTCCCCTGTCCACTCCATCCAGTATTCCGAGAAACGGTAGGTAGCGCGGATGCATTCCATGTAGTTTTTGCCGGAAACGGCACCGCGCTGCACGATAAACAAGAGCTGCGGTATGTTGCGGGAGCGGCACTCCTCCTCCATCATGGCTTGCAAGCGGCGAAATATCCCTTGCCGGCGGTACTCCGGGTGCACCATGCCGCTCACCTCCGCCTCTTCCCGATGAAAGACGAAGAGAGCGCCAAAGCCCACCAGTTTGTCCCCGGCATAGCAGAGGAAATCGTCCGCATCCTTTCCCGGACGGTCTGTCAGCATGTCCAGATTCAGCTTCAAGTCGATTTGCTCGTGTTCATTGCATATTTTCGCCAACTCTTGAATGTCCCGCAGTTCTTTTTCGGTCAGCGCTGATCTCGAGAAAAAAGTATAGCTCGTCATGCCGGAATCTTCCTCTCTTATGAAAAATAACGGTGGCGAAACTCCCGGACGACCTCCTCCAGATTATTGCCAACCTGGGGGATGCCGTAGCCGATATAGAGCGGAGAAGCGACGAAGCGCGGGACGATTTTGACAATGATCTGCCCGTCCCAGCGATAGAAGAACAAATTGTAGCTCTGATGGCGGCGATTGACATGGTTCAGGATCCAGTGCGTCACGATCTGCGTGTAATCCGCCAGTTGAGACAGATTCCCTTCCTCCGGCATGATCACATTGTATTCAAAGAAACCAACACGCGGCTTCGTGGACAGATTGCAGACCACTCCGTCAGCCTGGTCGATCAGGATCCCTTCGAAATCGGATGCTCTCACATCCTGATGACAATCCACATGGTCCAATCCGACGATCTGCATATGCGGGTGGCGGATACTCCCTCCGGAATACGGACCATGATTTTTGAAAAACATCACGGAACGAAACGAGCCGCTCCTCTCCATCTCCAGCCATTTTTCAAAGCCAAAGGCAAACAGCGAATGGAGATGAGCCTTCGGGTATTCAGAGAGATCGCTGTCGCACTGATCTGTTTCGATCAATACCGTCTGGCTGGCAGCCTGCAGGACGGGATATTTGTTCTTCAGCCAGATGATCTCCCCTCGCTTCTCGAGAATCCCCGTCAGCTCATCCCGCTTGCAGAAGGGACAGGATGTCTCTCTATTGGTAATGCTCTCCGGCTTCTGTCGGCCGATGTGCATATCAAAATGCAAATGGATCCGCGACATGGATACGTCCCTCCTTCTCGACATTTCCCCGAAACAATTCCCTGTCGGAAAAATTCATTCCTTCTTTCTTTTTAGCATATTCGCCTGAAAACGCAAAATTGGGCGCGTTGATCTATTTTTATCTCAATGCCGTCCGTTACACTGTCAGAAGCGAACATTTGCAAAAGGGGGGTCGGTTCTTGGAAAAAGCCGCCGACATGGAAAAATCATTTTATTATGAAGTGAGCTGGCCGGACGCACATGCGTACAAACATCTACTGGATCAAGCGGGGGTTCCCTACATCATCCAATCCCCGCTCGATCTGCCCGGCCTGAAGGAAGGGACGCTGGCCATCGTCTTTCCATCGATACCCTTGCAGCTATACGTCTGGGTGCGAACTTTGTTTATTGGGGACGGCCGGCGCTATCCCGATGGTTACTAAGGGGGAGAGGGCCGATACTCGCATAACCCGGTGCGGTTCATGCCATTCTAAGGAAAAAGGAAGGAGCCTGGCTCATGCAAACCGAGAACCGGAAGGAGAAGAAACCGTCCATCGCTCCGGGCATGAATACACATGACCCGCTGGAGGAAAAAGCAACGCCGGCGGAAATCGAAAAGGGAGACGCCACGCGCGTAACCCGCCTTTTCCTGGATCGCACGCCGGATAACTAAAACAGCATATTCACAGTCGGAACATGCTGGTCCGTCTGATTTCCCCTGACGGAACGCTATGCTATAATGAGGACGGCGAAGTCATTGGCTCCCTCTGCGGGGGCTATTTTTTTATGTCCCAGAAGCCATTTTTTGCCACCACGCAGGCGATCGGCTGCCTCCTGGAAAAAAGAAGCGAACCACGCTTTTGTAACACAGAGGTTGTCTGCATCGTCCCTCTCTATAACAGCACTTTCAATCCGATCAACAATGGAGGTACATGATGAAGAAATTTATTCCGATCCTGCTTTTGGCCGTATGGCTGCAGGGCTGCTCTTCGCCTGCAGAAACTCCGTCGAACGGCGCACAGCCGACGCCGGAACAGCCGCCCGCCGCGGAGCAGCCGGCTCCAACACCGCAGCCCCCCCAAACAGGAAACGCACAGCCCGCTGCGCCGGCGGAGCCGTCCGCGGAAAAACCGGGCGATCCCGCCTCCGTGTACGGAAATGAGATTTTCCAGGAGGTCACGGTTAAAAAAGAGAAGGAAGATACCTATTCAGTCAAAGGAAAAGCGCGCGTCTTTGAAGCCGTGTTCCAGTATGTGGTCGAAGACGGCCATAATGAGCTGGCGCAGGGAGTCGTCAACACGTCGGCTGGCGCTCCCGAATGGGGCCATTTTGAATTCACGGTCCAGGTGAAGAAAGATCAGCCCAACTCGACGCTCACCCTCGTCCTGTTCGAAGTGAGTGCCAAGGATGGCAGCCGACGACTGGAACTGCCAATTCCTTTGCCGGAATAAGCGGCCTGCAGAAAAAGCAGGGTCTCGCCGTTGCACCTGATCGCATCGCATGCGATTCGGGCGTTTAAAAGGCGAAACCCTGCTCTTTTTTTCCACGGCGGCGGCTGACCGCATAGAGAAGCGGGAGCCGACGGGTCCAACGACGCCGCTAGCTGGCGACGTTTTTTTCTTCAGCAGATGAAACGTACACATTCTTGCCGGTACTCCATCCAACGATCATCAGGGTTACGGAGACCAGCAGCACGATCAGGATCGGCGTCGTCCACCCTTGGGTCACGTCGCGGATAAAACCGAAGAACGTCGGCCCAAAAGCAGCCAGCAGATACCCGATGGACTGGGCCATGCCCGACAGTTCGGCCGCCTCATGCGTGGTCCGGGTGCGCAAAGCAAAGAACATGACCGCAAGTGAAAACGCGCTGCCCAGCGAGATCCCGATGCAGATCATCCACAGCGGCAAAAGCACCGTATTGCCCATGAGCAGCCCGGCATATCCGGTAAACATCAGGCCCGTGGTAACCGCGACGAGCATGCGCTGATCCGAAGAGCGTCCAGCCAGCACCGGGGCCAGAAAACTGCCCGGCACACTGAAGATTTGCATCAGGAAGAGCAGCCAGCCGGAGGCAGACGGACTGACGCCGATGTATTGCAGAATTTGCGGAATCCAGGTGATGCCGACGTAAAAGACCAGCGATTGCAGTCCCATAAACAACGTGACCTTCCAGGCCAGCGGGGATCTCCACAGAGAGCCTCCCCGCCTGACTGCAGGGCTGTTCGCGGGGGCTCCGGCATCCTTTTTGCCTCCCGCAAGCTGCGGTATCCAGACCAGCAGCGCGATCAAGCTCAGGCCCGCCCAGAAGGTGAGAGAGCCTCGCCAGCCGAGTGAAAAGCTCTCCGCGATCGGTATGCTGACGCCGGATGCAATCGCCGCCCACATGTTCATCGACATCGAGTAAACACCCGTCATCAGCCCGACCTTTAAGGGAAAATCCCGCTTGATCAAGCTGGGGATCAGCACATTTCCAAGCGCGATAGCAAAGCCCAGCATGGCCGTGCCCAGGAAAAGCATCCAGACCGGGTGGAAGGCCCTGAGCAAAATCCCGGTGAACAGCAGCAGCGCACTGAAAAAGAGCGTCTGCTCGATGCCGAAGCGCCGCGATATCTTGGGGGCAATCGGCGAGAGCAGGGCAAAAGCCAGCAAGGGCAAAGTCGTCAGCATCCCGGCTACCGTATTGGTGATGCCGGTGTCATCGCGAATCTGGCCCACGATCGGCCCCACGGCCGTCAGCGGGGCCCGCAAATTGGCGGCCATGAGATAGATGCCCAGCACCAAGAGCCATACGCGCCCGCGCTCGTTTGCATAGACGGCCGCTTTCAAGTGATTCATGCCGATCCCCCCTGCTCTTGCCGGAGCATGGCCTGCTGGGAGGCCTCGATATGTGCCCGGACGGCCTGCGTCGCAGCTTCCGGCTCGCGGTCGATGATCGCTTCGACCATCTCTTTATGGATTTTCTTATGCGCCACAAATCGCTCGGAAGCCGGTGAAAAAATCATCCGCTCCACAGTCTCCCCGATGGATCGGTGGATCGCTTCTGTCATATGCTCGTAGAGTTCCGTCAGAATGCTGTTGTCCGCCGCTCTGATAATCGACTGGTGCAGCTTCATGTCCGCGTCGATGTACTGTTCGATTGTCTCGGCCGCATCGCTCGCTCTCAGCCAGCGAAGCATCTCCTCCACATCTTCTTCGGTCCGCCTCAGCGCGGCCAGGCGTGCGGCCTCCTGCTCCAGCGCAGACCTGACCTCCAACGTCTCGACGATATTGGAGCGCTTGCATCTGCGCTGCAAAGCTGCCCCCAAGTCGCTGGACGAGGAGACATACGTGCCGTCCCCCTGCCTCGTCTCCAGCATGCCTGTATGCACCAGTGCCCGCACGGCTTCGCGAACCGTGTTGCGGCTGACTCCCAACTGATTGACCAATTCCGGCTCAGGCGGGATGCGCGTACCGACCGGCCACTTGCCCGTGCGGATCATGCTGTCCATCTGATGGGCGACCTGTTCCGCCAGCGACATGCGGGCCGGCTGTTTTAACGTCATGATCACACCTCCAAACATAGGATGATTGGATGAGTGAATTGTAGCATAGAAAATGTTGGAATTGAATCCTTGATCATACAAAAATTTAAGAACAAAACAGAAGTGACTATCAAAAATAGGAACTCGTCCTCTTGATTTTTTCATCTTTATTGATTGTTTTTCTTTTGTTAAAAAGAAGGGCAAGAAAAAGTAAAAAAGTCCTAGCGGATTGACGATACATAAATAGACGTTCTTTCATTTTTCACCTGACCCCTGATACGGTCAGGCTTTTTTTTGGGAAAAAAGTACCCCCAACCGCCTCATCGATTGACCGCAAGGGTTTCTCTGACGATGCTTTTGGGGGCAAACGATTGTCCATGGTTACTGATTGACGCTGTTTTCATCCGGCGATTAATCAAAATGCGCCCGCAGTTCTGTAAACAAATCGTTATCGGGCTCATCGCCCGGCGCTACGACGACTTTGCCGTCCAGGAAGAAAACGATCTGCTCCCTGACGGTTCCCTCGCCATTTTTTCCGCGCAACAGCACTGCCACGCCCTCTTTTACTTTTTCTGCCGCCACCGCTTCCGGATCGCTGATCACCTATGACAGGTCGCCGTTCATTCCAATCGCCAGGTGCATAAACGCCTGCATCTCGGCTTGCACATGCTTCTCCACGAATTCCTTTTTCGCTTCGGCATCATCGCCCCGCAGAAACACATTGACGTACTCGACCGCGAGCTTCTTTTCCGTTTCATAGCTGCCGCCGCAGCCGGCCAGCAGGAAGAAGAATACCAGAGAAAGGACGGTTCCCTTTTTCATGATGAAAGTCCCCCTTCTTTTTCCCTAATATTACCACTAACGCGAAAATTTTACCATTATGGGCACCCTGTCCAGTGTGCGTAAAAATAAAAAGCCTCCGCTCGCCGGGACACGGCGTGGCGGGGGCAGATGGCAGATGGGACGTTTTGCGGGTCGGCGGATTACGGTTCCCGCAGGATCGCGGGCAAGAGAAAGGAGGGCAATAGACTGGACCCGATATAGGCTTTGAGAAACGAAATGGTGTTGGCAATCTTCTCTTTTTCTGCCTCTGTTTTTGGGTGGCCCACGTATTTCGTCAAATTCGCTTGAAACTCTTCCATAGAAGAGAGACGCAACCCTACGAACTCGGCCCAGTTAATCACATGCATCTCTGCTCCGTATGGTTCTCCCTTTATGGGGACCGTCGTTTTCACCATCCATTTTTGCTGGAGCAGCCCGTTTTTTGTTTGTTGTTCTTCCGGCCCGGCGAAGCACGAGTCATCGACGATCAACCCGGACCAGTTTTGTTTGCCTTCCAGCTCGTAGGCTTTGTTGACAGCTCTGCCCAGAATAATCGGGGGATCTGCGTGGATCTCACCTTTTACCAGGCCGCCGCGCAAGGGGAATCCGATCAGGCTCGCCCGCGCAAACAACAGGCATAGAACTTTGACGATCTTCTCCAATGATGCGGAGGTATCGTCTCTGGTATAGAAAATGACAGAGTCGGAGAACTGGTAATACATCACGTCTGTTGGCAAAGTACGTGGGTCGGGATGCTTCCGGATATGTACAGATTCTCCTGTCATGGCGGCCAGAATGGCGGACGTAAACAGCTCTTTCATCATTTGCCCCAACTCGTCCGACCTGCCTTGAAATTTTTCTACAAGAGCCTTGAATCCCAGAATATCAATAAATGCAACGTAACGGATACTGTCCATAGGTATCCCCCCTGTTTCTCTTAGCTCTTTCTTCTCTTCCAATCGAAATAGCCCTGTTCGAATGAGTTTTTCATTATTGGCACAAGCGCAGTCCCACCCCTCGAAGCGTTCCCTACTCCATTCGATTCTGATCGGAACGCTACCTCTTTTCCTTCTCCAGAAATGACAAAAAACCTTGATTTCTCAAGGTTTCCAGACGATGCCCCCACGCGGAATCGAACCACGAACTGATCATTACGAGTGATGCCCGTTAACAATACGATACCTAAACGTTGATACTACGCGATTTATTTCGTTCCTCAACGTTCATTTTACGCAAAGTGTAGCGTACATTCAAGCGGAACATGTACCGATCATTCAACCGGTGGCCCATCCGTTTTTGCACAAAAAAAGACCCCGCCAGCATTGAGCCGGTCGGGGTTCGTTGTTACTGACGGTACATCACTACGCGATCCAATATGAGGTACGCCTGCCCATCGTTCATGGACGCCACGATCACGCGGTCGCCCGGCTTGAGTACGTCCTCGAACGTGAGTTCAACGTAGGCGTGGCGGTATTCCGTGATCGGATTGCCCTCGACCATATCGTCCGTATCGAGTCCGTCGCGTTCGATCTTGTCTCCGAGGTCGCGCTCCGCCAGTTCCTCATGCGTGATCGTTACGATGCGTTTGTGCCGCGTCAGGTGTTCGGCCACTACGAGATCGTCCGCTTCGAGGTCTAGCGCCATGTTGTCGATACGGATGCGGAGGTCGGGCGGCGGGGAGACGACGGTGGCGAGTTCCAGGCGGTCAAATCTGTTGTATCCGATCCTGGCGATCATTTGTTTCAGTTGGCTAACCCCGCTGCCTTCGAGTCGTGTCATCCTACTCATCCTCCCTGTCATGCGAGCGCTCCTTGGAGTTCGCGGGCCAGTCGGTACGCAATACGCTGGATGTCCGCTTCTTCTCTAACGGTCAAGCCGTTCACCGTAACGTTAACAGTGGGAGCACCGCCACGACCACCGCCGCCCGAATACTCCCGGTTTTCTTGCGCGGTCAAGACGCGTTCGCCTTTGTGAAGTCTCGCTTTTACGCCATCCCTAGGCACATACTCAATCCCATGGTAGAACGGTTTTTCTGGCCCTTCTTCGTCCGGAACCGACAACGTGAGCGGAGCGGGTACGAGTAACGCGCCAAACTTCGCAGGCATCGGCGGGCCGTGCATGACCGGCTTCTGCTTGTTGAGGAAGTCATACGCCTTCTTGTAGCCTTCGCTCACGTAATCCTTCGTCAATGCGACCGAATTAAGCGCTGGCATCCCGTGCAGAATCGCTTGACCGATTGGATTTTCCTTCATGCCGTCGAGAAATCCGGAGATCATCGACGATGCAATCTGACTGCCAATTCTGAGTCCGGCTTTTCCCATTTCCGGAGCCACTGTTTCCAGTCCGTCGAGGATTGTCTTCGTAACTCGTCCCGTCGCTTTTTCGAGTTGCTCGTTACCCTTCCGGTCGTACCACTCCGAGAAGGACTTCGTAAGGTCTTCGATGATAAAGGCCACTTTAGCATGAATATCCGGCAGACTGTTAAACGTGGAATTGGAGAAGAAGTGACGGTCAAGGTAGTCCCAGGCTTTCTCTGCGGACGTTAGTAATCCGTCAAATCCTCCTGCCAATAGTCTCGCGCCACGTTCAGTAAAGGACCTGAATCCCGGCCCTTCCAGCCACTTGTTCGCGTCAATAAGTAACGTCTTGATTTCCTCCAGGGCTCCCGTTCCCATCTTGGCGAGAGAAGCAGAGACGTTGCTTTTGAACATGTCCCATTGAGCATTCGCAGTCTTATTGACTCGTGTCACAAATTGTTGCGTATACCCCATGTCATTGAGGACTTTATCGAGCGCAGTGATCTTTTTCTCTAGCGTGTCAGCTCCCTTGAAGGCTTTCTTTAACAAATTGCGAGGGATATCGAAACGGTCCTGGATACTCACAAGGTCGTCAGAGAGGGCTTCCCTTAAGGCATAGGCCGCCCCTTCTGCGCCCTGCAACGGTTTTGAAAGCGCCAGTCGTTCGGAAATATCGGTGAGTTTATCGATATGCTTGAGGTCCTTTGTCAGCGGCAAGTACGCTTTCCCCATCGTAAGGTAGTCGGATTCCGACAAGGTACTCGCCAGCCCCTTCTTGTAGAGCATATCGAAGAGGTCGGCCGCTTTTTTCTGATCGTTAACAAGCGCCTCTAGCGTGATTTTATCGGTCTCCATACGGGCGGCCCCGCCGATAGTGGCCGTCAGGAAAGAATCAGTCGCGCGATACAGCCCGTAGCCCGCCGCCAATCCGACAACCCCGCCGATGGCCGATTTCAGCCCGAGGACGGCCCCTTTAGCCCTTGCCGCGCCACCCGCGATCCCGTCAAATGAATTGCTTACGTTCCTATTCGCTGATGAGAACCGGTTGAACTCCCCTCGTAAGCTACCGGTGGTATCACGGAAAGCTGTCATTGAACGCTTCAAGAGGCCCACAGTATTGTCTGTAGTTAGAAATGACTTTTTCAGAGCTTCCGTAGATTTTCCAGTAAGGTCTTGAATATCCGTAGTCTTTGCAAGCATCCTACTCAACTGGCTTAAAGATTGATCCATTTTGTTTATTTGTGAAGTTGCACGTTTCGTCGGCGCGGTCATGTTATCGATCAACTTTAGCCGGGCCGTTAAATCGTATGCCATATTTTTCACCTGCCTTTCGATAGACATCCGCTTCAATCCGCTCGTCCGCCCGGCCAATCGCAAGCAACGCCTTCAATATCGACTCGCGAACCTTCCGTACAGGCCGAGCATGCTCCGGGTACTGTTTCCGCAATGCTGCCAGCCGTTCGGCTCCTCGATAGACTTCGGCTAGCTTCTGCCCATATAGCGAAAGGTTTTCGTCATCCTGGCGTTTTAGGTAGGCCGCCAGCTTGCGGAGATTTCGGAAGTCCGACGGCTGAAACTCCGCCATTCCGTTCAAAGAGCTGTCTAGGCGGTCGAGCTCCGCACTTGCAGCCGCGATGAGTTGGTTGATATCGGCACTCACCGTCACTCCTCCCCGTTCACCATTTCGGCCAATTTCCGAATCTCGGCCGCGATCTCCGCGTCGGACTTACGCGGTAACTTCGATTCGCTCTCATTTTCGTACAGATGGCGCTCGGTAATTTCGCCTTGGAGCTTGTACCACAACTCGATAGCTTTGATCCTGGGTTCCGGCATACGGATGAGTTTCAGCAGAGCCGAATCGACTTCGCTGCTATAGGCGTGGAGCTTATCGCGCGATACCATGCGGTGGTATTCATTGAACTCCGGGTTCTTCATCCACTCGTACAGCGTCGATTTTGCGATGCCAATTTCTTCGGCTAGTTGGTCTTTGGTCATTTTTTTGCCCTCGGACAGTTCGCAAAACTCATTCGCTACGAGCAACTGCGCCGCCCGCCGTTGCTGGTCGGTTAGTCCACGCCCCACGTCGGATCGTCGTTTTGTCATACCCATCTCTCCTTATATCAGGTGTTCAATCTCGCGGTAACGACGCCATGCGGCGTCTAGTAACGCTTGGTACGCTTCGGGATCGTTTTTTAAGCGTTCGACCTCCGCTTTTATCGCGGCTTCTTGGACGTATGGTGGCTCCTCGCTCTTGTGGTTGATTCCGTCCTTCCACGGCGACCGGTTTATATTCCGGACAAAGTGGTTAAGCATCCGCATTTCCCGCCTGGTGTCGATCTCATCCTCGCGTCCTTCCTCGATAGCCTCGTTGATTTTGTCCATCGTATGCAGGGCTCTCTTCACGCTACTACCGATCAGCCCGACGTTAACCCCGACGCTCATGCTCGCCAGCTTCGCCGTCTCCCGGTACTTCTCTAATCTTGAAGTGTCCACGCGAACTAGCGATCCGGCAGCGATAACGGCCGCATACTGCACCGCGATCTTGTAGAACGGGGCCAACTCTTCGGCCAGGATGATGCCGAGCGGAATGGGTACGAAATTCTCCGGAGGCTCCGGCGGCTTCCCTTCCGCGATCCGAGCGGCCGCGACCCGTTGCCTCAGTTCCTCCGTCCTAGCCCGAATATCTTCGATTGATTCGAACGCCATCATTCACCCTCCCTCAGTCGGTTCCATAACGTCACGCCCACGGTGGCCGCCATTAAAAATCCGGCCATCATGCCCGCGAAGAATGCGGCCGGTATCAGTGCGATTTCCATTCGTTCGCCTCCGTAAAAAAGTAAAGCGCCGCCCGTTTGGACGACGCTCAGACCTATTCGTATCGATTACCGAGTACATCGCGTATATGGACATAATCGAGATACCTTTGCTTCATTTTGACGTATCTGGCTGCGTCCTCTGGATTCTTCGTTTTTAATGCTTGATCGTGCATCGCTGCTAATTGACCGACGTTTAACCTCTCGCCGTCTACAGAAACAGTCTCCAGGTCAATTCCAGTAGTCATTTCTACTACTACTGTGTCGCTATCAATAAAGGTTTTATTATCAATCGTACAAATTCTCACTGTTTCTCCTCCTCGGAAAGTGAAATGAATAAAGACGCCGGATTACTCCGACGCCTGACTTCCTGCTCTCAATTGTTCGATAGTGCGAGTCATACTACGCCATCTTTCGGCAAACTCGCGCTGCTCTTTTTCGCGTTGCTCCTCCGCCGCTCTGGCTGCTTTAGCTTGTGGAGTATCTTCTGGATGAACGTAGTCATCCGGCTTCAAATCCGGTTTGTCAGCGAAAAATTCTTCCGGCTTGTTCAAATAGCTGGCGTATTCCCTTCCCAGAGTTTCCGTCATGCTTTCAACTACTAATCCGGAAAAGAGAGAGCCCCTTTCGATCATCGAATCAGCGAGATCCAAAATTTGTCTTGCTTCCCTCGCGTCATCACTCAGAGAAATTTGATCTAGTCGTTCAAACATATCGCCGAGGATCGCCCTGTATTTCGCACTTTCTGTTCCTGCCGATTCCAAGATAGGGGAGGCGATTTGCTGGAACTCGTCACGAACGCGAAATGCGAAATATCTATCGTCTGCTGATTTCACATGTTTTTGAATAAACGCTTCGACTTTCTGTTTGGCTGTTTCTGCGCGACTGGTAAGCATCAGCTCGGTCTTTAATGCCTTTAACTCGTCCTCGAACCTCTCCAACTTTACGGCATCGGGCTTCTTAGCTTTTGCGTATACGATTGCGTCAGCGCCTTCTTTAGCTTTTCTCAGCTCCTCCATATATACTTGTTTCAGTTTGTATGCGTCCTGCAAAAACTCGATCCCGTGTTTTTGTTTTAACGCGGCCACGGCTTTAGTTCTTCCAATTTCTGACAACTCGCGATTCCTCATAATTTCGCCCATTTCGGCTTGGACCTTTCTTTTCCGTTCCAACGCCTCCGAGGCTGTGAGCGATTCAGCGATACGTGCCTTATCAATGTGCGAGCGAATTTGTTGAATAGTTTTTGCCATATAGAATCTCCTCCAAAAATTGATTTTGTTTCAGTATTAAATCAGCGCCACAACCGTACGCATCTCCGGCTCATCGACCGGCCCCGAAATCCCATCGCGAATCAACCCCGCCAACTGGCGGACGGCCTGGCGGATTTCCGCCCGCTTTATGTCGATGGTCACATCGTTACCGTACCGGACGGCCCCGCGCAGGATCACCGTTGCAATGCGGAGGTCGGCTGCGATAGAGAGATACCGGGCGCAAAGCAGCCGTTCCCGGCTCCCGGAGTCATCGTAAGAAACTCGCGGCATGTGACCGGTGACGTCCGGCTTCCTCTCCGGCCTGGCCGGTTTGAGACGGTGCCAGCGCTTGCGAAACTCGTCCTCGTAATCACGGAAGGTATCCGCGATCATGCCGGACTGACGCGGGAACTCGTTGCGTAACCGTTCGTCATCGTTAACCATCGTGTATAGACGTTGTGCCTCCGCTAGTAGTGCGCGCGCCTGCTTCATCGGATCACCTTCACGTTGACGGCTTCCGGACTCTTGCCGCCTTCCTTCACGTCAAAGCAGATACGCGAGCCGGAACGGAGCTCTCCGCTGATTACGTTTCGCGCATGGACGAATACGCCACATACGGTAAAGCCGAATCCCTTCGCGTCGTTGAACCATTTCATCTTTCCGCAGCGCTGGCCGTTGGCTGGCGGCTGTTTCGGCTCATGGCGCGGACTTACGAATCCGGTCGACTCGATCTCCGGGAAGTAGTCCGGTTGGTCCCACGTCGATACGCGTACCCTTCCGGTGGCGCGTTCCTCAAACGACGGTGCTCGTTCGGCTACTTGCTGGCTCACTCTAACCTCTCCTTTTTAGGTGTGTATTTGGTACGCAAAACGTCGATTTCGCCCTATTTCCGCCTCGTTTCCGAAGGCATCCGATAGACGGGAAAGGGAACGTATCCCCGCGCCTCTAAACCGCCAAAATTGCTTGTTTGCGTATACGTTTCGGACTATTCGCGTGCAACATCCACGCCGAGTATCCGGCGCATCGACCGCTTCCTCTGATTTGGTACGCGATACTGGACCGCGATCCGCTTGCCTGCGCGGTAATACCGGGCCATTGGCTCAATGTCGCTGTAGTAGCGGCGGATTCGCGCCATAATGCCGGTGTCTTCGGTGTAGGCAGCGAGATAGTCCGGGTCCAGGCGCCAAAGGGCGTTGTTCATCTCTTGACTTTTTCACCTCGTTTGACGTAAAATGATGATGGGTTTTTATTGCCAAAAACTATAATTGAGTCAAAAATAAACTAAGCGGGAAGTTCCCGGATTTCTCGTATGCGCTCGGGTGTGAGTCCAAACGCGGCTACTATCCGAATTGCCAGGCCACGGCTGACGTCCTTCCTGTTCCTCTCAATCCCGCTAATCATCGAGTGATGCACTCCGATCTTGCTCGCAAACTGTTCTTGCGTCATTCTCTCTAAAGCCCGCAACTTGATCACAATTTCACGGTCAATAACCATCCTTCTCCCTCCGTCTTGATTTTTTCTTTTTTCTGCGACTACATAGGCAAAATAAATAGCCTGTGTAGCCCTTCCCCACCTATATAGCATGGTTGTCCAGACTGTGGCGATGATTGCGATAGTTCTGCCATTCCCGCGCCCGCATCCATTCCGCCGTCACGTCCCGGACATTGTACGTTACGATCTTGCCCGGCTCCTCCGCCTCCCGCCACATCCCCCTGGCTCGCGGCCTATGTCGTTTGCCCTCGTACTCCGACTCCGGAACCCATTTCAGCGCCCGCCACCCGTTCCTCTTGCCGCGCTCCATCTTCGCGTCCTTCGTCGGCGTTTCCGAATAGTGCGGAATCTCCCGCAGTTCCACCGGACTATAGAACGGGTATTCGAGCATATGGCGCTCCTGGTCCCGCCTTGTGCGCGGATCGCCCGTTCGCTGGATTCGCTTCCGTATCTTATCTCGGTATCGGGCGCATTCATCGCTACACGTTTTCCCCATATTGTTCCGACTTCTATCAAGGAAAAACCATTCACAGCCTTCGCAACGCTTAACCCGGCGGCGATTACGCGGCCCGATCCGTAAGTGCCCGTAATGGCGCAAGACCACAAAGTCGGCGGCGCCTGACCCGATGTACGGCCGCTCCTCCGCCGCGTATTCGTCCGGCACCCTCGTTTGTTTGAGGCCGCGCGCGTGATCCTCCGCCAGTATGTAGTCCGCCAGGTGGTCGAGCAGGGACGGGACTGAGGGGCGACCGTCAATGAGCGTATGAGCCGACGTGCTGACCGCAAGAAGCGGCTTGTCCGTGACTCGTTCCCACCGATCCTCTGCCTTAACGTGTTCGAGCTGCGCCCACTCTTCCCCGGCGAGGTCATCCGTTATCTGGCGGACGAGTCCGATGCGGGAGGCGAGCGGCGTTTCCGAGTGCTTGCGGTAGTGTGCGCGCTTGTGGTTCGGGAAGCCCCGGCGGGCGATGGCGGTGAGCCCTGCGTGTTGAATCGCTTGTTTATTCAAGCCACGACCTCCTTCGTAGCCATGTGACGCCGACGTCGCCCGGCTATCATGGTTATTGGTTTCATTCTTCTACGCGAATAACATATCGTATATCCTTTACCGCGCAATTCCTTTCTCGCGTATACTCTTTTATTTATGAGGAGCGTTCGCGAGTGAAGGCATTTATGCCGTAATGAGCGATATCAGTATGGTTCTCGTTATAATGGCTATGGTTCTCGTTATAATGGCTCTTGTTTAAAGATGGTTCTTGTTAACGTGACTAGTAACCACGTGACGCTTACCTCGTGACGTTTAGCTACTGTTTCGTTCCTTATTCCCGAATTGCAGCTCAGATTCGGGCGCGATGGTATACACGTTATTTGCCCACGTTCCGGGACCCGGTTCTCTCCGCCTCCGCACGCTGACTATCGGCTTTCCATTCCACCTGTATTTAACAAGTCGACTGACGCGGCGACTAGCGCTTTCCCGCGTGATCCCTAGCCTTGCCGCTATCGACTCCATCGACGGATAGCACTCGCCATTTTCGTCCATGTAGGCGGCCAGGACGCAGAGGGTTTGCCACCTCTCCGCGCCCATGTCCGCGATGAGTCCGGAATGTATCGCGTCAACGTACGTTTTATAGAAAATCCGCGTTTCCTTTTGTTCGTCCATTTCCCGCAACTCCTCCGTCCTAATTCGTGATATAATCGTCGTACAATCGTTTATTTACCGTAGGAGCACGCCGCCAGCCCGCCAGCTTACGGCGTGGTTTTTTTTCGTTTTACGAGGCAAGAATTTCTATTTTTTCCGCTTGCAATTTCTCGTTCAACTCCTGACGTAAGTCAATAAAATCATCGTAAGCCTTTTGTGCTTTCGTTAGTAATCTCATTAAGTTAGCTTTCCGCCCCTGCCTTAGTTTAGCATCGACTTGGAAAATGGCGAGTTGGGCTTTATCGAAAGAGTCCGCTCGGGAAATTAATCTCCTCTTTAAACGGGAGTCTGTCAACCTTTCGGCTATTTCCTTCATCATTAACATCTTGTGCTGGATGTTGTGAGATGCGCGATAGAACTCTTGAAGTCTTTTGCTAAAAGCATCTTCGTCGTCAGGGCTAATTTCAGCCATACACCTGAACGCGATCAATTGGTGTGTGTATTGAGCCGCTGCCGCAATCATCGTAGTAAGTAGCAGATCATACGTATCATACCTCGTTGTATCTAAACCCAAATGCTCTGCCCTGGCAGTGACGAAATTTCGTTCGGTCTCCAAGCGTTGCATTGCTTTTAATAGAGGTGAAAATGGACTCGCTTGATTATGGCTACTCATTTCAACATCTCTCCCATATCGTTTATTTTTGCTTGCCTTTAGCTCGTCCGACCGATCACTTCCGTTCACATGGCTGATCGCCTCCAAATGGGGAATCTCTTTCCAAAACCAATAATAACGCATAAGCGATATTTTTGTAAATATCTTATTTGCGATATTTTTACGTTTGATGTATTCTACTCTTAAACACGGAATGGATGGAGCGATAACATGAGTAAGATAAGCCTGTTTTCAGCTATTGGTGCTGACGCAGTAAAAAGCGCAACGGAATCCGATCCTTACGACAAACCGACCATCTACGTTGTCGAGATTTATCTAAAGGACGTTTTAAAACGTCGAGGAATAAAACAAAAAGAACTCGCTCAAATGACTGGATTACGACCAAACGCAATAACAAACCTATGCCGCGGCTACAATGAACGAGTAAGCCTCGACCACATTGGGCGGATTGCTACTGCATTAGGGATCACAGACATCTCTGAAATTATGAGGCTCGTAGAGTACGAAGAGGCCGATTTCTTCAACATGTACAATTCGATTCACCGTGATGATCCCGAAGAGTGACATATCTCCGTTCCCGTACGCACCTCGCGGATCGGCTGCGGCTGTTCCGCTATCGATTCGAGAGTATCGCGAAGGACTTGCGCGGATTCTTCCGCCCTCTGTCGCGCCTCCCTCTCGCGCTTCAACTCCGCCTTGACTTCGCGGAGCTCGCGGACGGTCATCTCGTCGACCGTTTTGACTTCGCCGGTGGACGGGATTACGTGCGGGCGTTCGCGGTCTTCTGGTGAGAGTGTGGCGATCTCGTAGAGGGCGCGGAGACCGTGGTGTTGGTACGTGCCAACATCGCCCAACCCCTCGAAGACCGCGATAAATCGATGTGCCTGTGTTCTGTCAAAATCGACATGCTCCTCTAGCCATTTTATCCATCCGCCCGTTGACTCCCGTTGCTGCGCGAGCATGCGATCCTCAATACAGTCAGAATCGGTCTTGGCGTCTCTGACTTTCTTTAATCGCCTCCCAATCTCGAATATAGCCTCGCCCGCGACTCTCTTGTAGGCGTTGATCTCAGCCGTGATTACTTGTAGATCGTTGGAGAGCGCGGCTTCCTGCTTGGCTTGCACATCCATCATTACCTCCCCTTTCTTCGCGTACATCTTGTCGCGTGATCGTATCCTTATTAATGACTGACCTCGCGAACGACAGTGAGCGATATCTTTTATCTAGTTTAAAGATGGCTCTTGTTTAAAGATGGTTATTGTTAGTGTCAAGGAGAGCCATATACGGATCGACCCGTGTCGGCTCCGCTTGACATGGCTTCCGCCTCCCCACTAAATATCGCTAGCTGACTGACCGGCAGCACCGTATACCGCGTGTTATCGAACCGCTGACTCCCGTCCTCCCTCCCCTTCGTCGCGTGCACCAACGGCCGTCCCCGCCACCTGTACGCGAGCAGCGACTTGATCCGCGCCGCCGCTGTCTGCAGGGATACTCCGAGCCTGTGCGCGATCAACTCTTGCGTCGGATAGCACTCGCCGCGCTCGTCCATGAACGCCGCGATCACGCAGAGCGTCCGCCAGTTCTCGTCGCCAATGTCCGCGAGTAGTCCGGAGTGTACCGCGTCCACGTACATCTTGACGAAGATGCGCGTTTCACGGCGTCCGGTTGTGACGGAATATTCCGACTGCGTTTCGATGGATACGAGGTTATGTTCGGTCACACTGCGCCCTCCCTTTCGGCACGTACGCGCGAATTGCGTATTTGGCGATCTCTCGCCGGACCGTCTCGTCGAACTCCGCCTGGCTCGGGAAGATGCGCAGTTCGGATATAACGTAGTCCTTCGCCATGTTATCGCGGGCCATTAACGCTTGCTTGCGAGTTGGATACGTACGCTTCATTTTGTTACGGAAAAACAGGACGTACAGCGATTCCGTCATTTACGTGGTCACCTCCATATGGTAAAATCTTGAATAGTCCGAATTTCCCGCTGATACTTGGTTACCGCCAGCGCCTAAGGCCGTAACGACTAAGTTACGCGCGGAGAGGAGGATTGCCCATGAAACAAACAAACAAACAACTACACAACTACGATTGTCATCCGCCTCGATAGTGCTGTATGGGCGGCGCTACTGGTCGAGGTGCTCCTCAGGCTGCTGTCCTGAGGGGCTTTTCGGTTTCTATAGACTGATTACTCCCTGGAATTAAAAAACTGGTACACCATCCCGTTATTTTTTTCGAATTTATATATCTGTCCGCAAAAAAAATAACGCCAGCCCCGAAAAAAAAATTTCCGAAACCTCCCGCACGCACGTTCGTATAAATAAGCGTAAGACAAAACGGAAGCCCCTCGCAAGGCGTTCCCTCACCGGTTTGGCGCCCGGCAAAGGTACGAGAGGCTCCGAAATGCCCTCCCCGTTGGCGTTCGTTCCTGGCGTTGGCGCGCCGGAACCCGGATCATCGGGCGGCGTCACTTACGCCTCACGGATCACAAGCGTATAGCCGGTCATCTCGGCGAACTTGGTCCGGACGACCTCGATCTCCTCGCGCGGAATTTTGGCGGCGCCGAACGCTTTTACGACGAACTGGCCTGCGTCCTTATGCAACGAGTGCGATTTGCTCACGTTCCAGATTGGTGGCAGGATCGACGCGAGCATTTCGGACATGTGCGTGGGCTTCGGTTCGGTCGCGTAGGTGACGGGCAGGCCGATCTCGGCGGACAGTTGCGCGATGAGGGCCGAGTGGCGTTCGGCGACCTGCGGTGTGACGAAGTGGAGTTCGAGGTACGGGCCGTACTGGCCGACCTTGTAGGCGGTTTTGTAGACGGTCAGATTGTGGTGCGATGCCCAGGCGCGGGCGCGCTCCATGGCGGTGAATTGGTCAAGTGCAACAGCGTTCATTGGGATACCCCCTGTTTCGATTCTTGCGCGACAATGACGGCCAGCATAAGGCGGAGTTTCATGCGCAGCGGCATTTGACGCCACAAACGAGCCTTGACGTTCATACGGCCACCTCCGCCAGCCCGTCGACCGAAAAACCGAGCTCGTGCAACGTTTCGAGGCCGACTTCGCAGCATCCGGTGGTGACGCGCGGACTCACTTCCGGCAGGATCGCGTGAAACTCCTGCGGCGAGAGCGTGACGCGGGGGCGGTCCGGGTGGTCAACGAAATACACGTTCAGCCAGCCGACGATTGTGCGCTGAAACATGACTTGATATTTGAGGGCGCGGTCGACAACGATCCCCCTCCGTTTGTGTCTTGCGAAATTATAGGCGATAAATGGCATAACTTTTCCTCCCCTTTTTCGGAATGTTCCGTATTATTTGCTCGCGGGTCCTCCCCGGCTAGGGCGGCCGGTTCATCGGATCAGCACGATAAAATCGAAGTCGGCGGCCTCGGCCGTGCGTAGAAAGAACCGCTCGTAAAAGTCCCAGGCGGACATCGAGCGTAACTTGCCCACCACGCGCGGAATGTCTTCGGGGTCATCCGTCAACCCTCCGTAAGAATGGCCGGAGGTGGCGATGTAAAGGCCTGGCTCGTTCGTTGGGTCGACGGTCAGGAACGCAAGCTCCTCGCCGTCAACGAGATAGGCCGCGATGTCTGGCGCGATGAGGTAGCCGGGAAAACGGTCGGGGCCGAACTCGCGCTCGTAGTCGTCGGACAGGCGGAGCTTGATTCGCGGGAACTGCGTCATAGGGCGGTCCCCCTCTCGGCTCGTTCGCGTTCGATGCGTTCGTGAAGCGCACGTTTCCATTCGAACAGCGCGGCCAGCCTTTCAGATCGACCGGGAGTGCCGGGGCGGATCGCGAAGACTTCCGATACCTGGCGCGTGTAAAAAGCGATGGCGTCGACGGTTGAGAGCGTGGAGATGTCGGGGAGTTGCGGCGCGCTCACGGATGGATCACGCTCCTTATCGATTCTACCAGGGCGGAGATCGCGATGATGAGTTCGGAAAAGGTAGTGATCCATTGCGGGCCTTGCTTCATGTGTGGATTCCTCCTTCAATCATTGAGAATTTGGGGGATTTGAGGTATAATCGTGTTAACAATTCAACATTTCACCATGTCAACATCTTGTGCATGATTTTATAATACCCCTCGCTGCACATGATGTCAACATGTTGTGCAAGTTTTGGGAGGAAATTTTTATGGCGATTCGGTGCCGTCTTGGCGAGATTATGAAGGAACGCGGTCTTTCCAATAAAGAAGTCGTTGAACTTACCGGTGTGAGTAGGAATACAATTACGTCTCTCGCATCCTCCGCGACCAAGCGCATCGACTACGATACCCTCGACGCGATATGTAACGGTTTGAAGATAACCCCCGCAGAGTTTTTCGAATACACTCCGGACAAAAAATAAAGCCGCTCCCTTGTAAATGGGACGGCTATTTTAAGTTTTCACCCTCCGGTTTCTAGTCGCGTTAATCTCTTCAAGCGTCTCTCAAATGATGTTTCTTCCTTTACGTTCTTTGCCATGGCCTCCTCAACGTTCTTTATTGCCTCCCGATAGCGACCCGTCCTCTCGTAGAGCAAGGCCAACTCCTTAAATGCTGGATAGTTGGGAAGCGCCTTCCATCCTTCCTTTTTCAATCCCTCATAAAAATCATCGTGAATGGAAATGTCTTTTTTCAAGTATGTTTCTAAATGTTCAAACCAAGACGAATTTTGCGACCAAAGTCTCTTGTACAACTTCCAGCGAGTCATGTAAATGTAATGAAGCTCGACAATATCAGAGGCCGATACCGCTTCTCGCTCCGCGAAATCTAACAATTGGAGTTTGAATTCGAGATTCATAACCCCCGACGCAAAAATTCTAAGTAAGCCTTGCCTCGTCATTGAAGTTGCAGCGATCTCCCTAATATCAACGTTCTCCTTACCACCATTAACTTCATATTCAAAAACACAACGACAATCCTCTCTCTGCTCCTCAGTTAGTGACAGCCACCATTCCTCCAGTCCCAAACACCTTATATAGCCTTTCGGTTTCTTATTCAAGAAACGTTTCCAGAACATGAGAATCACCTCAATGGTTTATTCAACATGTCCACGGTCTTTCCTTTACTGATCATCTGCGCGAGCCGTATCAGCTTCACTAGTGTGTCGTCATCTAGTGTTAAGCCGACCGAGCCCCGAGTTTAAAAATATTGCGCGGATTTTTCGGGGGCCTGCCGACGGTGTTTCGAGGGGGTGCCGTGGGGGGATGCCGGGTCACGAAAAAGAGCGCCCTCATTGGGACGCCCCCGCCTTCTTCAACGCGCGATATAACGTTGCCTTGCTAACGCCAGTTATCCGCTCGATATCCGGCACGGTCTTTTCCTTGGCGCGGTACAACTCGATAGCGTGCGCCAGCTTCGCGTTCCCCTCGCCGTACTTAACCGGTCGACCGCCCTTCCTGCCACGTGCTCTCGCCGCCTCCAGGCCCGCTCTCGTGCGCTCTACGATGATGTCCCGTTCCATCTCCGCCAATACCATGAGCATCCGAAACATGGCCTTTCCGACCGCTGTAGACGTGTCGATCTGATCGCGAATAGATACGAGTTCTATGCCGCGCCGATCCAGTTCCTCCGCCAACTCAAGCAGCCGTTTGGTGCTCCGGCCCAACCGATCCAGCTTGTAGATGACGAGCGTATCACCTGGGCGCGCGTAGGCCAACAGGCGTTCCAATTCCGGCCGGTCATCTTTCATTCCGCTAACCTTCTCGCGGTAAATCTCGTCGCAGCCAGCGGCCTTTAGCGCGTCGATCTGTAGGTCGAGCGATTGGTCCTGCGTTGATACACGAGCATAGCCGAGCTTCATACCGGTTCACTCCGTTTCATTGTCGTATGACCATATTATACCAATCGTATCACAAACGGTCAATTACGTTATTATGAAACGTTGAATATGATAACGAGTTATGAAACGACAGCAGGCGCGATATGTTATGCTGGCGTAACATTTGGTCGGATCGTTTCGCAAATAAACGTTTATGATACGGGACCCCCTGAGTTTTCGGAGGGTGTACGCGCCGCGAGCGTGCAGCGGATGAAATCGCCTATACCGTCCGGATTCGTTCACCAGGCAGACGGTCGCTCACCGTTACTTTACCACGTTAAACCACGAATATACTCGCGCTCTCTCGTCCGGACGGGATCGCGCAGGCCTCCCGCGCTTTATCGGACTAAAGCGTTATAACAAAAGAAAACGCCAGCCCCCGAAGGACTAGCGTAGGAAATTGATCGGACTATATTTATCGTGCTGTCTCCGTATGTCCATGTCGTTCATTTGAACATACCGGCGAACCATCGTCATATCGTGATGACCGAGCAGTTTTTGCAATGAGTACGGATCACCGCCGTTCAAAATGTAAAACTTGGCGAAGGTATGCCGGAAAGTATGCGGCGTAACGCGAACGGTTGCGATATTCCCAGTCCGCCCGTACTCCTTAATGGCCGCCCTTATGCGCGTGGGATCAAGCTTATTCCCGTAGACGGTCGTAAACAAATACTCCGCATTGAGCTCGCGTACCTCCGCCAGCAGGCTTTGCAGCTCCTTTTTGGTACGGGCCGAGAACGGAACAGTCCGGCCGACGTTGTTCTTAGAGTTTGAGGCGCGAATATATAGTGAGCAGTTCGTGAAATCTACGTCCTCTATGCGTAGGTTGATAAGTTCGACGAGTCTAATACCGGTATCCAAAAACGTGAGCATCGCGCAGTAGTCCCTGAATCCGTTGTACGTCCGCTTGTCCGGTTGTTTCAATAGCTTTTCAATTTGTTCGACCGTAAACGATTCAACCGTGTCCTTTTCTTCTTTGACGAGCCGAACCTTTTTGAACGGGTTCTCGGAGATATACCCCTCCGAAACCATGAAACTAAAGAATACCTTATGGTGGCGTAAATAGGTGTTGATCGCGCCAGGCGAGAGCCCCACTGTTTTCATCCGGTCCGGTATTCGCTCGTTCCCCTCGTACTGTCTCCGCTCTGATTGCATGTAGCGAACCCATCCGCGAATGACATCCGCCGTCACCTCTTGCGGTGAAAGCCCCGGATATTTCAAGTCGAGAAATTCGAGAAAGTAACGATGATACTTGTCGCGCAGGGCAAGCGTTCGCTCTGCCAGCCCCTCCGCCTCTTTTGCCCTCCGGTAGAGTCGATACAGCTCGTCCCATGAATACGAGACGCGAGCAGTATCCGCGAACGTACGTAACAGCTTTCGTTTTCCCTTTAACGCCAAAACAAAAACGCCCCTTTCCGTTGCCGCAGTAACAACGAATAGAGACGCATTGTGTACGGATCATTCTCGGACCATCCGCCTGATCACACCGTACATTTCCGGCAAAGTGTACGCTACATTCAACGAGGGCCAAACGGCTGAAAACGTTGATACAACGCAATTACGATGCCCCCACGCGGAATCGAACCACGAACTGATCATTACGAGTGATCTGTTATACCGTTTAACTATAGGGGCAAGCAAGCTGTGAATGAGGTCAAAACCATCATCGGCGCTTTTACAAAAAATATTCTAGTAAAAACACCATCAAAAATCAAGAGGTAAATTTTTTAATACATCTCCAATCAATCGGTCTTGAATCACCAAATCGGCCAGATGATCCAGCATCGTGGGCTCCCTGTTGACGATCACCAAGGTTGCGCCGCGCTCTTTGGCCTGCTGCGGGAACCAGTTGGCCGGACTTACCGCCAGCGACGATCCCAGTACAAGAAACAGCTCCGCGGGCTCCGTCCATGCCACCGCCTGCTCAAACGCCGCTTCCGGCAGCGATTCGCCAAACAGCACCACATCCGGGCGCAGAAAGCCTCCGCACTCGCAGACGCTTCCTTCCTCTTGCAGATAACGGGCGGCTTTTTCTTTGCGGCCGCATCTGAGACAGGAGAGCGTCGTCAGCGTGCCGTGAAGCTCCGCGACTCGCTGGCTGCCCGCATGCTGATGATAGCCGTCCACGTTTTGCGTAATGATTCCCTGGATCACCCCCTGCCGCTCCCATTCGGCCAGAAGGTGATGGCCGCTGTGGGGCTTGCAGGAGAGAAGCCCTTCGATCCTCATCCGGTAAAACGCGAGAAATTCCTCCCGATTATGACGCATCGCCTGGGTACTGGCGAGCCGAGCAGGATCCTTCCCCTGCCACAACCCCGTCCGGGCCGAGCGAAAATCGGGCAGGCCGCTTTCCGTCGACATCCCCGCGCCGGTAAAGACAACGGTATGGCGCGACTCGCGCAGCCAGTTTCGCAATCGCTCCACTGTACTCCCATCCTCTCACGAAAAATCACGGTTATTCATATTTTATAGGAAGTCATGCTGGAGTGAAAGCCGTACACAAGGGCGCTACGGATGGCTACGGAAATGAACAGACGGGGAGGAGCGAGAGCGACATGAACAACATCTATCTGGTTTCGGACATTCACGGTCAATACCAGGCATTGCGGACTGCCCTCGACCGTGCATCTTTTTCCCCGGAGAGGCAGGATCGGCTGTACGTCATCGGCGACATGATCGACCGCGGCCCGGAGTCCAAGGAAGTGCTGGAATTCCTCCTGAACCTGCGGCAAGCATACCCGAGTCAGGTCTTTCTTTCAAAGGGGAACCACGAGCAAATGTTTCAGGATTGGCTGCGCCGCGCCATTGATCCCGATCTCTATCTCCGTTTGAACGGCGGGGATGCAACGGTGCGCTCCTTTTTGGGACAGCATCCGATGCGCCGCGCCTTTCTCGGCGGAGTGCCATCTGCCGAGACGCAGGAGGCCGCTCGCGAGGAGATCCTCGCCCGTTATCCCGCACTGCTCGCCACCCTCGATGCGCTGCCCCTCGCGCTAGAGCTTCCCGGCGATTCCGGCACCGGCACCGAACCTGCCCTGCTCGTCCATGCGGGTATCCGTCCCGGTCTGCCCCTGTCCCGGCAGCGGCCCGAAGACCTCCTCTGGATTCGCGAACCCTTTTACAACCATTATCAGGGGGAGACCCTGATTGTCTTTGGCCATACGCCGGTCAACCGGCTGCCCGGTTACGCCGGTCAAGGCCCCTGGCGGAGCGGAAAGATGATCGGGATCGACGGCGGAGCCGCGTCCATTGAAGGGGGCATCCTCCTGGTGAGCTGGCCGTCGCTTCAATACATCTACGTGCCCATTCGGGAAGTCCGCTCCTCTCCGCAGATCCGCGTCACCTAGCGAATGATCGGGGGAGGCGTGGCGGACAGCAGTCCTGCCAGCAGGATCGCCGCCAAAACGACGAGCAGCTCGATGCGCAGGGTCCAGGCCAAAGTCTTCGCCATGCGTGCTGCGTCTCTCTCCTGTAGTGACGAAAGGCTGGCGAGTCGCGGCATGACGCGGGTACGATGATATCCGGCGATGAGCAGCGCGATGCCAAAAGCGAGCAGCTTGGCCAAAAGAAGCAGGCCGTAGGAGGTCGTCACGAGTTCACCCGGCTGGGAGAAGCGCAAAAGTCCAAGCACCAGCCCGGTCCCCGTGATGATGGCTACCGCATACAGCGCCAGCTGCGCGAATTGGCTCATCAGCTTGTGCATGAATGCCAGGCCCTCCGCATTCACGGCCAGACGGAAAGAGAGCACAACCAAACCGGACAAGCCCCCGATCCATACCACAGCTGCCGTCATGTGCAAAACATCCGACACGACCGACGTCAGCCGCTCTTGGCCGGCCATCGCGTGGCCCGTCAGCGGAAATGTGGCAAACAGTGCCAACGTCAGCCCTGCGGCAGCTCTCCCCGGCCAGGCAACTGCTGGAGAGCCGGACGAAGCGGAACTCTTCCACGCAGCCCGAAGCGCCATGATCAGGAGCAAACCGAGCAGAGGCCGCACCCATCCGATCGTACCCGTCGATGTATTCCAGAGGATCATCCGAATGTTTTCACCCACTCCCCCCGCCAATCGGAGCATGTCGGCAAGCAAGTAGATGCGAATCCCGCCGCTGACTGTAAAGCAGAGCACAGCTCCTAACAGGAACAGCTGGACGATGCCCGCAAGCCGCTTCCGGTTTGGCGTCGGAATGGCGCTGACAAATCCGCTCCAGCGCGAGAGAAATACGAGGGTGCCGATGACGGCAGCTGCCAGGACATCCCCCATGCGCAGCGCCCTGTTCCACTGTTCATGGCGTTTGTGATCATGAGCGGAAGCCGGGACGAACTTCTCCGCGACGATCTCCGCATCGGCCACATCTGCCGGATGCAGAGTGGTTTCGGCGGCACTCGCGTCTTCTGATGGAACATGCGGCTCTTGTTCCGGGGCGGTCTGACCCTCCGGCGATGAAGACTGAGCTGGCGCCGTGGAAGACGGATCTTCTGAGGTCGCCTGCTGATTTTGGGAGCTGGCGGGCGTATCCGCAGAACCAGGCTTGCGGGAATTGTCATCGGGGCTGCTGCCCGTGACAGGGGCGGTGGTTGACGCTGACGACTTCGTGGCGGCCGCTGACGCTGTGGAATCTGTGGCGTCTTTTGTGGCGTCCTTTGCTGCGTCCGCCTTTTCGCGCGCCGGGGATCTTTCCTGCTGCTCGCCGGATGACGCTAGTTGCGCCGATCCGGCCGCATTTGAGCCGGACGAACCCGCAGGAGGCGCCGTTGTGCCGGCCATCTCCGAGGCTTTCTGCCCTCCCGCAGCGCCTGTCCCCTGCCCGGCAGTAGCCTGGCTGTCCGAAGCGGTGGAGAGCGGCGGAGCGCTGCTTGCGGCTGGCACTTCATCCAGCGACACCGTCTCCGCCGGCCGAATTTTGGGCAGCGCCACGCCCACGGCAAAGCGATAGGAGCCTTCCGTGACATGGGTGTCCACGGAGAGCACCTGCCACTCTACCCGGTAGATGCCCTTCTCCAAGGAAGAGATCGGCATCACCAATGTCTTTTTTCCTTCGGCTCGAAACGAATCAGAAATGACATTCCCCGCCTCCGTCTTCAGCACCAGCGTGCTTACCTTTTCGTTGATCTCCTCGGTAAAGGTGAGCCGAATTTCTGTGGGCGCTTCCTGCAGCTGGGCCTCCTGCTGCGGCGACGACTGATCGACGTAGGCGTGCGCGCTGACGCCTGCCAGGAGAGCGCTTGCGATCGCCAGCCCCAAACACAGAGCACATAGCCATATCACTCTCTTCATATCGATGCTCCTTTCCCTTGATGTGCAGTCGACAGAAAGCCGCCGAAATTCTTCGACGGCTTCGAATCGCAATCCATACGTACGACCGCGGGCGGCAGCGGCTTTCCCCCTTCGCCCCTGCAGTCCCTATTTTTTGCTGATGGCAATGGCGGCAGGAAAAGAGCCGACCGGTGCCAGCCATTCGGTGGCAGCGCCCGCCTCAGCCGCTGCCTTTTGCAGCTCGACCTGGCCGCTGCCCGTGAAGGCAGGGTTCAGATTCGTTTTGACAAATTCGGCGGGGACCATGGTTTTGCCGTCCGTGATGGACAGGCCGGGAACTTCGATCTGTTTGCCGTTCAGATAGACAAACGGCGTCTGCTCATCAGCCGCTGCAGGGAGCGTGAACTTGCCATTTTGGACCGTAAATGTCATCGTTGCTTCATAGTTGGTGGTATCGTATTGGCCCGCTGCTTTTTCATCTGTCTTCGGCTTCGCGCGGAGCAGATAGTAGTCCGCCGGCCCGGTCGTAAATGTGATCCTGCCCTGCTCGTCCGTCTTATAGACAGCCGCGTCGCTCGTGCTGCGGCGGATGACGCTGATTTCCGTATCCTTTAGCGGCTGTCCCTTGAGCAGCAGTTGAACGCTTACCTCCTGGCCAGGCGTGACGGCCGCTGGGTTAAACTGGGGAATCAGCTCCGCCCGATCTGTGCTGACGGGCTGGGAGAAGCCTTTCAGCCCCGCTACGCGCTGCAGCATAGGGATGTCGCTGACCGCCACGAATGATTTGGCGCTGCGCAGTGTGCGGCTCGCTGTCTCTCCTTGTTTGAAGATGCTGTCTCCCTCTGCGGAGACGATGTAAGCGCCGGGCTGCGACGAGGAGAACGAGGCGACGAAGTAATTGTTTTTCCCCGGCTCGGCTACCTCCTGTTCCTCCCCGGTATAAAAGAGCGTCGCGGTAATATCGGCTTTGCTTCCATTCGGCGAAATGACGTATACTTTGGTTGTATCTGTGCTCCATCGGCCTTCGATGCGGTAGCTGGCGTGATGGTTCGAGTGGTTGCCCAGCAGCAGCTCCACGTAGGAGACCTCTCCTGCGGCGATGATCGGGCTGTGGGTTTGGGACCAGCCATCGTGCGCCGACACCGGCAAAGCCAGCAGGCAGGCCAATGCGAGTGCAGGTATGAGTGTCAAACGTTTTTTCATTCGGCATTCCTTCCTTTCCATTTTCTGCATTCATCTGACAGTCAGTCTCAGTATATGGCTCGTCCTGTCAGCTGAACATGACCCAACCGGGCTATCTTTTGTTACAGATGTCGTCACCTTTTCAAAAGTCGTTACAAAACATAAGTCACTTCCTTATTGTAATTATGGTAAGATAATGGACGAGGTGTTGACATGAAACGAGAACAAAAGAGAGAGCAAGCCCTGTTCGCGGCCTGGGTCGTCTCTCTCATCGCAACCGGAGGAAGTCTGTTTTTCTCGGAAGTAATGAAGTACATCCCTTGCGAGCTCTGCTGGTACCAGCGCATCTTCATGTACCCGCTGGTCATCCTGCTGGGCATCGCCGCGGCCAGAAAAGACTATGGAATCGCCACATACGCCCTGGTGCTTTCCATCATCGGGGGCGGATTTTCGCTGTACCACTACGCCATCCAAAAGGTCCCTGCCCTTGGCGAGCTCGGGACGGCATGCGGCATCATTCCATGCAATACGGATTACATCAACTGGCTTGGCTTCATTACCATTCCGTTTTTGGCGTTAATCGCCTTTCTTTCCATTACGATTCTGCTTGTTCTGATTCGCAAAACTGGGGAGGAGAAATAAGACATGAAAAAGGTTATCATCCTGTCAATCATTGCAGCCGTCCTTTTGATCGGAGCGGTCGTCTACTCAGACATGGCCAACCGGAAAGCCGCAGAAGGCAATCCCTTTGGCAAAAGCAATCTTCATCCAGCCACCGTCGAACAGCTGGATGATCCCAACTACGGCAATCAAATCCTTCCCGCTGAACTGAAGGCCAAGCTGAAAGCAAAGGAAGAGCTCTTCGTCTACTTCTACAGCCCGACGTGTGAGCATTGCCAGGCTACGACACCGGTACTGGTCCCCGTCGCCGATGAGCTGAAGGTCGATGTGAAGAAGCATAATCTGCTGGAATTCACCGCCAGTTGGGATGATTATGGCATCGAGTACACGCCGACTCTCGTTCACTACAAAGAGGGACAAGAGGTGGCTCGCCTGGTAGGCGGTCAGGATGCCGACCAGTTGAAACAGTGGTTCCAGGAACAAAAACAATAAAGAAGAGGCCTCCTGTATCGGGAGGCCTTCCTGATTCTATCGGAAAAACTTGGGCTTCGCCGCAACTGGCAATGCCGCAAAAGGTGGCAGTTATGTGAATTCAGCCGTTCACAGCCTGCGAAATAGCCCGTTTGAGTCATCTGCTCCCCTGCGTTTTTGCCTATAATGTTGAAGGAAGCAAGAATACACCGGAATGTGTGTACCAAAGCCAAAGTGACGAAGGTAGGGAGAGTAGATGAAGCGATATGTATTTGCGTTGATCGGTTCCCTGGCGCTGATCGCCGGAGCTGGCTGCAGCAAGCAGGAGGAGGCCCTCCCCTCTTCGACGCCAATCGAAGTCGAGCTGAAAATCGAACCGCAGGAAGTCGCCGTGAACGAAGCGGCTACCTTTACGATTACCGTAACGCAGGATGGCAAAGCCGTCGATGACGCCAAAGAAGCCGAGTTTGAAATCTGGAAAGAGGGGCAGGAGCAGCATGAAACCATCCCCGCCGTGCACCAACAGGACGGGGTGTATACGGCACAGAAGGCTTTTTCCGAACCGGGAACCTATAATGTCATGTACCATGTCACCGCTCGCGATTTTCACAATATGCAAAAGTACAGCTTTTCGGTGAAGGGACCGGATGGCGAGGCGGACGGCTCCGCGGCAGCAGGCCATGCGGACGAGCCTGCCGCCCAACCCGGTAGCAGCGCCGGCCATGAGCACGGCGGCACTCACCAGCACGGCAGCTCCGAAACGGGCGAGCACCATCATGGCCCCAGCGTGGACATGCACTTCCAGCCTGCTGATGTCATCAAAGCCAACACGGCTGCCACGCTTACCGTCCATCTGGTCCAGAATAACCAGCCTTTGACGGACGCCAAGGTGCGCTTTGAGTATTGGCTGGCAGGAGGGGACAAGCATGAGTTCGTCGACGCCCGCGAAACGAAGGCCGGGGAATACACGGCAAACTCCGCCATCTTCCCTGCGTCCGGCAGCTACACGGTAAAGGTGCATGTAGAAAAGGGGGATATTCACGACCACCGGGAGTACCCCGTATCAGTGCAATAAGACAAAGCAAACAGAAACGGGCCTCTCCCCTTTGCGGCGGAGAGGCCTTTGCATTGGACTCCCGCCGGTTCAGAGCAATCCCACGGCCGCCCTCTGGAAATGATATTGTTTTTTTCTAGGATTTAGGTAAAATGGTAGTATGGTCCCCTGCATATCTGGAGCAAGGGGCCACATTCTTTTATTCGGGGGGGACTAATACGATGAAAATGAGGCGAACTCCGTGGCGACTCGCAGTCTTTTCTGACCGGTGGTTCATTCCAATACGAACAGGAGTTGATTACGGTGAACCGTAATACTTTGCCGAATTCCATGCACCGCCGCCTGGTGGAGCAATTGGTTTTTTTTGACGAACAACGCATACCCTTTTTGGACCTTCATTTTGCCGGAAAGCACAACGAACGCCAAAAAGCCAATCAATGGCTTGACCAATATGTTTCGACGGTTGAATCCTTGCTCAAGGATACCTCAGGAAGCGATACGTCCACACTGCCCAAAGTAGTGATTGGATCTGAAGTGACCTTGCATTATGTAGATGAAGGGCTCGATGAAAGCCTGACGATCTGCTTTCCCGAACAGACTGACCCTGATTTGGGACGGATCTCTTTCCTATCCCCGATGGGACGCCAACTGCTCATGAATCCTGTCAACGAACCCATCCGTCTGGAAATGCCGATGGGAGCCCAGGAAGTGGTGGTTCGCTCCATTCGGTTTGTCGACTGGTAACGTGGAAAACAACAGCAATCTCAGGAACTCATGTCGATTGCATTTACCATACAACTGGAAAAATGCCGCGGCCATCCTCGCTCAGGTGGCCGCGGCTTGCTATTGGTCTTGCCTGTTTAGCAGGTGAAGTAGACGACTCTGTGCAAATCGAGCCCGTAATAGCGCCATGTATAGCCATTCCAGCGATAGCCGGCTACGGAGTTGCGGCCTACAAATACGGGGTAAAACCAGAAGTTGCGCCCATTGCGCAGCCACACATACGTGTACCGATACAGGCAAGGATAAAAGGAACCCGGATCGACGATGCGATACTGCTGCTGACCCAAGGTACGCGGGGCAGTGGGCGTTCTGCCTGGGGGCGGGCCCGACGGAGGGGGAGGAAATCCTCCAGGGGGATACATGCTGCTGCCGGGCGGAAAGGCGCTGCTGCCAGGTGGAAACGCGCTGCTGCCCGGGGGATACGGATAACCCATGACTGCTACACCTCCTATAAGTTTCCCTATATAGAGATGCAGCCAAGAGCAAAAAGGCATGTGCGAATGCCGCCCGTCAATCGTCCATTTTTCCGCTTTTACCGCTCCTCACCTGTCCCTCCCCGCTTAGTAGGGCCGCCCGCCCATGATAAATCGGTACTCCCAGTGCGTGTCGGAAAAGTTGGTGATTTTGACGCCGCCCGATTCTTTGGAAAAGGTATGGAGCAGTTTGTCATCGCCCATGTAGATGCCGACGTGCGTGATGCTCTGTTTGCTCGGATCTACGCCCTTGTAGTCGGACGCCTTCCAGCCGCGATAGCTCATGAAGAAGACCAGATCGCCCTTTTTCAATTGCTTCATATCCGTCGTGTAATGGCCGTTTTGTTTGACGTAATTGGCCTGCGATTTGGCTCCGCCTCGTCCCATGTCGATCCCGAGTCCCTCTTTGTAAGCCCACATGGTAAACTCAGAGCAGTCCATGGTTGTCTTGGTGGAGCGGGTAGAGGCGTATTGATACGGCGTACCCAGGTATTTTTTCCCGGCTGCGATGACGCGCTCGCCTTTGGACAGGTCCGCATCGTCTGCCGGATTGGCGGTTGGCTCTCCAGGTTTTGGTGCAGCTCCGCTCTCATCGCTCAAAAAGCTGCGTACGCCCACCAGTTTGCTGGTATAATCCGATAGCTTTCGCAGGACGACTTTCCTTTCACTCTGAGAGGAGTAGACGAAGCTGTCATCGCCCAGATAGATTCCCATAAAGTTTGGGGCGCCGCTTCCATTGGACGAAAAGAAGAGCAGATCGCCCGGTTTGGCCGCCGTTTTGCTGACCGCTTTGCCGCTCGCGTACAGCTTGCTAATGGTATCGCCAATCGTCACATCCGCTTTTTCATATACATATGTAGCCAAGCCGGCCGAACCAAAACGGGTCGGGCCCTCTGCTCCATATTGGTAACTCTTGCCGACCAGCGATTGTGCCAGGGAGACCACCTGTGCAGCTTTGCCGGAAGATTGTGAATCACTTGCAGCCGCGGCGGCTTGTCCGCCATCTGCGAACATCAAGAGGGATGTGCCAAGCATGACGGCTATCGTCGATTTCTGTATCCAATCTCGTTTCGTCACTCGCGTTGTCCTCCTCGTTGTGTTTTTCCCATCTCATTGGGTACGCAACCAGTTTAATGCAAGAGAAGACAAGCCGATAAGGCTGTAAATCTTTCCAACCAAGGATTTGATTACATAGTCCGATGACCATAGCCCTACGATTGGAAAATAGCTGGAAGTCCACGCGCATAAAAAACATGGCTTCGCCAAAAGAGATTGGCGAAGCCTTTTTTCGCGTACGGAGTGATGGAAAAGTTACCTGCCAGGCTCCAGCATTGGGCCGATTGCCCTTTGTCTGGACCTGGGCCGAGGGTGCCCCCTCCTGCCTCACCTCTGTCCGCGTGCAGGCCGGGAGCAGCTGAAGCTGCAGAAGCAGCGCCAAAGAAAGAAGGATTCTGGATCGCAGCATGATGATCTTTCCTCCGTATTTGAGCAAAATGGCATGATCTACGCTTTACCCTCCCCTGCCGCAAACAGGTTTATCCAGAATCCCAGTTCCCCTACGGTAACGTCTGTACTTTACAAACCGACCGTAGGTTTGTATAATGAACGTTGTACAAATTTCTGGAAAACTGTGATTAAATAGTTCTATTCAACTTCAAGGAGGAAGAATCCATGCTTGGCTTCGCCATTTTTCGTATCCTTCACATTCTTGCGGGCTTTCTCGCTCTCCTGGTTTTCTGGATCCCGATCGTCACCAAAAAGGGCGGAAAAGCCCACGTTCGTGTCGGCTGGGTGTACGTAGCCGCGATGGCCACGGTAGCCGTATCCGCTCTCTACATGGGGGTTTGGCGGATCGGCTTTGATCCGGATCGGACCGCAGACTCGGTCGCTTTTGCCTGGTTTCTGAACTACATCTCGCTGCTCAGCTCGGCAACCGCCTGGTACGGCTTGAGAGTGCTGCGCTTTAAAAAGCGAGTGGCCGCTCACCGCCATCCCGTAGATCTGCTCTTTCCCGGGCTTCTCTTCGTCTCCAGCCTGGCCATCGGCGGCTATGGCGCTGTCATTTCCTTTCCGCTGTTGACATGGTTTCCACTGGTTGGTATTTTTCTGGGAGGGACTCAGCTGTTCTACTGGCTGCGTCCGCCGGCCAACAAGATGCACTGGTGGTTTGAACATTTGTCCGGCATGATGGGCTGCTGCATCGCGACGATTACCGCTTTTACCGTCTTTGGCGCACCCCGTCTGCTCCAGCTGGAATCTGTCAATCCGCTGCTCTGGTTTTTGCCGACGATCTTCATCGTGCCCGTGATCGTCGGCATGAGCATCTACTACCGGAAGAAATTTTTCAAAAAACCGATTGCCCCGAACAAATAGAAGCGTGGGCAAAAGTCTCCAGCGACGACTGGGAAAAGCAACCGAGGAGGACTTTCATGAAACCCAGTTCTATGAGACGGCCGATATGCATGAGCGAAAAGCAAAAATGGCGGAGCTCTCCGACGCCTTCATCGCGCTGCCAGGCGGATACGGTACGTTTGAGGAATTATTTGAAGCGCTGAGCTGGGGACAGTTGGGCATTCATCAAAAGCCTGTCGGCATCCTCAATATCGACGGCTACTATACGCCGCTGGTGCAACTAGTGGAACAGGCCGTCTCCGCGGGATTTATGCCGGCTACGCATCGGGAGCTGCTGCTCGTGGACAGTATGCCCGCGGGACTTCTGGACAAACTGGCAGCCACCAGCGCCCGACGCTCGCCAATAAATGGAGCCAGAGCGAGCAAGGCGAGTAGCTTTTTTTCGTGCGGCATGGAATGATTCCCCTCCCTTTCTAGCATCTTGTGCCCTACTCCTGTATAATAAGGGGCAATCTCATGTTGATAATAAAGGAGGCTGCCGTTTTGAACATTTGGGAATCCGATTTGCCTGGAATCGGTCGAAAATTTCAAATGGAGACCCGAATGGGAGAAAAATTGGTTGTTGTCATCCATGACAACGGCAGGAGGGAACTGTATTTCTTTGATGCAGGCAACGATGACGAGTGCACCTCATCCGTCACTTTGGATGACGATGAAGCCCTGCAAGCAGCCGGAATCCTGGGCGGCATGAGCTACAAGCCGAAAGCCCTGGAAACCGTCAATCTTTCGCTGAATGACCTCGTCATTGAATGGTACAAGATCCCCCCGCAAGCCGCTTGTATCGGCAAAACGATCGGTGAGCTCGATGTCCGCCAAAAAACCGGTGCGACGATCATCGCCGTGATTGATTCGCAGGAGAAAAAACAGATCAATCCCGGACCCGATCACGTCTTCACGGCGAATGCGCTGCTCGTCGTAGCCGGCGAGCGGGCCCATCTGAAAACGTTGAAGACTTTGCTGCAAAACGGCTAAACGGTTGTACACAAAATGCGGGGCAGGTATCGGAAAAAGGATACCTGCCCCGCTTTTGCATAACCGTGCCTCGTCAGGAGGCGCTGCGATCCCGCTCGATCTTTCGTTTCCCCCACTTCTGCCCCAGCTTTTCGAAGTAGTTGTAAATCGTTTTCGATTCTTTGGTCAATAGCGGTCCCAGCACGGCGAGAATCAGCACATACAGCACGGCAAAGGACTGCACGACCGGAAGCAGGCCCCCCGCCTTGCCGATATTGGCCATGATAATGGAAAACTCCCCCCGCGAGACGAGCGTAAAGCCGATATTGACCGAAGCCTTGTTGGAGATCCCGGCGATGCGCCCGCTGAGAAAACCAGCCACCATATTGCCGATCAAGGTCAAAATGACCGCGACGATCGTAATCCAGACCGCGCCTCCCAGCGACATCGGATCAATCGTCAAGCCGAAGCCGAAGAAGAAGATGGCGCCGAAGAAATCCCGGAACGGCAAGACCAGCCCTTCGATTCGCTTCACATGCTTCGAGTCGGCCAGGACGAGCCCGACCATCAGCGCGCCAATCGCTTCTGCGACGTGCAGCGTCTCGGAAAAGCCCGCAACCAGAAACAGCGCCGCCACCACCAGGATGAGGAAAAGCTCCGTCGACTTGACGTTAAACAGCCGGTCCACGTACTTGATGACGTATCTCCCCACGATCAGGAAGATCAGGATAAACAGCAGCGCGGACAGCGAGGTCAACAGGACGCCGCTCAACGAAGTGGCACCGCTCAGCACCAAGCCCGACAAGATCGACATGTGCACGGCGATAAACAGATCGTCAAACATGATCATGCCCATGATGATCTCCGTTTCCGGATTGGCCGTCCGTTTCAGGTCGACCAGCACTTTGGCCACGATCGCCGTAGAAGAGCTGGTCATGATCCCGCAGATTACCAGCGTCTCTTTAAGCGGCATGCCCATCATCCAGCCGAGCAAGAGACCGGAGACAAAATTGAGCGCCACATAAGCGGAACCGCCCACAAGAATGGATTTCCCCGATTTGACCAGGCGACTTACGGAAAACTCCAGCCCGAGGTAAAACAGCAGAAACAGTACGCCGAGCCGACCCATGAACTCGATAAACATGGAGCTTTCAATAAATCGCAAGTCAAAGATTCCAAAATGAGGGGCGTGCGGTCCGACTGCCATTCCCACCAGGATGTAAAAAGGGATGACCGAGAAGCGTAGTTTATTGGAAAGCAAACCCACGATTGATATCAACGCTAGCGCGAGGCCTATCTCAAATATGACTGTATCCATATGTTCCTCCTTTTTCAGTCTCAGATTAACGGTTAGAAAAGGAAAGGAGGGTCAGCTACTCCCGTCCGCCGAGCAAGAAGGATTGCAATGCTTTTAACTGCTTGCGCTCACCTGCGACGATCAGCATCGAATGAGCGGTAAACATATAGTCAGGTCCCGGATTGATATGCTTTTTATGATCTTTTTCCACCACTGCAATAATCGAGGCGCCCGTTTTTTGCCGGATGTCCAGCTCGCCGATCCTTTTCCCGATGCATTTGGCGTTCGCCTCGATTTTATGCCATTCGATCACCAAATCATCCAGACTCATGTCAATCGATTCCAGCGCTTTTGGCTTGTATACCATCCCTCCGATAATCCCGGCCACCTGTCTGGCTTCTTCGTCATCGAGGGCTACCATGGAGACACTGCTCTCCGGATCGTCCGGCTCAAAATGATACAGCTCGCGCCGACCGCTATCGTGGATAACAATCACCAACTTGTCTCCATTCTGCGTGTCCATTTGGAATTTTTTTCCGATTCCAGGCAAGTGGATTTCGCGAATATTCATGTAACCATACCTCCATTGTCATAGTCGATCGTATACCCCAGAAAACCGATATATTCACCTTGATTTTTTTCCGTCAGGAATTCCGCCTGCCGATGAGGGTGTCCGGAAGCCTGCTGCTGCCCATAGGAAAGCAAGGGGTCCCTTTTTTCAACTGCCCGGCTTGTGATTCGTTTCACATTCCCGCACGCTGAAAAAGAGTTCGGAACCTCTGTCGTTTCCTATGGATTTTCCCTTCCGTAAGGCAATCAGCAGGCTACGCGGCATTCAGGAAATACGTCGAGGTGAATTTAATGGGCATCAAAAGAAGACTTTTCATTTTTTGTGGAATGAAAGTCCGAAGATTAAAACGTGGTATGAGGATGGCTGAGACGAAAAGCAGCGTCAAACTCATCGCGTTGACGGCCTCTCGCAGCAGGGAATAGAGGAATTTCATCGGCGATGAATGACGCAGATTTACGACGTGTTTGCCGTAGGGAACCGCTGTGATGCTCGTGGATTCCTCATGCGTCAACATCCCGTTCGGAGCGAGAAAGGGGGCAAAAGCAAAGGCTAAGAGGACAAACAGGCTCAGGAAGGATAGGAAGATGCATCTTGAGTTGTTTGATTGGATCATCTGTGTGCACCTCCTGCCAAAAATCTCCGAAATGGGCTGTCCGTGTCCTCCCGTGCTAATTCCTTCGCCGCTTTTTCATAGACTGAATTGGATCACTATATCATTATTTCATAATGAAATGTATACAAAAAAAGAGTATCATTATCATCCAATTAAGTCAAATGAAGGAGTGCCTTAGACCTGTCCAAACCTGCTGCGGATAAAAGACGGCGCCCTTTTTGCTGGAAAAAAGAGCGCTGTCCGTCCCCCGCCTTGCAGTTGTCAACTCCGATGCAAGCAGGGTTAGCCTTTCATGTCGTCTTCAATTTTTTTGAGCTTTTTCTTTTGCTTGCAGGCAGCTTCCATTTTGGCATACCATGGCGAATCGCTCAGCTTTTGCAATTCGTTGATCAGCTTTTTGTCCGAAGTGACATGAATCTTTGTCTTCGGGAACGATTTCTTTAGCTTCTGTGCGACTTCCTTCTCGATGGTTTCCAGTCGGAAGCGGTTGAAGTTGCTTACCTGGATCGCCACGTTCAAGTCGTTGTCGATCTGGACCGCTACGGACTTGTCGATCCCTTTCACTTTTTGCGTGATCGACTTCGCCTTTTGCTCCGCATCAAAATGACGGACAGGCATCTTTTTGCACATCGGGTCCTGTGCGGCAGACTGGGTCTTGGATTGCTGCTTTGATTGCTGCTGCGGCTGTTGTTGGGACTGCTGCTGATTCTGCTGCTGCTGAGATTGTTGCTGGGCACATCCCGCCAGCAGCATGCTGATGGCCAATAAAGAACAGATGGTACGCAATGGATGGACCTCCTCGTAATCATGCGTACCCTTAGAATTTCCCTCTCCTTTTTTTGTATGCGTCAAAAATACGACGGGTCTTGTGCGCTCCCCGACGGAGATCACGCTACAACTTCAGATTGACACCCTTTGTCACCATTTGGTAACATCAGGACGTAACACTCAATATCATATTTGCTAGTTACATCTCCATTCTTATGATGACAATCAATCAAAACACGAAAGGGGGGATCTCTCTTGATGTGGCACCCATTCTTGTTTGAAAAGGAGAGATTCACCAATGATTACGGTTCGTCCTATCCACCCTGAGGAATTGGCTGGCTGGGGCGGATCGCGTTTTGGACGCTTCCGGGCGAGGCGTGTCCGCTCGCTTTTGTTTTGTGGGATTTGCCCTGGGAAGAGGACGACTGTCTGGATATCGGCAGGACATTGCTGCGTGAAACCATAGCTGCCGTCCAGATTCCGCCGGGCCGACTGCTTGAGTACATGCTGGATACGCCGGCGATGGCCCCCCAGTGTCAGGATCATGTTGAAAAACGGCAGTTGGTCCTGGAGCAGCTTGGTTTTCGCCTGCAAAGGAAGACCTCCCGCTTTGAATGGACAAAGAGCAGCCAGGATGCGGGTACCGCTGTTCATTTGCCAGGGAGAGAGAAGATCATCTTCCGGAGCTTGCCCGAAATCGGAGATGATGCTTTCGTCGAAGCGATCATGCAGATTAGCGCAGGTACGTACGACAACCAGATATCCCTTGCCCGACAAGCAAAGGGACCGCTGGAACACGCCCGGTACTTTTTTCGAGAGATGCAGCTGATGCAGCACGATCCGCTCTGGTGGCAACTTGCGTACGCGCAAAGCGGCGAGCTGATTGGACTGCTTATGCCGGCAAAGAGCCCCACATTTGCAACGATTGGCTATATCGGCGTGCCCCCGGAACAACGGGGGCGCGGGTATATCGATATGCTGCTGAATCGGGCGACCAGCATCCTGGTTCAAGCGGGGGAAACGTATATCCGTGCCGACACGGATGTCCAAAACAGACCGATGGCCAACGCCTTCTTGCGCGCTGGGTACCAGCCGTTTGCAAACCGGATTGAATATTATCTATCGTTATGAAGAACGAAAATTCGCGAATAAAAAAGGGGCTGTCCAATAAGTCCCCAAAATAAAAAGTTGGGCGGAAAAACGTAATGTTTTCCGTCCAACTTTTTTGTGCGGCTGCTTTTGCAGGAAAGTAGCGAGGCGGATGCCTGCCACTTTCAATAGATTGTGGGCCAATGCCACAATCCCAAACTCGACGTGAACCTTGTCCAGCCCCCGTAAGGAGAACCGTCGGAACGACCGGTTGCCCTTGAGGTGACCGAACACGCTTTCTACCTCCACTTTACGCCGAGCATAGATCGCGGACTTCTCGTCATCCTCAAGGGCTCTTTTGGCCTTTGCCTTTAACTCTTCCCATATCGTGTTCCAGTGTACCTGGCGATTCCCTTTTGCTTTGGTGCACGAGAGCTTGAGCGGGCAATCGCTACAATCCTCACATTCATAGATCTTGAAGCTTTGCTCCAGGCCAGAAGCGTTTTTTTTCGTCTGGTATTTCTTAAAGCGAACGTATCGACCATTCGGGCAAACAAAGCGATCATCCTGCTCTTCATACGTCCAGTTGGAAGCGTGCCGGATGTCCTTCTGGTATCGTCGGGTTTTCTCCTTCAAATAGTTGCCGTAGGGTATGAGAAACTCAAATCGCGGCTGTTTTTCTTCGCCCATCGCATACAAGTAGTTTTCCTCGCTGCCATAGCCAGCGTCGGCAATCACGGTTTTGGGCATCGGCAACGAAGACGCCGCCAATCGCTCCATATGCGGAATAAAGCATCGTGTATCCGTAGGACGCTGATGGATGCTGTAGAACAAAACAAACTGGTTTTCCGTGGCCATTTGCACATTGTAGCCTGGCTTCAGTTGGCCATTTTTCATGTGATCTTCCTTCATGCGCATAAACGTGGCGTCCGGATCGGTTTTCGAGTAGCTGTTGCGATCGCCAAAGCAGGCTTTCTGCTGCTCATACTTGGCGAAGCGAGGAAGGAAATCCTTCCGAATCTGTTTCAGCGGCCTCTTCAAGGCACTGCGCGCTTTGCGCAAGGCTTTCCGCTCTTCGCTGCCGCTGGTCTGCGTGAGCTGTTCGGTTAAGCCTTCGACTCTTTCCTCCAGCACGGCCGCTGCTTCTTCGAGCTTGGCAGGGAGCTCTTCCGGGTCTGCCGCTGCATATTCGCCAGCTTCTTGCTGCGTGAGCGTATGAATATGCGCAAGGGTGGCCTGCACCTTTTCCTTGAGCTTTTCCTCGAAGCGAAGCGTGGATTTTTTCCACACAAAAGAGTACTTGTTCGCATCGGCTTCAATCTTTGTGCCATCCAAAAAGTACTGCTCCATCGAAATGTAGTTGTCCGCGATGAGCTTGCGGATCATCGTTTCAAACAGTTCGTCCATGAACGCTTTCATGCGCACGCCGCGAAAATCGTTCAAGGTACGGAAGTCAGGCTGCTGCATCGCCGCCAGCCACATGGCCGGGAGGTTCTCACGCAACAGCTTTTCAATACCGCGGCAGGAATAAACCTTTTGTGAGTAGCCGTAAAGGATCACCTTAAGCATCATTTTGGGATGGTAGGAACTGCGGCCTCCGCCCGTGTAATGAGCAAACAACTGCTGATCCGGAATGGCTTCGATCATTTCATCAATGACACGAGCCACATGATGGGTGGGAACATACATCTCCAAATCCAGAATCATCTGAGCCTGCTTGTTGTCGTACGGTTTGAAGGTAGGGGCAAGATGTCGCGTGGGCATCATTTTTTCTTCCACATCCTGTAGAGGAAGAGCCAGTTGCATGGTATAATCATGATTAGTAGTCGTCCGATTACGCAAGAAAATCGTCCTTTCTTGAATTGGTAGTGTGGTAACTTCCATTTTACAAGAAAAGACGGTTTTTTTGTGCTTATTTTTTACATTCAACAAAAACGGGGCGCCCAGAAGTCAGTTTATGCTGACTTTCTGGACAGCCCCTTTTTCGCTGGGAAGATGCGACGCGCTAAGCGTTTCACCTTCGCGGGCGATTTCTCACTTCATATTTTCCTTGTTTTAATCCAATTCTAAGCGACCGATAATTACTTCGTTTTTTGATCGCCCAGAATGTGGATATTATGGTAAATCTCATTGTCTCCTGTTTGGTCTGGACAGCATCCACGACTTTATCAGTGTCGTTTTCCATTATAATTCCAGATTAATCTTTCGAATAGTTATCATAAGCTCCATCCAATGATCGAACAACATAATAGACTAAATCATCATATTTCCGCATTTTACTATGATCACCGTATGTCATGTGCCACAGCAAAAAACGTCGATTCATTAGGACCGGAGCCCTACCATAGTCTGATTCAGGATCATGGTCAGAGCCAAGTGCAGAGTCAATATTAACTGCACCGTCTTCAATATCTTCATTAGCTGATGGATAGTGTCCAGTTTTACTATAATACCTACTACTTAGGGGCTGCTGAACGGTTTTCAAACTTCAAAAATGTTTCCAAAAGCAGGAATTCTATAGGAAAGAAGACGGTTTAACCAGGAGACAAAAAAATCCCGCAGCCTACGCTCGAGGTTCATCACCAGGAGCTGAAGCGCGATGACGGTTTCACTTGTTTTCGCAAGGCATGCTCGAATACGGCCAAGCCCATACCTGCGCTTGCCCTCACCAAATTTGCCTTCTATGGCGTTGCGTTTTCGTGCATCTTGTCTTGCGACTCGCCGTTGTTCTGTCGCTTCTTCGCCTTGTACGGGACGGCCAAGCGCCGGACCGCTCAAACGAATGCCATGCGCTTTGCAAAATGCCCTGTTTTGCCGGGTGCGATAGATTTGATCGGCAAGTACCGCCTTCGGGTAACAACCAAAGCGTCTCTTGTATGCTTCTACAGATTCGATCAGCGTCACCCCTTCGTTGAAGCTGTCCCATGATAGACGCTCCAGAAAAGCATAACCGTTCACCATGCTGACCGATACTTTGGCGCCAAACTCTACTCGCGCTTTCGCTTTGCCGCGTACGACCGGGCGGACGTGCGGTTGGTGGATGCTCACGATTCGATCTTCGATCTGATGCGTTTTGCGTTCAAACATCATGCGTTGCTGTCGATACAGTTCCTGAATCACAAGCAAGTCGCGATATTGTTTCCGGCTCAAAAGTGTCAGCGGCTGCCGTGAGGCCATGTTGCGGATAATTTGAAGGTTACGTGCTACATACCGGAGTTGCTTGCCGATCGCTCGACGAATCACCTTGCCGTTTGCACGACGCTGTTTGGCCACGGCCAGGTACTCCTTTCGAGCTTTATCCCGATAAGTCCGTGGTTTGCGGGAACGACCAATCTGTGGAGCATGTAACGTATCGATGATCTCCTCCAGTTTCTCACGCGCCTCGTTCAGCAAGTTCAAATCGGTTGGGTACGCCACATCCGCCGGGGCACATGTGGCATCCAGCAACAAGACACCCTGGTTCGGATCTTCCTCGGATGTTGAGTGACGCTTGGTCGTACGTTTACCTTTGGATTTTGTACCTGATTTTGGTTCATCGTCACGGTCGGAATCTGGAATTGATTTAGCGGCCTCAACCGCGATGATCTCGTTGATTTCACGGAGAACCGGTTCGCCTAAACGTTTGCGAAAATGCGTCATGAGCGACGGGTGGAACGGTGGATGATCCTGATAGCCTTCCAGCCCGATGAAGTATTGCAGATACGGGTTTTCGACAATCTGCTGGACCGTTTCCCGGTCCGACAGTTGCAAACGTTCCTGAATGATGAGTGCCCCGAGAGCGACACGGATGGAAACGGCCTTTTGTCCACGAAACGATATGCGGAAGGACTTGGCATACTTTTTCTCTGCATGTGCCCACGGTACCAACCGAGCCAACTTGACCCAGCGATTTTCTTTACTCAACTTGCCGCCAAATGGCAAGAAAAAATCATCAGGGAGAAGCAGTTGATTTTCACGATGAGAGAGAAATTCGTACATTCAGATCCGCTCCATGTGCAAGGAATTTGAAGAAAAATCGTCGATTTCCTTGCACATGATTTCGATGAAAACGAGGCAAAACCCTTGTGGTTACAGTATTTTTTATCTGTTCAGCAGCCCCTACTTAGGGGCTGCTGAACGGTTTTCAAACTACACAAATGGAACGAAAATCAGGATTTTTCCTTGAAAACATTCGGGTCAACCAGAGAGCAAAAAGAACTCGCAGCCTGCGCTCGAGGTTCATCACCAGGAGTTGCAGCGCGATGACGGTTTCGCTCGTCTTTGCAAGGCATGCTCGAATACGGCCAAGCCCATACTTGCGTTTGCCCTCACCGAATTTGCCTTCGATAGCGTTGCGTTTGCTCGCATCTTGCCTTGCGACTCGCCGTTGTTTTGCCACTTCTTCGCCTTGTGCCGGACGGCCGAGTGCTGGACCGCTCAGACGAATGCCGTGAGCTTTGCAAAATGCCCTGTTTTCCCGGGTGCGATAGATTTGATCGGCGAGTACCGCCTTCGGGTAACAGCCGAAGCGCCTCTTGTACGCTTCGAGTGATTGGATCAGTGTCACACCTTCGTTGAAGCCGTCCCATGACAGACGCTCCAGAAAAGCATAGCCGTTCACCATGCTGACTGATATTTTGGCGCCAAACTCCACTCGCGCTTTCGCTTTGCCGCGTACGATCGGGCGGATATGCGGTTGACGGATGCTCACGATTCGATCTTCGATTTGATGCGTTTTGTATTCAAACATCATGCGTTGCTGTCGATACAGTTCCTGAATCACAAGCAAGTCGCGATACTGCTTCCGGCTGAGAAGCGTTAGCGATTGCCGCGAGGCCAGGTCGTGGATGATCCGAAGGTTACGTGCTACATACCGGAGTTGCTTGCCAATCGCTCGACGAATCACCTTGCCGCTTGCACGACGTTGTTTGGCCACGGCCAGGAACTGTTTTCGAGCTTTCTCGCGATATGTCCGGGGTTTGCGGGCACAACCGATCTGTGGGGCATGTAACGTGTCAATGATCTCCTCCAGTTTCTCACGCGCCTCGTTCAGCAAGTTCAAATCGGTTGGGTACGCCACATCCGCCGGGGCACACGTGGCATCCAGCAACAAGACACCCTGGTTCGGATCTTCTTCGGAAGTTGAGCGACGCTTGGTCGTACGTTTGCCTTTGGATGTTGTACCGGATTTTGGTTCATCGTCATGGTCGGAATCTGGTGTTGATTTGGCGGCCTCGACCGCGATGATCTCGTTGATTTCACGGAGAACTTGCTCGCCCAGACGTTTGCGAAAATGCGTCATGAGCGACGGGTGAAACGGTGGATGATCCTGATAGCCTTCCAACCCGATGAAATATTGCAGATACGGGTTTTCGACAATCTGCTGGACCGTTTCACGGTCCGACAGTTGCAAGCGTTCCTGAATGATGAGTGCCCCAAGGGCGACACGGATGGAAACGGCCTTTTGTCCACGAAACGATTTACGGAAGGACTTGGCATACTTTTCCTCCGCATAAGCCCACGGCACCAACTGAGCCATCTTGACCCAGCGATTTTCTTTATTCAACTTGCCGCCAAATGGCAAGAAAAAATCATCGGGAAGAAGCAATTGGTTTTCACGATGAGAGATATATTCGTACATCCATATCCGCTCCATGTGCAAGGAATTTATAGGGAAATCGTTGATTTCCTTGCACATGATTTCGATGAAAACGAGGTAAAACCCTTGTGGTTACTCAATTTTCAATTCGTTCAGCAAGCCCTAATTAGCCATCTGAAGCATTTCCTTTCCTCCTATATCTTGTTGTCTAGACAACTACAAGATACAGGAAAGAGGTGCTCAGGTGGTCAACTTTTTTATGAGCGATGTACCACTAGGTGGTCAATTATTAGATTAGCATTCACAAGTATTCGGAGATGGAGGATTTCAATCAGGAGGTGAAGTCTGTACAGACAAGGAAAGCCAATGTAATGGTGTAACCGTCAAGTAGTTTTGAACACTTTTTGCTCATTAAGATTGAACACTTTTTTCTCCGAAAATAGAGCTCCTGTATTTGATTCTGTAGCTTTCTTCGTTTAGTTGGATCACTTCCACTCTGTGAAGCAATCGATCTAATATAGCCGTCGTAATTCCTTGATCACCTATTAATTCTCCCCACTGTTCGGGTCCTTTGTTGGATGTTAATATGATTGAACTTCGTTCATACAGGTTGTTTATGAGGTGGAAAAATAGGTTTGCCTCCCTTTGATCCATTGCCATATACATGAGATCATCAATAATGACCAAATCGGATTCGTTTATTCTTTTAAGCTGCGTTTGTGATTTTGTGAGGTACTCTTGGGTTTTCAATAGATGGATCAACTCTCCCATGGTTGAAAAGGTAACTTGAAAACCCTTTTGTATCGCTTCTAACCCAAGTCCAATTGCAATGTGGGTTTTGCCCACTCCTGGAGGACCAAGAAGGATCAGATTGTACTGTTGTTCTAGCCAATTCAGTTCCTTCAACTGTTTGATTTGGCGGGAACTGATTGACTTTTGCTCATCGATCTGAATTCTTCCAAGGTCTTTTGATAGGGAAACTTGGCCCATTTCAATCTCCTCTCCGCATTTTTTGCTTCTCTCCGTTTCAATTCATAGGTTAAGAGTTCTTCTAGAAATTCCTGATAGGTCCAAGAGAATTTTTCAGCTTTACGAAGGAATTCAGGCAGTTCATTGGCTGTCTCCGCCATCCGAAGATGGCGGAAGTAATTTTGCATGGTCTGTACGGTGCTGTTCAACGTCAAATGCCCCCTAGTATTTTTAAATATTTATCCATTTCCCTCGTTGGTGAAGTGGCTTGTAATGCGGAGAGGTTGCGGAAGTTGCTTGGTATTGCTTGATCGAAACGAGGTTCTGAGGAGGGCTTGGTATCTTTTAGTCGGGAAAGGTGCTGTGCAACATCCCGGAGGTCATTTGCACTCCATAAATGGTCTTTTACACATACATCCAAGGCTTCCTCAATATCAGGTTGGAAATGGGTGATGGCATATTGAACGATTTGCAAATGATCACGTACATACCTCGGATACCGAACGCTTATCTCATGAATAAACAGCATTGCTTTTTCTTGATCGTGAAATTGGCGGATAATGGTCTCCTTATAAGCATGAATCCCTTTAGATCGATCACGTGAGTGCTGTCTACTTTTTATAAGCTCTCCTTTTCCGTGGCAAAGCCGATGTCGTGCAAGAACTTCTCCTTGCGGAGTTGCTCTGACAATCAGTTCCTCTTCATGAATCTCGATAAATACTTGATTCTCTCCCCTTGGACGGTATGTCCCTAAAGGAAGGGAGTACCGATTGGATTTATATTTAATCACATTGTCCTTATGGACAGTTCTTGTTATACTGGATCCACGGTTGCTCTCGAAAGAGAGCAGGGGAGAGACTGGCTTCAAGTGTTGCTTTTCGAGGGCGTGCACTTCAACCGGTCTCTTTTTTGTTGTATGGTGCACATTGTAATTGCCTGTCCGTGATAGCCAGGCCAGAGACCGTTCGTTCCATGCATCGATATTGGAGAAAACCCTGTGTTTGGCAAAGTTTCTTTTCACGAATTTCACTACGTTTTCTATCTTGCCCTTACTTTGCGGATCTGCCTTGCGGCATAAATAAAGGCGAAATCCACGTTCTTGCTTATAAGACTGAAATTCACTCGTCAGGATAATGTCTCCTGCATTTTCACTTACGGTGATCAGGTGATCTTGGTCATAAACCAATTCCTCTGGCATTCCTCCGAAAAATACGAATGCGTTTTCATGGCATCTGATTGCATCCCTTGTGGTAAAGGGTCTGCTTTGCCACTCTACATACTTGAAACGGGAGTGGGAGAGAACAAAAGTGATGAAGTATAATCTCACGTCCTTTTTTTCCATATTTTTAACCGTGACTTCTCCCCAATCCACTTGAGCCTGTTGGCCCATTGGCAACTCGTCCACTGCTTCGTGATCACGAATATGTACAATTTTCGGAATATGGTATATTTCCCTTAGCTCACTAACATAGGATCGAACTGTGCTTCCTCCAATCTTAATGGAAGGATATTTCTCCTTTAACCAGTCCTCGACCTGAGAAGAAGACAGATCTGGATGTTCATGTAACCAACTGAGAATCCTATCCCGGTAGGGATTCAACTTTTTGCTTCTGTTACCAAGGGAATTGACCCAATCTGATGCCTCCTCAAAAGTCATATCTAGATATTTATAGACCGTGTTCCTCGACAGATCCAATTTCCTTGCGATGGCTGCCACCTTAAATCCTTGCTCTTTTAATTGATGAACCTGAAGATACAACAGTAATTTTTCCACCTTTCCCATCCCCCAGCCAAGCTATGTTGAACAAGTAATCATAGCTTAACTGGGTTACCAAGTGAAAGAAAAAAGTGTTCATTTCTATTTGGCGGATACTGTTGAATTTAGTTTAGCAGTTACAAATGGATCCGGTTAAACCAATCGTTGATCAATGGCTACTTGTGTTGCTGACGAAAGACAATGCCCAATTGCTGACGGGATTGCCTGTCCGAAATATGCCGAATATAATGACCATATCTCAGAAATGGAAAAGGATGCCTCCCAAGATGTGGGCCTGAGGCAACAGGCTCACGGGATGCATCCCCCCAAAACAATATGATCATTGTATCAAAATATGAGCTTGTTGAGAAGTTGCCCGGCGTTTTGTGTGAGTCAAGCCATAGTGGGCAGGATTTTTTTGTCTCCAAAATAAGACTTCTGGTTTCCTCTTCTTGAAAGCGTTTTATTTTTGTATGATTCCTTTCTTCCACTCGATTTTTGCCTCATCCGCGAAGGGCTTTTAAGGCCAGCCCGGTAGGGCTGCTTTGATATGGCCCGTGCAACAGGCGGATCGTCCCGTTTATATAGCCTTTTGCCTGCTCTTTCACTTCCCGTAGCAAGTCCTTCACTCGGACCATTGGGTTGGGCTGTAACACTTGCTTCTTCGCTATCGCCTGGCCGCTCAAACGACTTCCCTCTTGTCGTGCCATAATGGCTCGCAACATCGCTTGTACTCCCCGTACACTCCAACTGTAGCCGCCTCGTTTGGTCCTTTTTGCCATCACCCGCATTTGCGCTTCCGCACTCCCCATTGGACGCATGCCCGTCGTGTCGATACCAGCTTCACCCAGAACCTTTCGATAGTCGATAAGATGCCTTCGATGCCGCCGTAAATAGGCCACGTATTTCCGCCATTCGTTCCGGTGCTCTTCCAGAATCTTTTCCTCCGGTACGGACTCTACTGTCGCCAGCAAGATATCCGCTTCAAAGGCCGCCAACGCCTGCCTTACCGTCTGCCACGTCTCTGGCAACTGACCCAGGAATCGGCGCAATTCTCGCGCCACATGAAAGCGATCCAGTGTGTAAATACAGCGGTGAAAGTAGGATTCGCATTCTCCAATCCAATTGGCCCCATCCCCATTGACTACGATCCATGTGTTTTCATCCATGTCGTAATGACGAACCAGAAAGTCGCCAAACCCTTCCCAGAACTCTCCCTTCGTCGTATGCAGGTAATGGCGTTTCGACCTAAGCCGCACTCGGTCCCCCTCTTGTTCCCATCCTTCGTGCACAATCGCCATTCGATTTTCCATTCCCCGCTGGCGTTGCCTCTGCAATGAGGTGTAAAGTCCATCCACTTCCACAAACAATACGCGAACCGACCTTCGGGTCGCTTTCGACACGATGGTTGATGCTTGTTCAACCCGCGTGATTAGTTTGTCCCGAATGGCCTCATGGCTCAGTACCCGATACCCCAGTAACGCTTCCAAGCGTTTTGCGCTGTCCCGGTACGAGGGGCCTTGGCTAGCAAATTCGATCGCTATCTCTTCCAAAAACGGGCTTAGCTTCTCCCGCCCGTCAAAGGCCAGCATACGATCCAACAAATACACATGTTGACCCTTCACGCGATCCTGATACAATCGCCGTTTGAATCGAACCGTACCAAAGAGCGTGTCGATCTGGACTTCTCGTTGGTCCTTCAGCCGAAAGCGTGAATGATCCCGTTGATGCATCAGATACTCGTCCAACGCTTCCAAAATATAAGCCATACCGGCAGCGAACTGTTCCTGCAACGTTCGAAACAACAACGTTTCAAGCTCTTTCATTGTGGGAAATTCCGTGGTAAACTTGCTCACAGGGTTTCTCCTCCTTGGTGTGTTTGGTTTTGGCGCTTTACACTTTACCAAGAAGAGAAGCCCTTTTCTATACCCTCCAACTGATTTTTCTTCAAAAATTTCTTTTCGGTTTGCCCACGAACATTTTACTCATACGGCGTTTTTCGTTCGATGTGCAGAGGTGGTTCCCTCTCCTTGCTGTGGAGAAGAGATGAACGTTATTGGTAGCCGGAGGAGGAAGGTCGCAAGTGAGAGCGGAGAAGTCCGCCTGCTTGTCATCCGTCGGTTGCGTTGTTCCCAGTGCCAGAAGATTCACCATGAGCTTCCGGATTGTGTGGTGCCGTACAAGCGATACGATTATGGCTTGTATCGAGCAAATCGTTTCAGACGCTGAAACGTTATCTACGGTAGCAGCAGACGATGCAACCCTGTTGCGCTGGAGGAACTGGTTCCAAGCGCAGTACACCTACTTGCTCGGATGTTTGGCATCGATCACCATTCGCTTCACTCAGAACCCTGTGGAGAAATCGTCCGTATCTTCGCAGTCTGCACATCATTGTATCGGACACTACGTCGGGGATGCCCCCGGCTGGCTGGCGAGAATTGTCCGCCCCATCGTCAATTCAAATTTGTGGGTACATACCCGTTCTGCATTCTTGTCCGTTTAGCCCTGCGGTAGACTCATCTCGAAGTCTACCAAGTGAGGTGCTAAGGATATGAAAGATCAAAAGAGAGCCGAGGCCATTGCGGCGGAGCGTGTACAACTGCTGTCTCCGCTTTTGGCAGAAGGACTTGACCCTGCCAAGGCGAGAGAGATCAAGGCTAGGATTTGTGAGCAGACAGGAATCTCCGAGCGGACGCTACGCCGGTATTTGGCAAAGTATCGTCAAGACGGTTTTGGGGGGCTAAAGCCGAAAGGCAAAGGGCGGCAACCGTCAGACGCAACGATTCCGCCGGAGGTATTAGAGCAGGCCATTCTGCTGCGCCGTGAGGTACCCAGCAGAAGCGTTGCCCAACTCATTCAAATCCTCGAATGGGAAGGACGTATCCAACCTGGTGAGATCAAGCGCAGTACCCTCCAGGAGAAGCTAGCTCAGCGTGGCTACAGCACACGCCACATGCGTATGTATGCTGAATCAGGTGTGGCCGCAAGGCGTTTTCAACAGCGCTATCGCAATCGTCTCTGGCATTCGGACATCAAATACGGTCCGTATTTGCCCATAGGTCCGGATGGTGCCATGAAGCAAGTGTTCCTTGTCACGTTCATCGACGACGCGACGCGGTTTGTGCTGCATAGTGAGTTCTATCCGGTCATGGACAAGACCATTGTGGAGGACTGCTTCCGCCGGGCGATTCAGAAGTTCGGCGTACCCGAATCGGTCTACTTCGGCAACGGCAAGCAATATCGTACCAAGTGGATGACCCGTGCATGCTCCAAGCTCGGCATCCGGCTGTTGTTTGCGAAGCCCTACTCGCCGGAGGCTACAGGGAAGGTCGAACGTTTCAATCGCGTTGTTGACGCGTTTCTAAGTGAGGCAGCGCTTGAGAAACCGAAGACACTGGAGCGGCTGAATGAGCTATTTGCGGTGTGGCTGTCGGAGTGCTACCAGAACAAGCCGCATTCAGCGCTCGAAAACAAACGCAGTCCAGAATCAGCTTTTCGCAGCGACAAGAAGGCGCTCCGTTTCGTCGATCCAGATACGCTCGCAAATGCCTTCTTACACTGCGAGACACGTAAGGTCGACAAGTCGGGTTGCATCAGCTTCATGGATCGCAAGTATGAGGTTGGCCTTTCATTCATCGGCCGCACGGTGGATGTCGTGTTCGACCCTGCGGATATCACGGAACTTACGATCGAGTACGAGGGGCATACGCCGTGGCGTGTTCGGGAACTCATCATTGGCGAACGCGCGGGAAAGCGTCCGCCGTTACCGGACCACCTGAACAGATTGCCAGCTGACGCCTCAAGGTTGCTTGCTGCTGCAGAAGAGCGCAGCCGGGATCGAAAGGCTCAGCAGGTACCTGCTGTAGCCTACCGCCGGGTCAAGAAGGAGGACAGCCATGTTTGAATCCTTTTACGGGCTCCATTGTTCTCCATTTTCGAGGGATATTCCAACGAGTGAATTGTACGAGTCGGACATACTGGAAGAGACGCTCGGACGTCTTACGTACGCAGCTGAGCGGCAGTGGTTTGCCGTTGTTACCGGCGACTGCGGAACAGGCAAGACAACGACGATTCGCCGGTTTACCGAATTGCTCGACCCTGCCAAGTACAAGGTGCTCTACCTGTCGGACTCCAAGCTGACGCCGAGACACTTCTACAAAGGGCTGCTTGAGCAACTCGGCTGCGAGTCAAAGTTCTACCGAGGCGACGCCAAACGCCAGCTTCATCGCGAGATCGAGCTCATGCGCGGCATTCATCGGCTACAGCCAGTTGTTGTCATCGATGAGGCTCATTTGCTCGACCGCGAAATGCTGGAGGAAGTACGCTTTCTGCTTAATTTCAAGATGGATGCACAGAGCCCGATGGCGCTCATTCTCGTGGGCCAAAGCGAACTATGGGATCGCCTGAATCTTCAGGCGTATGCTGCGATCCGTCAACGTATCGACCTGCAGAGAAAGCTGCCCTACTATGATCGAGCCCAGACGGGCGCTTATATTCAGCGGCATATGACTTATGCCGGTGCAGAGCATGATGTTTTTACGGATAGTGCGATCGACGACATTTACCGTTTCTCCAGCGGTGCCGCTCGGATGATCAACAAGGCGTGTACACACTGCCTCATCTACGGCGCACAGAACAGACATCGGATCATCGACGATCATATGGTCAAGCGTGTCATACAGGGAGAATTATCGTGATTCTCCCCTTTTTCATTAATTCAGTCGGACATCTTGTCCGTCACCAGCAGGACAACTTATCCCGTCAACTGGTGGACATTATGTATTAGCAGTAACAATTGCCAGTTGGGACAGTTTGTAAACATTCTTGCGAAGTAGAGTTCTCATAAGAAGCAATCTCTGCAATAGTTTTCGCATTTTGCTTCCAATGATCCGAATACATGAATCCCAAAATATCGATATCTTTAATATTCTGATCGTTATCCATCTACATCTCTCCCTCAGATTCTGTTTCTTTGACCGTTCAGACAGCAGCTCTTGCTTAAGAAAGGAGGTGGGGCCCGATGGTCCACATCATTGATCTAAAGGTATCATTTGCTTTCGTTTTCTGTCCTGGTTGCTCCACAAATGGAGCAAAAGCTCGTTGGGTTTTCGGGTTATGCGAGGATTTCGGTCGAAAGAAACAAGAATCTGCTCCATTTGTGGAGAGTTGATGATGAGTGCTTTGATACGGGATTAAGTTGATGGAGTGTAAAGCTTAGGTTGAAGGAAGACCTTCTTCAACTAGCCTTAAAATTCATCCATGGTGAAATAGACGAAATCACTTATATCAGCAGGCATGATCGAGACTGGTATGAGGTGAAAGAACTGGCAGCTACTGACCCAATAACTTTTGGTATTCTGCTACGGAAACTATCCTTGCCTTATCGTCGAAAAGCATTGATACATGCCTTTAGTTTAAGGACAGCGGAGTTAAAAACACTCTTGCTGGGAGATTTTTCGGAATCTTCTTCTACAATTTTCGACTTAACAAACCCTTTGAAATCTAGGAGATTCAGCAATGAGCTACTGGCCCAATTTGGCATCATCCACCGTGTTCCTTTTGATTGGGCTTATAAGGATAGGCTTGTTATGGAGCGATGGAACTTTAAAAATTATGATTTTAGCGGGATAGCTTTAACTTGTATGAAAGACCTGATTCCGTTATTGAGAATGGCTGAAGATCGTAATAGAGATGTAAAAGGATATGTCATCCAGACAAACACGGATCAAGAATGTTATATCCGTCTAGAATCACGAACCGATGTGATCGTCGTTGATCTATATCAAAATGACCTATTAAGTTTGGACAAACTCATGTCCGCTCTAAAATCGAGGTCCTTAACATGGTCAGGATTCATTACCCAATCCGTTGTACCTGGGCACCGGTACTGGACATTCATTGGGGCGGAAAATGAATCAGCTATTGCTCGGGTCTTGGAATCGGAGTTCAAGTATATCCAAAACGACATGCGATTGTGATAGGACAATCAGCATATGGAATAAGGTGTATTGAGGTGAAAAGTATGGAGCGAATGCCGACAATCAAAATCGTATATGTGCCTCATACTTTATGCAGTGATACAGCACAAATCTCAAACACCTTATCCGCTGCAGAGGCCAAAAATGCCGTTATCGATTACATCCTAAAGCGTTTGATCTTGAAACCGACTGAATAAGCCGGTTTTTTTGTTTCTCTCTTTGTCCATACTGGAAAGTGATAGTGATAAGAAAGGAGAAGAGCGAACCTCCATGTATACGGCCATATATCCAAGGGTTTCTACAGGCATGCAAGCATCAGAGGGCACAAGCCTTGATGCACAAATTGAGATTTGCATGCGGAAAGCGAAAGACTTGGGAATTCCCGAATCCATGATCAAAGTTTATCGCGAAGAAGGATTCACAGGTGAAGATATCGATCGGCCCGCCATGAATGAATTCAGACAAGATGTTGCGCAAGGGCTGGTCCGTCGCTTGATTGTTACCCACCCCGACCGGTTGACCAGGGACTTGACGGATAAATTAATCCTTTGCCGTGAGCTGGAGCGGAGCAATATCGAGCTGGTGTTCGTGGACACGGAATACCGGAATACGCCGGAAGGGCAGCTTTTTTTCAACCTGATGAGTTCCATAGCACAATACGAGTTGTCTTTAATCAAGAAGCGGACGGTACGCGGAAGACTCAAAGCGGTGGAAAAAGATAAGAAGATCATGCCCATGCGTGTGGCTCCCTATGGATATGATCTTCATGAAAATACCTTGATTATCAATGCGCAGGAAGCCGAATTTGTCCAGAAGATATACCACTGGTATGTTCATGAGAACTATACGCTTCGTGAAATCGGGGATCGACTCTATGCGTTGGGGGCGGTACCCAAACGAGGGGAAAGCAGGAACTGGAGCGCCAGTTCCATTAGAAGGGTTCTTACTTCTGAGGTGTACATCGGCAAGTTCTATTACAATCGTAGAGAAACCCGGAAGATTCGCGGGGAGAAAACCAAGAACGGCACACCGAAAAAAACATATGCCTTTCGCGAGGAAAAGGACTGGATCGAGGTTACCGTGCCAAGTATCATTGACCCGCAACTGTTTGAATTAGCCCAGGTGCAGAAAGAGAAAAACATGAAACGGTCAGGAAATGTAAAGTATGAGTATTTGTTAAAATCCATGATCCGGTGTGGACATTGCGGCAGAATGTGGCAAGCAACTACTTATACAGGCCGGGTAAATAAAGAAACGGGAGAAAAGATCCGTTACACCTGCTACAGATGTCCAAACCTCTTCCCAAAGAAGTATGGTGAAGGAGTTGAGAAGTGCCCAACTCAAACGTTGCGCGCCGATATGTTGGATCATTACGTCTGGCAGCTCATTTTGGAGACATTGTCTAATCCCGATGATTATATGGAGCGGCTGCAAAGCAAATCGAATGAGATTAACCTGGAACTTCAATCCGCCGCGGACCACATCAAACGTCAGCTGGAGCAGAAGGAGAAGGAAAAGGAAAAAATCAAAATCATGTTCAAGCGGGAGGTCATTGATGAGCAGGAGATGCTTACCGAAATGCAAAAGATTAATGCCGGACTAAAGTCGTTGGAGCAAGAGCTTGCCGGGTACGAAAAGCAGTTGTCAGAACAAGCGGAGAAGGAAATATCGGCCAATCGGATTGCCGAGGTCTCCAAGGCTGTCCGAAACTTTATCGAGAGCGCCGGCGACGAGCTTACCCTTGAGGAGAAGCGACATATCCTGGAGACCCTGGTTGATGAAGTTATTATTCGCTACGACGGGAACGAAGTACAGATTACTGCAGTCGGCGCCCTTGACGAGTTGAAACGGCAACAGTTTCTTCAGCATGAGGATGACATCGGTTCGTGTTCACAACCTCAAAAAGTTCGAGAACACCGGAGAAGACAGTGAAGATTTGATTTCCATTGGAACCATCGGGTTAATCAAAGCGATTGAGAGTTATCAGGTTGATAAAGGGACAAAGCTGGCTACCTATGCTGCGCGGTGCATTGAAAATGAGATCCTGATGCATCTGCGCAGTTTGAAAAAGACAAAAAAAGATGTCTCCCTGCATGATCCCATCGGTACGGACAAAGAAGGAAACGAAATCACCCTGATCGACGTGCTCGGCACCGAAACGGACGAAGTGGTGGATGCAGTGCAACTGAAACTGGAATCCAACAAAATTTACCAGCATATTCACATCCTCGACGACCGGGAAAAAGAAGTGATTATCGGTCGATTCGGGCTGGATCAGGACAAGGAAAAGACGCAGCGGGAAATCGCCCGCGAGCTGGGCATTTCCCGTTCCTACGTATCCCGGATCGAAAAACGGGCCTTGATGAAGCTGTTCAATGAATTTTACCGGACGAAGCAGGCACAGGGGAGATAGTGTTCATTCCTTCGGGAGTTGATACGCGCTCACTTCTTGGCATGTGTGCCCCTTCGCTGTCTTGAGGGACGATTGCGAAGGGGGATATTCCCGCTAAGGGGTGGGCCTTTTTCTTGCCAGCGAATCAGGGACAATGAGATCCCGGCGTGGACAACACTCCACGCCGCTTTGTCATTTTTCGTACAGATGCCATGAAAGAAGGATAACAAAAACGAAGGGGTCATACGGCAGTGGCCTCCCCCTTAGTTGACTCATCCCCACCTTTATATTAATTTTGTAGTATTCTCTCATGGACAGCAGATTAAATATTGGGGTGATCTAGTTTGTATGAAGAAAGATTGTATGAGCTTATCTGCGAAAACAGCGCTGTAGTCGACATCACAGATGAGGAGCAGTTTTATCGCTTTTCGACTTCGTTTATGGCGCAAGAGCTTAACATTCCTCGAAGCATTGCTAGCTCCACCCTGAACAAACTGTACGGCACAGGCGAACTGACGAAGATCAATACAAGACCCGTCTATTATTTGAGCCGCACACAGCTGGAGATGCGATTTCATGTTGATCATATCCCCGCATTGTTTTCAAGCGTTGATCAGTTATCTGCTTTTCTCCAGCAGAATCATGAAAGGAAAGATACCTTTTCCGCCATCATCGGCCATGATAAAAGCCTAAAAACGCAAATAAAACAGTGCAAGGCGGCGGCGTATTATCCTGGGACGGGGCTGCCGCTTTTAATAAGCGGACCTACCGGGACCGGCAAAAGTATATTGGCAAAGCATATGCACACGTTCTGTTTACAGAAAAAACTGATTATGGAGAATGCTCCGTTTATTACATGTAACTGTGCGGATTACGCAGACAATCCAGAATTGCTGACGGGCGTGCTTTTTGGGTATGTAAAAGGTGCTTTTACCGGAGCGGACCATGACCGAGTTGGCATTCTAGAGCTCGATGAAGCCCATCGTCTCAGTTCCAGCGGTCAAGAGAAGCTGTTTATCTTTATGGATCAAGGGATCTTCAATCGGCTAGGCGAAGGTTCCAAAAACAGAAGGAGCAAGGTTCGGTTAATTTTTTCCACCACAGAGCGTCCCAAAGATGTATTTCTTGAAACCCTATTGCGGCGTATTCCCATCCACATTCATATGCCGGCTCTGGAGGAACGAAGCAGGGAAGAAATTGTGCACCTGATCTGCCATTGCCTCAGCAATGAGTCTCGCATGTTAGGCCGCGATCTGATTGTCGGCCAAGAATTTTTCAAAGTGCTTTTGCATCATAAATTTGAAGGCAACATCGGAGAGTTGAAAAACGCGATCAAGTACGCTTGTGCCCAAGCGTATCTCCTCTTTTGTGAGCAGGATGCCGATGATGTGATCGCTGTACAATGCAGCGATCTGCCGGACAAGATCGTCAACGCCTCAAATCGCAACCGTCATTCAAACGGGTGGGAGTGGAAACTGGCTCCCGAACGAATCCGGATATCCAAAAACTTCAGATATGAAAAAATTCAGCGGTTGGTAGAAAAACAAGCCACCTCTCGCCATGTGCAGACAGCATATGAACATGTGTATCATGCTTATCTCTTTGCTGCCAATCAGCAGGCGGATCAGACAGCAGCGGGCATGGAAAAGAAGTTGAAACAATACATGGATGTGCTGGTTGAGGAGCAAAAAAGCATCGGGTCAAACATCCAGTTATCCGTTCTGGACGCAACCATCACTCATATCCTAGACAACTTTTTATCCGCCTGGGATGTAGCCCTGCCCAATCATGTGCGCCATTTTCTCTCTCTTCATTTTTTCAGAAGAATGAATTTTATGAATATGGATAACGCGATATCTGGAAACGAATCAAAGCGATTCGAAGCTTTCTTGCAAGTGAGTTTCCGCAAGTGTATTCTCTGACAGAGAATCTGTTTCAACTCTTTTCGATCAATCTCGAAGTCCGTCTCAAGTACGCTGATTTTATCATCCTTGCCTTATGCATCAAGATAAGCATGCAGCAGTCAAAGACGTTTCGCACGAAAGCCATCATTGTTGGAAACGGATATTCTGCCGCAACGAGTATTGCAAATACCGTCAATCGATTGCTTGATCATCAACTGTATGATTCCATCGACCTGTCTCCCGATATTCCGGAAGAAGCATTTGCCCAACGGATCCGTTCGATAACCGAAAGCGCTGACCAGAGAGACCTGATTGTCCTGGTTGACACGGATCGTTTTGTCGAACAAAAAATAGCGATTTCCGAACAGTTTACGGGCAGTGTGTTCATCCTAAGAAATATAACGACGCAATTTGCCCTCGGGGTGGGGCGTGCGATCATGCAGGATTTATCCGCGGAAGAGATCTTTGGTTCTCTCTCCAACCATCATCATCTGAAATACAATCTTTACCACTCCTATGGAGTGCCGTTTTTTAATAGCAATGGGGTAAATTTGTTCCTCACGATGTCGAAAACGGTCCGGAATATTGGGTGGAAAAAAACGGGATGGGTTTGGTTAATCGCAGTTTATCAAGTGATTCTGATGGTGTGGCATCATATGAACAGAGTCGGCACAGACAAGTTGGCCGAATGGATGAACACTAGTCCATTGACATTGTCCGAGATCAATAACGAAAAAGTTGATTGAATCTATCCTGAAAATTAACTCGTAGCACGAACTGAAAAAGGCAGCACGAAGTTGACCCTGAACCTTACAAAAAATGGTTAGGGTTAAAACGACGAAATATAGTCACTAAAGGCTCAAGATGCTACTGATTCTTCTGTGACCTTTAACCCCAAGGATTCAAGTTTCTTTAGAGATTGTCTGATGATAGTGTCGCGTTTGCGTTCCTCGTAATAAGTCGGGCCCAATTCAATGTAAGGTTGTCTGCGCTTGAGAATGTAATACGCGATCATCAATATGCTGTGAGCTACGGCTACTACTGCTCGATTGGCTCCCCTACGTGCGGCAATCCGATGGTATTGACTGGACAAGTACGTATTCTTCGTTCTCCCAGCGGCGCGTGCAGCTTCAACAAGAGTGCTTCGGAGTTTCTTGTTCCCTTTACGGGTCTTTCCTGATTTACGTTTACCGGCACTTTCATTTTGACCTGGACACAGCCCCGCCCATGAACACAAATGAGCGGCGGAGGGGAATTGATCCATATTGGTGCCGATTTCGGCTACAATCGTTTCAGCCGTTCTTCTCGCCACTCCGGGAATCGTGTCCAGCAGTTCCAGGTCTTCTTCAAAAGGGAGCATGCGCCTCTTGATCTCTTCGTCCAGTCTGCCGATTTCTTCGTCAAGATAGTCGATGTGCCGCAGTTGCGCTGCCAGCATCAGTTTTTGATGGTTTCCCATCAGCCCATTCAGCGCTCGCTTTAAATCTTCTTTTTTGTTTTTCAATCGCCGCTGTGCCAGTTCCGAGAGCAGTTCAGGGTTCTCTTCTCCGGCGATCATCGCCTCAATCATGGCTCGACCCGATTTCCCAAGCACATCGCTGGCGACAGACGACAGTTTGATGTTGGCGCCTTCAAGCACTTTTTGAACGCGGTTGACTTCTCGTGCGCGTTCGTCAATGAGGCTGCGTCGGTATCGAATTAACTCTCGCAGTTCCCGTTGATCGCGGCTTGGGATGAAGCTACCTTGCAGCAGACCGTGACGAAGCAGTCCGGCAATCCACTCGGCATCTTTGACATCCGTCTTGCGTCCGGGCACATTCTTCATGTGCTTGGCGTTTACAACCAGTGTTTGAATCTCCTCAAGCTCTAACAAGTTGTAAATGGGCTTCCAGAACGAGGCGGTGCTTTCCATCGCGACATGGGTGCACCCTTTGCTTTTGATCCAATCGACAAGTAGGATCAGGTCATCGGTCATAGTAGAAAAGGTCCGGATTTCTTTGGTTTCAGGTGTGATCACACAGGCCACCACGTTCTTCTTGTGAACGTCCAGCCCGCATACGTGGGTATAAACGACGTCCATACAGCAGAACTCCTTGCGGCGGTATGGATTGAGGGCTGGTGCAGCAACCGTCGAACGATTATTCTATCCTGCGTGCTCCCGAAAGGGGCAACAATCTGTGGTGCACCTGGTCGCTGGGGTTCTGTCTAATTCACGGGCTCGAAAGCACCATAGTTCCACGACCTCCCTCGCCAGCCGCAAGTCCATTATACCGTACGCACCCTATTTTCATCATCTGATGGTGCCGCGGCAGCGGCATGGGTGTCTAAATAGAAATACATCATTAGTAGTTATAACCAATAAACAACATGATCGCTACAAAAATTGCACACGTAACCCAAGTATATAGAGAAACCTTGGATTTAGTTGAGTTCCATCTCGAAAGAGCTGCCAACCCAATCAAGGACACGGCAATAAGCAGCAAAATAGGAACCATCAGAAACCACATATTTTACCCCTCACCTTAAAAGAAATGCCCCCGCTGGTAGTAAATGTGTCTAATAATACCCATATTATACCATCGAAATCCGTGAAGGAGAAAGAAAGATAAGCCCACAACAACGGGTTTTTTTGCAACCTGAAAACGAGAGAGGAGGCAAACATGGTGATTTGTCGCCATGGAATCCAAATCATCAGCCCCAAAGTGGGGAAATGACTGGTTTTTTCTTTTTTTGGAAAAAGGAAGCCGAAGCACATCTTGTACTCATGCTTGAGGTTATGAAGTGATTTGATCACGAGAGACGGCTGATAGAGTAATGGAACGGTAATTTGTTGGAGATACCTTTGGGGAAAATTGTATGGTAAGAAACTAACAAGCTGCACGGGTGATGCAGTATTGACCGAATGAATGTAGCACTCAAGCGCAGAAGCTGGAAATATTTCTCATAATTATAGGGAATTTAGGTAATTTTTGTTTACTGATTTGCTATAAAATAGTATAAATATGTTGTATTTGGTTAAATATACCAGGGGGTAATTTTGTGAAAAAATTAAAAAAGGTTGTTTGCTAATTTTACTCACGGTTTTAGTTAGTACAACTGAAATGTCCTCTAACGTTCTTGCATTTGAATCAGAAAGGGCTGATTACTATGAAATTGACACAGATGGTGATGGCTTGAAAGATATTTATGAAATGGAAATACTAAATCCAAAGGAAAAAGACAGTGACGGAAATGGTATACCGGATGGAAATGAAGACACAGATAACGATGGTTTAACCAACCTGGAGGAACAAGATCTGGGAACAAATATAAATAAAGCAGATACAGATGGTGATAAACTGGAGGATTATCGGTTTAACCCCTTAAAATTTGAGTCTTTCACCCTTATTTTCGCATTTTCATATGCTTCTTCCCTCCTTCAACCACCTAGGAGTCTAGGAAGGAAAACGCCTAGCGTCAAGGAGATCACTTGACCCCAGACGTTTTCCTTCCTGCTTGTCAGCTAGGTTGAAGTAGGGATCATTCTGCAATCCTTTGCCATACTACACTTTCACAACAAATGGTGTAATGAGTTGCAAGGCAAAGGCTTTACCAAATTCTACAGGTGATAAATCGTACAAGCTTCCATGAATCCGTCGCTGATTATAAAAGAGCAGATAGTTTGTCACGATTTCATAGGCTTCTTGATAGCTCTGAAATTCATTCCGCTGCAAACATTCTTTCTCCTGTATTTGGCAAGTAGAAAATGTACCGTTTGGCAATTAAAAATGCACACTTGCCAACCAGGGTATCATCGATTCATCAGTGAATCCTTATGACGAAAACTATCACGATTAAAAACAATCAAATGCGAATAGTGAATGAGACGATCAATGAATGCTTCCGTCAGTATTGGATCGCCAAAAACGTGATTCCATTGGCCGAACTGTAAGTTCGTGGTTATGATGACACTACGCTTTTCATAACACAGATTGATCACTTGAAACAGTAATTCTGCTCCTTGCTTGTGAAGGGGTACATAGCCTAATTCATCAAGAATTAATAGATCCAGGCTCTCTATTTGTTTAAACAGCCTACCGAGAGTTCCTTTCTCGTTAACCTCTAACAGGCTGTTCACGAGTTGAGCGACTGTATAGAAGCGCACCCGTTTTTGGCTTTTTTGGATGCAGTTCCAGCCTGCCAAGGCTGCCATAAGCGTTTTCCCGACCCCGACGCCTCCATATAGGATTAAATTCTCTTTTCTCTCTATGAACCTGCCTTGCAAGATTTCTTCCTTTGTAATGTTTCCATTCATATGAATACCGTGCCATTCTAGCTGCTTGCCAGATATATCCGGCAAACAGGATTGACTGAGAAGGAGATTGAGCTTCCGTTCCTCTCGTTGCTGTATTTCCCTTTCGAATAAGCAGAGCAGAAATTCTTCATGTGTTTCAGCTTCCACCGCGTGATAATTCTCCCGTATCCAACTTAATTTCAAACGCTTGGCATGCTCTTCAATGAGGCTTCTCACCGCTGCTCACCTCCTGGCATAATCATCAACCGATCATAATGAGAGAGGCCTCTGCTTGAATTTCTAGTTGATGGCACTGAAGGCGGAAGCGACAGTGTTTCTCGAATGCCTCGTCCATTCACAAGCTGATAATAGACGTGCTTGATGGATTCCGTGGTAGGATGTCCATGTTCGGATGCAATCCGTAGGGCTTGTAGAGATATGTCGAAATCCTGTTCCTTTAATATGACGGATAAAAGTTGGAGAGCATTCCGTTTCTCCTCGACTGTACATTCACCGAAAAAGGCTTTCCATTCCTCCGGCAATTGATCGTAGAATGAGCTGTATTTCAAAGCGGTTGGCCTCTTTGCCATCAAGGTCAGATAAGGTTGCCAGTCCATCGACTTCTTTGTCTCCCCATATAATCTGGGGTGGCGTACGATCACTTCATTTTCCTCGTTCAGAAGCGAGATCGTATCAAATGAGATCTTCGCCAAGACCGCTTGTCCCGCAAAGCGTGGCGAAGTGGAATATTGCTTTTGGTCAATACGGACGATTCCGTATTTATCCGCTTTGACCTGCTCGAACCGAACGCATTCGTACGCTTTACCGGGCAGTTGGAGGAAGCGCTCCTTGTCTTCCAAATATAGTTCGGCAATCAGGGTATCCTTTTCATAGTGGCAACGTTTCCGATCCCCCAGGCTCCAATTCAGGGTCTTCTCATTCAAGACCGACAGGTCTTCATAGTGGATTTCCGGCAACAGATAGTTGTTTCGTATGTATTTGACCATCGCTTCCACGTGCCCTTTCTCGTTTCCGCTTCCCGGATTGCAGAATTCATATTGGAAGCCATAATGGGCAACAAAACGAGCGAATTCCTCTGTTACTTGCCGTTCCCCGTTTGGCAGCACTTTCTTCACCGCAGGTGACAGGTTATCGAAACGGATCGTATGCGGCACGCCTTCTAGAAAGGCGAACATGTTCGTCAGTCCTTGTAGAAAACACTCCCGGTTTTGGGAAGGGAACACTTGAAACAGGAATGAATTGCTGTAAGGGAATGAGAGGACGAGGAAGGGCAAGATGACCTCTTTTCCCCTGTGCTTAAAAGGAGCTTCCCCAAAATCTACCTGTGCTGTGCCGGCCTTCGCCTCTAACGGTAAGGCAGTGTCATTGCTCTCGTCCAATAAGGCGGCTTTCCTTTTCGCCACATAGGCACGAATCGTACGGTCAGAGCCTTGGAATCCATGTTCCGAAACGAGAAGAGTATAGATTCGCTTTGCGGTTCTTCTGAACTTCTTTTTCTTCCCCATATCTTCAAGTAGCCATTGATCAACGATTGGTTTAACCGGATCCATTACATTGGCTTTCCTTGTCTGTACAGACTTCACCTCCTGATTGAAATCCTCCATCTCCGAATACTTCTTGATTGTCCTGCGATCCATATTCATCTGTCTTGCAACAGAAGAGTAGGAGCGACCTTTTGTGTTTGTTTCATGTCTGATATAATTGACTTCAGCCATTGCTAACATCTCCTATATACCTCCCATGAACGTTATGCCCAACGGGGAGTGTATGTTTTTTAATAGATGTTGGCAAGTGGCTCTTTTTAATATGAGCATAAATTAGCTGCCATTTAGTACATTTAAATCATGCCATAAACATTTCTCCAAAACACTGTGAAATGACTCAATGTGAGCGTTTTTATTGGGTGTCTTTGGAGGAATTCGCTCATGCACCGTTTGGAAATGCTGACAGGCTTCTTCAAAGGCATGGCTAATAAACTGTGGACCGTTATCCGTACGGATAACAGGGCGATCATCACAATTGAATTGCTGCCGTTTCCACAAAGCACGTTGGAGAATCTGAGCAGCATGTTTTCCTTCGCAGGTCAGTCCGAAATGGTAGTCCACGATCGCTCGATCATAGACATCAATGAGACTCATCAGGAAAAAGAAACGCTGTTCTCCTACGATAAATCCGTATTTTACGTCCATCTCCCACAATTGATTCGGAGCGGTAATCTCTCGGTTGTTTGCCAACTTTCGAGGATGTTTCCTTTTCTTTTGTCGTTGTGGTTGCAGGAGTTCTTCTTCTTTCAGCAAGCGGTAAACCTTTTTCTTGTTGATGACCAGTTGGTGGTCTCGCCGTAGGCAGACGGTAAGCTTTCGATATCCATAAGCAGATTCTTCATCGGCAATCAGCTCGGATAGCCATTCTTTGATTTGTTCGTCACTGACAGGTTGTCCGTCTTTTGACAACGAATAACCGGGTATAGGTCTTCCTCCGTGATAAACGCGAGGTTTTTGGGAGGCTTTGTTTTTTCGGTAATAGTAGGTTGCTTCCAGGATGCCGACAATACGTAGCACTAGTTTGGCTGTGTACCCCAGCTGTATCCACTTGTCGGCTATTTCCATTTTGTCCGATAAGCTGGGTTCACCTTTTTTACAAGATCACGAAGGATCGCGATTTCCAAGTCCTTTTCTCCCAGTAATTTCTTCAGTTTATCATTCTCCGTTTCCAGTTCCCGAAACTCTCCTGGACTTGGTGTATAGCTTGTTACAGCTTTAGCTTCGGAAGACGTATTCTGCCAATCTGCGTGTTTGGAGTCACGTATCCATCGATACAGCATTTTAGGGTCTATCCCATGCCGTCTGGCTACTTGGCTAGCGTTTCCTACTTCGTGGGCTTCCTGGATCAATTGTTGTTTGAACTCGATTGAATAGCGTCTCCGTTGCATAAAAATATCCCCCTCTGTTCTTCTGATATCAGCTTAACAAGATAAGGGGGTATGACTCAAATCCAATTTTGGGGCTTAAAAGAATTCCCTCCACTAGCCGCTAGTGATGACATCCCTTAGGCACATTGCAATACTATTTCAATAAAATACATACATCATCGCTCGGTGTTACGATAGTTGCATTCTGTTTAGCACGAGTAACCGCAACTCTTAGATTTATGCGTGCTTGATCCATTTCTTTTTTACTTGCATCATGTCGAACTATCTTGCCTTGGTAACGCCCTTCGTATACAAAAACTTCATCAAACTCCTTACCCTTGGACTTATGAATTGTCATTACATGAACACCCTTCCATACCCTTGTGGAAGTTGAAAAATGTTCTTGAAGAAGAGCATTTCGGACGGCTTCTGTCGCCCCTGAATAGTTTCCATAATCCTTCCATAGATTACTCAAGTTTATTGATAGAATCGAACCCTTATGCAACAATCTTAAAAAATGAGCATCATTCTCCACCTGTTTAAGGTAACCGGATGTGGAACTTTTAATTAAATTCCGTACAGTTATCCAATCTCCACCTGGATTTCCAGTAAACTCAATCTTGGTACTTTCAGACATTATTCTTTGACATTCCTGAATTGCCAACTGTCTATTCTTGCCGCGGATCTTTCCTGATTTAATATATTCAAGAAGTGCTGATGAAAAATCAAGATCAGCTTTACTTGGAGTTTCATCTCCTTTTCTTCCTCGAATGTGTTCACATAAATCACCAATAAGTCTATCTGCATTTGTTTGCTTTTGTGAGCCCAATTCAAGAACCCCCGCAATCAATATCGCTGCTAAAGATGGGCCAGCTGTTTCGAGTGCCACCTCATGTTTAATTTGGGGTATTACATTGCCATTGGCAAGAGTATGAACTGTACTAAAACAGCTTGAAATCTCCAACATCAACCTCTTAGAAGGTACTAAAACTGCTATTGACCAATCCTTCCGACCAGCATCGATTATTTTTTTACGTGCCTTTAAAACTGTAAACTTTAAATCTATGTGAGGATATCCTTGACGAAAAGGATATCCTAAAAAGTGCACATTCTTATATTTCCTACCTATATTTTTGCCACTTAAAATATCATTTCCAAATTGCACTATATCCGTGTCTTTGCTACGATTGTTCTCTATACCGAAATCAAATTGAGTTGGATGAAATTCTTTAATATATTCTCCAATTCGTGCAGGGTCTGCTCCTCTAAATTCATAGATACGTTGCTCGGCATCAGCAAGGGCAATTAGCCTGCTCCTTTTCCCAATAGCTTTAATAAACTCCCATTCATCTGAATTTGTATCTTGGAATTCATCAAGAATAACAACCGGATAGGCAGCCGATATAACTTTAGCTAATGCATTACTTCTAGATAGGAGATCGGCACCAATTCTCGCAAACAAATCAAAATGAAGAATTCCCTCTTCTTTGAAAAGCCTATACTTCTCTTCCTCACGAGCTTGTTTACCCGAAATATTTGCAAATCTTGATGCTGCTTCTGGCGGAGGGAGGAGACGAATTGGGGCATTGGAATTTATTAGGTAACCATGGCATTTTAGCAAATTCCATATAAAACCATGATATGTATTAATCTCGAGGTGGCTTCGTATTTTATCAGAAATAAGAAGACCAACTTGTTCTTCAACACGAGAAATAGTCGCCCTTGCAAAACTTAAAAATAATATAACCTGACCTCTTTTAATTCCTTCTTCTTCAATTATCCGTTTTGCTTTCAGTAATGCAATCGTAGTCTTGCCTGAACCAGGGCCTCCCAGAACTAAAAGATTCCCCTCAGTCTTTAATAATTGTTTTTTCTGCTCTGAGAGTTCAAACATAGTTAGAAGCCCCCTTTCCTACTCTGTTTCTATATGTTCTGATGTTTCATCTACATCTTCCCCGTCAACATCCACGATAGTTTTACCTTTTAGATCTCTTTTCGATTATAACTTGAATTGATTTTACTATGCTCACAAGAAATTCTGGCATTTCATCTTTAGAGCATTGACCTAGAAAATCAGCCGCACTTCCATTTGCCTTCGATTTTGTAAAGAATTCTCTGAGTGCTTTTTTTAAATCATCAAGTGGAATTGTTTCAGTGGGTTTTTGGGCGCTCATATGTGAAGGCCAGTCTCCATCGTTAACTAACATGAGGGCATAACGACGAAGTGCTTCTCCCTTAGACCCTTCAAGTATGACATCCTCAAATCCTTTTTCTTGTGCTTCAAAGGGATAGTCCACTGCGCTCTCAATAGCCCTTCTATTTTCATCACTTTGCTTGTCAAAAACTGCAAATGTCGTTTTACCAAGTTTTCGGAAATACTCCCCGATCGGTGCTACTTGCGACTCTGCTTCAGCATTTACTATAGCAACACCAAGTTCTTCAAATGTCTTGTATTCTTCTCCATGCAGTTCCTGTAATCTTCTTGCAACAGCTGGGAAAGAATCATATTCCGTGCGACCTTCAGTAATTAATACTCTGCGGGCCAACAGTGCTTCACAGAATCGTCTTCGGAATTCATCCCGATACTTTTTAGGTTTGACTGATGGTGGATATTTAGCTGGAACTCCTGTCAATTTCCCACCTACACGATTGATGACTAATATCTCCGAAGGATCAAATTCTTCAAGTACATATGGAGAATGCGAGGTAAATATAGCTTGTGCTGACTTAGAACTTACACTTTGTATGATACGCTTTTGGGTATATGGCGGTATCGCAATTTCAGGTTCCTCCATAGCAAATATTACATTTTGTTTTAATTCCGCAATCATGGATAATAGCGTAAGGACTAAAGCATTAATGGTACCAGTACCTTGATGCTGGAATGGAGCTGCATATTCTGTTCCATCATCGCGAATTGAGCCTGTAGCCATAAAGACAGTAAGTATTCGCCTTAAGTTCGCTCTAGTTAAATCTGAAACTCGCAAATGAGGATTATCAGCCCAATCCGATGGAACAAATGATTGCACGGAATTTTGTACAGATTCCAAGATTCCAGAAATACCTAGTTCAGGATTTTCAGCAACTGATATATCTCTCAGCTGTTTCAAGACATCTTCCCACATAGGAAGACGCAATTCATTCAAGCGTAGAATTATATCAAGTAACGAGCCCCGTTCCAAACTTAATGCCCGAGAACCTGTACGAAGTGTTCTTAGGAATAGAAATCCACATACCCTCTTATCTTTTGTTCTGAACGGTTCATATGTACCATCGTCTTTTTTAGGAGATAAGAAGTATGTTCTCCCCGTAAAGTCATCCTCATCAGCATCGTAATTCCCCTTGAAACCCAATCTGATAGCTGCTACTACGCTTTCTTTATCTGTTGATTCCGGCGGAGGGCCGTCAATTAATAAATTATTTTCATTATCCCACCACTCGAGATGATTTCGAAAATACCTTTGTTGTTCATCACTTAGATCAACAATAATAACTTCAATATTTATCTCAACCGGATTTCCTTCCTTATCCAAGTACTCACCCGCATAAAAGTCATGCTCATCAATGACAGGTGACCTTGATAACCGCTCAGGACCAAGAACAAGATCAATCGCTTCTAATATTGTTGATTTTCCGATATTGTTATCTCCTACTAGAACTGTACGACCAGTTAAATAAATTTCACACTCTTTAATTCCCCTGTATCTTTCAATTTTTATTTTTGCTATTCTCATCCCACTACCTCCAATTAGGGGTTATACAAGGATACGACGAGCCAGTCTTTGCTCACCCAACACCATGTAACCTTGAATATAATAAACATACGTATACTCAGCAATGTCCGCCAAATCCTCAAGGTATTCCTCTGACGGAAAGAAGTCTCTATTGTCCGTCAAAATAATGAAGCGCGGCTCACCGTTAAAACGCTCACTATAGAAATCGACTCTCGCCAATGGATCAAACATTTTCACATTGCTCCGACCATGTTGGCGTTCGTAGGCTTCTACAACCTCTTTGTAGTCCACAGATAAAAGCCTCTCCGAAACTCCTCTTGGAACTACTTCTAGCTGCATGATTCGTTTCGGCGGTTTCATGGTAATATTTTTTTGTCGTTCAACCTGGGTTAGCCGGTTTTCTTTTCGCAATTCGATATCAATAAGACTTGCATCCAATTGATTGATTAAAGCACTGTTGCGATTATCATGATTATCTCGTTCATATTCAGCTCTGCGGTCCATCAGCTCATGTATTTGCTTCGTAAATGTTTGATCAAGATACTGATGAACGCGGTTTAAATATTGATTGCGCTTAGCCCTTACATGATCTCTAATCTCAATGGCTTGCTGAACCGCCGCTGAACGCATGGACTTATCATCAATGACATCCAATACCATTGGCTCCCCAATAAACTGCTGCTGAAATAGCCAATAATTATCGAGTCTAAACACCGAGCCATCTTCTTTTCTAGCGATGCAGATGACTTCACCATCAAGCTCTTTACCAGTTCCATCAACGACATTGACTGAATAAACGTCCACTGTCATCGGCTCTGGAATGGGGTATGAGACCATAAACCGCTGAACTGTCAATTTATTTTGATCTTTCTGAGCTAGTAACATAGACAGTCGAAATAATGGATGATCGTCGGACAGCAGCATTACATTTTCATCACTATATTCGGAGTACGGTGTAAAACGAACTGCCTCATTCATTTGACTATATGGTAAGTTATGGATTCGGCATAAGTCCCTGATGTACTTAGGAAACCGATCAATCCGCTTTACTTTCTCCTGTTGTGATGAATATACCCGAATGTTGTTCCTGACCAACACCTGTTCGGCAAATTCAGCATAACTACGATGGGACAGTTTCGATACGGCTATGTCATGCTGTTCACGTCTCATTTTCGGCAAATCAAATGCATCTTCGGCTAATCGCTCTTGTTGGACAAACTCTAGCAATCTTTGGTGCTCTTCCGATATCGATCGTTCCATGGATGCTATTATGTCATCTAGATTTTCGCGTTCTAAAATTGCAGCTTGCATGAGTGAAGGAAGATCGTGATCTTCACCATTAAATATCTCACCGATAAAATCATATACAAGATCCGATCCAAGGTCGTTGCGCATACGATCCATCTTATCCAGCAAACGAATCATGACATCGCCTTCCCGAGTATTGGATGCCACCAAGTTAAATACAGCTACGTCGTTTTTCTGGCCGATACGATGGATTCTACCCATTCGTTGCTCTAATCGATTCGGATTCCATGGGATGTCGTAATTAATCATCTGATTACAGAATTGCAGATTGATCGACTCGCCGCCGGCATCCGTGGCAATCATTACTTGACATTCATTACGGAATAGTTCTACTTGCTTTCTTCGCTCATCCATTGAATATTTACCAATGATCTTGGCCACTCTTGGGAGTCTCTCTAGTAGTCTCTTCTCCAAATACTCCAGTGTATCGGCAGACTCCGTAAAGATGAGCAGTTTCTCCCCTTGGTTCAGCAAACCATTTAAACCAAATAAAGTCCGTTCCAATTCATCGTATTTTCGTTCGATTGCATTAGACTTCAAGTAAGCTGTTTGCTTGATTAATCGAGACAATTGGTCGATCTCAATTTGAAGCTCCTCCGTATCAACTTGGTCTACGGCTTGCTCAAGCTGTTGTTCTATCTTTTCTTGCAAATCCAATGCTTCATCGGAATACTCGTCTATATTTATAGTTTTTGTTTTATCGATAAATTTTTTACGTTCTTTTACTGTCAGCTCTAATAAATGCTGCAATCGTTTTCTGCGACGTCGTAGTGACAAATCGATTGCCGCAATAGACGAACTAAGACGGCGTTGAAGAAGCATCATAGCAAACGCTGTACTATTGCTTCCAGAATTAATAGCCCGATTAAAATAATGTCGTACGTAGTTCGTTACATCCTCATATAGCTGTAACTCTGGCTTAGAGAGTTCATATTGAATCGTTTTCACTGTACGCTTTGGAAATAGTGGTGTCCCGTCAAAATTCTTTATATTCTCTTTCAATCTTCGAATAATAAATGGATTAGCTTTCTCCTTCAACGTTTCATTGACAGATAGACTCGAGAAAATATCTCCATCAACCAATTTCATCAAGTGACGAAAGTTTTCCATATCGCCTTTATGCGGAGTAGCGGTGAGTAAAACACAATGTTCACTACGGCGCAACAACAATTCACCAAGTTGATAGAGTTTCGTTTTGGACGTCTTTTTATTGATCGTACCGTGTGTATATGCAGCCATTTTATGTGCTTCATCCACGATAACAAGGTCAAAATCGACTTCGCTAAGCATACTTTTCACTTCTTCTCGTGCCGCCCAATATACGGAGGACAGGCATAAGTCATGCTTAAAAAAAGGATTTTCAGACCCATATTGTTTGACGGTAGAACGATTGATAATAAAAAACTGCTCCCCAAACTTCTCACTGAGTTCCTCTTGCCACTGCTTTAGTACAAGTGGCGGAACAAGAATCAGAACCCTTTGGATACGATCACGAGCCATCAACTCTTTTATGAGCATGCCGGACATGATCGTTTTGCCTGCCCCTGGATCATCCGCAAGTAAAAAACGAATTTGAGGAGTTTGAAGCATACGACTATATACAGCTTCGATTTGATGAGGGAGCGGGATCAATTTTTTATTCCCCAAAGCCCTCTTGGAGGAATACTTTGTATCCATTGAGAAAACAAAATACTGTAGATATTGTTGCAACTCTTGCGCGTTTACTATTTCTGATGTAACAGACTCATTTATCCTCTTAAAGTTTTCCAAATCGCTTCGTTCGATCATCAATTCGTAATATTGATTCGATTCCCGTCCAATAGCTGAAATATTAACAAAATACTCGTCTACCAGTTCAACGCTGTTAATCTCCACCGTTTCCGGAAACTGGGGAGCACGTACAATATCGCCTTTGACTAGCATAATCATCACCCACTTTGCAAAAAGACTCTGCCGCGGCGCACGCGAGCAGAGTTAGCGTTTATTTAAGCCCAACTAATAACCGTCCAATTCCTTGACGTGTAATCTCCAAATGATTACCCGAAAGCTCAGATTCCAGTACACTTAGTTCGAATGGGAAAATACAGGGCTCTCCAGATAAATGATTTAGTTCAATGACGGTCTTACCTGTAACGATAAGTATGACTTGTACGAGCCATTTCTTTAATTCCGTCGATGAAATATTTATTTTCGCTGCCATGGTATGAGAATTACGCTTCCCCATTTCTAGGACTCCCCAGGAGCGAAGTGAACTAAGTACGGCATTCACAGATACTTCAACCCGCCGCCGTTCACCGTACAGCCCTTTGATCTTACGGCCGATCTGTTCGCTAGTCACCTCATCTTGCAAGTGAAACAAGTAGCCTAGCTGCTCTACCGTATCCTTAAAGAAAGGATACGCAAGGAGACACATGCCCCAATGAAGCACAATCTTTTCTTCCCGCGTTGCATGTTGAAACATCTCCAACGCCCTGTCACGAAGCTCGATATGCTCGTCTGAAACTAAGAACCAAATTTTAAACAAAATCGAACGGGCATTCGCACGCGATTTTGCTCCTCCAATATCGGCCATGAGCCGTTCATCAACCAATTGGTACAATGCATCCCTTGATGACATTCTAGGGATTTCATTCGCAATAAAATCAAGCTGATGAAGTTGAATTTTTTGATCGAAACCGACTGCTTTTTTCATCGTACACCTACATTATCTTTTTTTGAATGTGGACAAAAGGGACAATAACCTCTTCTATGCTTGCACCGCCATGACTTACCACAATCTCACCTTCACGAACGAAGGCTTCTCCTGATTGAGCGATTAGGACGTAATAGTCATCCGGCAATCCCGTACCTGACCATCGTTTACTTGAATATTGTACTGCGGCCTGATCCCTTAGGACAACATCGCGATATACCCTTACGCGCTCCCCACGGGTTTCAGGAAGTGTCCCATCATTTGTTCGCCCTACCCCCTTACTTTCCTTGTTTCCATGATCGGAGGTAAGATAAACATTGAAACCCGCGTTCAACAAGTCCAAAAGAAGGGTTTGCAAATATCTTTGTTTCAACCACACGTCAATTGCAGCATACATGCCTAACTGGCCTTGTATGGTATGGTGAGTGAGTTGATCGATCGTATCGATAACAAGGCCGGCAACTTTGGTGTTCGATTTGGCCAATGCTGCAATATTGGATCGATCATATTCTCCTTGTCCTAAACCGCGTTCGTAAGTAACATAAACTGAGGGAACGCCATTTCTTTCCCAGACTGTCTTCCAGGCTTTTTCCTCTTTGGACGTTGTGTTAATGGAATCGTAGAAGAATCGCGGAATTTCGCCAGAGAAAATAGACTGTCTGGATACAGAAGTTAGGGTAGGAATCCACGCGAATGAACCATAGACCTCACACTGAAAATCTTTCACTAATTCCCGCTCCATTTGAGCCCATTGAACAAAACTCAGCCCATCACAGACAATAAGCGCAACCTTCTCTTGTCCCTTCAGCCTGAGCACCTCAACCGTTTTATGCACCATTACCGGAGCATTTCGATCCGTTAACGTAGCCAATGATCCATAGTGATCCGATAACCACTGTTCAAAACCTGCCTCAACTCTTTCCTCCATGTCTACTAATAGGTTGCTGTCCTCATCCTCAAGCTGCACTTCTAACAAGATACTTTTTGCCTTCCCAAAGAGACGAGCGATCTGTATCCAGGTGCGGCGATCTGGTGAGGAAGAAAGTAACGTCTCCACCTGTCGCTCTATTTCTTTCAGCATTTCGATTTTCTGTCGCTTATCATCATAAGATACGCCCCAGAAGAACACATCCGGGAAAGAATCGAGATTAATCGGAACAGGGGACAGATCGCCTTCGATGAAAAGCATGCTTAACACTGCACGTACCTCGGGGTCCCAAAAAGCATGTGATTCCGGAAAATGGTCTTCAACAAATCCATGCCACTCCTGCTGCAGATACTGCACAAAAGCGTGATGTGAGGATATCCAATCTTGAATAGGAACATCCGTTATTCGATGTTTCAGATCGTCAATCAGATATTGTTGTATCACTTCTGGAACTTCACACTGAAGTCGATGATATCGCATGGCTAGCATCAGACAATCGGATAGAGAATGCACGGAATCATAGGATATCCCATAGACTTGTCTTAAGATAAAGTCAATCGTTGCCCGTTCGGAAGATACCGTGCCACTGATGGTTATACCGGATAACAAGTCCAATGTTCGTGTATCCAACTGGCGTACAATATGAGCAGAAAGTCCGGGGAACAGACCGCTTTTCCGCAATTCAACCTTCTGTGCATTGCTCCATATATCAAAGGGGATTTCTCTTAAGTCTTCCAATTGGCTGACAACAACGCAATTTACATGTTGATCTTTGTTCTTAAATCGGCTTTCCATTTCGTAACGAAATGACGCTCGATCCTGAAGCTTTATAATTTCTAATCCTTGCCCCGTTAATGTGGAAAGGATGCTCTCATCTTCAAGCAATTGGTCCGGATCGCTAACGATCGTAAGATGGGGGAAAGGTGCTTGAAAACATTCAAGCACCTTTTGACGCCAACCGTTCAATCCGTTCACTTCCTTATAGCCCAAGCTTCGTCTGCGCATTGTCATAATATCTCAGGAGCTTCTCGTCTTCTTGCAGAATCGATTCAGGCAGACGATTTCCAATATCGACAATAGTTTTATAGTCTTTCTCGGTCCAAGCCTTATGAAACCCAACTCGAATCGCTTCCGTACGGAATTGCTTTAATTTTTTCTTACTGTTCGAAAGTTCTTCAACATACTGATTGAACTCTCTCAACAGTGATTTTTCCCGCAGTTTCTCCAAATCTGCTTGTTTGTTCGGATCAGGTACATACCACCGATTCTTCGCCTTCTCTTTCAATTTCGGATCGTTTTTATCTAGACAGCGAAGATCCTTATAGTCGCTGCTTAAATAGGCATGGATTTGACTCGGTACTTCTCCTTCGCCGTCGTACTTCAGAAAATTTTGCTCAAGAAGAACATCCAATTCCGGCAGAAGTTCATGCTTGGCGATATGTTGTATTTCTTTCATGAAGTTCGGATGCAAATCTTGCCGTGTTTGTGGTTTTTTGAGCAATTGTTGACGGAGCCATTCAATCGCACTGTTCTCATCTGAGACGAAAAGGCTAAGTTGGACAAATTCTTTCGCTTGAATCCGTTTTTTATCGTATTCTGCGACTTGTGAGTCAAGAAAAACCATCCCATCCCTAACTGGATACCGCTGCTGAAGAATTGTTTGAAACTCCGTAGATGAATAATTAACATTAATGCCATGTCTAATAAGATGAGCAATCATTCTATCAAAAAGAACCCTGGGAGTTCTTTCTATTATTTGTTCAGCATTTCCTTTAGATCCGTTGTAAATGGGAAGCATAGCAAGATGTTGTTCTATAAATGCCCAAATTGATTGTTCATCTTGACGTCCATTAATAATTTTACTTTCATAATGAGCAGTTGGCTTATATGCAGATATAACAAGGTCCTGGTTTACTGCGGTCGTTGTGATCATGGCATGGAAGCCACCACGCTTTTTATCTAGCACATCTACACTTGCTATAATAAATCCAGAGTCTTGCAAAGCTTGTTGAATTGCATTCCATACTTTTGCTTGTGTATTAGAAAATTCAATTGTTATCCACTTACCAGGTTTTAAAATACGATATGCTTCCTTGAAAAATTCAGTCATTAGTTTTCTGTATAAATTAATATCCTTATTTTGGTGCTTATTTTCAATAGCTTCTTTACTATTATTTGTTATTACCTTTAGCCAACACTCTCTTACAAAACTTAATTCGGAATACATTATATTTGCCCCAAAAGGAGGATCTACGAAAATATAATCAATAGTTGAATCTTCTAAAGGTATAGAAGTTGAGCTTTGAGTAGAAATAATACTTCCTGACATTTCGTTTAAAGCTTTTATGATTTTTTTTGCTTGAAAGTGTAATTGATCCAAGACATTGTTTTCAACATGCATTGGCGGAAAATATAATGCGTTTGCCATCGGCCCAACTAATGCACGACTTCCATGCTGAGGCATATATCGATTCATTTTATTGATTTTCGGCAATATACTACCGTGCAGAAAGAATTTTGCCGATTGATTTACCTGTAAATCTTTCATTGAAAGTGATAACATTGCAAGTGAACGGTTATTATAAAAATGGTGTACATGGGTAAAACCTAATTTTTTGGGGCGAGATATCTCACCTCCATCAGTAAGAGGATCTGTTGGAAATTCTAAATCCCTTAATAATTGACCGGCCTTATTGTAAAGGATTATATCTAAGGAATCAGGTTTTTTCTCAAACCTTTTTTTGCCAACAGAATAATTAATTAGAACTGGAACCTGCTTTATTTGTGTAACAATTTCATTTATAGCATGATCGTAATAAGTATTCCAAACTCTTTCTAAATCATTGTGATTGCGAAAAGTAGCTGCACAAGAATCACATACTATTTTAGTTTTCGATTTTTTCTCTTCATAGTTCCATGTTAATGAATAATAATCCAATTCAGCCCCACAATTTGGACAATAATACACATCACTCCAAACAACATAGTTTATTTTTCCAAAAGTATATTTATTGGAATTCAAAATATCGGGTATGTCTTTAACCTGAGCACTTGCAACCTTACTACAAATTCCATCAATAATATTTTCGTCATTTATTTGATGGAGGGTTAAATACATCCAACTGTAATTGTTGTCTAGTTTTAATAATTCTCTATTAAATTGAGATTCAATATTGCTGACATTATAAGGCTTTGTATAGTTATATGCGATAAATGTAGCAGCAGGAGAGAGATCCATTAATACTGCATGTCTTCTACCGACTTTAGAAAATAGTTCCCACTCATTAACGCTTTCGTTATATGAATATACATTGTTCAAATCATCTGTTTTATAACCTAATTCTTTAATTGCATTTAGATCTCCACATTGCTGTGCTGCTACTCCAGTCATCCCAGAACCACAAAAGCCGTCAAAAACTATATCTCCTGGAGCAGTAAAATTTAAAATATATCTCATTATTGCTTTATGTGGAACTTTTGTATGATAACTATGAGCGTTATAGATCGGATCATTTTTACCTTCCGTCACATCTGCGGCATAAGGTTTATACAACCGATAGTTGTTGCTTCCATTTGACCAATACTTCACAAATTCATTTATCCAAGGATTCGGACACGCTGTATAATACGGCGGATCAGACAGAGCAAGTATATCCTCATCCTCACCGATGGGGAATCCTTCTATCTTTCTGAGCTCCGGCAGCTTCTTTCTCAATTCTTCTATAAAGTAAGCGCGGCGAGCTTCATCATTTTCAAAAGTCATACCCAAACAGGTCACAGGACCTGTTTGGGCTGTTTGATTTTCATCGGGGAACTCAAGTTGTTCAACCTTATCAGCCATTCTGTATATCACCTTTCCGCAGTAAAATCCTAACTCGATTACCGTTGCCGGTTCCTATATGATCTCTGACAAGTGCTTCAAATCGGCTTCTCAACTCATCCACTGTTAATGGATGGCCATTCCCAGCCATCTGGACCAATTGATCTACTGATAGCTCAACTTTACGAATCCCCTCAAACAAGTCCTTCAAAGTTTGGACTAGTTTTAAGTCTACGGGGGAAGAGAATTTCCCTTCTTGGACAAATTGTTCAATTAACTGTCTTTGTTCAGCATTAAGTAACGAAATACTTTCTTTTATCTCGGCATCATTCAATGTGCTGATTACAGTCTCCGTCCAAGATGTCAGTAATTCCTCGAGTTCTTCATTCAGTTTAGAAATACTGACTTGCTGAATGTAAGGTTCATCCTTCGGGCGATATCGGCAATGAGGGCAAATCACCGCATGTTCCAAGTCATCTTTCTTCAAATTCCAGCAGAACTTTAGCTGATCCAACTTGGACTTCCATTCCTCCAGCTGTCTTGAAGGCAGGATAGAGATGCTTGCTAATTGACGCAAAGTTGCATATCTGCCATCTTGCAATAGTTGATCCTTCTTGTTCTGATCGGTAATACCGAATCGAGCGCTGCTATGCATCGCGTAATACAGATCGATATACTGTTCTTTCAGCTTCTGTAAGCTTTGAATCTCTTTCTGGCAATCTCCTCCCACTTTCAGAGCATGGAGAACGTCTTCTAATGCCCCTTCGGCTTTCGCATGCCATTCATGTTTCACTTGTACGTGATTGAGCGCATTTACGATATACTGCGCCTTTTGCGTTACATCGATCGCCTTTTGCTCTAATGCTCTTAACTGTTTAGCCAGTTGTATATGCTCTTGCATTGTCTCGATATCGGCGATCGAGTATTTGAAATTTTTCAATCTAGCTGGTGTGTTATATACACTCAAGCTTTGTAAAAATTCGTTAAGCTTCCGTAGTTTCTGTTGATTTTCTTTAATTTCGTTCTCTGACAGCAACGGAAAATCCCATGTCGGAATCCCGGATTTAATATCCTGCTCCAACTTTACGATCTCTTTTAACAACTTCTCCACTTCCACTTGTAACTGTGCGACCCCAGTTGTTTGGGATTGGGGTTGGAGAAGTCCATGACTGATTGCAAACAGATCAAATAATGCTCGCAATTCTGCTAACGGCAAATCAGATGGCTTCTTAATGTGAGAAAACTCCATAATGCCTTCTGCCTTTAGACGAATTAATTCATCGAGTTTCATTGAATCATAAGTCGTGCCGTTGATTGTGATGACGATATCTCCGCTATATACAAGCGTAACCAACAATACCGCCAGCAGTTCCGGCTCTAATTTAAACTGTACCGTTCTCTTTACTTCTATCCCGCCGGCGATTCGTTCCGTATGCAGCAGCTCAGAAGCATTAACAACCTGATTATGACCTTTGGAGTTCACAAGCTGCATAATCCAATTCGCATATCCGGATTTTTGAACGTTCAATTTATCGCCATCGAGCAATACAAGTCCTTCCAGAATCGCCCTAGCCGTTTTAGTTTTTGTAGCTGATTGGATCGAGCTTAACGCCTCCGGAATATAAGTAGTCTTTAATACATCCCATTTCAGGCATGTCCTGTCTGTTCGAAATACAGGGTAATCCGGATATTTCTCCTCGAACCATTGTGTTAAGCATTCATCGGCCGCGGTGTCCACGATTTCACGAACTGTCGCTTGCGCGGGTGCAGTAAAGCTCCAATCTGCCAACTTTTTCGTAATACCTCTATAAGTCATTTTAAACGCGGTTGGCATATTTACCTTGAACCACGAGGTTAATTCCTTAATGTAATGGTTAGCTTTTTCTTCGTATAACCCCTTCGTAGCGGTTGAAGCCGTTAACGCCATTTCCTTAGCCCCGGCATACTGCTTCAAATTATGGAACAGCGTCTGATCCTTCGTATCAAGCACGAAGAAAACTTCGTCCGGCTTCTTCTCATCCTTAAATTTTGGAACATCGAATGCTTGTAAGAAATAGATATAGAAATCCCGCTCCGGCTGAGCCGTGGAACGTTCATTAGGTGCACCGAAGAAAAGATAACCTGGCCTTGTTGCTTTGTGACTATACCAATCCAGTTCGTGTTGCCAGATTCGATATCCCGTAACATATGTAGACGGTGAACATTCAAGCACTCGTTCTAATACTTGAAAATAATAACGATCTAACTGCTCTCCGCTTAACGTTTCCGCTTTACTTGCAATGTGATCATCTACAGGAACATCCTTGTCTAGATCAAGATAATACTGTCCATTTTCTTGATTCGTGGAAATAAATTGATAGCTAACAGACTTCAATATCTCTTTCAGTGTTGACTCAATGGTAGTATCGAGAAACTCTACGTCCATATCACAGTTTTTATCGAACAAGAACAATTGGTCCCGCATTTCCGATGGTGTCATTCCAATTCGAACCCTCAGATCATCCGTTGTAAGTCGGAAGACAGATAGAGCCTGAACGATTCGTTTGGCCATCGGTTTGTATGACGGTTTTTGGAATGCATATTCGACCCTGTCCAGCAGGACATCTGCTTTCTCCATGACTTCCCGAACATCCGGATCTGAACGCAATGTGCTATCGGATTGTATATAGGTCCAATAGCTATCAAAAGAAACAATCCCGGGGCTGTCTGCCGGAACATCTTGATCGAGAAGTTTTTCAATTTCATCGCTAATGGTCGTTAGAGCAACGCGTTTCTCCGCAATCTTGACCTTCTGAAACGCAGTTAAATAAGCCGGATGAATCGGGAACAGTTCTACATACTTTTCAAGTTGCTCCCCTAACTTATCATACAATGGAGCGAACTTTTGCAAGTGTTCGCGGATATAAGCTTTTTGAGTATCGTTCTTCTTAAGTAGCCGCTGCGAAACGACAAATTCAATATCTTCACGAGCAATAATAGCCTGAACCGTACGTTCCTTAACTCTTCTTAATTGCTCAGCTACAAAGGCAAATCGCGGATTATCAAACAGCATTTCCTGCACGCCGGTCATAAAGCGGAACCTTGTCGACTGTGTAATCTCGCCCATGGCCCGGAGGAAGTTAAGGTCCAGCATCAGTTCCTGTTCTTTCCTGCTGCGCAAGTAATCCAACAATTCATCTATAATGAGAAGAAATCCATGGTCCGGATATGTCTCGTGGAAAACAGACATCAATTTGACGAACTCATCTTTATTGCTGACAACTTGAGAAAGCTCTGGCATTTCATAGTTAACACCAATGCTTTGTAAGTATTCCGTCATCTCCCGAAACAGCACTTCGCGAAACGGCATATCAATACCGTCGAATTCGATTCGAAGCACTTTAAACTTTCCTTCGATTTCTTTGGCCTTGGCTGCAACTGTCTGATTTTGCAAACGGCCACTCGTACCCGGATGTTCAGCTAGTGCAGCAATCACACTCATCAAATGCGATTTACCCGTTCCATAATTTCCGACAACCATAATCCCTTTATGGTCAATAGGACGATCAAATTGTAGTTGTTCGATAATAATATCATTTAGTACTTCTGCCATCCGGTTAGAAATGACATAATTATCAATAATGCTATCATCAGCGGTTCTTAATTCGATAATGGAGCGAATGGGTTCAAACTGAACAAGTTCGCGATACTTCATACTTCACAATAACCCCTTCTATATTAGATTTCGATAACATAACTTGAATACGAGTTATCGCTTTGATAATATTCAGGATGTTCGGGTGTTGCGTATATTAAAGCGCCGTTCTCCAATGTGCCTGGCCAGTGAATTACGAGCGTCTTGTTCCCGCTCAAATTTTCGAACAACCGAATAGGGTTCTGCTTCAATTCGGTATCAAATAAATACTCAATATGGTCAAGAAAAACTACATCCTTATTTTCCCCTGCTAGAAGTGATCGAAGTATCCTGCCTACTTCGAAAGGCCTTTTTTCTGGAGGAAGTAGTCGTAGTTGCTCAGACAATAATAAGCCTACGTTAAGGATTGGAATCTCCATTTGATGAATGGCACGTTGCAACTCTACTTGTGAAATCCGACTCACCACAACAAATAACATTTTATTTCGTTTAGTTCTAGCAGTCTTGATCTCCAAAGCAATCGATTCTTGTAAACTCGCCATACTTTCACTCCGGTCATCCGTGCATTCGAATTCCAAAATCGGATCTCAAGAACTATATTTCGACAGCCTAATGGTGTATTCCTGCCCTGGATTACTTAAGCTCATATACTATTATACAAAATATCGCTGACATATATTTGTCGGTGAGTATATATTCGCATTCAATAGCGTTGCATTAAATTCGAACCCTTCTCTGTTATTCTAAATTGTGCTAAAAATGTTAAATTAAAGACGTCCATTGCAAGAAAAAATCTCCATAATTAGGGTAGCAGGTAGTCCTGTCCAAATCCCTAATCATAGGAGATCACGCATGGACAAGGATACACTACTTTCGTCATTTGGTAAATGGGTTGCACCCTTAAATGCAAAAATAATTTCCGACTGGACCACAGAAACCGGCGAAGACAAGTATGTGAAGAAGCTTACCACTCTAGCGTACCTTCTCATCTTCATGGACGCTCAGCTGAATCAGCGCAAGGCTTTGCGGGACATTGTCACCGAAATTGAGAATAACGAAGCCTTCCAGAAAGAACTCGGCATCACCTCCATCAGTATTTCGCAGCTTTCCAGGAAGAACAACAAGCTGTCGCCGGAACTTTTACAGCAGCTATTTGTCGATCTGGTCGCTCAGGTCACTCGCATTCGCACGCCTGCCGCTGGGCGAGTCGGTACGGTTAAACTGCTGGATTCCACGACCATGAGTCTGTGTCTTAGCAAGTACAAGTGGGCAACGTACCGGAAAACGAAAGCCGGCGTGAAACTCCACTTACGCGTGACCTTCTGTGATCCGGATACGGTCTATCCGGAGAAGGCCGTGCTCACTCCGGCCAAGCCGTCAGATCGCACCCAAATGGATGCGCTCATCGATGAAACCGGCGCTACTTATGTATTTGACCGCGGCTACGTGGACTACGAGAAATACGACCAGTACTGCTGGGATGGAGTCTTCTTCGTTACTCGGTTGAAAGACAATGCTATTGTCGAAGTGATGGATGAATTTCCAACAGCGGAAGGCTCGGTCATGACTCGGGATCGCATGGTGAAGATCGGCAAAGGGGCCAAACAGATGAAGCATGTTCTTCGCCTCATCGAAACCGTCGATTTAAAAGGAAATCCCATCCGAATCATAACGAACCGATTCGATCTGACCGCTGAAGAAATCGGCGACTTGTACCGCAATCGCTGGAAGATTGAAACCTTCTTCCGATGGTTGAAGCAGCATCTGAAGTTGACGCGATTCTACGGTGAAGATGAAAACGCCGTATGGAACCAGATCCTGATTTGCCTGATTAGTTACTGCCTTCTGCTCCTGATGAAACTGGAGCTCTCGACAACTAAGTCGCTGCTTGATCTAAGCCGACTACTAAAATCGAATCTCACCAAGTCGTGGGAAGTTTTTAAAGCGGCTGTATTTCGAAAACCAGCACGCACTTCGAAAGGTCGGCAGAAGGTCGTGAAGAGCTAAGGCAACGCAAAGCAAGAAAAGGTAATCAGCACCTTGAAATCCTAGATATTACCAAATGGACAATGACTGCCTTGCATGCATAGCCCCCTTAACTTTTTAGCCTATACGGCGGCAGGTCCGTTTTCGGAAAATTCTATAAACGATAGAAAAGCAATGTTTATGCAACGCTATTGAATTCAACTGTAAAAATTGTCTCGATCGTTTGTCGCGGCAGTCCGGATGGAGCGAGACGAGGAAGGAGTTGCTCAAAGAAGTTCCAATATGATACTCTCATTCGTTCATCGCCTCCCTTTCCAGCACTCTTAGGATATCTTTTTCATTAATTACCTGAAGATGACTCGTATGAGACGCGAGTGCTTGTGTAACGAGCCTTGCATAACCGGGATATAGTTTATTTCGGTATTGCGGAATGACAATATATACATGAGGCTCTCGATATTTCTCTAGTTTGTGAGGTTGCATCTTGTTGAAGAAGTTGGCCAAATGAAGCGGATGCTTAAAATCTTTCATATCCAAATATACAGAATGGGAATCTAACTGAATCGCAAGATCAAATCGATCAACTTGCGGGAATAGTGTTACTTTGTAGCCTTTCTTTGTAAGCCAATCTTTGACAGAGAGTTCTGCCAAACCCGGTAACATCGTGTAACGATAAATTCCATAACGCAGTCTCTGCAAGGGCTGGGTAGTTTCCCATCTCTTAAGATCTTCGCGACTGGACAGATTACCGCAGAGATCTTCTGTCCCACATTGCCAGTTATCGTTACGATACTCCAGTGTCCATCCGCATCGTGGACATCTACGATATCGGTCTGAATCATCCGTCATATCTTCATAACAGCGACTTAGCCGCTTCATCAATTCCGTATCTTGCAACTCCAGCCCGAACTCCATTAAACGATGTGCCGATACTACCGGATTCGTAATGATAAACTCACGAACCTTTCTGTACTTCTCCTCCAACATTGGTACCGTACCCCGACAGTAATGCAAAATTTCTAACATTTCTTGCGCTTGCGCTTCTTCCGGCGAGTCATAAAGGAAGATAAATTCACGAGCCGCTGGCGACAAGCCCAGATATGGGATCAGGAGCGGAGCTTCCAGCGGAAAAATATCGTCAACAGGAATGCCCCATTCAGCTGCCGGTTTCTGAAGGAATTGGATGAGTGATGGCAAGTCTATTGGAGCATCTTTTCCTTGCAGCATCAGAAGGCGTACAAACTGCATATGTCCTTTGCGTAACAGAGTCGGCAGCTCGCTGAAGTCTTCTCCCCACTGTTCCAAACCTGCGATTAAGTTCAGCAGACAATCCCTAACATCATTCTTGTCAATTTGCATTTCAACACCACCGGTAATAAGCTAAAATCACCTGGTATATTTTTTATTTTAAAGTTAAGTCATGACAACTGCTTGTCAGCGAATGTACGTTCTACAAAAAAACGACCAGAACGATTCTGGTCGCGTAGCAATCCTAATTCACATTTGGTAAGAAAGCAAAATTCAATCTCTAATCATATTCGGTTAGAAGTAATTCCCTTTTACAGACATCACACTGAACCTTGATAACCAATCCTAGGCTTGTTGGTATAAATATGTACGCAAACTTTGCTCCAGTTACATCTTTGGCTTCACATTTATCCCATCTAAAGGATAAAGTTATGCTCGTATAAAGCCTTCGTTATTTTTGATTCGATGTCAAATATATTCCGATTGTCTTCGTAAAAGCTCTTATAATCAAATTTGTAAGCTCCATCATCTCTGCAAATCATTCCTGCTTTAAGCCTGTCTCCTTTTGCTTTCATCATATCGGGAATGGGTTCCAGAATCTCCAAATATTTCAAGACACCATCAATATCGGCAGCTGAAACGTTGATTTCATCTCTCATATAACAATTTCTCCGAATGATTTTTTAGTCGATAGATGCCCATCGTTTGAACTCTGACGGCAAACTCCCAACACTTTTTCCGTTCACCGCTGCGCTGCTCGATGATCGGCTATACCGACTCCGTGAAGAAAGTTTCGGCTACACATTCCAGCTTGAAAGGTTCTTCTAGTCTTTCTTCAAAAACGAATCTTCCCCAACTCCTCCCGGAAAGCCGGTCTTCGCGGAAATTTGGTTAACAATTTTTGTGTGACGGTGAACGCTTCTTTCCGCCCGCCAACCTGTTGAAGCATTCGAATGATCCGGCAAACATCGGCGTAATCTCGCCTGTCCCTGGATTGATCCGCCCGGAATTCGATATATGCCACGAAAAGCGCCTTCACCTCCTCCGGGTAATGCGGAAGCAATTGCTCATAGAACGATTCAATTCGGTAAGGTGCCTTGCGGACGTATTCCAAAAGCCGTGCGAACATCTCCTCTTCCACCAGGATTTGGGTATATGTGTGCTCTCCCCTCGGGCTCTGCTCCATTTGATCTAACAGATCTTGCAGATACAAGGACCATTCTCCCTCATCGGAAAATGTATCCTTCACAGAGCGATAATACGCATACTCTCCGTTCACGATCAGCTCCATCCCGAGTTTCCGCTGCTGTTCGACTTGTCCTGTGCGATGGTATGCCTCATACCGATATTTCTTCCAGCGATAGACGAGCCCCGGCAGCCCCTGATCTTGAGCTTCCCCGGCCTCTGCCAATCGGATCGCTTCCTCGGCATCGCCTTGCTCAAGCGCCGCACGAATCGCAATCTCCCGGATTTCCGGGAAATGCAGATGTTTATACAAATAAGCTTTCGCCTGTTCTTCACCTGAACGTTCCAAAATTTGACCATATCGGAGCACAGTTACCCGCTCGTCTGTGTACTCCCGCGACCAATTGCTTCCGGACGTATGACCCAGGAGCGAATCCGCCGCATCATCCCATTGATGTTGCATCTGTTCCGACTCGATCAGCGCGCCCGCCGCCTCGAGGAGCGCGAGCTGCCAATCCGACCACCCGTCGTAATAAGGCTGGTGTGTCTCCTCCAACAACCGGTGGAAAATCTTCAAGCGTTCTTCCGCCGGAATATGATGGTGATCCTGAACCAGCTTGAAGATCGATTCCAGACAGCTTTCGATCACGATCCCGACTCCACCGTCCGAATCGTCGGCGGACTGCAATAATTCAATCATCTCTTCGATGATGCAAAACAGAATCGCCAGCCCGTGCAACCATTCCTCTTCATCGAAGGCGGAGAGAGCCTTTTCAGCGACGATCTCCGCACCTTCCACCGCGCGGCTTACGTTCCGCCAAGACACAAAACCATGATCATCCGAATATGTGTCAATGTAGGATCGGATCAACCGTCGGCAGGCGTCCAACTCTTGATCTGCGCCACTTTTCGACAAATGGAGTCTGATGCGCTCTTCCGCGGCATATGAATCCGATGTAATCGAGAGCAGCAATTCGATTAATTTCTCCTTGCTCTCTGCTTCCAACAGTTGCCGGAGAGACGGCTCCGTTGAAGATGCCTCGTCTGCTTCTCTATTCTTAAGCTCGAGGAATACGGCGACTTGATGCTTGCATACCGGCCCGAAATCGTACGGACAATCGCATTCTGATTCCATAATGTTTCCCTCGTCGTCCAGCTCTACGTAGACCTCATAATCTTCGTTCCCGCGCACAACCGAAGTGTACTTTCTTTCGGCAAACGATTTCAAGGAAATCACCCGGCCTTCGGACGCGTATTCCTTCCCTCTGTGTACAACTGCTGGATCAATGAATCTGAAAAAATCGAATAAATTCAAGAGGACCGCCCCCTTTGGACGCTTCTTTCCACCTTGGAATTCCAATAGTCGATGAACGTCTGATAAGATCGTACAGAAGTAAAGAAGGGAATATGTTGGTCTGCCGACAAACGATAGGCCTCAAGACGCTGTACCTGCTTTCTTCTAGCTTTTGCTACACGATGGTTACCGTCGATGGTAAGGTAAACCTCAGGCAAAATTTCGGCTTGGATGATCGGTTTGGATAGGTCCGCAGCCTCGACATGTTCATCTTTTAGAAATGGTGACAGCGACACAGATCGTATATCGATAGCCGTTTTGAAAAAATCCCTTTCACTGTCTTCTATCATTCGAATCACGCATGTGATGTTCCATTCAAATATACCGTTTCGGAACAACTCGTCCGTTTCATGAACAGGAACAGGGACAAAGTTCGGATTCATTGTTAATTTCCTTGACATCTTTTTTCTCCCTCAATGCGCTATGACACATGCCCTCATAGACCCCCATGCCGCTAATGCGGCACCAGCAGATGATGAAAATGGGCGAATGCGGTACAATATTCCTGCGGCTGGTGGAGGGAGGTCGTTGTTTCTTGGTGCTGCGAGCCCGACTCTTAGACGGACCCCAACGACCAGGTGCACCACAGATTGTCGCTCCTTCGGGAAGCACGCGGGATAGAATGGCCCATGTGTGGTCGTTGCACCAGCCCTCAATCGACAAAGCCGCAAGGAGATTGTCCATCATGGATGTCGTCTACAGCCATGTCTGTGGACTGGATGTCCACAAAAAGACGGTCGTGGCCTGCATTATCACGCCGGACGAGAAAGAAATCCGCACATTCTCGACCATGACCGACGATCTGTTGCAGATGGTGGACTGGATCAAGAGCAAAGGTTGCACCCACGCCGCCATGGAAAGCACCGGTTCCTACTGGAAACCCGTCTATAACCTGTTGGAGACGGAAGAGATTCAAACCTTGGTCGTCAATGCGCAGCATATCAAGCATGTTCCCGGACGAAAAACCGATGTGAAGGATGCCGAGTGGATCGCTTCGTTGCTCCGGCATGGATTGCTCCGAGGCAGCTTCATTCCGCCACGTGATCAACGGGAGCTTCGCGAGTTGATCCGATACCGCCGTATTCTGATCGAGGAGCGGGCACGAGAAGTCAACCGGATTCAGAAAGTGCTGGAAGGCGCCAACATCAAACTGTCGTCGGTAGCCAGCGATATTCTGGGCAAATCGGCGCGTGCGATGATCGAAGCGCTGATAGCCGGTAACGTTGATCCGGAATCCTTGTCGGAGTTGGCACTTCGGCGTCTGAAGAACAAGAAAGCGGATCTCCAGCGCGCGCTCAAAGGACTGATCGGCCCGCACCAACGGTTGATGCTCCAAACCCAACTGCGGCACGTCGATGAACTGGACGCGCTGATTCAACAGTTGGACGAGGAGATCAAGAGGCGGATGCTCCCTTTTGAGGAAGACCTGGAGCGGCTGGAAACCATTCCCGGGGTGGCCCGGCGGACGGCGGAACAAATTGTCGCTGAAACGGGTACCGACATGAGCCGCTTGCCGTCTGCCGCTCATTTGTGTTCGTGGGCGGGGTTGGCTCCAGGGAACAACGAAAGTGCTGGGAAACGAAAGTCCGGGCGAACGACCAAAGGGAATCCGAAGCTTAGGAAGCGCTCTCATCGAGGCGGCACGGGCAGCAGTCCGAACGAAACACACGTATCTGTCCAGTCTATATCATCGCATTGCCGCCAGACGAGGGGCCAATCGGGCGGCTGTGGCGGTGGCCCATCGGATCCTGACCATCGTCTACCATCTGCTAAAGGAAAAACAGGTTTACAACGAACTGGGGCCTCATTATTACGAAGAACGCCGGCGTGAACAGATGGCCCGACAAGCGATACGGAAGTTGGAAATGTTAGGATATGACGTTATGTTAAAAGAACGGGAGCAAACTGCATAATCCCCTATCATTTTCCAATTTGAAGCGATGTAACGGTGGGTTGGCCTTTTTGTGCTTTTTAGCGACTATTATTTTCGGGATAGAATGAAAAAGACTTTCTAGTTGCTTATAAATAAACCCACTGTATCCTCAACAGAGATACACTGGGTTGGCTAAATGGTGAATAGCGGCAAACCGAATGCTTCTCGAACAAAGCTCATGTCATGATCTCTTGATACAAGACCGAGCTGATGCTCGATAGATGTTGCAATAATAATAGCGTCTGGGGTTTTAAGCTTACGGCCCTTTGACCTTTGTTCCCTTCTTATGTCTCCGGCAAGCCGGGCAACACTTGAACTAACCTCAATACATCTGCGTGAATTAAACAGCTTGATCCCTTGCAAGCGAAATTCGGAATCTAATCCGCTGAACACTTCACATTCCGTAATAACGGAAAAATAGATAGGCATTCGATCATCCTTGGCCTGCCTGACAAACTCCAACGCGGCATGCTCACCTGCAAGCAGTGCAATGGCAATATTCGTATCGAATAAATAACCATCCATCTAATTCCACTCTTCCTCGCGCATTTTTTTGACTTCGTCCGTCAATCGTTTAGCTTGTTCCGGAGTCAATATTCCTGCCGATTCGAGTATGTCATCAATGGAGTAGTCATCCTCGACTTCAATCGTTTGGTTATCCAAATTAATTTTCACTTTGCTTTGCGTAATATTCATTTTCGTCAAAATGGAGCGAAGCTCATTTGCCGTTTGTTGATCCATTTTTTTGGGCAGGGACATTAAAGGACGTCCTCCTTCCAATCTGAGATTTGAGCTCTTATATCATACCGGCAACGGATACAGGAGAAATGCCTTTTACCGTTAGCCATAACAGACACGGAATTCATTGGCGAAAGTCATCATGAGAAAATGATTTCAGGATTTCTGATGTACTCATCTCTATACCAAGTTTGTATGTCATAATCGTTTCTTCTGTCATACTGGAGCGCTTCATTTCGTGTTACCAACAGTATAACATAACACACTCAAAATCCAGAAGGAGATAAGCTGGCCTCTTTCGGAATAGCTTATCGATCCAGATGGCTTGTCCGCCCTCACCGAACAAACCTCCCGCTGCACACAAACCGCGCCGCTTCCTGACATCGGTTCGTGTTCATAACGTGTTCACAATATGGGCGACCAGCCGCAGGTTATGTTCGATTAGCTTGTTCCTCGCCATCGGATCACCCTTGGCCATCAGCCGGAGATACTTTTCCTCTTCTGTGTCAGGCAGCGGCTGGGGAAAAGCATTGTTCTTGACATAGGCCACGAACAGCATGATTTCTTTGATGAACAGCGATAGCGCTGCAAAGATGCTGGACACGCTTGCCACCTCCCACGAAGGATATCCGTTTATTTAACCTTATGTGGGCTCCTGCCTACACGTGCCTGTACCGGGCTATTCGGTTCCTCCGTTTTTTCTCCGACGTGCATGCGCTTATCCCCCTCACAATAGCAAAGGCAATTTCTCCGCATAGATCGGTCTGATCCATAGAGAAATTGCCTTTACCGTGGGTCCATTCCGTCAACGATTGTCTTATACTGGTAACAGAAAGGAAGTGTGGCCGTATGGAGTTGATCGGGTATTGCAAGTCCTGCAACAAAGAACTCTATTGCCAAAACGGATTCTTCGTCGGAGTCATCCATGATGACCAGACGATCAGTTGCACCTCCTGCAGCGAAAAGGCGGCGGCAGATGCGCACACGCAGGAGAATGGAGGAAAGCCGAGGACAAGCTGAATCGTAGGCGACCCATTTGGGTAAATCCAGCCCTACGGGGCCAATCCGGCCGTCGCCTGCTTGTAGGTATCCTCCGCCTGTTTTCTATAGGTCTTCAACATCTTATCGGCCGCCGCTGCATTTTTCCTCGCCTCCGCCAGCGCGGCTGTCCCCGCTTTCAACGTCTCGGCAAACGCTTCTCCCCGCTTGCCTACGTCTAGGTGTGTCTCCTTGAGCTGCTCCCACAGCGCTTGGGCCTGTTCCATATCGTCTTGCAGCGTATCGATGATGCCTGCGAGCGCCTTGGCTTTCTTTCCGACTTTATCATCCAGGGTGTGAACGCCATCCATGAGCATGTTCATACTGCTGGCCAGGGACTCCGCGAGAGCGGTTTCGGTGGCGGAGAGGCCCGCTTTGGGTCCCATGGCGGTTATTTCCTGATGCAGCGCCTGCAGGTCGGCCAGATGCTGCTCATAGGCTGCTTGCTCCTCAGCTACCTGGTAATCGGCAATATAATCGATATGTTCGCGAATATCTGCCTCCAGCCGCTCAAACTGTTTGACCTGTTTGTCCAGGGCGGCCCGCTCCTGCGCTTTTTGTTCGGCGATCTGTTTCTGGATCTCTTCCGCTTCTGCGCGGGCCCGCCGATTCAGTTCCTCCATTTTCTGTCGATAATCCGCTGCTTGGACGGCGAGCAATCGTGTCTCGGGACCGTACTCCTCCAACCACGTCTGCTGAAAAACCAGCGTCTCCTGATCGACCGTCGCCGCGAACTTTTCTCCCTCCTTCGTTTGGAGCAGGAGGCTGTTCCCGTCCACGGTTCCTTTGTACTGGTGGTACTCAATGATAACCGCTGGCAAGCCATCCTTGGACTCTATCTTTGCTTCCTCCAGCTCTACGGCCACCTCTTCTTTCCCGGGGATGACGCGGGCGTGGAGCAGCCGATCGTCTGCGGCAAACAGATAGCCTTCGGCATAGGTGACGGCCGTCAGGGAGCGTACGGCAAACCCTCCCCCCACACAAACCGCGAGAGCCACGAGTATCCAAAGCCATTTTTTCTTCTCTTTCATGCTGCGACCCCTTTACGTTCCGATTTTCTCCGTAGATTCTCTCATTCTACCATATCCTCCCTGTGAGACTCTCTGCCTGCTCTTTGAAATCGTACGATATGACTAAGCCCCGGAGCGGCATTCATCTGCACTCCGGGGCTTATCGCCTACTTCTTTTTCTGGAATTAGATCGGGACGGCCAGGAGCTTGACCATATGATGGTACCCGTGCCCGCTTACCCTGAGCATACCGTCGGGATGGTAGCCCATCTGTTCGTACAGGTTGCGTGCGCGCCTGTTTTCCTCCTCGACCAGCAAAGCCGTGCGATCATAGCCTTGCTTGACCGCCTCTTCCTCAAAACGGAGGAGCAGTTTTTTGCCCACTCCTTTTCCCCGATGGCGCGGTGAGACGACCAGCGTATCCAGGTAGAATTCGTCGGAGCGTGCCTCCTTTACAATCGTGGGGGCGGTTCCGGTCATATGCTGGAGTCGGTCGGCAAACGGCCTGTCCAGCTCTTCCGTCCGGCTCCCGTGGTAGCAAATCAATAGGCCGACCGGTTCTTCTCCCGCCATGGCCACCAGGCTGTTCTCGTAGCTGATCCGGTTGTTCTTTTCCCGGAAAAACGAGGCCAGCACCTGAATCGCATCCTCCGGTCTGCCCGCGCCGGTCAACGTATAGGCAATATCGCCGATCGCTTCAAAGATCAGAGGAGCTGCCCAGTGAGCATCCTCCGCGGCTGCGTATCGTATCATGGTTTACCTCCCTGCTGCATCCGCCGCTAGATGTCCTTTGCATAAAAGATCGGCGGATGGACACACCGTACCATTGTGCCATAAAGCGGGAAAAAGTTCGACCCCGAGTAACAGGATCAACGAAAAAACGCCGCTCCCTCGAGCAGGCGTCTCTCCCTATCATTCCTGTTTTAGACGATCAGCTTTTCAATCAAAAGCTGGCGATGATAGCGCAAATCGATAAACTCTTCTCTTCTGCGGACCAGTGGCCTCATCGGTTCGTCTTGATGAATCAGGATAATTTCCACGTCATCTCCATCGCTCAGCCTCGCCCGCGATCCGACGTACAGCTGTGCGATATAGTGGACGAACACCTGAACGATCTCGATGTTGATCAAGCCGTCACAGGCCAGCTTCCACAATTGCTGGGCCGCTTCAAAAGGGGAGGTGCGCGTCTTGTAGACGCGATCCGAGCAGATGGCGTCAAAGATGTCTGCCACCGCCAGCACCTGACAGGCGATCGGGATCTCTTCCCTCGTCCTGCCTTCCGGGTAGCCGGAGCCGTCCAGTCTCTCGTGGTGAAGCAGGGCGCAAAGCGCCAGCGTCTCGCATTTGCCCTCCATTCCATTTATGAGCTCGTAGCCGTAGATGGTATGCTTTTTCATCTCTTCAAACTCCTGCTTGGTCAATTGATCCGGTTTGAGCAGGATTTCTTTGGAGATCTTCATCTTTCCGATATCGTGCAGAAAACCCGCTGCCCCCATGACCTGCACCATTTCTTCATCCCATTTGAGCAGCCGGGCAATCAGAGCGGAGAGAATTCCGACATTGATGGAGTGGCGATAGGTATAGCTGTCGGCCCCCTCCAGCACGTACAGGGAACGAAACAGGCTCATCCGCTTTTCCGTACAGGCAGCCACCTTTTGAAAGGCCTCTGTAAACGCTTCCAATTTGGGCATGTTGTCCAGTTGAACCGCTTCGAACAGGCGTCTCGTATCCTCCATGGCTTCGAGATAAGAAGAGACGCTTTCATGGTCGATTTCCATTTCCAGCAGTTGGCTCGAGATCACTTCTCCATCGCCTTCTGACCAACCGTGATCACTTACATATACATTTCGGATATGCTGCATACGAAGCATACGGATGTGGTTCTCCGTCAAAACAGTGGTTTTGGTCAAAAGCAGTACCCCTGCATCTGTATACAGATCCTGCTCCAAAACACGTCCAATAAGTGAATGGTTGACAGAAGCCAGTAACATAGGATCAAACCTTCCCTTATACCCATTTTCCTAAATTATAGGAAAAGTGTCACATGGCTGGCAACAACTTTTTCTTCTGCGCCTTTCTCCCTAAGTCACATCATGCAGCTCCTTCATATAATAACACGCGGTCTGTCAGGAACGGTGATGTCTGAAAAGAGGAGGTTCCCCTGCAACATGGCCTCATTGTATCTCACACGGAAAGCGTGGAAACAGATTGAGCAAGCAGTGCGAAAACGGCCTGATCTGGAGACAGGCGGGATTCTGATGGGGTATTCCTTGGGCGAGGAGGAGTGGCTGGTGACCTATGCGAGCGGTCCCGGTCCCAACGCCATTCATCAGCCCCATTCTATCATGTTTGATGATCAGTACCTCTTTCAACTGATTAAAAGGCAAAGCAGACGGAGGCGGTGGGATTACATCGGCGACTGGCACAGCCATACCGTTCGCCGGCTCTCTCCCAGCAAGGCAGACCGCCGCACCGTCTGGGAAAAGGCTTCCCAGTCCATCTACATGTCCACTTCTCCCTTTATGCTGATCGTCGGTCTCGACAAGCGGAACGAGCTGCGGGCCCGGGCCTTCCTGTTGGATGAGGCGTTCCGTGAGGTGAAGAATCTCAGTCTGATTGACCGGCCAGCTCAGCCACCACGCGGCGGAAAATCTCCATAGCCCGATTGCCGCCCGACGAGGACTGATTTTCGGCCACGACGCAGAGGGCATAGCGCGGATCGTCATACGGCGCATATCCGGCAAACCAGAGATGGTTTCGTTCCTGATGCCCGGCGCCGGTCTGCGCTGTCCCGCTTTTTCCGGCGATCGGCCAGGGGCTTTGGGCCAGATGCTTGCCTGTCCCCTCCGTCACCACCTGTCTGAGCATCCTTCTGAGCTTTTTGGCCGTCACGTAGTCGATGCCCGCCTCGTCCAGCCTTTGGACGGGAAAACGGAAGAAGGACTGCCCGTTTTTATAGGTGATCTCCGATACCAGCCTCACTTGTCCCGGCTGTCCCCCGCGGACGATCGTAGCCATCATATTGGCGGCCTGCAGCGGCGTGATTCTCACATCCCTCTGCCCGATCGACGTCTGGATCAGCACACCTTCATCCTTGCCCGACTGCGGCTCCAAAAAGACTCGGCCGTTTTCTTCGCCGTCCAGCTGCCGAAAGCCTTCCAGCTTAAACAGATGGGCAGTGCGATGGCCCACTTGCGTCAAAAGGCCCAGACGGCGTGCGTATTCATCCAGCTTGTCGCCGCCGATCCGCTTGGCGATTTCCGCAAAGGCGATGTTGCAGGAATGGGCAAAAGCCTCTTCCATCGTGAGCGATCCATGCCCCTCTTTTTTCCAGCAGGAAAACCCGTATTTACCGTAGCTGCCCTGACAGGAAAAGCGCTCCGTTGGGGAGACGATCCCTTCGGCGAGAGCGGCGGCGGCCACGACGATTTTAAAGACAGAACCGGGCGGGATCTGCTTGACGGCCCGATTTTTCCAGGCGCCTTTTTCCACATCGACGCGCGTTTGATCGTAGGTGGGACGGCTCGCCATGGCCACCACATCGCCAGTTGCGACATCCAGTACGACGATCGACCCCTGCTCCAGTCTCTCTTCATCTGCGATCCGTTCAGCCAACCGCTGCACGTCCGCATCCAGCGTGGTGATCAGGGAGAGCGGGTAATACTCGTTTTTCTGCTGCGTATAGCGGATGTCCAGTCCACGCAATGGGTTGCCTTGTCCATCTACGTAATAGGACAAGGTGGATGGCTCGATTCCCTGCAAAAAGCGGTCGAAGCTGCGCTCCAGGCCTGACGCGCCGACGGTCGTTTCGGCGTTTTTCTTCCCCTGTTCCCACTCATCCGGGTAGAGCGACTGTACCAGTTGCGGATTGCGATGGATGTAGCCCGTCACATGCTTCGCCACTTCATCCTCGCGATACCGTTCCGTCACCAGCAAAGAGACGATCCCCGGGATCGCCAATTGATTGATCTGTTCGGCCTGCCGCTCCGACAGCGTGATCAGGCGTTTGCTTTCATCCCGCAGCATGACGGGCACTTTGGCATTCTGCATCTCTTCGGACAGCCTCTCTTCGCTCACGCGGGCGATCGCGGCTACCCGTTTGAGGCCGTCTGTCCCCTTCAGGCTGCCTCTGGCCAGAGGAAACAGAATCAGCGCCTGCTGTTCTTCGCCTGTGAAACGATAGCCGTTTCGATCCAGGATGTCGCCTCTGCCGCTGTGCAGAACGATGCTTTGCTGCCGCTGCTTCACCGAATTTTTGACCAGATCGATGCCCCGGCTGGTGAAGCGGTGGGCTGCTGCCAGTTGTATCCACCACAGTCTCGCGATCAGTCCGATCCAGAGAAAGGTCATGCCGAGCAGCAGAATAAAATGTCTTCTTTTGATGCGCCTCTCTACCTGCATCTTTCTCGTCCCTCCCCTGCCTTTTTCATCCAGTATTGCCCGAATGAAGGGGGGAGAAACAGAAAAGCACGCCTTTGGGTCGGCGTGCTTGCTTATGCTGTCTGCTGCGATATGCCTTTGTCTGTCAGGAGTGTTTTCCCACTTGCTGCTTCTCCAGCAGAATGTCGCGGATCTTGGTGGACAATAAATCCAGTGCGACGCGGTTGTACCCGCCCTCCGGGACGATGACATCGGCGTAGCGCTTTGTCGGTTCGATAAATTGCAGGTGCATGGGACGCACGATGCTCAGGTACTGGTTGACCACCGAGTCGAGAGAACGTCCCCGCTCCTCGATGTCGCGGACGATCCGGCGGACGATCCGCACATCCGCATCCGTGTCGACAAATACCTTGATATCCATCATGTCGCGAATGCGCGCGTCCTCCAGAATCAGCATGCCTTCCAGGATGATGACATCCTTTGGCTCGACGCGCACCGTCTCCTGCTTGCGCGTGTGCAGCTTGAAATCGTAGATTGGCTTGTCGATCGCCCGCCCTCCGATCAGCTCCTGCAAATGATGCAGCATCAAGTCATTGTCAAAAGCGAACGGATGATCATAGTTGGTAAGTGCCCTCTCTTCGAGGCTGAGATGGCTTTGATCCTTGTAGTAGGAATCCTGCTCAATCATCGTGACGCTGTCGTTCTGGAACTGGCGGAACAACTCCCTCGCCACAGTCGTTTTGCCGGAACCGCTTCCCCCTGCTACCCCAATCACGACGGGGTGACCCATGTACATATCCCCTTCCTCTAGCAGCCCTCAAGTACAGATGTTCTGAGGTTCTTTGTTGCTTGTTTGCGATTATTCTTTGTGGTTACCTTTTTGAAACTGACCGCCAGCCCGTCCCCTACCGGTATGAACGTCGTGTCCAGATCCGGGTGCTGTGTCAGGTATTGATTAAAACGGTTCAGCTTGTCCACCAAAGGGCGCTGTCTTTTCCCCGCTTCCTCCGGCGTCGCCACCAGACCGCGGAACAGCACATTGTCGCTCAGAACCATGCCCCCCGGACGCAGCATCGGCAGATAGAGATCCAGAAAGGCTTGGTACTGGCCCTTGGCAGCATCGATAAACAGACAGTCAAAAGAGGCGGGCTCCGCCAGGCCAGTCGTCGCATCTCTGAGCAGGACCTCGACCCGATCGTCGACGCCCGCTTCCTGCAGATTGGCTTTGGCCCGCTTGAGCCTCTCCTCGTCGATATCCATCGTCACGATCTTCGCATCCGGCGCGGCTTCCGCCATCCAGATCGTCGAGTAGCCGATCGCGGTCCCGATCTCCAAGATTTGTTTAGGCCGATGCAGCCGCAAAAATGCGCGCATCACCTGGGCCGTCGGCAGCTGCACGATCGGTATCCCTTCCGCCTCTGCTTCCCTCTCCAGGCGCTCCAAGAGCGGCGAACGCGGGGGAACCAGTCCCGCTACGTAGTCTTCGATCACAGGATTGGTGATCATCTCGTCATCCCCTTCATCACAACCGGATCATTCCCTGCATCCCTTACTTGCCGCGGCTCTTTCGGTCATTGGCCTCATGCTCCTGCAGCGTGCGGGAGAAGTAATGCTCGGAGGTGCCGTCCTTTTTGGTTACATAAAAGAAGTAGTCATGCTGCTCGGGATACGCGACAGCGGCAAGCGACTCTCTGCCGGCATTGGCGATGGGCCCCGGCGGCAGTCCCGGATAAAGATAGGTGTTATACGGGCTTTCTACCTTCAGGTCGTCATACGTGATCCGGTCCCGCTGCTTTCCGAGGACGAACTGCACCGTCGCGTCTGCCTGCAGCAGCCAGCCTTCCCGCATGCGGTTGTAGTAGACGCCCGCCACTACCGGCCGCTCCTTGTCCACGACAACCTCGCGCTCCACGATGGACGCCAGCGTGACCGCTTCATCCATGGTCATGTTCAGCTTTTTTAGCTGCTCGTCCCACTCGGGCTTCCACTCTTTTTGGAACTGAGCCAGCATTTTCGCGATGATCTCGCGCTCCGTCGCTCCCTTTTTGATCTCGTACGTCTCCGGGAACAAATAACCTTCCAACCGGTATTTACGCCCTTCTTTGACTGGAATAGACGCCACGAACGGGTATTCGGGAAAGCTCCCCTGATTCACTTCGGCAAGGAATTTGGCCTTGTCCACCAATTCCTTCTCGGCCAGATGATCAGCGATTTGCTCGACATTCCACCCCTCCGGAATGGTAAACCGGCTGGCGTCCACCACTGTATTTCCGTCCGCCATCGCTAGCACGAGCTCGTCGATGCTCTGCCCGGTCTGAAACTGGTAGGCCCCGGCCTGCAGACGCGAGCCGGTCCCTTTGTATTTGACATAGTATGTGAACAGATCCGGATTGCGTATCAAACCGTTTTCGTGCAGGATCCGGCCTATCTGTTTGACAGACGAACCAGCGGGTATCTCCACTCGTTTCTCCACAGCCTCGCCAGCGACGGGCTGCAGTCCCTGGTAGACGTAGTAAGCGGCCCCTCCCAGACCAAGCAGAATCACGCAGCACAGGATGACCAGGATCCGCAGAAGACGGCCGCCCCGCCGCCGCTTTTTCCCCGGCGGGTGATCCGGTTGATCATCATGATCCATATACATGGCATTCACAGTAGAGTCCTCCTTTGGTGGTTCCTCTACACAAGAGAAAATTCCTGCGGCAAACCACACATCACGGTCGAGTCATGCAAGACCCGCCCATTATCCGTTACATTATACCGAAAGCAGGTCCATCTTGTCATCAACTGCCGCAAGAGCGCGCCCATGTGCGGATCAGCAGGCAGACTGCGCAATCCATACGGAAAATGCGGATAAAAAGGAACGTATGATGGAAAAAATGCTGACGCTTTTGAAATGGATAGTGAGGGTTCTCCGCGGCCAAGCCCTTTCTCTTATTCTGATCTCCTGCTCGCCGCTCTTTGCATCTGCCGCCGATTTTTCTGCGGTGATTCGGGAAAAACGTGGGCCCATAAAAAAAACGAGAGGATCTCCATTCCTCTCGTTTTTTCTACCTGGTGATCGCTTACAAATCTTCTTTTTCCAGATCGGTGATCAAGGTTTCGAAAGTGGCTTCTACCTGCTCCCACTCTTCATCGTCCTCGATCGGCTGCAGCATGTCGGTTCCGTCATAGCGAAGGAAGTGCACTTCGTACTCCTCTTCCTCCTCCTGATCGACCGGCACCAGGACCAGATAGGAACGATCCTCGATGTCAAAAATATACATGATGCGGAAATCTCGCGGGTCATCGCTGCCTTCTTCAGTCAGCGCGATTACATCGCCTACTTCAAACTCCTCAAAAACCTCTTCACTCATGCTCGTCACCTCGATTTGGCGTCCAGATACCCCTGCAGAATGAGTACCGCCGCCATTTTGTCTATTACTTTTTTGCGCTTTTGCCGGCTGACATCTGCAGCGATCAGCATCCGCTCCGCCGCCATCGTCGTCAGCCTCTCGTCCCAGAGATGAACAGGCAGCGCCATCCGCTCTTCCAGCATGCGGGCAAAAGCCTGACAGCTCTCGCCCCGGGGGCCGATGGTTCCGTTCATGTTCTTGGGCAGACCGACGACAATTTCTCCCACCTGGTAGCTGGCAATCAGCTCGTCCAACCGCGCCAGATCCTTTTCCCGCGATTGGCGTTTGATTGTCTCCACGCCCTGGGCAGTCCAGCCCATCTCATCGCTGACAGCGACCCCGATGGTCTTGTCGCCCAGATCCAATCCCATAATCCGCTTCATACGCTCGCCTACTTACGTTGTTCTGTCAAATACACGGTCACCAACTCTTCAATGATGCGGTCCCGCTCGATTTTGCCAATCAGGCTTCTTGCATTGTTATGGCGGGGAATGAACGCCGGATCTCCAGACAAGAGGTAGCCGACAATCTGGGTAATCGGATTGTAGCCTTTCTCTTGCAAGGCTTGATACACCTCGGTCAAGGTTTCCCGTACTTCCTCTGCCTTATTCTCTTTGGGCACCGTGAACTTCATGGTATTGTCCATCGAACTCACGATCTACACCTCGATTCATAGAGACTCTTCCACATGGCTCGTTGCTCAATTCTACCGTACTACTTCGCTTCGCCCAACCTCTTTTCCTTGTTGTGCCTACACTTTTCCGCGAAAGTTGGCGAATGCTGTGAGAATGGGCGGCTCCCCTGTCATGTTGGCGCTGCCGCCGGCGAAAAGCAGGGCGGCTTACTTCGCCGCCATCTGCCCTTTCACCAGCTCTGTGACCATATCAAGCGCTTCCTGCAGCTTGGACGGGTCCTTCCCGCCGGCCTGAGCCATGTCGGGACGGCCACCGCCGCCGCCGCCGCAGCGCGTCGCTACTTCTTTAATCATTTTCCCAGCATGCAAGCCCCGGTCGATCAGATCCTTGGTCACCCCTGTGACGAGGTTCACCTTGTCTCCTTCCACCGCCCCCAGCACGATGACGGCCGAGCCCAGTTTGTTCTTCAGTTCATCCACCATGCCGCGCAGGTTATCCATGTCAGAAGCGGAGACGCGTGCAGCCAATACCTGCACCCCGTCCACCACCTGGAGCTCGTCAGTCAGGGATGCCGCTTCGATATTGCCCAGCTTGGCGCGCAGGGATTCATTCTCCCGCTGTACATCCTTGAGCTGCTGCTGCAGTCCCTCGACGCGTGCCGGAGCCTCTGCCAGAAGCGGAGCCTTCAGCGCTTGCGCCACGTCCTTGAGAATGCTCAGCTGCTCATTGAGATAGGTGTAAGCGCCGCGTCCGGTAACCGCTTCGATCCGGCGTGTGCCGGCACCGATGCCGCTCTCGCTGATGATTTTGAAGAGACCGATTTCCGCTGTATTGCTCACATGGCATCCGCCGCAAAGCTCCAGGCTGTATCCGCCCACTTTGACGACGCGGACGACATCGCCGTATTTTTCGCCGAACAAGGCCATGGCGCCCATCTCTTTTGCCTCCGCGAGCGAACGGTGAGAGATCTCGACCAACAGATTGGCCCATACCTTCTCGTTCACAATCGCTTCGATCCTCTCCAGCTCCTCAGACGTAATCGAGCTGATATGTGTAAAGTCGAAGCGGAGACGGTCCGGAGCTACCAGGGAACCTGCCTGATTCACATGAGTGCCCAGCACGTCTTTCAATGCCTGGTGCAGGAGGTGAGTGGCCGTATGGTTTTTGGTGATGTCGAGGCGGGATTCACGGTTGACCTCGGCACGCACCTCGTCGCCGACATGCAGCGTACCCGCTACAATGGTGACGGTGTGGACGTTTTGTCCCATCGGTCCTTTTTGCACATCGCTGACGCGGGCTTTCACGCTGTCGGAGACCAGCTCTCCTTCATCGTTTACCTGTCCGCCGCTTTCGGCATAGAAAGGCGTCCGGCTGAGAACCACCTGAACCGTTTGACCCTCGTCCGCCTGGTCAACCAGCTGATTGCCCAGAACGATCGCTTCTACTTTCCCAGTCGTTACCAATTCAGTATATCCAACAAATTCACTCGTAACCGTCAGCTCAGAAAGTGGTCCTCCCTGCGTCTGCATGCTGTCTACGTCCTGACGGGCCGCACGGGCGCGCTCCCGCTGTTCTTCCATCGCCTGCTCAAAGCCATCGCGATCGACGGTGAGACCCTGCTCGCCGGCGAAGTCCTCCGTAAGATCTACAGGGAAGCCGTACGTGTCGTACATTTTGAAGACCTCGGGACCGGACAGCTGGCTTTTGCCCGCTGCTTTCGCTTCCTTCACCATGTCGGCCAGAATCGCCAGGCCGTCGTTCAGCGTCTCGTGGAAGCGCTCTTCCTCGGCGCGAATCACTTTTTCGATGAATGCGCGCTTTTCTACCACTTCCGGATAGAATTCGCCCATCATCTTGCCGACGGTTTCGGTCAGGCCAAACAGGAACGGCTTTTCGATGCCCAGCTTTTTGCCCATCCGCACAGCGCGGCGGAGCAGGCGGCGGATGACGTAGCCGCGTCCTTCATTGGACGGCAGAGCGCCGTCGCCAATCGCAAACGTAACGGTACGGGCATGGTCGGCGATCACCTTGAGGGCGACATCGGTTTCCGGCGACTGTTTGTAGGCGACGCCGGAAATAGCGCTGGTCGCTTCGATCAGCGGGAACAACAGGTCGGTTTCAAAGTTGTTGTCCACCTCCTGAATAATGGAGGCCATCCGCTCCAGGCCCATGCCGGTATCGATGTTCTTTTTCGGCAGCGGCGTGTAGGTGCCGTCCGGATTGTGGTTAAACTGGGAGAACACCAGATTCCATACTTCCAGATAGCGCTCATTCTCCCCGCCCGGGTACAGCTCCGGATCGTTCGGGTCATTGCCGAACGCTTCGCCGCGATCGTAGAAAATCTCAGTATTAGGACCGCTCGGACCTTCCCCGATGTCCCAGAAGTTGCCCTCGAGGCGAATGATGCGCTCCTCTGGCAAGCCAATCTGCTTGTGCCAGATCTCGAAGGCTTCGTCGTCTTCGGGATGAATGGTAACAGACAGCTTCTCCGGGTCGAAGCCAATCCAGTCCTTGCTGGTGAGGAATTCCCAAGCCCAGTGGATGGCCTCTTCCTTGAAGTAATCGCCGATGGAGAAATTGCCCAGCATCTCGAAGAAGGTATGGTGGCGTGCCGTGCGGCCTACATTTTCGATGTCGTTGGTGCGGATCGATTTCTGCGAGTTGGTGATGCGCGGATTCTCCGGAATGATCCGTCCGTCAAAATACTTTTTCAGCGTGGCCACCCCGCTGTTGATCCAAAGCAGGGACGGGTCGTCCACCGGAACCAGGGATGCGCTGGGTTCGATACGGTGCCCTTTTTGCACAAAAAAGTCTAAAAACATCCTGCGGATTTGGTTGCCTGTCAGCTTTTTCATCAAAAACTTCCCTCCAGTGATAAGTAGAAAAAATAAAAAAGCCCCCATCCCCTCAGGGACGAGAACTTGTTCTCGCGGTACCACCCTGCTTACAGGCCTTCCTCGAAAAAAGGACATGCCTGTCGCTCGTTTTAGACGGTAACGGCGTCTGGCCGCCGGTTTTTTCCCGGTCTTGGGAGTAGCCTTCCGCTGCACTTCTTCTGGCCACTCTCTCAACCTGTGGAGTGTCCTCTCTGTAGAAGGGCTGCAACGTACTCGTTCCTTCATCGATCTAGGGGATGTCCCCGATACATGTCATTGTCCGTATTATAATTTTTTTGACTGACCGCTGTCAACTTTCATGGTAAATCAAAGCGATTCGGTTGATCACGACTTTGCAGACGGCCAGAACAGGCACGGCAACGATCAGCCCGACGATGCCGCCGATCGCCTCCCCGGCGAGCAGCGCCATGATGATCAGCAGCGGATGGAGCTGGAGAGAGCGGCCGACGACATTGGGCGACAGGATATTCCCCTCCAGGATCTGGATGATCACATTTACAGCCAGCACGAACAAGGTCATCCGGACCGAAATGGTCAGCGCGACCACGATGGCCGGAGCTGCCCCGATGATCGGGCCGACGTACGGGATGACGTTGGTCAGGCAGACCATCGCCGCCAGGACGAACGGGTACGGCATCCCAATCAGCCAGTACCCGATATAGGCGCAGAGACCGACGATCAGCGCCACGAGCATCTGGCCGTGTATGTAATTGCCCAGGGATTCATTGACATCCCGCAGGACAGCCAGCACCTGCTTGCGGTAGCGGGCGGGGATCAGTGACATGCCCGTCCGATGCAGGTCCTTCATATCCTTGAGCAGGTAGAAAGCGACAAAAGGGACGACGGCAAAGCCAAGCAGCTTGCCCAGCGTATTGCGAGCGTTATCGACCATCTGCGAGATGGTGTGCGACATCTTCTCCTGGGACTGGATAATCACTCGGTCCACTCCGAGGGAGATGCTGTCCGGCAGAAAATATTTATGCGCTTCCCATTCGCTCATCCATTTGTGATACCACTCGGTCAGCCGGGGGATATCGTCAGCCAGCTCCACCAGCTGGTTCGTAAAAATGGGAATGGCATTGACCACCGCCACCGCGATGACCAGGACGAACGAAGCGTAGATGAGCAGGACCGCGATGAGCCGAGGCACTCGGCGCCGCTCCAGCACCTCGACGATCGGGTGCAGGAGATAGGCGATCAATAACCCGACCAGAAACGGGAGTAAGATCTCCGACAGCAGCCGCAGCCAGGCGGTGAGGACTGGGCGCAGCAGCCAGAGCAGGTTGCCGATGACGAGCAGGATGATCAGCCAAATGGCCACAGGCAAAAAGCGGCTATTGCGAAATCCATCCACAGCGGCATGTTCCTCCTCTCTCCGGTATCCGTATGAATAGGCTGTGCGGAAAGATAAAAAAACATGTAAGTCAGGAAAAAACATGCACCCTTTTTCGCAGTTGCTTATTGACAGCTTTTTAGTGCGGGTGTACGATATAAACATAAATGGATATTCTCCAAAGGGGAGTAGCTTTTTCGCAACAAAGTCGTCATTACGGGAATTCGTTCCCCGGCTTTGTTGGCAACGTCACGTTCGTTGTAAGCAAGACCTTTGCCTGATTGGGTAAGGGTCTTTTCTGTTTTCTGGCGACCTTTACCTGTCGGGGTAAAGGTCGTTTTGTTTTCCTCATCGTGACACACCCTACATACAAGGTGTCTAGCAGATCAGGAACAGCGGCCTTTCGGGACATCCACATAAAAGGAGGTTGGAGAAATTGGAGATGCTGTTAACACCCGCTTTTTGGTCTGCTCTGCTCGCCATCATCGTGATCGATCTTGTCCTCGCAGGTGACAATGCCCTTGTCATTGGTATGGCTGCTCGCAATTTGCCGGCCCACCAACAGAAAAAGGCGATCATCTGGGGAACAGTCGGTGCGGTGGTCATTCGGGCTGCCGCGACGCTCGCCGTCGTCTGGCTGCTCAAGATTCCGGGCCTGCTGCTCGTCGGCGGGCTGATGCTGATCTGGATTGCGATGAAGCTGCTGGTACAACAGGATGGTCATGAATCGGTCAAAGCCGGCTCCAGCCTGGGCTCCGCCATCTGGACCATCGTCGTAGCCGACGCTGTCATGGGATTGGATAATGTGATCGCGGTGGCAGGTGCGGCGCACGGCAGCTTCCTTTTAGTGGTCCTCGGCTTGGTCATCAGCGTACCGGTCATGGTTTGGGGCAGTACGCTCGTCCTGAAGCTGATGGAGCGCTATCCGGCTGTCATCTACATTGGATCGGCTGTCCTGGCCTATACCGCCGGCAGCATGATTACCAGCGAACCCTTTATCAAAACCTTCTTCGTCCAGTACCCTGCACTGAAGTGGGTATTGATTGCGGTCATCGTAGTCGGCGTCCTCTTAATCGGACGAATGAAGGACCAGGCACAAAAAAGAGTTGCCGAACAATCGTAACCGAAACGAAAAAAGGCTTTTGCTCGCATGCGGGCAAGAGCCTTTTTTCATTCTCTGCGTTTACGCTCTGGCGGGATATAACGGACAGAACGGGTATCGCCAAAAAAAGACCCGGACACGATTCCGCGCCGGGCTTTTCCCACGTATTCACGTTCAGCGAGCCATGGCCCGCATCAGTTTCCTGCTTGCCTTCATCAGCTTTTGTACATCCCGCATGGAGACAGGCCAGCGATTGATGTTAAACGCAAAACCTCTGCGTCTGCGCGGAGCCAACATGTAACCAATGGCAGCGACGATGCCGCCTGCTGTAATGACGCGCATCAGGTTACGCACGATCATTCGTGACACACCTCCTGTTCGAGTCTACATGCTAAGCTCGGTGGGTACGCTCTGTTCGTCGATAAACAGATCATTCAGCGAATGGAGCGAGCCGTCTTCTTCCACCTGATACACGGAAGCGATCTGCTCACCCGTTACGCTCATTTCGATAAAGCAATTCCAACAGTAGTACTGGTTGGTTCCAATCTTCCCAACATCTTTGGAACTGCAATTCGGGCAAATAACACGCATCTATTTGATTCCTCCCTTTGACGCCTGGCTTCGAACCCTAGTCCGGCACGATCAGGTTTTCTTCCCCAATAATGACGGATGGAGGAACGGAAAGGCGCTTGCGTCCTTCGGTGACGTCCGCCAGCCAACCGTTCGATAATTCATACCCTACAATTTTCTCCCAATCCGCAGAGAAGTAAACATCTTCCAATCGGCCAAGCAGGTCCCCGGAAACGGAAATGACGGATTTGCCCTTCAATTTCCCTTTTCCGGTCACAATCCCGGCAGGTTCGGGAGCAGCCAGTTGCTCCAAGGAGGTAATCGCGTCTTCGCCCGACACGGTGAGGCAGGATTCACCCACCGCGTGAATGCGGTCGTAGGGGATGTAGGTGCCCGATTGGAACCAGCCCTGCTCGCTCAGCAAGACTCCGAGGACAAGCCATGTCTCTGAGTCCACTAGAATGTCACGGATCACACCGATTTCTTCTCCTGTCTCCAGCGAGAAAACCGGCAAGCCGACCACATCCATTGCCTTGCGCATGACGGGTCTCTTCCCCCTTCCGCCCTTTTAGTATCCGGCGGAGGAGAGCGTTCCATTCGACCAAACTTGTGCCAGCGTCAACCTTGTTTCAGACGTTCCTCCAGGTAGCTGTATCGCACGCCTTCCTCATCGCTTTGAACGGCGAGGCGAAATGCTTCCGGCTCTCCACACATGATTAAAAATGCTTTGCTTCGCGTGATTCCCGTATACACCAGCTTTCGCCGCAGCATGCGATGGTAATTTCTTACAAACGGCATGACGACGATGGGAAACTCGCTGCCTTGCGACTTATGTACCGAGCAGCAATAGGCGAGCGTCAACTGATGGTAGTCGGATCGCTTGTAGGTGACTTCGCGACCGTCAAAGGAAACCACGATCATCTCTTCATTCTCTGCGTTTTCATTCGGGTAAAAGATCGCAACAATCTCACCCATATCGCCGTTGAACACCTGTTCTTCGGCATTGTTTACCAGCTGAAGCACTTTGTCCCCGGTGCGGAAACGGGTATCGCCAAACGCCACTTCCCGCTTCTGCCCCGTCTTGGGGTTAAACAGCTCTTGAAGCTCCTCGTTCAGCCGATTCACCCCGGCATTTCCCTTGTACATCGGGGCGAGCACCTGAACATCTTTTGCTGTATATCCTTTTCTTACGGCGCCCAAGCAAATTTGTTTCACCGCTTCATTTACATCTTGTGGCGAACTTGTGAAAAATCTTCGATCTGGGGAGGTCTGAAGCAAATCGTCCGGGACGATTCCCTTGCGCACATCATGCGCCAGACGGATGATCGAGGACTCCTGCGCCTGACGGTAGATCTCGGTCAACTGTATGCGCGGCAACAGGCCGGAGCGGATCATATCCTGGAGCACATTGCCCGGCCCCACGGAGGGCAGCTGGTCCGGGTCGCCGACGAGGATGACTTGCATGTCGCTGGGCAGCGCTCTGAACAGCTGATTGGCCAGCCAGACGTCGACCATCGACATCTCGTCGACGATCAGCAGCTTGCCCTGAATCTGATGTTCGGCATCATGCTCGAAGCTCTCTCCCTTCCAGCCAAGCAAGCGGTGAATCGTCATGGCAGGGAGACCGGTTGTTTCAGCCATCCGTTTGGCTGCCCGGCCGGTAGGCGCAGCCAGCAGGATCGGAAACGGATTTTTTTCATCGTACTTTTTGAGATCGAAGGAGATGCCGTGCAGATAGGCAAAAACGCGACAGATCCCGCGGATCACTGTCGTCTTCCCTGTTCCGGGTCCGCCCGTCAGCAGCATGAGACCCGACTTGATCGCCTGTTCGATCGCGTCCCGCTGCGTCTGGGCATAGGTGATCGCCAGTTCCTCTTCTACCGCGCCGAGCGCATGATACAGCTCGGAGACGGGAAACGAACCGAAATCCTCGCGATCCGCGAAAAAGCGAAGCCGTTTGGCGAGGCCCACTTCCGCAAAGAACAGGCTGGGCAGGTATACCCTGTCTTCGTCCCACACCAGCTTGGATGACACAAACAGCGCCTCGATGGCCTGGCTGATCTCCTCTGGCTGAAACAGATGGCCGCCGCATTCATGCAGGAGGCGCATCGTCTTTTCCACCAATTCCTCCATGGGCAGGAAGACATGTCCCTCCGCGTAGGAAGCCTCCTGCAGCGTGAAGATCACTGCGGCCTGAATCCGCTGCTCGGAGGAGGCGGCAATTCCCGTGGAACGGGCGATTTCATCCGCACGCTTGAAGCCGATACCCTGCACATCCTCGATCAGGCGGTAAGGTTCTTCCGTCAGGACCTTCATCGTCTCCAGCTTGTAGGTCTGGTAGATGCGCAATGCCAGCTGGACGCCGATGCCGAACTCGTACAAAAACACCATGGCCTGTTCCAAGGAACGATGTTCCATCACCGAACCATAAATCTGCTTGGCGCGTGTTTCCGAGATGCCCGGAATCTCCGCCAGCGCTTCGGGACGGTCTGCGATGATGGACAGCGCATTGACGCCCAAATGCTCCACGATCCGTTTCGCCATCTTTTTTCCAATTCCCTGGAAGAGACCACTGGCCAGATATTTTTCTACGCCAGCCGCCGTTTTGGGGGTTTCGCGCTCATACCGGGAGGCGGCGAACTGCTGTCCAAAACGAGGGTGTGTTTTCCATTCTCCATAGAATGTATAGAGTTCTTCCGGATGCGGCCGGGGAAAGTTCCCGACCACGACGATCTCTGACTCCTTGATCGGTTCCGCTGTCTCCTCTACTTTAAGACGTATAACTCCGTACCATGTTTCTTCATTGTAAAAAATTTCTTGAACGATATTGCCGCGAACAAATGATTCGGCAAACAAAGGGAGTGTTTGCTGCGACATTAGTAGCGCCCCCTCGCAATACAGTAAGTCTGCTGGACTGGCAGATAACAAGAAAACCCGCCTGGCAGAAGCCTGATGCGGCGCCGGGCTGGGTTTTCCTCAACCATGTTTAGATTGTAAATTGTTTTACTTGTTCTGACAACCGCTCGGCCATTTTTGCCAAAGTCTCCGCTGCAGCCGTCATCTCTTCTGTCGTGGCTGTCTGTTGTTCGGAGGCGCCGGCTACTTCTTGGGTATCGAGGGCGGTCTGCTGCGCCAGCCGGGCGATCTCATCCGCTTGGGCAACCAATTGCTCGGTGCCTTGATTCATCGCTTGCGCGGAATCATTCATCCGATGTACCTGGCTGCTCACATCCCGGACAGCGGTTAGGATTTGCGCAAAGGATTCACCTGCATGCGATACACCCACTCGTCCTTCTTGGACGGATAAAGTGGTCGCCCCCATCGCCTTGACGGAAGCCTGGATGTCATCCCTGACACGATGAATCAGATGAGCGATCTCCTCTGCTGACTGACTCGACTGCTCAGCCGGCAATCATGAGAGGTATAATCGTGATGGCCAGCATGGTGATCACGAATTTGTAGCGAATCGAACTGGATTTTTTCATACGTTCTCTCCATTCCACGTCTCAGTTTTTATACATATGTACAACCTTTTTACATAGTTCAATAGACCTGTTTCAGAATCGTACCAGAACAGCCACTATTTGGGCCAATGAAAAAATGACAATTTTTTGAGAATAGAAAACGAAAAACCCAACGGATTGCTTTTCCGTTGGGTTTCTATCACCTTTTCAGACGCCGCACGATGTCCGCCGCTTTTTGTGCAGCGCGCTCGGCTTCCTCTACCGTATTGGTGATGCCAAAGCTGAAGCGAATCGCCGACTGCGCCCGCGCATCCTCCAGACACATGGCCGTGAGCACATGGGACAGCTCCAGGGAGCCGGAGGTGCAGGCAGAACCGCTGGCAGCAGCCACTCCGGCCAGATCGAGGTTCATCAGCATCGTCTCCGTCTGCACGCCGGGGAAGCTGACGTTCAGGATATGCGGGAGATGCTTGTCCGGGTGGCCATTGACCACGTAGGCGATCCCGCTGTCATCCCAGCGGGAAAGCATGGCCTGCCGCATCCGCCGGTATTTGTCCAAACGCTCGGCCATTTCCTCGCCGGCGATGACCGTCGCTTCGGCAAAACCGATGATCCCGGCCAGATTTTCGGTTCCGGCCCGGCGTTTGCGCTCCTGGGAGCCGCCGTGCAGATGCGGCGCAAACGGCACCTTGCGTCCGAGATACAGCGCGCCGACGCCTTTGGGACCGTTGATCTTGTGAGCAGAGATGGACATCATATCCACCGGGAGCTGTTTGACGCTGAGCGGCAGCACGCCGGCAGCCTGAACGGCATCGGTATGAAAGACAATCCCGCGCTCCCGAAGGAAATGACCCATCTCTTCGATGGGCTGGATGGTTCCGACTTCGTTATTGCCGTACATGATCGAGACGAGTACAGTATCCTCCCGCACTGCCCGCTTCAGTTCGTCGACGCTGATCATCCCTGTCTCGTCGGCAGGCAGATAGGTCACCTCAAAGCCAGAGCGCTCCAGATGTTCACAAGCGTGCAGGACGGCATGATGTTCGATACTCGACGTGATGATGTGGCGGCCCCGTTCCCGCAGGGCCATCGCGCCCCCGATGATGGCCATGTTGTCCGCTTCCGTCCCGCCGCTGGCAAAGATCAGCTCCTGCGGATCGGCATCGATGAAGGCGGCCACCCGATCACGGGCTTTTTCCATGGCCTGACGAGCCTCGCGCCCATAGCTGTGAACACTGGACGGATTTCCATATACCTGAGTCAGATAGGGATACATCGCTTCCAGCACGCGCGGATGGACAGGCGTGGTGGAAGCGTGATCCAGATAGATTCTCTCTTGCACAAAAGTCACCTTCTATATATAGAACATGTAGCCGTCAGAATGCCCGTCATCCTGGTAGCTGATCAAATCCTGCAGGGATGTGGAATCGAGCACGGAGGAAATGCTGTCGCGGATGCGCAGCCAGAGATAGCGCTTGGCCGGATCTTCCTCTTCGGCAAATTCCACCGGACTGATCGGCCCCTCCAGGACGCGGATGATGTCTCCAGCCGAAATCTCTTCCGGTTGCTTCGCCAGTACGTAGCCCCCGTATGCCCCGCGAATGCTCTTCACCAGGCCGGCATTGCGCAGCGGCGCCACCAACTGCTCCAGATAGTGCTCCGACAAGTCATGGCGTTGGGCGATGCTCCGCAAGGAAACAGGCCCTTCCCCAAAACGATTGGCCAGATCCATCATGATGGTCAGGCCGTATCGTCCTTTCGTAGAAATTTTCATAGTCCAACTCTCCTCTTCCTGCAGTATTCCCCGAGTCCCCCCGTTTCACCGCCCATCTCTGTACATGACTCGACGCGACAGGGACACACTAGCTTTCAGGGGGTGAATCACGATGGCCACAAACAAACGCTCGGAGAGAGGGCGCAACCATCCTTCCGAGACGCTCTATGATCATCCGGCAGGCACCATTGCCCACAAGGCGCGGTTTGGCGCCAGCGAACAAAGCAAGCAGCCAAATGAAAACGGCGATTTGCCAAACAAGCCGGGCGGAGATGTGCGAACCTGATCTTCTCCCCCGCTTGGGGGGAGTTTTTTAGGGGGCGCGGCCGTCTCAGCCAAGCGCTGCACCGGGTAAACCGGGCTTGACCGCCTGGCATGGGCGGTTAGTCTCGCTCTTTCTCTGTCGATCGCCTTTCGGTCTGCAGCCGCATGATTTCCCTCTCGTAGCCGATCGGTTTGGGCACGTAGAAACGCGCCTGCACCTCATCCGGCAAATACTGCTGCGGCACATAGCCGCCGGGGTAGTCATGCGGATACAGATAGCCCTGGCCGTGGCCCAGGCGGGACGCACCTTTGTAGGCGGCGTCCCGAAGGTGGATCGGAACTGGCTTGTGACCGTCGGTTCGGATGGTTTCAAGAGCTTTGTTGATGCCATTGTAGGCGGCATTGCTTTTCGGCGCTGTCGCCAGATACGTCGTGGCCTGCGCCAGCGGAATCCGTCCCTCCGGCATCCCGACCAGCTCCAGCGCCTGAAAACAGGAGACGGCTACCGTGATGGCATGCGGATCGGCATTGCCGATATCCTCCGAGGCGGAGATGATCAGGCGGCGGGCGATAAATCGCGGGTCCTCACCGGCATCAATCATCCGCGCCAGCCAGTACAAGGCTGCATCGGGATCTGAGCCGCGAATGGATTTGATAAAGGCGGAAGCCGTGTCGTAATGGTTGTCTCCGCTTTTGTCGTAGCGCACGGCCCTGCGCTGAATCGACTCCACCGCCACATCCAATGTGATCACGATCCGCCCGTCCGGCCCCGGCGGGGTCGTCGTGGCGGCCAACTCCAGCGCGTTGAGCAGCCTGCGGGCATCGCCCTCCGCGTAGTGGATCAGATGCTCACTCGCCTCGTGCGTCACCTCTACATACAATTCCGCGAGGCCATTCTCTTCGTCCCGGAGGGCCCGTTCCATGACCTGGCGGAGGTGCTCATGGGTCAGCGGCTGCAGCGAGAAGATTTGCGAGCGGGACAAAAGAGCGGGATTCACCTCGAAAAAGGGATTCTCCGTCGTCGCCCCGATCAACGTAATCGTACCGTCTTCCACATACGGCAGCAGCGCGTCCTGCTGCGATTTGTTGAAGCGGTGAATCTCGTCCACGAACAGCGTCGTCCGCTGCCCGCCCATGACGAGCCGCTCCTTGGACTCGTCGACGACCTTGCGAATATCGGCCACGCCTGCGGTAACTGCATTCAACTCGGCAAAGTACGTGCGCGTCGTGCCGGCAATCACCTTGGCCAGCGTGGTTTTTCCTGTCCCGGGCGGACCGTAGAAGATCAGCGAAGATACCTGATCCGCTTCAATCGCCCGGCGCAAGAGTTTGCCCGGACCGAGAATATGCTCCTGCCCGATCACGTCCTGAATCGTGCGCGGACGCATGCGGGCAGCCAGCGGCTTCGAACGTCCCTTGTCCTGCGTCTCATGTGCAAATGAAAATAAATCCATGGCTCTCTATCCTTTTGCCGGCTGCCAGTCGAGCAAATCGCGCACGACGACGCTGGCCAAAATCAATCCAGCCACCGACGGGACGAAGGCATTGCTCGCTGGAGGCTGCCGTACCTTGCTGATTGGTGAATCCGGATTGGATACGATTTTTTCACGGACATCTGTCCGAATCGTCACCGGAATTTCTTTGGAATACACCACTTTTACGCCTTTGTAGATCCCGTGCTTGCGCAGCTCGCGCCGAATCACCTTGGCGATCGGGTCGTAGCTGGTTTGCGAGATGTCGGCCACTTCAAAGCGGGTCGGGTCCATCTTGTTGGCCGCTCCCATGCTGGAGATGATCGGAATGTTTCGCCGTTTTGCTTCCAGAATCAGGTGAAGCTTGGCGGACATCGTGTCCATCGCATCGACAATGTAATCGAACTGATGGGCGAACAGCTCCTCCGCCGTCTCCGCATTGTAAAACATGTTCAGGGTTACGACTTCGCAAGCCGGGTTAATCGCGGCGATCCGCTCTTTCATCAGCTCTGCCTTCTTTTGGCCGATGGTGTGGAGCGTGGCGTGGATCTGCCGGTTGATATTGGTGATATCCACGACATCTTTGTCTACGAGCACCAGCTTGCCGACGCCGGTTCGGGCCAGCGCTTCCACGGTAAAGGAGCCTACTCCTCCAATACCCAGTACGGCTACCTTGCTGTTTTTCATTTTTTCCAAACCTTCGGGACCGAAGGCCAATTCACATCGGGAAAATTGATGAAGCATCATCCGTCAACCTTTCTGATCTGCATGTCCGTATTTGCACCAGGTCATTCCCCGTTTTATATGCAATCGGAAAAGTGGGAATGCCAGACAAAAAAGGAGCCCCAAAATGCCGTGCTGCTCCTACAGTTTTGAACCTGCGCATCGCAGGTGGGTGTCTTGCCCAACCGACCCGAACGTCCACTCGATGGAGGCATGTCCTCTCGGTTCGGGACGAAAAACTCCCTAGAAAATCTTTGCGGCTCAAAACTATCGGAAGTCACGTGCATCGCAGGGCTATTTTGTAGTATTACCAATGTATCAGACGCTCATGCGACTGTGCAAGTCTGCTTTATTCTTCTTCTTTGAGGGTGGTCGCGATATTCAGCTCGGCCAGCTGCTTGGCATCTACCGGACCTGGCGCGTCTACCATCAGGTCGCTCGCGCTCGCAGTTTTCGGGAAAGCGATCACTTCGCGCAGATTGTTTCTTCCGGCGAGCAGCATGATCAAGCGGTCCAGCCCCAGTGCGATTCCGCCGTGCGGAGGCGTGCCGTAGTCGAAGGCATCGAGCAGGAAGCCGAATTTTTGTTTGGCCTCCTCTTCGGTGAGACCCAGCGTGCGGAACATTTTCTCCTGCACATCGCGCTTGTAGATCCGCATCGAACCGCCGCCCAGCTCGTAGCCGTTGAGCACCATGTCGTAGGCTTGCGCGCGCACCTTGCCGGGATCCGTCTCCAAGAGATGCATATCCTCGTCTCTCGGACGGGTGAAGGGATGGTGGAGTGCGATATAGCGCTGGCTCTCTTCATCCCACTCGACCAACGGGAAGTCTACCACCCAGAGGAAAGCGAACTGGCTGTGGTCGATCAGGCCCAGCTCAGCGCCCAGCTTGCTGCGCAGCGCACCCAGAGCGTCCGCCACTACCTTTGGCTTGTCGGCGACAAACAGGAGCAGGTCGCCGTCTTCTACCGCCAAACGTTCTTTCATGGCGGTAAAGACGTCCTCGCTGAAAAACTTCGCGATCGGCCCTTTGACCTCGCCATCCTTGAAGCCGATCCAAGCCAGGCCTTTGGCTCCGTAGCGGGAGGCGAACTTGCCGAGATCGTCTGCTTCCTTGCGGGAGTAATGCCCGCAGCCCTTGGCATTGATCGCCTTGACTTGACCGCCTGCGGCCACGGCGCTGGCAAACACTTTGAAGTCGCTGCCTGCGACCAGGTCGGATACATCGGTCAGTTCCATGCCAAAGCGGATATCCGGTTTGTCCGAGCCGTAGCGCTCCATCGCTTCCGCATAGGTCAGGCGCGGGAACGGAGTCGGCACCTCTACGCCGATGGTCGCTTTGAATACATGGGCGACCATCTCTTCCATCATCGGCAAGAGCTGCTCCATCGAAAGGAACGAGGTCTCGATGTCCACCTGGGTAAATTCGGGCTGACGGTCCGCGCGCAAGTCCTCGTCGCGGAAGCAGCGGGCGATCTGGTAGTAGCGCTCCATGCCGGAGACCATCAAAAGCTGTTTGAACAGCTGCGGCGATTGCGGAAGCACGAAAAATTCGCCTGGATGGACGCGGGACGGAACCACGTATTCACGCGCGCCCTCCGGAGTGCTCTTGGTCAGCATCGGCGTCTCCACTTCGACAAAGCCCTGGGCATCGAGGAAGTCGCGGAACGCTTTGGCTGCTTTGCTGCGCAGGATCAGGGAGCGCTGCATCTCGGGACGGCGAAGGTCCAGATAGCGGTACTTGAGGCGCACCTGCTCATCCACGTCGATCTCGTCCTCAATTTGGAACGGAGGCGTTTTCGCGTCGTTCAGGATGTGAATTTCGCTGACGTACACCTCGACTTCCCCCGTCTTCAGCTTGGGGTTGACCGCTTCAGGGGACCGTTCGACAACCGTTCCTCTTACAGCCAAAACGTATTCGCTGCGCACCTTGTCTGCGATTTCCCAGGCTCCTTTGTCATGCTCCGGGTTGAACACGATTTGCACGATCCCGGTTCTGTCGCGGAAGTCGATAAAGATGACGCCTCCCAGGTCGCGGCGCTTCTGCACCCAACCATTTAGAATTATTTCCTGTCCGACGTGCTCTTTGCCAACCTCTCCGCAATGTACGGTGCGATATTGCAAACTCATTGTCTTTTCCTCCACTCTTTTTCTACCATGCTTTTTTGTGCGGCCGTCCGCTTGATGCAGGGCCAGTCCAGTGATTTTTACTTCTGCAAGCGCTTGGCCAGCTCGGCGGGCAAATCGTCCCGCTTCAGCTCCTGCTGCTCGCCCGTGGCCATCTCTTTCAGGACGGCTGTGCCATTTTCCAGCTCCGCCTCCCCGATAATGACGGTATAACGGGCCGCCAGGCGGTCAGCTTGCTTCAGCTGGGCCTTCATCTTGCGGCCCAGATAATCCAGCTCGGCAGATACGCCCGCGCTGCGCAGGCGGTCTACGAGACCAAAGGCTGCGTCTTTCGCTTCTTCCGTCTGTATGGCGACGAAGCAATCGATGCCGGTAGATACCGGAAGCTGGATGCCTTGTTTTTCCAAAGCGAGCAGCAGACGCTCGATACTCAGCGCAAAGCCGATCCCCGGCATATCATCGCCCCCGAGCTGTGCGACCAGACCGTTGTAACGGCCGCCCCCGCAGAGGGTTTCGACTGCGCCGATCTCCGCCATCTTGATCTCAAACGCGGTCAGAGTGTAGTAATCAAGCCCCCGCACCAGGCGCGGATTGACGGTATAGCGGATATCCAGCGCGGTCAGATACGCTTTGACGGCTTCAAAATGGGCCGCTGACTCTTCGCTTAAATAGTCCAGAATGGACGGAGCGTCTTTGGTCAAGCTCTTGCACGTCTCGTTTTTGCAATCCAGCACCCGCAGCGGATTGCGGTCGATGCGGGATTGGCAATCCGGGCAGAGCTGGTCGCGGACGCCATTTAGATGCGCGAGGAGATGCTCGCGGTGACGGGCCCGGTCCTCCAGCGTGCCGACGCTGTTCAGCTCGACGCTCAGCCCGCTCAGACCCAGTTCCTGGTAGAGGCGCATCGCCAGTGCGATCACTTCCGCGTCAATCGCGGGATCGCTGGAGCCGATGGCCTCGGCGCCGAACTGCACAAACTGGCGGTAACGCCCCGCCTGCGGACGCTCATGGCGGAACATCGGTCCCATGTAATAGAGCTTCACCGGCTGGTTGGGCGAGCCGTACAGCTTATTTTCCACGTACGAACGGACGACCCCGGCTGTTCCCTCCGGGCGAAGCGTCAGCGTATCGTCGCTGCGCGGATTGGAGACGCTGTACATCTCCTTCTCGACGATATCCGTCGTCTCTCCGACTCCGCGCTGGAACAGCTCGGTGTTTTCAAACAGCGGCGTGCGGATCTCCTGGTAATTGAACCGGCGGCACAGGTCTCGCGCTTTGTCCTCGATGTAGTGCCAGAGCTCAACAGTGCCGGGCATGATATCCTGCGTGCCGCGAGGAATTTGAATCTTTGCCATCTGTGTTACCCCTCCATCTTCGTATCCTGTCGAATCCTTTCCAAAAACAAAAAATCTCCCGCCCCTGACATGCGCTCTATGCGAACATGTCAGGGACGAGAGAAGATATTGCTCCCGTGGTGCCACCCTGATTGGACTCTTCCCGATGAGAAGAATCCCACTTTTCAGCCGTTAACGCCAGCATACGCCTGCCAGTTACTGAAAGGGCCCAAAAAAGCCATTCGTTCACTGCGGTCTTCGGGGATGTCATTCGCCAAGCCGTCATAGGGAAATGCTCTCAGCCGCGGCAGTTCCTCTCTGGCTATCCGGTTCCTGGGTACTTGTTCCCGTCATCAGATCATTGTAAGGTTCAAAAGGTACACGCAAAATCTTACTGCAAATCATAGCAAACGGAGAAACACGCGTCAACAGGCGCTCGGTAAAACTTTTTTCATCGACGTCAGGCCCGCGGATTTGCCATGCCAGGACGGGAGGGCCGGTGCTACCTGGCTCCGCTCGATTCCAGCGGAGCGAACCCGTACACCTCGTCCAGATCGCGAATTTTCTCCTCCGTCAATCTCCGGTAGGTCTCATTGTACGTGCGCGGGTCTTTGGGGTTGGGCCAGCGCACGAGCTTCCCGCTGCCGGGGGCCATCAGCTTGGAGACGGCTCCGCAGCCAAGGCCGAGAATCGTCTGCGCTTCCTCCATGATCATGATGTTGTAGATGCTCTCCTGGCCATCCAGCGAATAGCCGACATTTTCCAAATTGCCGAGAATATTTTTCTGGCGGTAGAGATAGTAGGGATGGTAGCCATGCGCACGGGTCCAATCGGAAGCAAGCGCCATCATCCGGCCTACTTCTTCCCGGCTTGCCACCTGATAACGCTCTTTGTTCTGCGTCATTTCCGATGCCCGCTTGAACGAGAGCGTATGGACGGTCAGCGAAGCGGGCATCAGCTTTTCCACTTCCCGGAGGCTGTGCTCCCACTCCCTCATGCCTTCGCCGGGCAGGCCGATGATCAGGTCCATATTGATATTGCGAAGGCCCATCTCCATGGCCAGATGGTATTTTTCGATCGTCTCTTCGACCGTGTGGTGGCGGCCGATCGCCTGCAGCGTCTCTTGGGTAAAGGACTGCGGATTAATGCTGATGCGATCGACATTCCACCGCTTCATCACGTCCAGCTTTTCCCGCGTGATCGTATCGGGTCTCCCCGCCTCCACCGTCAGCTCCCGCACGCTGTCCATATGCGGAAACGTGCGGTGCATCGTCTGAAACAGCTGATCCATATCCTCCGCTGTGATGCTGGTGGGCGTTCCTCCGCCAAAGTAGATCGAGGTAATGCGCATGTCCCGCCTCGTCAGCCATTCCCCCAGCCGCTCCATCTCGTAATGAAGCCCCTCCAAAAACGGATTGACCGACGCTGTATGGCTGCGAATCGCATAAGCCGGGAAGGTGCAATAAGCGCATTTGGTCGGACAAAACGGGATGCCGATATAGACCGACAGCTCCCGGTCGATCCGGTAGAAGTCAGGGACCACCTTCAGCTGGCGGTCGACGATCTCCTGCAGCAGCTCGATTTTGTACGGCCGCACCATGTAATCCTGCCGCAGCCTTTGATGGACGGCTTCACGCGCCTCGCCCGAAGAGAGAAACTGGTGCATCAGCTTGGTCGGACGAATGCCTGTCAGTACCCCCCAGCCCTGCTCGATGCCGGTCAGCTCTTCCAGCAGGAGCAGCAGGACGTAGCTGACGGCCCGCTTGGCGATTTTGCGCTGCTCTCTTTCATCCGCGGCCGCTTTCTGCAAGAGAGCGTAGGAGCGTTCCGTCATCTTCTCGATGTGCCGCTCCTCCGCTTCCAGCGCGCCTCTGGCCGCGACGCCATCCGGCCGCTCCTCGAGCGCAAGCGTGATGCGAAGCCCGTCGTCCTTTTGCCACTCCGATACATAGGCGATGTCCGGATCTTCATAAAACAAGGCGAGAATCAAACCGATTTCCCGCTCGAATTGATGTCCTAGGCATTTCACTTGAATCATGGGTTCACCTGCTTTTCAGTCTGCCCCTTCATCTTAGCTGACCGGAAAAGCCGGGTCAACAAGCGGAGCACCAGCTCCACGCTTATCTGCGCATCCGCTTTCGCAGCTCTTGCACGTCTCTCACGCTGATGTGAAACTCCCGCGACATTTCCACATCATTCAAGGCAGCTTCCTTTTCGAGAAAGTCGTGAAAATCGACGGAGAACAACCGCCTGTTCGTCTCCTGGGCGAAAGCCTCTTTTTTTGACTGTCTCACCCGTCTACCTCCTTTTGTCACTTGGGGCTGTGCTCTCTAGTATGGCCCGATCAACCCAAAAGCATAAGGCAGGGGAAAGGAAAGGAAAAAAGATGGAAAATGAGAAAGAAGTTTGTCGGAAGAGCAGGAAAAAACAAGACAGAGGACGAAAGAAGTCATTTGGTAATTTCATGTAAACAAGCATGCATGCGCAATATCCTTAAGAAAATGATGGGAAAGGGTGTCAAATCTTGTTCTTACGTAAACAGCTCCTGCGGACACTCCTTGCTGTTACTTTTGCCGTCAGCTTGCCTGCTGCAAGCGTATGGGCTGCCGGAGCGATTCAAGTAAAGGTCGACAACATGAATGTGCGATCCGGTCCCAGCACGCAGGAACAGGTGGTTACGACATTGCCAGTCAATACGGTGTTGCCTGTCATTTCTGAAAAAGGCGATTGGTATCAAATTCGCCTGCCAAACGGAAAAACAGGATGGGTGGCCAATTGGCTGGTGAGCGAGACCGCCGCAAAGACCCCTGCAGCAGCGAAACCGGCTGCTCAGCCGGGATCCGCAGTCAAGCCCGCTGCCCCCGCCGTCCCTGCTCCCGCTGCCAAATCCCAGATCGAGAGCAATACCGACAATCTCAATGTGAGATCGGGACCGGGCCAAACCCATTCGATTTTGCAGACGATCAATCCCGGCAGCCGGTACACCGTACTGCAGAAAAGCGGCGACTGGTATCAAATCCAGTTGTCCGCAAGCAGCAAAGGGTGGGTGGCCGCCTGGCTGGTAACCGAACATCCGCCTGGAAATGCTCCCTCGGCTCCAGCGGCGGGCAGTACGCCCTCCCCTGCGCAAACGGCACCGGGACCGTCTTCCGGAGCTGGACAAGCCGTCCAAAACGGCACCGCGCTCACGCTGGACTACAACCCCTATGTCTATCCGGCCCCTGATCTCTCTCTGCCGGCGATCGGCCAGCTCCATTCCGGGATGACCATCACCGTCAGCAGCCAGCAGAATGGCTGGATCCAGTTTGCCTACGACGGGGTTCCTGCGTGGATCCCGAAGGCAGGGACCGTGCACGCATCATCCCCCTCAACGGATCAGGGAGACGGACATGACATCGGGGGAGACATCGGCACGGACACTGAAGTTCCGGGCCCTGGCGGTGCCGTCGTGCAGCCGGATACGGCCGCCGCGCTGCCCAAACCGACAGCCATCGTCCAGACAGACGGCTTGAATCTCCGCTCCGAGGCCAGCACGGCAAGCAGTGTCCTCGGCACGCTAAAAATCGGAACGACCTTGACCGTCCTGGAAAAACAGGCGGACTGGTACAAAGTGCAGACGGCCGATGGAAAAACAGGCTGGGTAGCAGGATGGCTCGTCACCGTGAAGCAGCCGGAGATGCCCGCCCCGGCCGGACCGCACGTCCATGTGCTGAATCCGGACACCAATGTGCGCTCCGGCCCTGGCACTGAACATGAAATCGTCAGACAGATGCAGCCCGGCGAAAAATACCCTATCCTGAAACGGGAAGGCGACTGGTTCCAGCTCAGCTTTCCGGATGGCACCTCCGGCTACGTCGCCGGATGGCTCGTCTCGGCGGTCGGCGTCCCTGCTATTGTCAAAACAAATGAGCTGGTCGGCAAAGTAATCGTGATCGACCCCGGCCATGGCGGCAATGACAACGGAGCGACCGGCTCCAGCTTCTCCACATTGGAAAAGACGGTCAATCTGCAGGTGGGTATGATCCTGCGCCACAAACTGGAGGCGGCTGGCGCCAAGGTGATCATGACACGCAGCGATGACCGAAAGCTGACGCTTCAACAGCGCGTCGACGTGGCGATCCAAAACAATGCCGACATCTTCGTCAGCATTCATCACAACACCCATCCCAATTCGATGACCAACGGGACGATCATTTTCCACTACAACCGGGGGAATTCCGGAAAACTGGCCTCGCTGGTGCAAAATGAAGTGGTAAAAGCAACCAACTACAAGGATCTGCAATCCCGTTTTGGAAATTACTACGTGCTGCGCGAGAACCCTGTGACGTCCATTCTGGCCGAGATCGGCTTCCTCTCCAACTACAACGAGGAAATCAAGCTCCGTTCGGAAAAGCAGCAAGAACTGGCTGCCGACGGGCTGTTCAAGGGCATCCTGCAGTATTTCTCCTCTCTCAATACAAGTGAGGGCTAGCCTATTGGGCCGCTCCCGATCCCTTGTCTTTCTGCGAAAAGGCAAGGGATTTTTTTGTGCCCCGACGCTTGACTGCCACGATCTGGAAACGATATGATGTTCACATACTGTTTGGTACGTGAATATACTGGGGATGATTGAGGTGTTCGAGATGAGTGCGAGTGAACGCATACGGGCAGCCGCCGCGCAGCTTTCCGCACAGCTTCCCTTCGACAAGATCAGCTTCGCCGATGTCGGGAAGGCGGCTGGCGTCCATTGGACAGCGGTGAGGAGACATTTTGGCTCGAAACAGGAAATGCGGCGCTGGCTGGAGAGTCTGCAGTCTGACGATCCCTCCGCGCTTCAAGATACGCGGACGAAAATCCTGGAGGCAGCCGCCCGCGTCTTCGCCAGGCACGGCTATGCAGGAGCTTCGCTGGAGCTGGTCGCCGCCGATGCCGGCATGACGAAGGGTGCTGTCTATTGGCACTTTTCCAGCAAAAGCGATTTGTTTGCCGCCCTCTGTGAGCATCATCTGTCGCGACAGCTTCAGACGCTTCCCCAGGTGGGCCGGGCCGCGCTGCAGCAAGGCCCCGATGCGCAGGCGGGCTTCGCCGCTCTCTTGGAAGAGCTGGTCTGCTGCGCCCCTCCTGATTCTCCTCAGCCAATGCTCTTTTTTGAGTTCGTCACGGCTTCCCGCGACCCGCGTGTAGCCGATGCGCTGCGAGAAGCGTACAGCCAGATCATCGGCCGCACCAGCGCGGTGATCAAAGGATGGCAGGATGACAAGCTGCTCAATGCCGACGTCGATCCAGAGGTGATCGCCATTCTGCTTCAGTCGCTGATTCACGGACTGACCATCGGATCACTCATTGATAAAAAGCGCCTTTCCCTGCCTGCCCTATTCCCGGAGCTGGCGAAATTGCTCTGGAGCGGCTTGCCGCACAAAGAGTCATCTGCCGCCCCGCAGGCCAAGAGGGAATAGCCCGTTTTCGGCAAACGGGATTTTCTATGCGATCAACATACTGACAAGTATGCGTTTCATACACTATGGAGTATCTTCATTGCATAAACCGGCCGCCTCAATTGCACCGTCAGTAGGAGAAAAAGGAGGTTTTCGCCTTATGGATACCATGTATGCCAGCGTCATTCTCCCCTATTTGTCCCATGCCTTGCTTCTCGTATCGGCTGTTCTTCTCTTCTGGCTCTATCTGGCCAATCGCAAAGCGGTGAAAGCAGCCGAGCGCTCGTATCCGCCAGGCGGTTCATTCGTAGAAGTGGAGGGCACCCGCCTCCATTACCTGGAAAAAGGAAAAGGACGCCCGCTCGTCTTTTTGCACGGGGGCATCCTTTCCTCCTATGATTTTTCCGCGGTACTCACAGAGGCTGCTTCGCGCGGCTACCGCGCGATTGCCTTTGACCGCCCCGGCTACGGTTACAGTGAACGGCCGAAGAAGCGCAGATTGACCCCGCGGGACCAGGCGCATCTGCTCAAAGAAGCGCTCGCCGCTCTGCAAGCGGAGCAGCCGATTCTGGTCGGTCATTCCTGGAGCGCCTCGCTGGCGCTCGCGTATGCGCTGGCCTACCCGCGGGAGCTGTCCGGCCTGGTATTGCTCGCCCCCGGCGCTTATGGGGGAAAAGCGTATCCTGCCGGCGCTGCCGACCTCTTGCTGGGACAGCTGATGCGCCTGCCCCTGCTGGGCAGTCTGCTCGCCCATACCTTGCTGCCGCCGCTGGCGCGGAAGCTCTCGTTCGCGATGGTGCAGTCTACCTTTTCCCCTGACCCGGTTCCTGCAGGCTATCTGGCTGCTGCCAGAGCCCTCTGGGCCAGGCCGAGACAGCTAAAAGCCAATCGCGAGGATGTGCTTGCGTATGTCCAGACGGTTCCCGATATGGAGAGGCACTACGCTAGCATCGCCACGCCGATGGTGATAGTCGTCGGAGAACAAGACCCGTTCCGGCCGGAATTGCAGGGCTTGCGGCTGCATCGGGCGGTGAAAGGCTCGCAGCTGGTGAGACTGCCGCAGACCGGCCACATGATTCCCGATGTGAACCCGAAGGCCGTCGTCGATGCAGTGGAGCTGCTCGACTTATAGCAGCTAGCATCGGTGGTCCCCGGACGAAACTTCGGACTTGGCGGCCACCGAGAAATTGTAATCATCGCTTGGCCTGGCCGTCTTCCTGTGAAAGAATGCGATACACATTGGCGCCACAGCGATCCGACTAGCTTTCGACAATCAACGTGACCGGTCCGTCATTTACCAGACGGACCTCCATCATCGCCCCAAACCGGCCCGTCTCCACGTGCAGGCCCCTTTCCCTCAGCTTGGCGTTAAACAGCTCATAAAGCGGTTCTGCCTGCTCCGGACGGGCGGCCGCCATAAAATTGGGGCGTCTGCCCTTGCGGCAATCTCCGTACAGTGTAAACTGGGACACCGAGAGGATTTGGCCGCCCCGATCCAGCACCGAGTGGTTCATTTTTCCCTCGCTGTCTTCGAATATCCGCAAGTGAGCGATTTTATCCGCGAGAAAATCGACGTCTTTCTCTGTATCTTCATGGGTAATCCCGACGAGCAGGACCAGGCCGTGATCGATCCGGCCGACTACTTCTCCCGCCACGGTGACGTTTGCCTCCCGGGATCTTTGAACGACGACACGCACAGCTTCAATCTCCTTCCTCTTCTGAAACAAGAACACCTGATCCGCTTCGATCAGGTGCTTAAAATCCGGCGAACGGAATAAATGTCCTTGATGCGCTTGATGCGCTCCACCACTTTTAAGAGGTGGTCGATATTGCTGATCGAGATGGTCATGTGAATCGTCGCGACACGGTTTTTGTCCGCTTTGCCGCTGACGGCGGAGATATTGGTCTTGGTCTCCGCCACGACCTGCAAGACATCGTTCAACAGGCCGCTGCGATCGTGCCCGGTAATCTCGATGTCCACATGGTAATTATGCTTGTAGTCCGTGTCCCACTCCACATCGATTAAGCGCTCCATGCACTCTTCGGTGAGCACATTGGGGCAGTCCTTGCGATGGACCGACACTCCTCTGCCCCGGGTGATAAATCCGATGATCTGGTCTCCGGGGACGGGCGTACAGCAGCGGGAGATCCGCACGAGCAGATTGTCTACGCCCTTTACCTTGACACCCGACTCGCTGCGTACGACCGTCTGCGGCTGGGTAGGCTTGAACTCCGGCACGGGCGGAAATTGCTCTTCCCTCTCCTTGCGCAGCTTGTCGATCAGGCGGGTCACGATCTGCGAGGCCGTTATTCCCCCGTAACCGACGGCCGCGAACATGTCCTCATGTCCCTGAAAATTAAAGCGGGCAGCGGCCTCTTTCAGATTGGCTTCCGTCATCGCCTCTTTGATGTCAAAGCCTCGAGCCTTGATTTCCGCCTCCACCATCTGCTGGCCCTTGGCGACGTTTTCTTCGCGCTTCTCCTTCTTGAACCACTGCTTGATCTTATTCCGCGCTTGCGCCGACTTGGCGATCTTGAGCCAGTCCTGACTGGGACCGTACGAGTGCTTGGAGGTCAAGATCTCTACGATGTCGCCCGTCTTGAGCGAGTAGTCGAGCGGCACGATTTTGCCGTTCACCTTGGCGCCGATCGTCCGATTGCCGACTGCCGAGTGGATGCGGTAGGCAAAGTCCAGCGGCACCGAGCCCTTGGGCAGCTCCACCACGTCGCCTTTTGGCGTAAAGACGAAAACCATATCGGAAAAGAGATCCTGCTTCAGAGACTCCATGAATTCCTGCGCGTTCGGCGCCTCCTCCGAGCCTCCCTGAATGATCTCCCGCAAATCGCCCAGCTTTTCAGCGAAAGAGCCCTGGACCACGCTTCTGCCTTCTTTGTAGGCCCAGTGCGCCGCGATCCCGATTTCGGCCGTCCGATGCATATCCCAGGTGCGGATCTGCACCTCCAGCGGCTCCCCTTTCGGCCCGATGACGGTCGTGTGGAGCGATTGGTACATGTTGGCTTTGGGCATCGCGATATAATCCTTGAATCTGCCTGGCATGGGCTTCCACAAGGTGTGGACAATCCCGAGCACGGCGTAGCAGTCCCGTATGTCATTGACGATGATGCGCAGCGCCAAGAGGTCATAAATTTCATTGAACTGCTTGTTCTGCTTGGTCATCTTTTTATAAATGCTGTAGATATGCTTGGGGCGGCCGGAGATCTCCGCCTCGATGTTCAGCTCTTTCAGCTTGTCTTTGATCGTGTCAGCGGCTTCGTTGATGTACGCTTCCCGCTCCGTCCGCTTCTTCTGCATCAGGTTAACGATGCGGTAGTATTGCTGCGGGTTCAGGTAGCGGAGGGAGGTGTCTTCCAGTTCCCATTTGACTGAGGCGATCCCCAGACGATGAGCGAGCGGCGCAAAAATTTCCAGCGTCTCATCCGAAATTTCCCGCTGCTTCTCCTCCGACATGTGGCGAAGCGTGCGCATGTTGTGCAGACGGTCGGCCAATTTGATCATGATGACCCGGATATCCTGGGCCATGGCTACCAGCATTTTGCGGTGATTTTCAGCAAGCTGCTCTTCTTTTGACTTGTATTTGATTTTATCGAGCTTCGTCACGCCATCGACGAGCAAGGCTACCTCTGCGCCAAATTGGCTCTGCAGGTCCTCCAGCGAAATGTCGGTGTCTTCCACTACATCATGCAAAAAACCGGCAGCGATCGTGACCGCATCCATATGCAACCCTGCCAATATGCCTGCGACGGCAATCGGATGCATGATATAAGGAACGCCCGATTTCCGCACCTGGCCCTCATGTGCCTGTTCGGCCAGCTGATAAGCGCGCGTGATCAGATCAAGGTCCGCTTTGGACAAGTAACTGCCTGCTTTTGTGAGAACTTCATTAATGCCGGTGCTCATAGTTCCTTCCCTTATCCTCTCATAAAAAAGCTTCCTTGGAAGCTTTCTCGGAGTTACTAATGCATTCATCCAAAAGCCGATTCTTCTTCCCTCTCGCACTCGCAAGGGAGGATATGACGAATGACGACTATTTATCCTATTATCTTGTAAGTCCCCTGTATTGTAAAGGTGAATCTCAAGGGAAACGCGGCTGGGTGCGTGAATGCAAAAAAACGGGCTGTGCGCCCGTTTTTCTCTGTTTAGTATACGACGAGGGACTTGACCGGTATGTCCCCCAGCTTTTGCCGTCCTTCCAGGTAAGAGAGCTCGATCAGGAAAGCCGCTCCGACGACGACACCGCCCAGTTGCTCGATCAGTTTGATCGTCGAGGTGATCGTGCCTCCTGTCGCGAGCAAATCGTCGGCGATCAGCACGCGCTGCCCCGGCTGGATGGCATCCACGTGAATCGCCAACGCATCTTTGCCGTACTCCAGATTGTATTCGGCCTTAATCGATTCATAAGGCAGTTTGCCCGATTTGCGCACCGGAATGAAGCCGATGCCCATCGCAAAAGAGAGCGGCGCGCCCACGACAAATCCTCGCGCTTCCGGTCCCGCGACGACATCAGCCTGCACTTCGCGGGCAAAAGTGGTCAGCTCCTCGATCGCCGCCTTGTAGGCCGGACCATCCTTCAACAGGGTGGTGATGTCTTTGAAGCGAATGCCTGGCTGCGGAAAATCGGGAACCACGCGAATGTACGATTTAAAATCCATGAAATAATTCCTCCTACGAGGTGGTCGCTGCCACCTGCTGCTGAAAATGGGTAACCAATGAATCATAGGAAGAAAGCAAAAGCTCTGTCGCAAGTTCGCTCTCTTCCCTCCATTCTATATACAAGCGGGAGCTTTCCAGCGGCCGTTTTGCCGCTTCCGGATGCAGCCGGAAGGCATCGGGCTCCTGTTTGATGAACTCGAGTTCCACCAGCACAGCCAGCATTCCTTCCAACACATCCCGCTTCAGCTTCAATCTGCGTGCCATCGCATCCAGGTGAACGCGCTGGACCCGTTGCACTTGCATGAAAAATTGATACACCAGCTTAAACTCTTCTCGTCCCGGGCAGGACAGCCGCTCCAGCCCCAGATCGGGATCGCCAAACAGGCAGTAGATCCTCTCCGCTCTCTCCAGATGTGGCGCTACCCTCATCAGGTCGCTGCGCGTCTTGGGCAGATCGTAGAGGATGACGGTGTCCGCCTCCGCTCCGGCGGCATCTCCCCGTACAGATGCGAGATGGACCAGGGTGTCGGCCCGCCCCGACAACGTGGCGACCGGAAGCAGCTCCTCATAGCTCTCCTGACGGAACAGCAAGGTGCGGGTATTTCCGCTCTCCTGCATCCTTCTCCATCTGTCCTGTTTATCCCGGCAGCCTCGCCAATCGAAGACTTGCCGATGGGGGATGGACAGATCGCGGATCGTCATCTGCGGTTTGCGGTTGCCGTTCCACTCGTTGACCGACAATTCCCCGACGATCCGGTAGCGCGCCTTTGGCGTCACCTGCGGGACGATTTGCGCCCAATTAAAGCCGATGGCGTCGATTTGCTCGCTTCCCTTGACCAGCGAACATTTCAGATGGGTCTGATCCCGGCCGATGGCCCGCATTCCCGCCGCTTCCACGTCCTCGACCAGGACCAGCGGCGTCGGATTGCCCATGCCAAACGGAGCGAGCTGCTCCAGTTGATCGGCCGTCTCCAAATTGATATCTCCTACCTCCAGGGCGACGTCCACGCGTGTCAACGGGATCAGGTCTTCCTCTGTGAGCCATTCGCTGCCCAATTGGTTTAGCTGTTTGCGAAAAGGCTCCAGGTTATCCACAGGAAGCGTCATCCCGGCCGCCATCGTATGTCCGCCGTAATGCGGCAGCCACTCCTTGCAAGCGGTCAAAGCCTCGTACATGTCAAAGCCGGTGATGCTCCGGGCCGAACCTTTGGCGATGCCCTTTTCCGGATCGATCCCGAGCACGATTGTCGGCCGGTAGAATTTTTCTACCAGCCGGGAAGCGACGATGCCCACGACTCCGACATTCCAGCCTTCCTTGGCCAGCACGAGCACCCTATTTTCATCCAGCGGGTACTTTTCCTGCACCATGCGGACCGCTTCCTCAGTGATGCTCTCCACCAGCTCCTGGCGTTCCCGGTTCAGGTCGTCCAGCTGCTTGGCTGCTTCCTCCGCTTCCTGCACGTCTTCGGTCGTCAAGAGCTTCACCGCCGCGGCCGCTGTCTCCAGGCGGCCCCCCGCATTTAACCGCGGACCGAGGGCAAACCCGACATGTCCGGCGGTCAGCATCTCCTTGTCAGAAAGTCCGCTCACCTTAATCAAAGCCTGCAGCCCGACATTGCGCGTCTGGTTCAGCCGCTTCAGTCCGAGTCTGGCCAGGATGCGATTTTCATCGACGAGCGGCACCAAATCAGCGATCGTTCCCAGTGCCGCCAGGTCGGCGAGGTCGAGAGGCGGCTCCTTCAGCAGGGCGTGAGCCAGTTTAAAGGCCACGCCGACGCCTGCCAGCATATCGAAGGGATAGCTGCAGGCCGGCTGTTTGGGATTGATCACAGCAAATGCCTCCGGGATCACCTCCGGAGGTTCGTGGTGGTCTGTGACGATGACGTCCAGCCCCAGTTTTTTTGCATGGTCCACCTGCTCTACCGCGCTGATCCCCGTATCGACCGTGACGATCAGCTTGAAGCCGCGTTCTTTCAATTCTGAAATGGCGTCCCTATGTAAGCCGTATCCTTCTGTAAAACGATTGGGAATATAGGTATCAAAAGAGGCCCCCATCCGTCTCATGAGATGCACCATCAATGAAGTGGAGCTGACACCGTCTGCATCGTAGTCTCCGTAGATACAGATCGGCTCTCCCCGTTCGATGGCCTGACGGATGCGAAAGACACTCTCTTCCATGCCGTACAAGGCAAAGGGATCATGGAAGAGCTCCGGGCCTGCCTCCATAAATTCTCTTGCGCGTTCGGGGGAATCGATCCCGCGAATCACCAGCAGCTTCGCGACGAGCGGAGCCAAGCCGCACTCGCGGGCAATCAAGTCCGCCGTCTCTTGGTCATACGCAGCCAATTGCCAGCGTGTTTTCGCTCTCAGCATAGGCCTTCCTCCAATCCTCATTCATTATAGAGGAAAGAGAGGGAAACTGACAACTGGCGAAAGGGCTTTATTCCCTTGGCCGATTTTCTGCCTCGGCAGGCTTTGGATCGCAGGGATTGACGTGAATGAACACATCTCTGACCTGGGGAAAGCGGTCCAGCACCCAGTGTTTCACCCGTTTGCCGATGCGATGTCCCTCTTCCACCGTGATCTGGGGATCCACGCCGATTTTCACGTCGACGATCTGGTAATGCCCGTGCTCCCGAGCCCGCAGCGAGTCGATCCGCATCACGCCCTCGACGGATGCAATCGCTTGGCGCAATTCGACCGACTGGTCTTCGTGCAGGACGTGATCCAGGGTGTTGTGAATGGATTCCATCAACAGGCCGTACGCCATTTTCAGGACGAGCGCGGAGACGAAAATACCTGCGAGCGGGTCGAGGTAGAGCAGCCAGGGGATGCCGTAACGCCCGCCGAGTATCGCACCGCCAATCCCGATCAGGGCAGCGAAAGAAGAAAAGACGTCAGAGCGATGCTCCCAGGCATTGGCGATCAGGGAGGGGCTGTTCAGCTCTTTGCCCAGCTTGTATTTGTAGCGAAACATCCATTCTTTGATGATCATCGAGCCGACGGCCGCCCAGACCGCGATAAAAGCTGGAGCCGCCAAAGGAGAAAACAGGGATTTTACCGAGGACGAACCGATTTCAAAGCCGACGATCGCGAGTAGAACGGACACGATGATCGCCGCGATGGACTCCGCTTTCCCATGACCGTAGGGATGATCCTCGTCAGGAGGACGCTCCGCCGCTTTCAGTCCAATCAAAACCGCTACCGAGCCGACCACATCGGACGCAGAATGCACAGCATCGGCAACCAGCGCCTGGGATTTGGCCATAAGCCCGATGAACAGCTTGGCAGCCGCCAAGGCAATATTGCCGACGATCCCCACCCACGCTCCAAACTGAGCTCTTGCCGTACGATTGTCCATTCGCCACTTCCTCCCGTTTGCGGATCGCCTAGAGTAAAAAACCGCGGGGGAAATCCCCGCGGTACGAATTAATCAGCCCTCTGTCGGGGCCGGAGCAAGACGTTTCTTTTTTGCCATTTCCCGTTTTTTCAAGGTAACCCAAAACTGCGCGGAGACGAAGATTGAGGAGTAGGTCCCGCTCACCAGACCGAAGATGAGCGCCAGCGAGAAGGTGCGAATGCCTTCGCTCCCCAAGATCGCGATCGCGACAGCCGTCAGGAATACCGTACCTACAGTAAAGATGGAGCGGCGCATCGTCTGCCAGAGCGAGACGTTGACCAGATGCTCCAGATCTTCCACCGTTTTGGACTTCATGGTTCTTAGGTTTTCCCGAATCCGGTCAAAAATTACGATTGTGTCGTTAATCGAATAACCGACGATGGTCAAGATCGCAGCGATGAAGGTCAGGTCAACCTCCAACCGGAAGACCGAGAACAGCGCAATCGGAATAAACACGTCATGGACCAGGCCGATGATACATGCAATCCCGAACAGGAATTGGAAACGGAACGCAATGTAGATGACGATTCCGATACCCGCTACAGCTACGGCGATGGCCGCTTTTTTCACCAGTTCCTTCGCGATGCTCGGGTCAACTGTCGCCTCTTGTTTGGATACCTGCGGCCCGTATTTCGCTTTCAACGCTGCTTCCAGCGCCGCCAGTTGATCGGCAGGAATCGTGTGGTCAAAGCGCGTCTGTACCTGCTGCTCCCCGTAAGGGGTCACAGGCGTGTACATTGTATTGGGAATGGTCTCTTTGATAATCGCATCGATATCGCTAACCTGGAAATCCTTCCCGATGTAGATATCGAGGCGGGTCCCTGCTTTAAAGTCTACCCCGAGATTCAGTCCCATAATCAAGGTGCACACGAGGCCCACCAGCAAAATTACGATAGAAAACGCGTAGAATTTTCGTCTATTCTTCACAATGTCAAACTTGACGATATCGTCATGTTGTCGTTTAGAGCTCACCGATATCACTCTCCTTTACGCCGAACCAAGATGGCTTCCTGATCAGATTGGCTCGGACGAGCAGCCCCAGCAGCAAACGGGATCCCAATACGTTGGTCAGCAAACCGACGATAAGCGTCATCGCCAGGACAACCGCAAATCCCTGGATGGAGCTTGTCCCAAAGTAAAAAAGGACACCCGTGGCGATCAGCGTAGTAATATGCCCGTCAAGGATGGTGATCAATGAACGGCGTTCACCTGCACGGAAAGCAGACAATATTGTTTTGCCGGAGCGAATCTCTTCCTGAATCCGCTCGTAGGTAATGATGTTGGCATCGACAGCCATCCCTACAGAAAGGATAAAACCAGCAATCCCCGGCAGGGTCAGCGTCGCATCCATCCAGTGCAGGACGACGATACTCACATAGGTAAAGGTCGCCAGCATGATATTGGCCACCAGCCCAGGCAATCGGTACACCAGCAGCATGAACACAAAGATCAGGGCTGCACCGACGTAACCGGCGTTAATCGTTTTTTCCAGAGCCAGCTTACCGAGCGAGGCCCCCACAGAGGTAACCTGCTTCTCTACCAATTTTGCCGGCATTGCGCCGGAGTTGAGCAGGTCGGCCAGCTCTTGTGCTGACTCCTGCGTATAATCACCGGAGATCTGGGCACTTCCCCCGGTAATGACGTTTTGGATGACCGGGTTGGTCATCATGTTTTCATCCAGGTAGATGGCCATATGTTTATGCAGATTTTCCCGCGAAACCTGTTCCAGCTTTTTCGGATCGGAGATTTTCAAGGTAACGACGGGCCGTCTCAATTCGTCGAAGCCCACTCCTGCACCGCCGGGAGCCAAATCACTGCCTCGCAGGAGGATATTGCCTTGCTCGTCGCGGAATGTCAGTACTGCCGGCTTTCCAATCAGTTCACGCAGCTTGTCCTGGTCAGCCTCCTGTGAGGCGATCTTGACGCGAAGTCGGTTGGGCAGCTCCGTTTCGATGACAGGCTCCGCCACTCCCCCGATGTTGATCCGCTTCTCTACCATTCGAGCGGTCGCTTTCAACAGTTCAATATCCACCTGTTGGTTGGACTCCAGCGGCTCGACCACGTACAGGATCTCAAAACCGCCCTGCAAGTCCAAACCCAGCGTGATTTCGTCCGCCACCCGCGTCGTCGTCGTGGTGATCAGTGTTCCCAGCAACCCCACGATAACGAGAAACAGGATGACTCTTCCCCATTTAACCATGTAGTAATACCCCTCTTTCCTTCCAGGGTTCCGTCGGTTGTCGCGAAACCAATATGCCCATTATAGCGAAGTAAGAAAAAACGTGTCAATTTTTGCAGGAAAGCGGAACCATGGTAACCAACCCCTTGATTAGGGAATGAGTTCCTCAGCCCTCATATCCCCTTGCTTCCTCTTCTCTACGAGAAGCCCGCAAAAAAGTTTCGCCTATGAGTTCTTGTACATTTGCAGCATGAGATAATTCATGTATTTATTGGGCTTTAACGACAAAATGTCATTGACCAATTGATGCAGCGGGGGCACCGTTTTATAGCCGCTCGTCACACAATCCCAGATGTCCTGTGGCCCCACATTTTCATAGCCCAGAATCTCGAACTCCTCCGCCTTGCTTTGGCACAGACTCGCTACGTGCGCGTACCATGCCTGTTTCTCTTTCTCCTCCATCCGAATCCCCCTCATTCGCCAGCTTTTCCCTGCCCGCTATCGAGCCAAAAGAAGCGCTTGGTTATGCAGATAAACTTGTCATGCAGCCAGCAGCACGTCCATATTCTCTTAAAGAAGATGTTTTCGAACACATCAACTGTTCATGAAATTTCGGCGGTAAAGGAGCCTGCCATGAGACAGTCTTTCTTTTACGGAACGGTCATCCTCATCATCGCGGGCGGCGTCACCAAACTGCTCGGTTTCGCCAATCGGATCATACTTTCCCGCATCCTCGGAGCAGAAGGGATCGGACTTTATCAAATGGTCGTGCCTCTGCTCTACTTTCTCATTACATTGGCCACCTTTGGCATGCCGCTGGCAATTGCCAAACACGTCGCGGAGACAGAAGCCGCCAGGGATGCCCGCCAAGCACGCCGCTTCCTGGTCCTGGCCCTGGGCGTGACCGGAGGGATCAGCCTGGTCATCAGCACCATCCTGTTTACCCTGTCGGCCCCGCTCGCCGGACTGTTTTTTACCGATCCGCGCGCACATGTAGTCTTGCTGGCAGCCATACCGGTGATTCCCATCTCCAGCTTCTCCATGGTCCTCAGGGGATATTTTCAAGGGAAACACAACATGACGCCGACTGCTGTCTCCCAAGTCGTCGAACAGGTGATCCGGATGGCGCTCGTCGTCGTGATGACGATCACCTTTATGCCTCTCGGCGTACAATACGCGGCTGCCGGTGCGGTGGGCAGCATTCTGTTCGGTGAAGCTGCAGGCTTCCTGTACATTCTGTGGCAATACCGGAGAGCGACACAGAAAACGGCCGCACAGGTGTGGGAACGCCCTCTCCTGGCAGCCATGTTCGAAAGCCGCAACAGCTTACGGAAGTTGTTTCACGTTTCGCTGCCCGTTACCATGAGCAAGCTGATCGGCTCGATCGCCTACGTGATGGAACCGATGATTGTCCCCTTTGCACTGGTACTGGCAGGTTTTTCGACCGCAGCGGCTACAGGCTTGTACGGACAGTTTGCAGGGATGGCTGTGCCACTATTGCTTTTTCCTACGTTCCTTACCTATTCCCTGTCCGTATCGCTCGTTCCTGCCGTAGCCGAAGCGGCTTATCAAAAAAACGCGCCGCTGGTTCACAGACGCATCTACCAGGCAATGCGGATCACGCTGGTCATCGGCGCTCCCTGTACCGTGCTCTTGTTTATCTTTGCCGAGCCGCTCTGCGCTCTTCTCTACGGCAATGCCGAAGTCGGCGTGCTTTTGCGGGAGATGGCCCCTTTCTCCGTCTTCCTGTTTTTCCAGGCGCCGCTGGCTGCCGCCTTGCAAGGCTTAGATTTTGCCCAGGTCGTCTTTCGCAATACCCTCATCGGCGCGATCGTCAAAACCGCCACTATGTTTGTCTTTACGGCCCGTCCGGAATTCGGGATACACGGCGCGGTGATCGCGACCAATATCGGCATCACCCTGGTCACCCTGCTGCACATTGCCAGCCTGATCAAGCAGATCGGCTTCACCGTGGATCTGGTGGAGATGGGGAAAATCGTCATCGCCATGCTGGCCATGGGATACGCCGGCTCTTACATGTCTTCGCATCTCTTTGCGGAAGCGCCCGTCGTCCAGCTGCTGATCCTCTCTTCCCTGGCCAGTACGCTGCTGTATGTCCTGCTGCTCGTCGCTCTGCGCATCCTCGGCAAACAGGACGTGCGCCGCATTCCCTGGATCGGCGAACAGCTATCCGTTTTCTTTCCACGCCGCTGACACGCTAGTGCCGCGGCTTGTCTTTTTTGTCCAAGAAAATGCAGCCGCGATCATCGATGCTGCAAAAGGAGACTTCCCGTATATCTTTGACGCCGAATTTGCGTATCTCCCGTTTCAGCCACAGCTCGTTTTGGCCGATTTTTTGAAGAGCTTGCTTACGCACTTTTCCATCCAAAATGAGCGGAATCGGCAAACCGGAATAGGTTACCTGGCTGGCGGGTGCTGGCCCTCGCAGGTTCAGATCACCGCGGGTCACCGGAAGCCTCGATTCCTTGGGAAACACGCTCATCTCTCCCGTCGGTTCAATTACCGCGAATTCGACGTCGGCGATGTTCTTGACGTTTTTTTGGCGCAAATGGACCATCAAGTCGTCAAAATTGAGCCGGTTGCGGCGCATGGCGTCCTCGCGAATCTCCCCGTTTTCAATGATCAGATCCGCCGAGCCCTCCATCACATCGCGGGCCTTTTTGCTTTTCATAAAGAACCAGGACATGGTGATTTCCAAGAGACAGATCAGCAGCATCGGCACGTAAAACAGGCTCGCTTTTTTATCAATCTGTTCAATGGACATAACGGCCATTTCTGCCAGCATGATGGAGATGACGACGTCGAAGATGGAGAGCTTGCCGAGCTCTCTTTTTCCCATCAGGCGGAGCAGAAGCAGGATGAAAAAGAACGAGAAGATGGTCCGCATTACGGCCGTAGTCAAGTCTTCCATACAGACGCCCCCCCTCACGCAGAGTTTCATATCTAGTCTCCGCGTAAGAAGGGGCAACTATTATCGCCAATTTTGGCTAAACGTCTACAGCCATTTTCGCTTTCGGAAGATGTGCAGCATCACGAACGTCATCGTGATCATCACCGTTAAGGCGACGATCAGCATGTACGGCTCCGCCTCTTCCCCCAGCCAGCTGAAGGTGTTCATTCCAAAAAGGCCGGTGATAAAGGTCAGAGGCAGGATAATCGTGGAGATAATCGTCAGGACACGCATGGTCTCCGTCGTTTTCGCACTGATGATGGTGTAATACGTGTCCAGGGCTCCGTTCACCAGGTCGCGAAACGTCTCGGTTGAGTCGGCGATCCGCTCCAGGTGGTCATTTAGGTCAATGTAGAACGGAACGTTTTCCTCGGAGATGTCAAAGGAATAGCGTCCATTGACACTGGCAAAAATCCGCTTTTGCGGCAGAATGACGCGACGAATCAGGATAATCGTCCGCTTGAGAGCGAGGAATTCTTCCGTAATTTCTTCCATCTGGTGATCGAAGATTTCATCTTCCAATTCGTCAATCCGCACGCTGATACGATCCATGATCGGAAAGTACTCGTCTGTAATTCCGTCAACAATGGCATAAAGCAAATAATCAGGGCCGCGATTCAGGTATGAAATGTTGCGGTGGCAGATCGAGGCGATACGTCCGATGGTATTCATCGGCGATTTATGGATCGTAACGATGTAGTTGGGCCCGAGAAACACGTTCAGTTCTACCGTTGTGATTTCATCATCGCTCTCTTCGTTATAGCGCAAGGCGTGAAACACGAAGAAACAATAATCATCGTATTTGTCCACCTTGGCGCGAGGGCTCACATGCAGGCAGTCCTCAATGGCCAGCGGGTGAAAATCAAAAATCTTAGCAATGTACTGCAGCTCACTGTTGCCCACGTCGTACAGATCGATCCAGAGCAAATCCTCCGGCGATTTCAGAAATTGGTCCTTTTGGCTAAGGTCCACGTCATGATACATCTTCTGTTCCGAGTGGTTGTAGAAGTAGGTTTTAATCATGTATCCTCACCCCCCGTCTGGTTCCTCATCCATTCTACGAAAATTCTTCATGATGTTCAACGCGAAGATGAATACCGGGACCAAGCCTCTCATATAGATGGTACAAACTTGACGAGTTAGGAGGGTTTTCCTTGCGGAGTGCTTCCACCTCAGTCTTTGCCGGTCTGCTGTACACGCTCGGCCTGGTCCTGGTAGGCGCCCTGATCGTCGCCTTGCTGCTCTCATTCACCTCGATCCGCGAAAGCTCGCTGCCCTATTTTACCTATGTCATTAATACAATCGGCCTGTTGGTCGGCGGTTATGTAACCGGCCGGCGCTGTGGTGGCAAGGGCTGGTACTACGGCGGGCTGACTGGACTTTTTTACTTCCTGCTGGTGCTGTTGATCGGCTTTTTGGGATTCGATGCGCCGATGCAGTGGGGAACGCTGTTCTACCTGATTGGCGCATTCGTCATGGCCTCCATCGGGGGAATCTTCGGCGTCAACGCCTCCTCCAGCAGCAGATAGGTGCTATGCGGTCTATCATGGGTAAAAAAAGAGGGCTTCCGCTCAGATGCGGCGGGCCCTCTCTTTTTTACTCATTTATTTGTTTTCTTCTTTGGCTTCTTTGGCTTCTTTGGATTCTGCCGCCGCCGGTTCATTGCTGCTGGCTACCACGCTGTTGATGGCGCCGCGGTCGAAGGTGACGTTGACGTTGTGGGCAATGCGCAGCGTAACGGTGTCGTCGCCTATGTCCTGAATGGTCCCGTGAACGCCGCCAATGGTCACGACCTTGTCACCCTTTTTCAGCGAGGCCAGCATTGCATTGCGCTGCTTTTGGCGCTTCTGCTGCGGGCGGATCAAGAGGAAATAGAAAATCGCAAACATGATAATAATCGGTAAAAAGCTTTGGATACCTTCCATGGGAGTCCTCCTTAAAAAGATCTATCTTCACTCAACCCATATTGAGCGAAAAACTGGTCTCGAAAATCGCCGAGGCGGTCTTCGGCTATCGCCTGACGCACCTCTTTCATCAGATTGACCAAAAAGTGCAAGTTGTGATACGTGGTCAGCCTGATGCCAAATGTCTCTTCCGCCTTCACGAGATGACGGATGTACGCCCGGGTGTAATTTTTGCAGGTGTAGCATTCGCAATGCGGGTCGAGCGGACCGAAGTCGCGGGCGTACTTGGCATTGCGGATCACCAGTCTGCCCTGGCTCGTCATGCATGTCCCATTGCGGGCGATCCGGGTGGGCAGAACGCAGTCAAACATGTCGATCCCGCGCATGGCCCCCTCGATCAAGGCGTCCGGCGAGCCGACCCCCATCAGGTAGCGAGGCTTGCCCGTGGGCAGAAGCGGAACCGTATGCTCAAGAATCTCATACATCAACGGGAATGGCTCACCCACGCTCAATCCCCCGATGGCGTATCCCGGAAAATCCATGGATACAAGATCCTTGGCGCTTTGCTCCCGCAGGTCCTTGTACATGCCTCCCTGCACAATTCCGAAGAGCGCCTGTTCATTCGGTCTGGCATGTGCCTTCAGGCAGCGCTCCGCCCATCTGCTGGTACGCTCCATGGATTGCTTCACATAGTCGTACTCGGCCGGATAGGGGGCGCATTCGTCGAAAGCCATAAAGATATCGGCACCCAAGGCATTCTGGATCTGGGTCGCTTCTTCCGGACCGATGAACAGCTTTTCTCCGTTCAGGTGGGAGCGGAAGGAAACGCCCTCTTCCGTGATCTTGCGCAGATTGCTGAGACTGAACACCTGAAACCCGCCCGAGTCGGTCAAGACGGCGCGGTCCCAGTTCATAAACCCGTGCAAACCGCCTGCTTCCCTGACGATTTCATGGCCGGGCCGCAAAAAAAGGTGATAGGTATTGCTGAGGATAATACCGGCCCCGATTGCTTTCAGTTCTTCGGGACTCATGGTTTTTACCGTCGCTTGTGTACCCACCGGCATAAATACAGGAGTGTCGATGGTCCCATGCGGCGTATGCAGCTTTCCGAGGCGGGCCCCGGTTTGCTTGCAAGTCTTGATCAGTTCATAGCGGACAGCCAAATTATGTACACTCCTCAAGAATGTAATTCTTTCCTATTATATAGAAACGGCTTGGATAGCACAAGAAAAAACCGGGTTTCCCCGGTTAGATCAGCAGCATCGCATCACCAAAGCTGAAGAAACGGTACTCCTCCCGGATGGCTTCCTCGTAGGCCCGCCGGATATGCTCCTGTCCGGCGAGAGCGCTGACCAGCATGACCAGGCTTGATTTGGGAAGATGGAAATTGGTCAAAAGGCCGTCGATGATCGCGAATTGATACCCCGGATAAATAAAGATATCCGTCCAACCCGATTCTTCCTCCAGCCTTCCTCCGTGCCGCGTCCCCACCGTCTCGAGTGTCCGGCAGGAAGTGGTTCCGACCGCGATGACGCGTCTTCCCTCCGCCTTCGCCGCATTCACCAGCTCGGCGGTCCGGGCCGGAATTTCATAGTATTCGCTGTGCATCACATGCTCTTCCACCACGTCTGCGGTAACCGGACGAAAGGTCCCAAGACCTACATGCAAGGTCACATAAGCGAGCTGCACACCCCCCGCCTCCAACTGGCGCAAATATTCCTCCGTGAAATGAAGGCCGGCCGTAGGCGCAGCTGCCGAGCCGCGCTCCCTGGCGTAGACGGTCTGGTAGCGCTCCCGGTCGTCGAGCTGCTCGTGTATATAAGGCGGCAGCGGCATGGAGCCCAGCTGGTCGAGGATCTCGTAAAAGATTCCTTCGTAGTGAAAACGGACAATCCGGCCGCCCGTCTCCGTAGTCTCTTCGCAGACACAGCGCAGCAGACCTTCTCCAAAGATGATTTCCGTCCCCGGCTTGACCCGTTTGCCTGGCTTGACCAGGGTCTCCCAGCGGTCCTCTCCCAAGGATTTCAGCAGCAATACTTCGATCTTGGCTCCCGTATCCGCTTTTTCTCCGATCAGCCGGGCCGGGAGAACGCGACTGTCATTCAAAACCAGGACATCGCCTGCCCGCAGGTACTCTTTCAGATCGGTAAAGCGACGGTGAGACAGCTCGCCCGTCCGCTTGTCCATCACCAGCAATCGCGAAGCAGTACGGTCTGGCAGCGGGTGCTGGGCGATTAATCTCTCCGGCAATTCAAAATCAAACTGTTTGACGTCCACAACTTCTGACTCCTCATCACTCAGTTCACATGTCAATTCCATCTATTCTCAATCAATATTTTTCGATTGACACGTCCTGGTAGTAGTGTTGCAAGATTTCCCGATAGTCATACCCATTTTCCGCCATTGCTTTGGCACCGTACTGGGATACGCCCAGCCCGTGTCCAAAGCCGGTGCCCTCGAACAGGAACATCTGCTGCTTCGAGGCCGTCCGGATGGCATTCTCCGCGCCCAGAATCAGATATTGATCCTGGTATCCGTTGGCTGGCATCGCGCCGTAGCTGTCAGCGCCGACCGCCATGAGCGAACTGTGCTTGGGGTAGTTCGTCTGCTTTCCGTCCGCTCCCAGCACCGTGACGCTGCCCATTTCGATCACATCGAATTTGGTGCTGCGCAGGGCTGCCCCGCCCTGCTGGAAGATCGAACGGTGCGCATCCGGAGAAGAGACTTTCAGCGGCTGTCCATTTGCTTCCATCTCGATCACCCGGCCCGATTCGCCCCGCTCAGTGACGCGCAAGGTCTCGACGACGCCGCTGATCCGCGGGCCCTTGTTTCGCTCCTGACTCGCGTTGATCATCGCGGTAACCTCTTCGGCCGTATACGGTCCTCTCGTCCAGCTGTACGCATTCTCTTCGGCAACCTCGCGGACAATCGTCACCGCCGTACCCGCGGGCAATGTGGTCAGTACCCGGTGATAGGCCGTACTCGGTCCGGAGCGCAAATTGCTGTTCGCGGTTTGGACCACGCCTTCCCGGAATCCGAGCGAATTTGCACTGTCAAAGGCCTCTACCAGATCGCTCCGCAGATAGCCGATCGTCCCGTCAGCCAGCGATACCTGATACCAGCGGGCCGCTTTTTTCGCCGGCTCGCTGTCATCGCTGCGAATGGAACGGAGGTATGGCACATCATTGCCCCAGACCTCCTCGCCGGCAGCTGTCATACCCCCGGCGTTGGAGTAGTACAGCGCTTCTGCTACCTTCCCGCGGTAGAAAATGACTTCGCCCTCTGTTTCATCGACGGCCTCCCGCGTGTCTCTGGACTCCTTTTCGAAGCCGTAATAAGCCTGCTCATACACTGTGTCGGACAAGTTGGCGATCCCGTATTTATTCCCCTGGGCCACAGCTCTCGTGCGGGCAAGCACGGCCTGTGCCTTTAACGCCTCCAGCGGCCATCCCGGCGCCATTTCGGAGCCGACGACACTATAGAGGTATTCTTCCATTTTCAGTTCATTGATGACCGCCAGATTCCCTTTGTATTCCGACAGCTCGATCGATCCCCGGTACTTTCGCTGCCCCCGCTCCTCTACGCCGATGAGCGACCGCGAGCCGTCTTTTGCCGATTTTGCTTCGAGTGTCGTTTTTGGGGAAAGGACGTATTTCCAGACACCTGCCGAGCCGATCAGGTCCTTTTTCATGACGACGTAGGAGGGGCTGCTCGCTTCCCGAAAGGTAAAGCCGGGGAATTCTGCCGACGCTTTCCGCGCCAGCTTCTGGGCCGCCTCTTTGCTCACCTCGTCTCCGATCCACACCGCATAGGAGAGCTTGCGACCCTCCTGCAGAAAAACGGGGTAGGCCGGAATATTGGCCGAGGCGAACGCCGCTTGCCAGTCCAGTGCTTCGTTCAGACTGGTAAAGCGCCCCGCCTCCAGCCGCATCGGTCCTTTGACCGCGGATGGCTGTCCCGTTGCCTGCTCGATCGCCCGCGCTTGTGCGATGGCGGCTTGATACGTATCATAGGTTCCGCTGACCACCTGATAGACGCGCTTTCCGCCCAGCTCAGCCAGCTGAATCGAAGCATCGATCTTTCGCTGGCTCAGCTGTTGGGCGGCTTGCTGGGCACGCGTCAGGTCGCCAGTCTCTACGGCCTGGACATAGAACTCGTCTACGCGCACCCGGGCCGTCTCTCCACCCAGCGAGGGGATTTTCGCGGTGCCTTCCTGTGCCCGCATGGACACCTCCAGCCCTCCCTCCGCCGTCAAGGTTACTGCGGGGACTACGCCCCGATAGCCCTGTCCATTGTCGATAAACAGCGCAACCCGGATCGTATCGGATGCTGCCCCGGCAGGCGTCTGCCCAGCCAAAAGCACCAACGATAACAGGCCCGCTAAAAGGACTCTTCCCATCTTCCGCTTCCACATGACGTCTGTCCTTCCTCTCACCTGTATAGTTACTTTTCGAATGGAAATTTGATTGGAACATCAAACTTTTTGGCACGAACTCTCATGATGTTCGACAATTTTCCCCAGACTCCTGCTCCACCAAGCGTATTTGGGACTTGAGACGCAATGAAAAAGGCATGGGGACAAGGATATTGCCGCAGGTATGACACCCTCCCAAGCACAAAAAAAATCGGCGCCTAGGGTATCCGGCGCCGAAACTAGAAACTGCTTGTCCAGTATGTTTATTAATATCCCGGGTCAATGTCAAAGGTAGTAATCGGTGCACTTGGTCTGGAAGCCGTAGCACCAGCATCTTTTGTAGCTCCTAAAACAGGTGTTACCATCGTGATTGTCATCAGCAGCACCAAAATACCGGTCAGAATCTTTTTCATACCATCTGCCTCCTTTGGGTTGTTTTCAAGCTACTCTTACTATGCCATAAAATTGAAAGTTTTTCCATATCTTCTGGAGAAAGTTTTTCCCCGTAGTTGAGATGCTCTGCCATGATCAAGCCGACGCATTCGGAGACAGACGAGTACGCTCCGATTTGACGGTAGTGGGACAGGCTTTCAAACAAGCTGTCCATGCCTTCCCGGAACATGCCCTGCTCCAGCAGGTAGACGCCTTTGCGCTTCATGTACATCGCCACGTGCTCCAGCTTCTTGGGCGTATTCATCTCAAGCGGCAGGAAGTGGCTCTCCCGTTCGAACAGTCCCTTCATCCCCTCGACATCCTCGATGCTGGCATAGCATTCCAAAAGATCAGTCGCAATCGCAATCCGGGTCTCACTCTCTGCTTCTGACAGACACAGCTCCAAGCCGGCGATCGCCTCGTCGTATTCTCCCTTTTGGGCATGCAGCTGGGCACGCAGATAGCGGATGTGGTTGGCTTTCGCGTAGCCGCTCTTTTCGTACTTTTTCAAGTAGAGTTCCGCCAAAATGGCATCCCCCATATTGATGTACGAATTGGTGATGGCCAGCAGGGCCGAAGCCATCAATTCGTTCTCCTCCGAATCTCCGGAGATCCCCTGTCGGCACAGGTGAATACAGTCGTCATAATACTTCAAGGCGTAGGCTTGCAAACCGAGTCGGTAGTAAGCGTTTACCCGCTCGGACACCGTCAGATACTCGATGTACGACAACAATTCCTTGCCTCTGCGGTACGTTTCTTCCATCCGGGAAAAATCATACCGCTCGATAAAATAGCGCTCCAGCAGCGCTTTGGCCTGGTAAAACGGAATCCCCTGTTTTTTCGTGCAATCAATAATCATGTCGTAAATCGTAATTTTGATCTCTTCGTCTTCGGTCTCCCTCGTCACTTGCAGCAGGTAATCAAGGGCAAAGAACGTATTGATTTTGGTAGATTCCAAAAGCTTTCTGGCGGCTTTGCGGACGATGTGCCGATCTGTATACGCGATCGCTTCTGCCAACAGGAACTTTAGGACGTCAGCCCGCTCTGAAATATCCAAATACAAAGCGATGACACGTTCATAAGGAATGTCCAGTTCGGAGGCAATCTTTTTCCAAGTCGTAAACCCTGGCCTTTTCGTCTCTCCCGACTCAATTCGTGCAAGAACACTGCGGCTGATCCCTGTTCGTTCGGACAATTCTTGCAATGACAGGTTTGCCCGATAACGGTGCGCTTTCATGGACTCCGAAAACGACATCGCTACGCCCCCTACGTCTCTTTTTCATCCCCATAAAATGTAAAAATCAACAAAATGATATCATATTTCCGATAATAGGACAAGAAAAGAGCCCGCGCAATAACAGTCAGCGGGCCGTTCCAAACAATTACTTAAACAGGCGAAACAAATAAGTAGCCAGAGACAGCACGATGCTGATGACGATACAGGTGACGATGGGAAAGTAGAATTTGACGTTTTCCTTTTCCACGACGATGTCACCTGGCAGGCGGCCGAGAGGGAGGAACCTCCCCCCCACTTGCCACAAGAGGCCAATTACAATCAGCACAGCTCCCCCGATGATGAGCAGTTTGGCAACCGGATTCATGCTTTTTTCATCTCCCGACCAAAATGTTCGTAGGCAGCAGGGGTCGCGACCCGTCCTCTCGGGGTGCGCTGGATAAACCCGATCTGAAGCAAATACGGCTCACAGACATCTTCTATCGTCTGACTCTCTTCGCCGATCGTGGCTGCGATGGTATCGAGCCCTACCGGTCCGCCGTCAAACCGGTCGATGATCGCCAGGAGCAGCTTGTGGTCGATGTGATCGAGACCGCAGGCATCCACCTGCAGACGCTCCAACGCTTCCCGGGCGATTTCGGCCGTGACCACTCCCTCCCCCTGTACCTGGGCAAAATCCCTCACCCGCTTCAGCAGGCGATTGGCCACGCGCGGCGTCCCCCGAGAGCGTTTGGCAATCTCCACGGCGCCGTCTTCCTTCATCCCGATCTGCAAAATATCCGCTGCCCGGCTGACGATGAAGGTCAATTCCGGCACCGTGTAAAATTCCAGGCGATTGACGACGCCAAAACGGTCGCGGAGCGGCGAGGAGAGCATCCCCGCACGGGTCGTGGCGCCTACCAGGGTGAAGGGCGGCAAATCCAGCCGGACGCTGCGGGCGCTCGGCCCTTTGCCGATGATGATGTCGAGGGCAAAGTCCTCCATGGCCGGGTAGAGCACCTCTTCTACGCTGCGATTCAGACGGTGGATCTCGTCGATAAACAGCACATCGCCTTCCTGGAGGTTGGTCAGGATGGCAGCCAGATCCCCCGGACGTTCGATCGCCGGCCCCGACGTGGTGCGAATGCTGACGCCCAATTCATTGGCGATAATTTGCGAAAGAGTGGTTTTGCCAAGTCCCGGCGGCCCGTACAGCAAGACATGGTCCAGCGCTTCTTTCCGCATTTTGGCCGCTTCGATAAATACTTTCAAATTATCTTTTGCCTGCTGCTGCCCGATGTATTCATGCAGATAACGAGGGCGAAGACTCAGCTCTGCCGCATCCTCTTCCCAGTTCATCTGTGTCGTAATGATGCGTTCATCCACTTCGCTACCCCCTCATAAACAAGGAAAGCCCCTGCTTGATCAGTTGCTCGACGGTCGAGCCGTTTTTCGCTCCCTCGGAAAGCGCCCCGCGAATTTTCTGGATTTCCAGATCGGAATAGCCGAGCGCCTGCAGGGCATCCTGCGCTTCCTGCAGGACTTGTGCGGCTGTTTCTCCCACTTGCAATTCGGTTGCGGCCACGGTCTGGAAAACAGACGGGGTAAAGCCGGACAGCTTATCCTTGAGATCGAGAATGATCCGCTGCGCGGTCTTTTTCCCAATCCCCGGAAACTTCGTCAGGTACGTGACATTTTCCTGTTGGACGGCCATGACAATCTGTTCTGGCGTGGCTGCCGACAGGATGGCCAGGCCTCCCTTCGGACCGATGCCGGACACGTCCAACAATTTTCGAAACAGATCACGCTCGTCCCGCGTCGGGAATCCGTAGAGCAAAATGGCATCCTCACGTACGTGGTGATGCGTGTAGAGCTTGGTCTTGGTCCCCTCATACCTGACAAAATGATAGGGATTGGGACAGAACAGACGGTAGCCGATGCCGCCCGCTTCCAGGACCACGTATTCGGAATCGAGATAGGCAAGCGTCCCTTCCACAAAATCAATCATGTTGTTGCTCCTTCCACAAGGGAAATGAATGCCCGCATCTGGGCATGCGTGATGGCGATGCCGAGCGCGTCCGCCACGTCGTCCGGCTTGGGCACCTCTTTTAGCCGGAGCAGCATCTTCGTCATTTCCTGGATTTGTTTTTTCTCCGCTCCGCCATATCCGGTCACGGCTTGCTTGACCTGCATCGGCGTATACTCGTAGATGGGGATCCCCGCCAGTTCCGCAGCGAGCAGAATCACCCCCCGGGCCTGGCCGACGGTAAACGCTGTCGTGACGTTTCGGTTGAAGAACAGCTTTTCCACGGCCATCTCGTCGGGCTTGTATGTATCGAGCAAGGTTTGCATGGCTTCAAAGATTTGCTTCAAACGCAGCGGGACGGGCAAGCCCGCTTCGGTCTGGATGCTTCCGTATTGAACTGGCTTCAGCTGACTTCCCTGTTTGTCGATGACGCCGAAACCGACAATGGCAATTCCCGGGTCGATCCCGATGATTTTCATGGCTTACAACTCCAGGCAGAAGGATTTCTGTCTTTTACTGTACCACAAAGCTGGAAAAAAGCGAACGTGCATTTCCATAGATGCGATTGATTCGCAGGACATCATGCCACAAAAATTATCTGAATATAGGGAAAAGTTGAAACCCGGGACATAAGCGGGGCAATGTAGTGTTAACCGTACGGCAAGATTAACCGGATGCTGGGCAGTGCTTCTTCTCACTCAGCGAAAATCCCGGCCCTACTTCGGAACTGCCCCAAGAAAAAACCCGTTCCCCGATCGCGGGAACGGATCTTCATCGGCGGCAGCTAATGTTTGTTCATCCCAAGCGCGTCAGCCTCGTCATGCTGCATGTGTGCGTACTCATCCACATCATTTCGCATCTCTTCCCGAATCTGGTTGATCTGACGATAGTTCAGCTTGTTGTGCCCCTGGTTCAATTGAACGTACAAACGCTGATGGAATTGGTCTTTGTAGCTTCCTCTTGGCATCGAAGACATGCTGAAAGACTCCTCCTCTGCCCGCCGTATGTCATCAGTATGATGTAAGAAGCCCGCCCTTATGATGGCAACATTTGTTCAGCCCCCTGTACGCCTCCCCATGCAGACTCCTATCCGCTTCCGCACAAACTACCTGCAGAGAACGAAAATGATGCTGCATACGGAGGTGAATCGGTTGGCGAAACGAAAAGCGGCCCGCCCGTTTTTGCTCCTGCTTGCCATTGTTTGTCTTTTCTTATCCAGTACGAATCCGTCCGAGGCGGCCAAACAGCAGGCTGACGAAATCGCGATCAGCGTCCGGGTCTCTCCGGCGTCTTCACATGTCTCCCGGCTTACGGTTCGACCTGCCAAAAGCTTGATCCGCTCCATTTTGAAAAGTCCGGAAGCCCCCGCCGGTGCGCCTCCCCATCCCGTACGGGCGACGGTGGAGATAAAAGGAACGCGCTATTTCCTCGGTTATGACGGGGCTTTCCATGATCCGGCGCACCGAAAAAACATCCGCTTGCCGGCGGCGACCTATCGCCAATTGGACCAGCACGTCACCCTGCTCGAAAGCAGCCACTACGGAAAGCAGCTTCCCTGGGACGAGGTGCGCCAGCACTTTCGACGGATGAGCCACGCTACCGTGATCGACCTGGAGACGGGAGAGCAATTTCGCGTCCAGCGCCGGGCGGGAAGCAGACACGCCGACGTGCAGCCGCTCACCCGCGAAGACACCCGCACGATGAAACAGATCTACCAGGGGAAATGGAGCTGGAAAAGACGGGCCATCCTCGTTTATATCAATGGCACACACTACGCCGCCTCGATGCACGGGATGCCGCACGGAGCCGGAGCGATCCAGGGCAATCAGTTCCCCGGCCATTTCTGCATCCATTTTCAGGGCAGCTCCACCCATCGCAAAACAGAGCCCGATCCCAGCCATAGCCTGATGATTCTCAAGGCTTCCGGAAAGCTCTATGAAACGATCAACGCCGCTTTGCCGGAGCAGCTGGCCGATTATTTCCTGACGTCTCTGCACGAGCATGACCACTATGCCTTGAGTCTGACGACCGCCAGCGAATCGCTGCCCGCCACATTGACGGGAATCCAGTCGATCAAGCGCAGCAACCCTTATGAGCAGCATGAAGCGGAGCCACTCCTTGAGATCGAGCTGGCGGTCCGGGTGGACTATCTGGATCAACGCGGACGGGAGCATAAAGACACCTGGGCGTTCACCATCGCCCGGCTGTCGCCATGTGACCCCTGGAAAATCGTAGAGGTCCTGCCGGAATCACATAAGAGGCTGTCCCGTGGATGAACAGGACAGCCTCTTATTCATCTCCCGCCCCGATCTGAAACTCGCCAAAGGTGGACAAGACGCTGTTGTACTCTGCCAGATCGCGAATGCGAATCCCTTTTTTCAGCGAGGCGATCTCTTCTGGCGAGAGCCGGGCCTCCATTTTTTCTGTGCTGATCCGGTAAAAGGTTTGTATCACTTCCGCTTCTTCCGGCAAGCCGTGAAAGAGCGTCAGCATGCCGTCTGCGGAAATTCCGATGTAGCCGTTCTCCTTGCATTCCGGAGCGAGGTCGTTTTCCCGCTTTAACAGGATCAGCTTGTCCGGCTCGGCCGCTACGATTTCCCACCCCTGATGGGCGGTCAACGTCTGCGCCACCTCGCTGCGCGGGACTTTCGTCACTTCTTCCGTCTTCACTCCGCATAAATAGGTCCTGGCAAAGACCACCTGGTAAGCGCCGCTCATCATGCCCGCATCGGCCGTCGTCGCCACGGAAACCGCGCCGCTCCTCGTGTCTGCCACACTCTTACCGGCCAAAAATCCACCGACCAACCCCGCTGCCAAAGCAGCACTCCACGCCGTGTAAACCATCCACTGCCGTCTCATGTACCTAAGCCCTTTCTCTCATTTTTTTACAAGTGTGGCCGAAAAGTGAGAAAAGCATACCCATAACCCCGGCAAGATTCGCATCTTTATGACAAATACCACATGGAATTTATACCAATAGCAAGTAAGACATGATAGAATGAACGTGATTGCTATATTTTTCAATCATTGGAGGAATGCTAGATTATGAAAAAAACGGGCTCTCAAAAGCTGCTTAGCTGTTTGCTGACGGCGGTGCTGGCCGCAGGAGTTTTGTCCTACCCCGCTAACGCAGCAAGCGCGAATGCCGAAGCCACCATCAAATTGCGTCTGTTGGAAACGACGGACCTCCACACCAACATCGTGAACTACGACTATTACCAGGACAAGGCTACGGATGAATTTGGCCTGGCCAAAACAGCGTCCCTCATCAAACAGGCTCGCGAAGAAGTGACCAACTCGATGCTGTTTGACAACGGCGATTTGATCCAAGGAAACCCGCTGGGTGACTATGTAGCCAAAATCAACCCGCTGAAAGACGGAGAAACCCACCCCGTATACAAAGCCATGAACCTGTTGAACTACGATGCCGGCAATATCGGAAACCATGAGTTCAACTTCGGTCTGGAGCATCTGGACCGCAGCCTGAAGGGCTCCAAATTCCCTTATGTCAATGCCAACGTCTATGTGGATGACAAAGATGGCAATCCGAACAACGATAAAAACTACTTCACTCCCTACCTGATCCTGGATCGCACCTTCAAAGACGAGCAAGGCAAAGGCGTCAAGCTGAAAGTAGGCGTCATCGGCTTCGTGCCTCCGCAAATCATGAACTGGGACAAGGCCCATCTCGAAGGCAAAGTGATCGCCAAAGACATCGTGGAAACGGCCAAAAAATACGTGCCGGAAATGAAGAAAGCCGGCGCAGACCTGATCGTCGCCATCCCTCACTCCGGCATTGGTCCGGTAGAAGCGGGAGCCAATCTGGAAAACGCCAGCTATCAACTGACAACGGTAGAAGGAATTGACGCGGTTCTGTTTGGCCACTCCCACTCCGTCTTCCCGGGCCCGGGCTTTGACGATATTCCGGGAATAGACAACCAAAAGGGGCTGATCAACGGCAAGCCTGCGGTGATGCCAGGATTCTGGGGCAACCACCTGGGCATCGTGGATCTCACCCTGAAAAAAGAAAAAGGCAAGTGGACAGTCGCAGACGCCAGCACCAAAGCGCTGCCGATCTTTGACAAAGCGGAGAAAAAGCCGCTCGTCGATGCAGACCCGTCGATCGTGGAAGCGGTAAAAGAAGATCACGACCATACGGTAGAGTGGGTGCGCTCGGCAGTAGGCACCACCACCTCGCCGATCTTCAGCTTCTTCGCCCTGGTGCAAGACGATCCATCGATTCAGATCGTGACCAATGCACAGAAGTGGTTTGTCGAAAAGAATATCAAAGGAACGGAGTATGAAAACATTCCGGTACTCTCCGCGGGCGCTCCGTTTAAGGCGGGCGGACGCAACGGCGCCACTTACTACACCAACATCCCGGCCGGCACGATCGCCATCAAGAACGTATCCGACCTGTACATCTATCCAAACACGCTGAAGGCGGTATTGGTGAATGGAACCCAGTTGAAGGATTGGCTGGAGCGCTCCGCCGGTCAGTTTAACCAGATCGACGTGAAAAAAGCGGAAGAGCAAGCCTTGATCAATGAAGCGTTCCCTACCTACAACTTTGACGTGATCGACGGCGTGACTTATCAGATCGACGTGACCCAGCCTGCCAAGTACAATATTGAAGGCAAGCTGGAAAACCCAGAGGCAAACCGCATCAAAAACCTCCAGTACAACGGCAAGGAAGTAAAGGCGGAAGACAAGTTCATCATCGTCACTAACAACTACCGTGCCAGCGGCGGCGGAAACTTCCCGGGTGCGGACGGCTCGACGATCGTCATCGATTCGCCGGACGAAAACCGTCAAATCGTCATCGACTACATCCTCAGCCAAAAAACGATTAACCCTGCCGCGGACAACAACTGGTCCTTTGCTCCGATCAGCGAGAAAGTAAACGTGACGTTCACGACTTCTCCTGATGCGAAGCCCTTTGCGGAAAACATGCCGCATCTGAAATACTTGTCCACCTTGGAGAGCGGTTTTGCGAAATTCAGCATCGACCTCTCCCAATCGGCAGCGAAATAAGTCCAAAAGAAAAGCTGATGGCCCCGGCCGTCAGCTTTTTTCGTTGCCCTTTGTTGCATATGTTCACCCGCATGTTACCCGACAAAATGGTATTTCCCCCAAGGTGAATGGTGGAAGAGCTCCACCCCTGCACGTAAAAAATCCTGGCGCGCCTCGCGCAGCCTCTCCTCCATCTGCGTCAACTGGATCACCCCTCGCATGTGATAGCCCGGGCGGTTTCCGTAGACACCGGTCACCTCGCGCAACAGATTATCCGGATAGCGAAGCAACTGGTGAATCATCCAGATTTGCGTGTCGCTCAGATAATGGATCTGCGAGTACGCATCGATCGCCTCCACAAACGATGACAGGCGATATTCTTGCAGCAGCAGCATCCTTCCCATGAACTGCACGAGGTCGACAAGCTGCATATCCTGACCGACTGTGTCCAGGTCGATCAGATAGCAGCTCCCCCGTGGCGTGAGGAGGAAATTATGGCTGGCGACATCCCTGTGAGCGAGGGTCCCATGCTCGTAGGCGGCAAACAGCTCTGCCGTGAGCGGCATCTTGTACGCCGCCTGGAGGATGTGTCTGGCATCGTGGATGGCCTCTTCCGCCATCTCCATGATCAATTGCTCCAGCCTGTTCTGCGGTCCTTTTTGCTCGATTTGCCAGGTGATTCGCTCAAAATGCTCCAAGCGGCCTTCCCATTTGTCCAAAAGGGCCGGCTTCCCGTCAATCGGAAACGGCTCCGAGCTGGGAAAGTGGCGGGCGGCCTGATGGAATCGGGCGAGAGTCATCGCCGCTTTTTTCACATCGGACAAGGACGCATTATCCGACTCGCGGCCGTCAATCATTTTCATGATCGTGTAGAACTTCCCGCCGTAGGGAAAGATCTTTTCGCCTGTGCTATCCGCGATGTATTGCACCGTATGCAGGAAACCCTTGTGACGCAGAAATTCAGAGAGACGGATCACCCAGTCTGCCTTCTCTCGCTGTTTGTATCCTTTCAGAATCCAATGGCCCCGATCCGTTTTCAGGTAGCTCACGTTCCGACGGGGTCTTGCCCCGTATATTCGGCAGCGGAATGCTTTTTCAAGAGACGGAACAATGGATTTATTCATGCCTGAGGGTTCAGGAGGAAGATTCGTCATATCCTGTATCCCAATCAGGCCATACTTCAGGAGCAGGTTTCGCTGCCGGGCCTGTGGAAGCGGGATATGGCGTGGGATTGTGCTGGTCAGAAACGCCGCCGTGATCATCGGAACATGGCTTCATTGGATACGGAGAGGAACTGGAGGATGAATCTTCATACCTTCTCGCCATCCTGCGCGGTCCGCGATGCGCAAAAGGCTCCATCTCATCAAAGTACGGATGAATCATTGGCATCATCGGTGGCAGAGTGTCCGGCATCATCGGAGGAAAGCCGAACGGCATCGCGTTTGGCATACCGTAGGGAGGCAACCCTTGCATGGTGTGCGGCAGCACCATCGATGGCATCATCCCAGGATGCGGCATCGGCTGGTAGTACGGCATCATATCAGCATAGGATTCTGCCTGGACGTACGGCATCTGCATGGGAGAGCGGCCGCAGGGCGGGCAGGGTCTTGGTTCGGGACGATAGGTCTCTTGTGGCAGCACTTGCGGGTACGGCTGCATCGGCTGATGGGGCAGGGCCGGGCTTACCCGTCCAGGCGGCTGCGGCTTCATTGAAGCGGGCGGCAGCGTCTGCTGCGGACTTACCCTCATGGGCGGCAGCGTCTGCTGCGGACTTACCCTCATGGGCGGCAGCGGCTTACCTTTTGCGGGCGGCTGGCTGGGCGGTGCCAGCGGAGCGAGCTTCGGTTGCGGCGGCGGCATGATCGGGCGCGGCACCGGCGGTGAAACCGTCTGAGGCGACACGCGCGGCTGCGGGACCATCTGAGGCGAGACGCGCGGCTGCGGCCGAGGCCTTGCTGGCGGCAATGGCGGCAAAGCGGGAGGCAAATTGATATTGGGCAAGGAAGGCAGGGCCTCTGGCGTATCCATTTCCGCTTCGATTTCCACACTGTCTTCCGGCTCGAGGTCTTCCTCGTGATCCTCCACGATTTCCTCCTCCATGTCCATATCCATGTCCAGCTCTTCTTCTTCCGGTGTCTCGATCGGTCTTGCCTCAATTCTCTCCGGCACTTCCGGCATCCTGCGCTCTTCGATTGGTCTTTCCTTTACCTGCGGCGATTCGATTCCTCTCACGATCGGGCTTTCCTTCGCCTGCGGCGACTCGATTCCTCTCACGATCGGGCTTTCCTTCACCTGCGGCGACTCGATTCCTCTCACGATCGGGCTTTCCTTCACCTGCGGCGACTCGATTCCTCTCACGATCGGGCTTTCCCCCATCTGATTGGCGGAGTCCGTGGCCGAAGACGGGCGCTGCGGTCTCGGGCGGACCGGCACCCCACTCGCCGGAATTTTTACGCGCAGGCCGGGATAGATGAGATCAGGATTTTTAATCTGACTGTTCAGGCGGAGCAGCTCTTTAAAGTCAACCCCATATCGTTTTGCGATTTTCCACATGGTATCGCCTTTTTGAACTACATGAATTCTCACTGTTTCTCCTCCCTCTGGAAAACTCCCTACCATGATATGCACCCATGGGCTTTTTGCTCCCCCGGCAGATTTGGGGGCGCGCCCATCTTTGTCACCACCCCGGCCTGCGCCTCGCCCAAAAGGGGCAGAAAAAAAAACCACCCATCAGGTGGTTTTGTAGAGGTAAGAGGGATAGGTGCCCAGCTGTCTGACCTGACAGCCCAGGGCCTCGATCTCGGCGAAAGCGCCCGGAAGCAGGACATCATCCATCTTTTGTTCGATGTCAATGACGAAATAATAGCTGCCCAGCCCCTTTTTCGTCGGGCGGGATTCGATCTTGGACAGGTTGATCTTGCGCCAAGCAAAGGCAGCCAGCACCTGGTACAGCGCTCCGGGGAAATCCTCCGGCATCGTCACCAGGATCGTCGTCTTTTCCTTGGGGCAGAGCGGCATGTCGAGCGGTTCTGTGCCGATCAGCAAAAAGCGCGTGTAGTTATTGGAATAGTCTTGAATTTCCTGAGCGGCAAATGAGAGCGGGTAAATCTCCGGATTCAAGCGGGTGCCAATGGCCGCCCAGGCTTCCTCCGGATGCTCGCTGACGATCTGCGCCGCTTTGGCTGTGCTGTTGGTGTACTCGATAGTCGCTTGGGGGAGATGCTCCCGGATAAAATTATGGCATTGGGCGATGGCATGCGGATGCGACAAGATGCGCTGAATCGATGACAATTGCAGCGGCTCCTCGCGGCGTGCGATCAGCAGATGCTGGGAGATCGGCAGAGCCAACTCGGCGAGAATAGGCAAATCCACTTCGTGAATGAGCCAGTCCAAGGCCGAATTGACCGTGCCTTCGATCGTATTTTCGATCGGAACGACACCGTAATCCACTTTTCCCTCGGCGACGGCACTAATTACATCAATAATGCTCGGATAAGGCAAATGCTGAAACCTCTGCCCGGCTGTCAAAGCCCTCGCGGCTTCCTCGCTGAAGGTTCCATGCGGCCCTAAAAAAGCTAGCTTCTTCTCCATGGTAGTACTCCTATCCGTATTTACTATCTCTCTTCGAATACTACCTGTGCGCCATGGTGATCCGGTTTCAGCTGCATCGCGCGATAAGCGACGCCTTGTTCGCTCATCACCTGCTCCACAAATGGACTCAGCCGCCCCAAATCCGCTTCTGTCTGGTAGAAGCAAAGGATCGTGGGACCAGCGCCGCTCAGCGTGGCTCCCAGCGCTCCATGTTCGTTTGCTCCTGCCAATATCTCCGACAGACCGGGCACGAGCTTGGCACGGTACGGCTGATGCATCCGATCCTTCATCGCCTGGCTCAACAGGTCAAGCCTGCCATGAGCCAATGCGGCCACCAGCAGACTGCTATGACCAACATTATAAATCACATCCTGCTTGCTGTACAACGTCGGCAGGACATTTCTCGCTTTTTCAGTCGAAAGCGGTGCATTCGGAATGATGGCCAGGATATGCAGCGCTTCAGGAGGCCCAAAGCGCACAAACGGGATCGGCTCGTCCTCGTTCTCCGGCATGCTGGCTACGACCACGCCGCCAAAAAGGGACGCTCCCACATTGTCAGGATGGCCTTCGCGCCAGGAAGCCATGCGGAAGAGGTCTTCGCGAGAAAACGGCTGGCCGGCCAGCTGATTGGCGGCGACCAGCGCCCCCACGATCGCGGCGGCACTGCTGCCCAGCCCCCTGGTCAACGGTGCATCGCTGCTTGCCCGGATATGCAGCTCCGGTACTGCCTGGCCCGCCTCGCGGAACAGATCGGCGGCCACTTCGTAGAGCAAATTGCTTTTATTTTGCGGCAGGCCCTGCAGTTCAGGGCCTACCAGTTCAATAACCGTCTTCTCCGCTACGCTCATCTCCACGGAGGAGTACAGGGAAAATGCCATGCCGACCGTGTCAAAGCCGGGACCGAGATTGGCAGTGCTTGCGGGAATGCTTACACGTACGGCAGATTGTCGAGCCATTATGCCTCCCCTGCCCTCTCGCCGATCAGCGCCATCACCGCTTGGCGGGTGGCAGGGACGGAACGGGGCTCTTCGCCGACGAGCCCCAGCGCAATATTCGGGTCTTTCAAGCCATTTCCGGTCAAGACGCATGCGACCCTGGCACCGTCCGGCACCTTGCCCAGCCTGCGGGACTTGATCACGCCCGCGAGCGAAGCCGCAGATGCCGGTTCGCAGAAGATGCCCTCATGCTTCGCCAGCAGTTGATAGGCTTCGAGAATCTCTTCATCCGTCACGCTGTCGACAAGGCCGGCGGACTCGGAGATGGCTGCAAGCGCCCCCTCTTTGCTGGCAGGGTTGCCGATCCGGATGGCCGTGGCAATCGTCTCCGGATTATGTACCGTCTCGCCGCGCACCAATGGAGCGGCACCCGCTGCCTGAAAGCCGTACATTTTGGGCAGCGAGGCGATCAGTCCTTTTTCCTGATACTCGCGGAAGCCCTTCCAGTAGGCCGTAATATTCCCCGCATTGCCCACCGGAATCGCCAGGATGTCAGGCGCCTTGCCGAGTGCGTCGCAGATTTCAAAGGCGGAGGTTTTTTGTCCTTCGATTCGGTATGGATTGACCGAGTTGACCAGCGTAATCGGCTCGGATGCCGTAATGTCGCGAACGATATGCAGGGCTTCGTCAAAATTGCCGTCGATGGCGATGACTTCAGCGCCGTAGGCGATCGCCTGGGCCAGCTTGCCCAGCGCGATGTTGCCGTTCGGGATCAAGACGATGCAGCGCAGGCCGGCACGAGCTGCATAGGCTGCTGCCGCTGCCGAGGTATTTCCGGTCGAGGCGCACATGATCGTACGGCTTCCCTCTTCCACTGCCTTGGCTACAGCCATGACCATGCCGCGGTCTTTAAACGATCCGGTCGGATTCAATCCTTCGTATTTAAAATGAAGCTCCACGCCGATTTTTGCGCTCAGATTGGGCGCGTGAATCAGCGGCGTGCTCCCTTCGTGCAGGCTGAGCAGCGGTGTCTTCTCCGTCACCGGCAAAAAGCTCTTGTAACGTTCCAGAATTCCCGTATGACGGCTGATGGTAATTGGCGATGATGGCTGACTCATCTCTTACTCTCCTCCCTCGACCCGATAGCAGCTCTTGATCTCTTCGACGATTTCCATGCCCTCCATGTAGGCGAGGACGCTGTCCATATCGCTCTTGGCTGCCTGATGCGTGACCAGAATGATTTCGGCCTGGCTGCCGTTGTTGTATGGCTGTTGCACGACCTGCTCCAGCGAGATGTTTTTCTCTGCCAACAGTTGTGTCACTTTCGCAAGCACGCCTCGCTTGTCGGCGACGACCATGCGGAGGAAATACTTGGACAGCTTTTCGCTGTCAGCTTTTAACACCTTTTCTTTGTAAGGGGCGACGACGCCTCGTCCGTTTACGCCCAGCTTCATGTTTTTCACCACGGTTACCAGGTCGGATACCACCGCCGTGGCTGTTGGCAGCTCTCCGGCACCCGGTCCGTAGAACATCGTCTCGCCGACCGCTTCTCCGTGGACGTAGACGGCATTGAATACGCCGTTTACCGAAGCGAGCGGATGATGCTTGGCCACCATCGTCGGCTGTACGCTGACCTCGATCGCCTCTCCGTCGCGGCGGGCCAAGCCCAGCAGTTTGACTTCATAGCCGAGTCGCTTGCCGTAGGCGATATCTTCTTTCGAGACGCTGCTGATGCCCTTGACGTCCACATCCTCCAGCTTCATCGGCACGCGGAAGCCCAATGTGGCCAAGATCGCCATCTTGCGGGCAGCGTCAAAGCCTTCCACGTCAGAGGTAGGATCGGCTTCCGCATAGCCGAGTGCCTGCGCTTCTTTCAGGACGTCGGCATAATCGGCGCCCTCCTGGCTCATCTTGGTCATGATGTAGTTCGTCGTCCCGTTGACGATGCCCATCATTTTGGTGATGCGGTCCGAAGCGAAGCCTTCGACCAGTGCGCGGAGAATCGGGATGCCCCCGGCGACGCTGGCTTCGTAGAACACATCACAGCCTTTTTCCTCCGCCTTGGCGAGGATTTCGGCACCGTGCAGCGCCATCAGATCCTTGTTGGCCGTCACGACGTGCTTGCCCTGTTCGAGAGCGGCCAGGATGTACTCGCGCGCCGGCGAGATGCCGCCGATCACTTCGACCACGACATCAATATCCGCATCATTCAGAATTTCGTCTGCATTTGTCGTCAGTAGCGGATCCATTTCGCTGATGCTGCGCGATTTCTCAGCATTCTGAACGAGGATTTTCGTAATTTCGATGCCCAGCCCGGTCTGCTTCTGCAGATCCTCCTGGTGGGCCTGAACAATCCGGACGACCCCTGTTCCCACTGTTCCAAAGCCCATTAAGCCTACACGTACGATTTGCTTCTCCATCTGTTCTCCTCCTCTATGGGCGGCTTATCCGCGACCGACGATCATCGCTTTGCGGACGCCGTTTATCTCTTGCAGTCCTTCCAGAAACTCGGTGCTGGGCACCTTCAGATTGGCCATGTCCACCGACAGCGTGATATTGGCGATGCCCTGCAGCGGAATCGTCTGGTTGATGGTCAAAACGTTGCCCCCTTGGTCCGCTACGAATTGCAGCACACGTGAGAGCAGCCCGGAACGGTGTTCCAATGCAAAGGTAATCGTCATGATCTTTTCGCTCATCATCGCATTGAACGGAAAAATGCTGTCCTTGTACTTGTAAAAGGCGCTCCTGCTCAATCCGACCCGCTCGACCGCCTCATTAACCGTGTCTACCTCGCCGGAATCGAGCAATTTTTTCGCTTCAATCGTTTTCGCAATCGACTCGGGCAGGATGTCTGCGCGTATCAGATAGAACTTTTCTTCCCTGTTCACTCACTATGTCCTCCTGAGAAAAACAGTTGTATTTACATAGGGGACATTATATCTGATTCCTCATGATCTGACAATCCTTTCTCCGATATTTTCTCAAATCGGGCCTCCTGCTTCCGCTCTCTACATGAGACGGCAGTTCCTGGAGAGACTATAACCCATCCTGATCAGAAACGAGGTGATGGAAGTTGGCAGGACGCGGCAAAATGGATAAATCCCAAAGACGCAATAACTACCCGGCCAGCAAGCCAAGTGATCTGGATCAATTCGGAGACGAGATGCGCGGGAAAAAGATGGCGCAGTCTCCGCATATCACGGAAGATCCGAGCGGCAATCGCTAGGTGTCGACCGAGAAAAAGTATGCCTGTCCGGGGCATACTTTTTTTCGGGGCCGTCTTTGTTGGGCCTTGCAGGACTTTGATGGGCTTAAGAATAGAAAAAACCGCTCCTCAGGAAGAAGCGGCTTGCGAAATCTTGCGGTAATAGTCGCGCAAGGCTTTTTGGTGCTTTTCATTCATATCCGTAAAGTTCAGCCCGATGACCGATTTCCCGTTCTCATAGGCTTTTTCCACCACTTTTGCCATGGCCACCAGCTCCTGCGGCGTACCGGGCAATTGAAAGGACAGGTGGAGAAACTCTCCAACCGATACGAAGCCGTCTGTGCTCATCACCAGTCCTTCCGGAGAAAAAGACAGCAGATTCCCCGTTCCGTTTTCCTCAATCGGGCGTGCCCCCATGACTTTGTAAGGAATCGTGATGGCCACATCCGGTTTGTACAGTTGGGGCTGTCCTTTGGCCGCACTCACCAATCCGACGGGCTGAAGGCGAAGCATGCTGACCGGCCAGACGGCCTCCTCCTGGACGACCTGCATATCCAGGGTTGTGACCGCCGTATCCGTTTCCCAGCGCATGCGAACGGCAGCGCCGACCAGGGAACCCATCGCTCCCGCATCCTGTGTATACGACGCGATCAGATATCCCGGCTCCACGTGTTCGACCAATACCATCAGCGTTTGGTTCACCTTTGTCGCGACCATCATGGGCAAGACGGCCCCGCGATGCAATCTTCGGTCAGCCAGAAAAGGGGACAGGGAGACTACTTCAGCCATACCATTCATCACTCCACAAATTCAAACTCAAAGTCGCCAATCCGAACGGTATCCTTATCCCTGGCGCCATGCCGGCGCAAGGCGTCGTCAACTCCCATACTGCGCATCATGCGCGCAAAGCGCTGAACCGAATCATAGCTGTTCAGGTTGGTCATGCGCACCAGTTTTTCGATCTTTTCTCCACTGACGATAAACGTGTCATCCTCTCGCGTGATAAAGAACGGTTCGGGTTCTTTTTCCGCGCGAAATACGACCCGCTCTTCTGCTTCCGCCACTTCTTCCACCGTGAGCTTGTCCGGGATGGTTTCCAGCAGGTCCGCGATGGCGTACATCAATTCCTGCAGACCCTGCCTGGTCGCCGCGGAGATCTCGTAGACCTTGATGTCCGGCAGCTTTTCCTTGAAGCGCTTCAGGTTTTCCTGGGCTTCGGGCAAATCCATCTTGTTGGCAGCCACGATCTGATGACGCTCTTCCAAGCGCATATTGTACAGTCTCAATTCCTTGTTGATCTGCACAAAGTCCTCATAAGGGTCTCGTCCGTCCACAGCAGCCATGTCGATCACGTGGACGATCAGGCGCGTGCGCTCGACGTGACGCAGGAACTGATGTCCCAGCCCCACGCCCTCATGAGCTCCCTCGATCAAACCCGGGAGGTCGGCGATGACAAAGCTGCGCTCTCCCAAGTCCACCACACCCAAATTGGGCGTGAGTGTGGTAAAGTGGTAGTCGGCAATCTTTGGCTTGGCTGCCGTCACGGAAGAGAGCAGCGTCGATTTCCCCACGCTGGGGTAACCGACCAGGCCCACATCCGCCATGACTTTCAGCTCCAGCGTGATGTATCGCTCCTGGCCCGGCTCGCCGTTTTCGGAAATATGCGGGGCCGGATTGGCCGGCGTCGAGAAGCGCATGTTTCCGCGACCGCCGCGGCCGCCTTTGGCAATCACGGCCCGCTGGCCATGCTCCACCAAATCGGCGATCACTTCCCCCGTATCATCGTCTACCACGGTCGTGCCCGGGGGAACCCGGACGATCAGATCCTCTGCACCTGCCCCGTGCTGTGCCTTGTTCCGTCCGTGCTCGCCGCGCGGCGCCTTGAAGTGGCGCTGGTATTTAAAATCTACCAGCGTGCGCAGACCTTCGTCCACGACGAAGATGACGTCCCCGCCGCGGCCGCCGTCACCGCCGGCAGGACCACCCAGCGGCACGTATTTTTCTCTCCGGAAAGAGACGGCTCCGTTTCCTCCGTCTCCTCCTTTCACGTACACTTTCGCTTGATCGACAAACATGGTGTCACCTCTATCCTTCGACAACCGGAATCACCAATTCCAGTATCCATTCCTCATCTGTATGTATCCACTCGGCGACAGTCACCGTGCTCGCCATACCGTCACGTACCAGTTTTTCCAGATCAGCCGCTCCGGATGCACGAATTTTGCCCGCCAGATCAAATCGGACGCGCATCTCCCGCTCTCCGCCCAGAAGGAAAAGCTGCATGCTGGCCGGTTCATACTGATTCTGTTCCAGACGCTGATAAACCGCGCAAACCGTACCTGCTATGGTGCGAAACAAGGTTTCCTGATCCAGCGCTGTCCGTGCAAGATCGACGTGATTGCATACGTCTACTTCCAGGATCATGTCCTTGTGCAGCGCGTTGAAAGTTAAAAAGAAGACGGATAGCATCGAGCAGTTCAATCGGGCCAGCATGCTTTCCTGCATCGCCAGTTCAGACACGCGCTTCAGGTAGGCCTCTCCCTCCTCCGGGCGTCCCAGACGAAGATAGCCAAGGAGCACCTGCAGATGGTTTAACCAGTCATGACGCTGCCGATTCAGTACGGTCAGCAGTTCGTCCGTTTGCTGCGTAAACAGCTTTCGCTCGTCTATCATCTTCCCCACCCAGACCGATAAGAATTTCTTTTCTTGTCCCATTGTAACACATGCATCTGCGGACATAAAGAAAACCCAGCAACAAGGCTGGGTTTTTCGTTTCCGTATTTACGCTTGTACAGCGACCGGCTCGATCACCACTTGTTTGCGATCGCGGCCCAGACGCTTGAAGCGAACAACACCGTCTGCAGTTGCAAACAGAGTGTCGTCTCCGCCTTTCATCACGTTTTCACCTGGGTAGATTTTCGTACCGCGTTGGCGAACGAGGATGTTACCGGCTTTTACGAATTGACCGTCGCCGCGCTTAACGCCAAGACGCTTGGCGATGGAATCGCGACCGTTCTTCGTGGAACCTACCCCTTTTTTGGAGGCGAAGAACTGAAGATCCACAGTAAAGAGCATTTTCATCATGAGGCACCTCCTTGCCATTTATCATCTTGTACCGCAACGTATGATCCGTACTGCTCAGCAACCGCGAGCAAAGATATCACCATGCTCTCGGCCAGCAATTGCTGTTTCTCGTGGAGCTCCGTATCCTCCAGGGATGGAATGCTCCAGCGGAGAAACCCGCCGCCCTGCTGGGCCTGCGAGACCTGCGGAACGATGCCGAGCAGAGGGTGAATTGCATTCAAAGTGCCAAAACTGATCGCAGACACCGCAGAGCAGACAATGTCTGATCCGTAGGCTGCCGCATTGGCATGTCCGGAAATGCACACCTCTTTGATTCCGTACGGCGCTCGATTCACGATCACTTCAATCATAACCGTTTCCTACTATTAAGCGTTGATCTTTTCGATCACAACTTTAGTGAACGGTTGACGGTGACCTTGCTTGCGACGGTAGTTTTTCTTGGATTTGTATTTGAACACGATAATTTTTTGGCCTTTACCGTGTTTTTCTACTTTACCCGTTACCGTTGCGCCAGCTACAGTAGGAGCTCCTGCTGTAACCTTGCCGTCTTTGCTTACAAAGAGAACTTTGTCGAAAGTAACTGTGTCACCTTCAGTAGCAGGCAGCTTCTCGATGAAGAGAACCGCTCCCTCTTCTACTTTGTACTGTTTTCCACCGGTTTCGATAATAGCGTACATGTGTGTGCACCTCCTATACTCAGACTCGCCTGTGCAGGTGCGCCGCGAGCGGCGTCTTTCGCTACCTGTTTCGTGCGGTTACAGTATGCTGTGAGGCATAGCTGTATGACAACCATTAGAATACCATAGCCCAGTCCGCCTAGTCAAGGTTTTTTTGTTCGAGTGAGGTACAGCCGTTCGGCCTCTTCCGCACGTCCGGCGTAGAGGATCCGATACCGGTCACCTGCCAGTTCTTCGCCCGGCAGCACATGCAAGTGGAGCGGCCATCCTTCCACCGGGGCTTGTCCGCTCTGCCACTTTTCATACAGCCGCCGGGACAGCTCGACTAATGCGGCTTCCGCCTCCTGCGTGCGCACCACAGCAGCCAAATCTTCCCGCAGATGCTGAAAATGTACGGCGCTGTGCAAGAGCCGACCGCTCCCTGCACAGCAGGAACAGGTCTCTGTCATCCGCTCGGCCAGACTGGCTCCGGTGCGCTTTCGCGTCACTTCGACCAGACCGAGCGGCGTCATTCCGATCACTGCGGCAGGAACCGGATCGTCAGCCAGTGACGTGCGCAAGGCCTGCAGCACACGCTCGCGATTGGCAGACTCGCGCATATTGATAAAATCAATCAGCACGATGCCGCCGATGTCCCGCAGGCGCAGCTGCCGCGCGATCTCCCGGGCAGCCTCCACATTGGCCAGGGTGACAGCCTGTTCCCGCTGCTGCCCCCCTCTCCCCTGAAAAGCTCCCGTGTTCACATCGATGACGGTCAGCGCCTCTGTCCGCTCGATCACAAGATTGCCGCCGCCGGGCAGGGGCACCTCGCGATGGAGGGCGGCCATCAGCTGTTCGCGTATCCCCCATTGCCAAAACAACGGCTCCCGCTCCCGGTGCCAACGGAGCTTTGCCAGCGATTCCGGAAACAATGCTTGCATCAGCCGGCGTGTCTCTTGGTACAAACCGGCATCCTCCACGACTACTTCCGCCACATCAGCCGACAAAAAGTCGCGCAAGGCAGACTCGATCACATCATCCCCCTGCCACACGGGACCGGGCGTTCTTTTTCCACGGGCGGCAAGCAGAATCTGCTGCCAGCGCTCGCGCAAAAACATCCATTCCTGTTGGAGCTGCTCTCTGTCTGCCTCTGCGGCCTCCGTGCGGACCACGACGCCTTCCCCGTCTGCCAGCAGTCCGAGCATAACCGCCTGCAATTCCGCCCGTTTCTGCGGATCCCTGATTTTGCGGGAGAGGGAGACCGGCTCTGCTCCCGCTCCGTTTCCTTCCGGCGGCAGGTACACCAAGAGGCGGCCTTGCAGGCTGATCTGCGTCGTGAGGCGGGGGGCCTTCGATTCCGTCGCTTCTTTGATCACCTGGACGAGCAGCGTTTCCCCTTCGCGCACGAAATGGCTGATGGATCGCTCCTCCGCTCCCCGCTGCTTGGGCGGTGCCGCCTCGTCCACGTAGAGAAAGGCATGCTCATCCGTACCGATATCGAGAAAGGCCGACTGAATGCCTGGTACCACTCTCGCTACCTTTCCCAGGTAGATGGCGCCGATCCGCGGTTCCCCGCTCTCTGATCGCGTGCGCCACTCTGCCAGTCTCGACTGCTCCAGCAGCGCGATGCGCATCTGTCCGTCTGCCGTGCCGATGCCGATTCTTTTCACCGAACTACCTCCTCGCCGTCGCCCAGCTTCCCCCGGCCAGCCCCCATCTTCCTATGGTTCGGCTGGCGGAGGCACCGTAATCTGTATCCGTAATCTAGCATAGCCGGCACGGAAAGAAAAGCGTAAATGGCGAGATCTGATCGCGAACAGCCTGCGTAGAAGGACTCGCGCAGGCGAGGTATCCAAACTGGCTGTCGGCATCACAGCTTCAGCAACTTACTTACCGGTGTATCTTGCTTTTGCTCAAACAGCACCGCTTGCAGCAATTCATCCTCAGGCAGCATCCCCGCTCCCCTGACATAAACCAGGTGGGTGTATCCCCTGCACAGCAGATGGGACACCTCGATGACGGTCGCGGTCGGGGAAACCGTCAATGCGCGGACCGCCTGTTCGTCTGCCATACGCACATATTTCTCCATGAGGAAGCGGATAAATTGATAGGGAAAGCGCAGAGTTGCCTGGATGTTGATCGCGAGAAGATAAGCCGCCACCACAGCTACATTCATGTGCAGGGAGAGGCCCGCTATCCCGAACATCAGGGCCGCCAGCATGGTACTGGCCGCGAGCGAAGAAATAGCCGCTTTTCGATAAGGGAGATACCAGCATAAGATCGCTTGTATGATACGCCCCCCATCCAGCGGCCAGATCGGCAAGAGGTTAAATCCTGCGATAATGAGATTGCTTTTGAGAAAGAACAGCGCCCACTCCTCGGTCCAGAAGCCCGCACTCCAGCAGGCCCAAGAGAAGGCCATCATGACGATATTCATAAAGGGACCGGCGAGCGCCACCACGATTTCATCCATCGGATCTGCGGCATACGCCTCCTCGATCGTAGCTACCCCGCCAAAAGGCAGGAGCTGTACCTCCGTTACCGTCCATCCCAGCTCTCGGGCAACGGCTACATGCCCCATCTCATGGATGCAGACGATGATGAACAGCGTGATGACCTCGGTGAACATCCCCATCAGGAGCGAGAGGCCGATCACGCCCCAGAAGAGCAGGTGGATGCGGATGCGGATCCCGAAGAGACGTCCGTCATTCAAAGGAGATCACTTCCAGTGGGTCAACCGGCTTCTCCTGCACAAGCATGCCCAGGTACAGGTGACGCGCCTGTTCATTGGCCCCGCGGGAGATCCCGATGACCTGCCCAGGCTCGAGAAAATCATCCTCGCTGACATGGACTTGCTCCAGATTGCCAAACCAGATTTCCCTTCCCTTGGTCAAACGGACGACGACGGTCTGGCCATAGCCTGGCTTATCGCCCACATAGGTGACCCAGCCTGTCTCGCCCATCGTCACAGAGCCGTCTCCTTCGGTGCTGAGCACCACCTTGGTGCTTTTGGGGTCATATGGTTTTACGACTCTCCACGTCGCTGGCCACATCCAGACCTCCCCTGTCTTCGGCGCGGCTGCCGGGACGGCTTTGGTCCCCGAGAGCGACGGCAACAGCGTCGGCAGCGAGCCAAACCTCGCCTCATACCACTCGGCCGCACCGGAAAAGTTAAAATCGCGCGTCATCACTTCACGCGCTTGGTTTTTCCAGGAGGCAGGCAGCAAAGAGGAGTTGAATAGCACATACGCAAAGCCGATTAAGAGCAGGGAAGCCGCGATCTGCATGCTCCATTTTTCCTGCGTGGGGGACGGATTCAGACCGTTTCGGTTATGGCGGGAAGAGAACGGGTGGGAATCGCTGAACGAACCGGAAAAGGGATCGGGATCCGTATCGACCGGGTCCTTCCAGTCATCCACAAACGGAGCCAGACTGTCCCTCGTCTGGGTGCGAATCCGCTCCATCCGCTCCCTCCTTCTCTCCCTGACTCGGTTGACTTCATCAAACATGTACCATCCCTCCGAAGGCCAAGCTTTGGTACATCTTATGACTTGTCTCGCCGCATTATTCTATTGGCTTCGCCAGAGAGATGGACATGCAAAAAAGCAGTCCCTCCAGCGAGAGACTGCTTTTCGTATCTGCCTAATTTTACAGTTTTGCAACGTTGGCAGCTTGAGGACCACGGCTACCTTGAACGATTTCGAATTCTACTTTTTGTCCTTCTTCGAGAGTTTTGAAACCCTCAGACTGGATTGCGCTGTAGTGTACGAATACGTCGTCTCCACCTTCAACTTGGATGAAGCCGTATCCTTTCTCCGCATTGAACCATTTCACGATACCTTGTTGCATGAAACAAACCTCCTAAACATTGCGCCTCTTGAGGCGAAAAAGTGTACCGTTAACCTGTTTTTACAGAGAAGTTTTTTCAGGTATGGGAAAAAGTCATACCACAGCGAGATTTGACCACGTGGTGGCGGCTTCTCACCGAAGGTACGACCCACAACCAATCCATCAAATCACTACAGCTAGTAAAAATGGTTAACTTAGGTTGAGTGTATCATAATCATTTTTATTTGTCACGCATTTTGCACGGGGGGCCTGGCCCTCTTTTTAGTCGAAACGAAGGCTGTCTTTTCTCATCCCGATGTTTAAAACGACGCCCACAATCAGGAAATTGGTGAGCAGCGAACTGCCCCCGTAACTGATAAACGGCAAGGGAATTCCCGTGATGGGCATCAGCTGGATGGTCATGCCGATGTTTTCAAAAACCTGAAAGGTAAACATGCCGACGACGCCGGCCACGACATAGGAGCCAAAGGGATCCTTTACCTCCATGGCGATCCGGATCATCCGGTAGATGAGGAAAAAGAACAGGATCATCAAGAGGCCGCCGCCGATGAAGCCCAGCTTTTCCGCGATCACGGTAAAGATAAAGTCGCTTTCCCCTACCGGCACCCAGCCAAAGCTCGCCTGCGTCGGTGTATTGATCCCTTTGCCAAACAGCTGTCCGGAGCCGATCGCGATCAGGGACTGCTTGAGCTGGAACCCTTTTCCCATCGCTTCCAGATCCGGATTGAGCCAGAAGACGATGCGGTCCCATTGGTAAGGCTTGATAATCTTGAAAAAGATGTCTTCCTTGTATTGATACAACAAGGCCATGGTGCCGAAAAAGCTGCCGACCAGCGTCACAATGTAGAGAAAATGCCTCATCCGGATGCCGCCGACGATCAGCATCGTCGCCAGGATGGCGCTGAACACCAGCGCGCTGCCGAGGTCAGGCTGAACCAAAATCAACAGAAGCGGCACGGCCACGAGCAATACGACGGGCAGCAACTGATAGAAGTAATAAAAACGATTGGGATTCTCCGCCTGCTTGGCGAGGAGCCGGGCTGCCGCCAATATCGTAAACAGCTTCATCGGCTCGGCAGGCTGAAACAGGACCGGCCCGAGATTGTACCAGCTGGTCGTATTGTTGATCGGCGTCGTCTGAAACACACCGATTAAGAGGATAATGCCGATGGCGTAAAATACATAGGCCAGCGAGTAGTACACCCGGTAATCAAACAACAGGGATACAGCCAGCACAAAAAAGCCAATCCCGTACCACAGCACTTGTTTCATGGCCCCGTCGATCCCTTTGGCCGAACCGCTAATCCCGAGGTAGCTGTATACGCAAAGCCCCACCAGAATCAAGAGAATCGGCCAGTCAATCAGCTTCAAATGTCGTTTTTCCAGGTCCATGGCTCATCCTCCTAGAAAACCTGATGCCTCGATCAAAAATCGGGGGCTTCCTGTCCGCCGGGCTTGGCAGACGAAAGGAAAGAACAGGAGGTCTCCTGTTCTTTTTCGATTGATCGTGTGAACGGTTTATTTAAATCCAAAAAACTTGCGCACCTTCTGCAGAACACCCGCTTTTTCATCGAGCGGCTGGAGAGGGACCGATTCCCCCAACAGGCGGCGGGCAATATTGCGGTAGGATATGGACGCGCGCGACTCGTGGTTCATCACCGCCGGCTCTCCCTGGTTGGCGGCCTTGATCACATGATCATCATCCGGGACGACGCCGATCAAGTCAATGGCAAGCAGATCCAAAATGTCTTCGACGTCCAGCATGTCCCCGTTTTTTACCATATGCGGGCGCACGCGGTTGATCACCAGCTTGGGCATCCCCATTTTTTCCCGCTCCAACAGTCCGATGATGCGGTCGGCATCGCGGACAGCCGCTTTCTCCGGGGTCGTCACCACGATCGCCTGGTCCGCGCCGGCCACCGCATTGCGAAAGCCTTGCTCGATTCCCGCCGGACAGTCGATGATGACATAGTCAAATTCACGCTTTAGCTGCGTCACGATCTCTTCCATCTGTTCCGGGTGCACAGCTGTCTTGTCTTTGGTCTGCGCAGCCGGCAAGAGGGAGAGATTTTCAAAACGCTTGTCCTTGATCAAGGCCTGTTGCAGGCGGCAGGCACCTTCGGCAACATCTACCAGATCGTATATTATGCGGTTCTCCAGACCCATCACGACGTCCAGATTGCGCAGGCCGATATCGGTATCCACCATGCAAACCTTTTGGCCCAGAAGTGCAAGAGCCGTTCCCAGATTGGCGGAGGTGGTCGTCTTTCCCACGCCGCCTTTTCCTGATGTTACGACAATTCCAATACCCACATCCGTTCCTCCCTCGCAGTGGCGCCTTTACGCCAGGGCACCACTTTCTACAGCTATATCTCTTGTTTGCGTACACCCAATTCCGGCCGGATCCGCGGCAAGTAGTTCATTTTGGCTACGAGCATGGTGCCGTCTTCCAAATAGGCGAACTCCGTGCCTCCGGATTCCTGTGTCCACTCTTCCCCCGGCTTGCTGATAACCTCCGCGATGCGCAGCTGCGTCGGCGACATGGCCGCAGCGGCAATGATCACCTGCGTATCGCCTTTGATGCCCGCATGTGCGTATCCGCGCAGATTGCCGAGGACGAAGATGCTGCCCGTCGCGCGCACAGTGCCGCCGGGATTGACGTCCCCAAGGATCAGCAGGTCGCCTTCAAACTCCAGTACCTGACCAGAGCGAACCGTAACCACCTGTGTTGAAAAAGTAGATTTGAGGCGCTCGGCAAAGGCTTCTTCCTTCGTGATCACATCAGACTCAATCGTATGGATCACCAGGTTTCCCTTTTGCCGAATGATTTGGGTCAGCTGTTCCTGTTGTTCTGCGGAGCAGTATCGTTTCCCCAATTTCAAAGACACGCGAATCAGGGGTCCTGACAATATTTGTTGATGGCTATGCTCTATTTTTTCTCGCAAATCGGCCAGCAGTTCATCAAAGGTACAGGCATCATCCATGAAAAAAACGAGACCCTCTTTTGTGCCCTTGATTGTGACCTTGCTTTTCACAGTCGTCACCTGTTTCACCTCGACCGATACCATTCGCCATCGTGACAAAAGATTCCTGCTCTGCCTGAAAAAAATGCCGAACCGGGTCGGTCTCCGGACCTATGGACTGGCCCGGGGACCTATCGGGTGTCTGGTGTTGTCGTCGTGGCTCGCGATGCACCGGACCCAGCCAGCGAGGATACGGCTCCTCCCGGCACTGCAGCGGGTGGTTGCGTGGCTGGAGTGGTTGAACCGGACGATCCGGCTGCAGGGGCAAGCCCGCCCGCAGAGGCTGCACCAGTCCCTCCTGCGGCAGGAGCGGTTGTGCCCGTGGCAGCCGTACCTGTCGGGCTGCCTGTCGTTCTGGTGGACGGTGCTGTTGCTGCGCTGCCAGCCGTTCCAGCGGCAGGAACGAGTCCGCCCGTGCTTGCCGCAGCGCTCTCCGGTGCGGCTGCTGCTGTGCCGGCCGGCGCCGGGGCCAGTACGCCCGGATTCAGCTCATGGTACGCCTCCAGCAAACGGCGGGCGACATAGCCGGTCGCGTCCGAACTGGAGGTGCCGTCTCTCAAGCTGTCAGGAGCGACGACCACGAAAGCGATTTTCGGATTTTCGTAAGGCGCGTAGCCGATCAGCACCGCATTTTCCGCCGCTTTTCCCGTCTGGGCGGTACCTGTTTTGGCCGCAACCGAGAAGGGCAGGCCGGAAAACGTCCGGTACGCCGTTCCCCCCATCTGGGTAACCATGCGCATCCCTTCCTGAATCACCTTGAGGTGTTTGGGATCGATGTCGATTCGATTCAGTACCTCCGGCTCGATTACGGAGAGGGTTTTGCCGGATTGCAGCGGATCGGTGTTGCCGCTGCGAATCTCCCGGACCAGATGAGGGCGCAAACGGTATCCGCCATTGGCAATCGTGGACACGTACTGCCCCAGCTGGATGGGCGTGAAAATATCGTACTGGCCGATCAAGGCGTCCGCCAGGTTTCCATAGTGCGTGTTTTTGTTGATCACGCCTGTTCTCTCGCCCGGCAGGTCAATCCCTGTTTTGACGCCGAGGCCAAACTGGGCATTGTAGTAGCGGAGCAGGGAGAACTGCTCGGGAAGCTTGGAGATCCAGTCCTTTCCCGCCCGTCTTGCCAGGCGAACAGCCATCTCGTACATATATGTGTTGTTGGATACCTGCAAAGAGCGGCGGGCATTTACCGGACCATGACCGCCCGGCTTCCAGTTCCGCTTGTACGAGGTACCGACGTTCAGGCCCCCTCTGTCGATGATCGTCTCGCTAGGATTCGTCAAGCCTTCCTGCAGCGCGATCATGACCGAGAGCGGCTTGTAAGTCGAGGCCGGCGGGTAGGCGGCGTAGATAAACTTGTTGGACTCGTTCGGGAGAATTTCCGTCGAGTACCGTTTGTTAAACTCTTTGCGGTCGTAGTACAGGTTCAGGTCGTAGTCCGGGTAGCTGGCCATCGCCAGAATTTCACCCGTATTCGGATTCAAGGCGAGAACGTGGGCCTCTTTAAACTCTTTGGGCGTGGTCGGCCTTTTCTTGAACGCCTCTACCTCTTCCTTCAAGATCGCCTCCACTTTGCTCTGAAAACGCCAATCCAGCGTAAGCACCAGATCGTTGCCCGGCTCTGCCGGCCTTTTCAGGTTCCGCTCCAGGGTCTCCGAGTTCTTGTTGACGTGGACTTCCTCGATTCCGTCCTTGCCCCGCAGATAGCGCTCATAAAAGGCCTCCAGCCCGGTGACGCCGACGCGGTCAGTGGGGTTGTAGCCCTGCGCTTGATACTCTTTCAGATTCTCCGGCTTGATCGCATTGGTATAGCCGAGAATATGGGTGCCAAAGGCCGAACCGTCGGGATCTTTGTGGATCTCCCTGACAGGCTCCAGGACCACGGAGATGCCGGGAAGCTCCGAGAGTCTCTCTTCGATCTGGAAGCGCTCGTTTTCACTGATGTTTACCTTAACCCGCCGCGGAATATAGCTGGGCAGATGGGCTGAGCGCATTTCTTTCAGGAGGGACAGCTTATGCCATTGGAAGAGTCGCTGCTCCTCTGTGAGCCGCAGGTTGATTTCCAGCGAAAAGAGCGATGCGTACCGCAGCAAATCCATGTCTGACTTATTTTTCAGCTCATCGGGAGCAGGCAGCTTGCCGATTTGGTATTTGACCTCTTTCAGCAAATCGTCCCGGTCGTCCTTGTCCAAAGTCAGATTCAATTGCATATTGGTCGAAATGGCGTACTTCAATAGCTCCAGATCGGACATATCGTCAAAAGTCAACGCCTGTCCGGGGGCGTTCAGCTTCGTTTTCATCATGCTGAGGACTTTTTCCCGCTCCTTGTTGTCGAAGGGAGAACGGACGTGCAAGCCGACGTAGATGGCCGTCTTGACCAGCTCGTAATCGGACATCGCCTCCAGCTCCGATACTTTCGGCACCTTTTGCAGCTTGGGAATCAACCGGCCGATCAGCTCTTCCGTCTCCGCCCGGTTAAAGGCGACGGGCAGCGTGGAATTCAGCTCAATCGTCGTCTTCAGCAAGTCCTCATCCGTTCCAATTTTTTCGCCATCCATTGCCAGGATTTTGGCCAAACGGTCGGCCACCTGCTCCTCGTCAATATCCTGGCCCTGCTCCTCCACATATGTGATCGAGTAGACAGGCTTATTGGAGACGAGCACCACTCCGTTTTTATCCAGAATCCGACCGCGCGGGGCAGAGATGGGAAGCTCGCGAATGCTGTATTTCTCCAGTTGATGGCGGTATTGCTCTCCTTCGACGAGCTGGACGTAGGCCAGGCGCAGAATGATCGCAACAAAAAATAGAAATACGATGATAAAGAGGATGTTTAATCGCGCCGGTATATGAGATTTCAGCTCCTTCTTTTCCTCCACGACAACTCTCCTCCTTCCCGAAAGAATCAAGATTCTGGCGGTTTACTCCAGGGGAACATCCCGCTTTTCATTCACGGCCTGGCACAAGTTTTTCAGCGGTGCGTAGACCAAGAGGGCAAACAGCAGATTGAGCCCGACTGTCGGCAGGATTTGCCAATGGAGCATCCAGCGGACATCTACGGGAGCCGTCGAAAACAGGCGATGAACACTGTACAGCAGCCATTCATGACCGAACAGGATCAGACTGCAGGTGACGAGCACCATCGCAAAGCCGCGCTGAAACAGGATGACGATCAGCCCCGCAAAATAACTGGCGACCATCATCGTCATCATGTAGAGTCCGACGACCTGCCCGTACAAGAGGTCGTGCAACAGGCCGATCGCCAGGCCGTAGTACAACCCCTCCCGCCTGCCCAGAAACATCGAAATCAAAAGCGTTCCAACAAGTGCAAAGCGGGGTACTGTCAACCAGGACAGACCCCAAGCAGAAGGTGACACAAACTGAATCACAGTTCCCTCTAGCAGAAAAAGCAAGAGCAGCGTCAGTGTCAGCAAAAAGCGCGACATTTATTGCCCACCCCCAGGCGTTTGGGTCGGCTGCCCGGTAGGAACCAATTCGCCCGCCGGGGAGAACGTAAAGCCCCGCTCTACGACCATAACTTCATTTAACTGGGAGAAGTCGGCGCTCGGCTGAATGTAAGCCGTCTGCGTCAAACCGTAGTCATCCGGCTCGGCCTTCACGATGTATCCGATCGGCAGATTGCGCGGAATCACGCCTCCCAGTCCGGAAGACACGACTTGTTGATTTGCTTCAATTTTCTGTCCCCAAGCGATTTTCCGCATCACCAGCAGCCTCTCCTGCGGATCGTATTCTTCGATCACGCCGCTGACTGTCTGGTACATGATCCCGCCACTTGGATTCGGCACCTGCACTTGAATGTAGGCGGAAATGTGGTTTCTCCGTTCATAGCTGGTCAAGAGCTCGACGGTGGAGGAAAAGTTGGAAACGCTCTGCACGCGGCCGATCAGCCCTTTGGCTGTCATCACCGCCATGTCCTTTTTAATGCCGTGCTTCTGACCCATGTCAATCGTAATGGTATTATTCCATGTGTCCGGATTGCGCGCGACCACTTCGGCAAATCGGAGCTGATAGGATTTTACCAGACTTTCCTTTGCCTCCAAGGCTTCCCGCAGGCGGTCATTTTCTGCTTTCAGGTCGTGCAATTCCGCAGTTGTTCTCACATATTGATCCAGACTCGCCTTCAGTGCACGATTCTCTTCGTAGACACTGTACGCATCGCCAACTCCCTGAAAAAAGCCGGAAACAGCCTGAGCAGGGCGATAAAGCAAGCCCTGCATCAAGCTGAAGGTATCTTTGACAAACATCTCCGGCCAGCTGAGTTTAGACCGTTCCCGGGACGTGAAGCCCACAATGGTAATGAGCAAAACCAGGCCCACCAGGACAATAATTAGTCGCTTGTTCCCGAAAAACGACATGACGCAACCTCCGTTTATCTACCGCGTTTTTGCCGGGAAGAGGTTATTCCGTGCTTGGATTTGAACAGATGAAGGTTCTCGAGGGCACGGCCCGTTCCGATTGCCACACAATCCAATGCGTTTTCCGCTACGTGCACAGGCATCCCCGTCTCCTTGCTGATGAGGCGGTCCATATTGCGCAGCAAAGCGCCGCCGCCCGTCAGGACAATTCCTCTGTCCATGATGTCGGCAGCCAGCTCCGGCGGGCTCTTTTCCAGCGTCACTTTCACAGCCTCTACAATCGCGGAGACTGTCTCAGCGAGCGCTTCGGCTACCTCCGTGCTGCTGACGCTGATGGTCTTCGGCAAGCCGGTTACGAGGTCGCGGCCGCGGATTTCCACGGACTCCTCCACCTCCGGAGCAATCGCCGAACCGATCTCCAGCTTGAGCGTCTCCGAGCTGCGCTCCCCGATCATCAGATTATACTTTCGCTTGATGTATTGGACGATCGCCTCATCCATCTCGTCACCGGCTACCCGGATCGAACGGGCCGTCACGATGCCGCCCAGCGAGATGATTGCGACCTCTGTCGTACCTCCGCCGATATCCACGACCATGCTGCCCGTCGGTTCCCATACCGGCAGGTCCGCTCCAATGGCCGCTGCAAACGGCTCTTCAATCGTAAAGGCTTCTTTTGCTCCCGCCTGCTTGGTCGCATCTTCGACCGCGCGCTTTTCAACGGCGGTAATGCCCGAAGGCACGCAGACCATGACATTGGGACGGCGGCTGAACAAGCCCTGATTTTTTTGCGCCTGGTTGATAAAGTAGCGCATCATGGTCGCCGTGGTTTCGAAGTCGGCGATGACGCCGTCTTTCATCGGACGAACCGCAACGATATTGCCAGGCGTACGGCCGATCATATTTTTGGCGGCATTTCCGACCGCCTCGATGGTATTGGTATCTGTACGGATCGCCACGACGGACGGTTCCCGGACGACGATCCCTTTTCCTTTCGTAAATACAAGTGTATTGGCAGTGCCGAGGTCAATCCCCATGTCACGAGAAAATCCACCAAACATAGTAAAACTCCTTCCGCTAATTTCCATTTGCTCGTAAGTATTGTAAGTAGTTAGCGAAACAGCGGGGATTAGATATACCCCTGCTCCTTCAGGCTGACATAGCTGTCGTCACCAATGATGACATGATCCAATAGAGTGATTCCGATCAGGTCACCAGCTTCTTGCAGGGTCCGCGTGACGGCAATATCCTCCCGACTGGGCGTCGGGTCACCGCTCGGATGGTTGTGCAAGCAGATGATCGAAGCACTGCTGCGTCGGATGGCTTCTTTAAAGACCTCCCGCGGGTGGACGATGGAAGCGTCGAGACTGCCGACAAATATCGTCTGTTTTCCGATCACATGATTTTTGGTGTTGAGAAAAAGGCAGACAAAATGTTCTTGTGTCAGATGCTTCATCTCGGGGAGCATTAAATTGGCCACGTCACGCGGCAAACGGATCGTAGTTCGCTCATGCGAGGACTTCATCACTCGCCGTCCCAGTTCAAACGATGCCAGCAATCCTACTGCTTTCACCGGACCAATCCCTTTAATGGTTGTCAGCTCAGCATGAGAGGCTTGCGCCAGTCCGCCAATGTCGCCAAAGGTGGCAAGCAAGCGCTGGGCCAGCCCAAGGGCCGTCTCTCTTTCTCTTCCCGTGCGAAGCATGATGGCGATCAGTTCAGCATCCGATAGAAAGCCCGCTCCCTCCCGAAGCAGTCTTTCCCTTGGACGGTCATAATAAGGGACGTTTTTCATGTGAATTTTGTTACACGCTTTTTGTGCCAATTTTTACCGCCTCCAGCTTCTATCGGAGAACGGCGGAATACGGCTGGCAGAGGTAAGTAAAGTCCCAGTTGAAGCACGGCCGTTGCCGCTCTTTCAAGGATGAGATATTACCAATAGAACTCTTAATAAAGGGTGATGCCAAAACGGGAGAGCATATCTGCAGTCAAGCAAAGCGGCAAGCCCACGACAGTAAAATAGTCGCCGGCAATGCCTTCCACCAACGTGGCGCCGATCCCCTGAATCGCATAGGAGCCGGCCTTGTCCATCGGCTCCCGGGTTCGGATATAGCCATGAATCTCGCTCTCCGTCAACGGCCGAATGCGTACCTGCGTACTGCTGTGCGCAAGCTCGAACCTTCCTGTCTTCGCATCAATCAAGGCAACGCCGCTGTAGACGACATGCTCCTTCCCCTGAAGGGCGGAGAGCATCCGAAAAGCGTCCTGCTCGTCAGCAGGCTTGCCCAGTATGCGTTCACCCAAAACGACGATCGTATCGGAACCGAGTACGATCCCCTCCTCCACCTGGTCAGCCACGGCTTTGGCTTTGCGATAGGCCAGCTGCTCCACGATTTCATGGGGGCGCAGACCCGGTTCTGTGGACTCATCCACATCACTGGCCATCACCGTAAACGGAAGGCCGATTGTCTGCAAAAGCTCGCGGCGGCGAGGCGATGAGGAGGCTAAAATGAGAGTTGTGCTTGATTTCATGTGCCATCTACCTACTTCATTCTGCGATATATCCAAAATGCGAGGGCGAGCCCTCCAATACTAGCCAGATTTAGTTTTACCTGAAAGGTAAGGTCGTACTTCAAAATTTCTAAATCTGCTGCAGGTGACCATGTTATCACTTTGCTCTTTGTCAGAAAAGGGACCCAGGGGCCCAAAATCTCTCCCATCATGCTTCCGAAAAGCAAACCGGAAATTAAAAGAAACAAAAGTGTAAGCGTCTCTTTCCCCTTCATGTAAAAGCTCCACTCCCTGCTTGTGAGGGATTCTATTTTTGCCAACCATAAGTGTAGCAAATGAGACCATGTGAAACAATCCCTGAATACCCTTGGTAATTACTGTACAGAAAGAAAGGACTTCCGGCAAGAAATTATGCCGAAAGCCCCCGTTCGATTCCGATCAGATAGTTTCCTTTCCCGTTTGCTCGCCTTACTCTTCTTTTTCCACTGCCGCCGCCCAATCGACATACGATTCCCAGAACTGGAGGACGCCGGCCTGCACCTGCCAGGCATAGGACTCCGCGCTGTTCTGTTTCTTCCCGGCGATCGCTTCCACCATCTTTTCATGGGCAGCCATTCCCTGATTAATCCCGTTTATCATACCGGCAAACATCGGCTGCCATTTTTCCGGAGTCTCCAGGAGACGGCTCTCCTCCAGAAAACGGCGGTGCTGCTCCTTTAGCTGGGCTTCTTCTTCCTTTGACAGCGAGGATGGGGTCAGGCTGACGACGTTGCCCGACTCCAGCGACAATGCCTTGGCGATCTTCCAGCCATTCTGCAGGAAGCTATTCAGGTCAGGCGCTTTGTCTTTCGCTCCTCCGCCCGCTACGGTTACCTCACTCGTCAGAGGCGGCATTTTCATTTCTTTTACATAGACGTCGATTCCTTTTTGCTTCAGACTGCTTGCAAAGCCGAGCACGGCATTCCGGTCGGGTGCTCCCGCCGCAAACAGGTATTGCTTGTCGCCCTGTTTATACAACAGATGGGGCAAGCCCGCATCCTTCAGCGCAGCTACGGCTGCCTCACGCGGCACTTCCAGCTGAAAGGCGCCGGCCTGGGCGACAAACAGATCCTGCCCAGGTATATTCAGCTTGGTTGCGGAGGCTTGCACAGAGGCCGGCACGGGCTGCGCCTCTCCCCCTTCTGCCTCTGGAGTTGTTTTGGCGCCGCCCTGAGCAGTCAGGGTGGCCACCGTATCGCTTAAAACCGTCTGGTAGGATTGGTGAAGCTGCTCCTGATGGAAGACGCTGAGCACCATAAATCCGAACAAAAGGCCGATGGCAACCGCACCGCCCGTCGTCAGCAGCGTTTTGGCCCAGCCCTGCCTGTGAACCCAATCGGGTATCACGATCCGCGGCCGCCATCTGGGTGTATGGCTATTTTCGCGGGTCTGATCGGCCTGCGATACATACTCGCTACCCGTCTCTGTCATCTCACTCGTCTCCAGCTGCGCCTTGTCTCGAAGCTGGGCGAGCCGCGTCCAGGCATCCCCTTCCCGCTGCTGTTTTCTCACGGGCGCCTGATCGGCAACCGTATTCCAGCGAAGCGGCTGCTGTGCGCTTCTGCTTTTCTCCGCGCTCTGATTCGTCCACCGCTCGCCATTGAGTCTCACCGTCAGCTTGCTGTTTTTTCGATCCCCGTTCACCCCGAACGCCTCCCTTTTGCAAAGGCTACTTTGTACCAGCATACGCCCGGGAGGGACAGGTTATGACTCTCCGCTATCGGGGCAGGGTACCGGGATTCCAGGTGAGGAGAAGGCCGGCATGGACAAGACCTCCGCCAAAGCCGTAGATGAGCAGCGTGTCGCCCGCCTGCAGCTTGCCCTCCTGAATGGCCAAATTCCAGGCCAGGGGAATCGTCGCCGCGGAAGTATTTCCGCAGTATTTCATGCTGTGGAGGGTCTTCTCCAGCGGGAATCCGCTCTTCTCGCAGATGGACTCGATCATCCGCAGATTGGCGCTGTGCGGAATGAACCAGTCTACCTCCTCCAGCGTTTTTCCCGCCAGCTCGACGACCGCTTTCATGCCTTTGGGGATCGTCGTCACTGCCCATTTGTAGACTTCACGGCCGTTTTGCACGATGCATCCCCCGCCCGTCAGCTCCTGATCACCCATGCGCGCGGACAGGCCGGAACGATAGACGTGAATGCCTCCCTCTCCTTTTGCTCCGAGGTGTGCGGAGAGGAAGGATGGCTCATCGGCGTCCGCCTCCACCAGCACGGCTCCCGCGCCATCTCCGAACAGAATGCAAGTCGTGCGATCGGTGTAGTCCGTCACCTTGGACATCGTCTCGGTCGCCACCACGAGAACCTTTTGATGCAGGCCGGAGCTGATCATCCCGTTGGCTACATGGAGGGCATAGGAAAAGCCCGCACAGGTGGCGTTGAGGTCGAGAGCGCCTGCGCGGGTCATCGCGAAGTGCGCCTGCAGTCGGCTGGCTACGCTGGGAAAGGGAAAATCGGGAGTCGTCGTGGCGACCACGATCAAGTCGACATCCGATACATCTTTTCCCCAGACCTGTCTAAGGTTCTCTACAGCCGCGATGGCGAGATCGCTGCTGAACTGATCTTCCGCCGCAATTCTGCGCTCGTGCATGCCAGTTCGCTGAATGATCCACTCATCCGATGTCTCTACCAAGCGCTCCAGATCCGCGTTGGTCAAAATCTTTTCGGGGACGTAGGTGCCGATCGCCGTAATTAGGGCAGACGATTTTTTATTCATATTGGGCGTAGCCTCCGTTCGTTTTTATGACTTAGTGTTAGTACCTGGTACTAATTATAAGTATGAAAAACGTCGCGGTCAATTCCCTATTCTCTCATGGAAGAGGTATCTGCATGCCCTCCGAGGCGCCGCTGGATGAGCGCATAGCGAAAAGGCCTGGACAATCGAGTCCAGACCTTTCTGTATTTGAAACAAATTTGCAAACGAGTCGGCAGCCTATTTCTCCAGCTTATCGGCGAGCCAGTACGCCGATTTCCAGATGTCGCCGGCGCCCATCGTCAGCACGAGATCCCCGGGCTGCAGCGATTCTACCAGATGCGCCTGCACCAGTTCCTTCGTCGGGATGTACTGGGCACGCGGATGGCTGTTGCTGCGGATTTTTTCGACGAGCACTTCGGCCGTCACCCCTTCGATTCGGGCTTCGCCCGCCGGCGAGTAGATATCGGTGATGATCACCTCATCCGCATCCGCGAAGGCTTTGCTGAATTCATCCATGAGAAAATAGGTGCGCGTGTAGCGCTGCGGCTGGAAAACCGCGATGACGCGTCTCCCCGATGCCCTCGCGCCATTCAGCGTCGCCATGATCTCTGTCGGATGGTGTGCGTAGTCATCCACGACCAGGATGTTGCGCACATCGCCGATGATCTGAAAGCGCCGCTTGGCCCCGCTGAACGTGGTGAAGGCCGAGGCAATTTGGTCAAAGCTGAGTCCCGCCTCCAGACAGACGATGATGGCCGCCAGCGCATTGGCAATGTTGTGCGCACCCGGCACATAGAGGACGAGCTCGCCCAAAAGGACATCCCGCCGGTAAACCAGGCAGCTGGTTCGTCTGTCACCACAGACGATGTCGCGGGCGCTGAAATCAGCCTGATCCACATACGCAGGCTGGATCGAGTAGGTGATGATCTCTTCGGTTACGGTTTCCATCAATTCCCGAATGTGCTCATCATCCAGACAGAGGATCGCTTTTCCGCCCGGTTTCAGATGGCTGAGAAATTGGGCGTACGCCCGTTTCAGATTGGCAAAGTCCCCGCCAAAATGCTCCAGATGATCGGCCTCGATGTTAGTCACCACTTCGTAAGCCGGTTGGTACTCCAAAAACGAGCCATCGCTCTCATCAGCTTCCGCGATGACAAACTCGCTCTTGCCTGCTTTCGCATTCGTGCCCGCGCTGATCAGTTCGCCGCCGATGATAAACGTCGGGTCTACCCCGCAGGTTTCCATGACGTGCGCGATCATCGAGGTCGTCGTGGTTTTGCCGTGCGCTCCTGCCACAGCCACACCTTTGCCTTCATTTAAAATGCTGGCCAGCATTTTGGCGCGGTGCATGACGGGAATGCCCCTCTCTTTTGCCGCTACCACCTCCGGATTGTCCGGAGCGATACTCGTGGAATAGACAACCTTGTCACAACCGTTTACGTGATTTGCATCATGTCCGATATAGACGACAGCTCCGCGCTGTTCCAGTTTTTTCGCCAGTTCGTTCATGGCCACATCTGAGCCGGTTACCTTGTAACCCAGGTCGAGCAATACGCGGGCAATGGCACTCATGCCATATCCGCCTATACCTACAAAGTGGACGTGTTGGGCCTGATCCACCCTATTCACCTACCTCTTCTACAGTAGTGGGAAAGAATGTGCGCACTTGGGCGATGAAATAGAGCGAACCGCAGACAACCAACCAGTCGTCGCCGTTTGCTGTTCGGTTGTCCTTCACCCAAGAAGCGAGAAACTGGCGCCAATCGGAAATGAGCTCCAATCGAGCAGATTCCCAGCCGCCTGCAAGAAATGCTTCCTGCAAGTGGCCGGCGGTCGCCGCGCGGGGGAAGTCAAACGTCGTCAGTCGAACGGTTTCTACTTTTGTCTGCAATCCTCTCAGCGCTTCTGCCATACTCGCAAGCGGTTTATCCGCCAAGCCGGAAAAGAGCACATGCAGTCGTGCTTCCGGCGGCGTCAACCGCTGCAGGCTGGTGACCAGCGCTTCAATTCCTTCCTGATTATGTGCCCCGTCCAACATGACCATTGGCCGTGGAGAGACTACCTCTAGACGTCCCGGCCAGCGCGTTTGTTGCAGCCCGCGCGCAATTTCTTCTTCTTCCAAGAGATAGGAAAGGAAATTTCGCAGGATATCAATGGTCATCAAGGATACTGCCGCATTTACTGCCTGATGAGGGCCGTTCATGGCGAGGCGGTATTCGGCTTCCTCCCGCCGGAGCAGGCTGCGGTAGCGGATCGTCTGTTCGCCCACGCTCTCCTGTAGCTGCTCCACATCGAACTGGGAGCCGATCCGATACAGGGTGCTGCGAGATTTATCCGCCGCTTCCTGCAGGACCGCAAGCACCTCGGCCCGCCTCTCGCCGGTGATTACAGGTACCCCCGGCTTGATGATGCCTGCCTTTTCCCGGGCAATGTCGATGAGGCTGTTTCCCAACACGTCCATGTGATCCATACCTACGTTCGTAATAACCGTCGCGATGGGCAAAACAACGTTGGTCGAGTCGAGGCGACCGCCCAGCCCTGTTTCCCAGATCACCACTGCCGGTCTTGTGACGTTGGCAAAATAGAGGATAGCGATCAGGGTGATGACTTCAAACTCGGTCGGAGAGCCATGCCCCGATTCTGCCTCGCAGCGTTCAGCCAAATGCTTTGCCTCCCTGATCAATTCCACCAGATCGGCTTCCGGAATCATCGCGCCGTTATAGCGGATGCGTTCGCGGAAATCAATCAGGTAAGGCGATGTAAACATGCCCACACTGTATCCTGCTTCGATCAGCATCTGACTCAGGTAGGAGCAAGTGGAGCCTTTTCCGTTCGTACCGGCTACGTGAATAAATGCCAGTCTCCGTTCAGGATGTCCCACTTGCTCAAGCATCCACTGCATTCTCTCCAGCCCAGGCTTCTGCCCGAAACGAAGCAGTCCATGCAGCCAGTCTATGGCTTCTTCGTATGTTGCCAAACCTTCAGCTATCATGCCGCATTGCTCCATTCTCAAAAATATGCAAGGGAGGGGCGGTTCATTCGCCTTTTAGTTCTGTCAAGCGAGCCAATACTTTATCCCGTTTCTCCATGTACCCTTCCATTTTCGCCCGTTCCTCTGCGACTACTTTTTCCGGAGCCTTGGCCATGAAGCCCGGGTTGTTCAATTTCTTCTCGATGCGTTCCACTTCGCCGTGCAAGGTGGACAGCTCTTTCTCCAGCCGCTTGATCTCTTGCTCCAGGTCGATCAGACCGGCCAGCGGCAAGAACAGTTCCGCCCCTGCTACGACAGCGGACATCGCTTTATCCGGCGTTTGCAGCTGCTCGCTGATCTCCAGCCGCTCCGGATTGCAGAAGCGAATGAGGTATTCCTCTCCGCGCTTCAACCGCTCACTCGTAGCCTGGTCACCCGGCTTGATCAGCAGCTCGATTTTTTTGGACATCGGCACATTTACTTCCGCACGGATATTGCGGACATTGCGGATCACTTCGACCAGGAGATTCATCTCCGCTTCCGCTTCCGGGAACAGCCACTCTTCCTTGACCGTCGGCCACTTGGCTACCGTGATGCTCTCCCCTTCATGCGGCAGCGCTTGCCAGATTTCCTCGGTCATGTAAGGCATGAATGGATGCAGCAGGCGGAGCGTTTGATCCAGAACGGTCACGAGGACGGACTGGGTCGTCTTTTTCGCTGCGGCATCCGTGCCGTACAGCGGGAGCTTTGCCATCTCGATATACCAGTCGCAAAGATCATCCCAGATGAAGTTGTAGAGCACGCGTCCGGCTTCGCCAAATTCAAACTGATCCATCAGGCGGGTCGCGTCTTTGATCGTCGCTTGCAGGCGGGACAGAATCCATTTGTCAGGCGTGGACAATTCGCCGCTCAAATCGATATCTTCGTAACGGAAGTCAGCCATGTTCATCAGGGCAAAACGGGAGGCGTTCCAGATCTTGTTGGCGAAATTGCGGTTGGCCTCTACCTTTTCCCAGTAGAAACGCTGGTCATTGCCCGGCGAGTTGCCTGTCGCCAGCGTGAAGCGAAGCGCATCCGCTCCGTATTTCTCGATAACTTCCATCGGGTCGACGCCATTGCCCAGCGACTTGGACATTTTACGCCCTTCCGAATCGCGGATAATGCCGTGGATCAGAACGGTCTCAAACGGATTTTTCCCGGTAAACTCCAGGCCGCTGAAGATCATCCGGGCCACCCAGAAGAAGATGATGTCATAGCCGGTCACCAGCACATTGGTCGGGTAGAAATACTTCATGTCCTCCGTCTCATCCGGCCAGCCCAGCGTGGAAAACGGCCAGAGCGCGGAGGAGAACCAGGTATCCAGCACATCGGCATCCTGCTGCAGCTGATGGCTGTGGCAGTGCGGGCACTCGCCCACATCCTCGCGGGAGACGATGGTTTCGCCGCAATCCTGGCAGTACCAGGCGGGAATCCGATGGCCCCACCAGAGCTGACGGGAGATGCACCAGTCGCGGATGTTTTCGATCCAGCGCAGGTAGTTGGTCTTGAAGCGATCCGGAACGAATTTGACGCTCTCTTCGCTGTAGGCATTGGCGATCGCCGCATCGGCCAGCGGCTGCATTTTGACGAACCATTGGGTCGAGAGATACGGCTCCACGACGGCGTCGCTGCGTTCGCTGTGGCCGACCTGGTGAATATGCTCTTCTATTTTGAACATGACGCCTTGTTCGGTCAGGTCCTTGATGATTTGCTTGCGGCACTCGAAGCGGTCCAGCCCCTGGTAGCCAGCTGCATTTTCGTTCATCGTGCCGGATTCGTCCATCACCACAATTTGCGGCAGGTTGTGTCTTTGTCCCAGCTCGAAGTCGTTCGGGTCATGAGCGGGCGTAATTTTTACCGCGCCGGAGCCGAATTCCGGATCGACGTAATCGTCAGCCACAATCGGGATTTCCCGACCGACGAGAGGCAGGATGACGGTCTTTCCAACCAGATGCTTGTAGCGCTCGTCTTCCGGATGAACCGCTACGGCCGTGTCGCCCAGCATCGTTTCGGGACGGGTCGTGGCCACCTCGATGTAGCCGCTTCCGTCAGCCAGCGGATAGCGCATATGATGCAAAGCGCCTTTTACTTCTTTATAGATCACTTCGATGTCGGACAGTGCCGTGCGTGCAGCCGGGTCCCAGTTGATGATGCGGTTGCCGCGGTAGATCAGTCCTTTTTCGTACAGGCGCACAAACACCTCGCGTACGGCGCGGGACAGCCCCTCGTCCATCGTAAAACGCTCGCGGGAGTAGTCGAGTGCCAGGCCCAGCTTTTCCCACTGCTCACGGATGTGCTCGGCGTAGATATGTTTCCACTCCCACACCTTTTCCAGGAACTTCTCCCGGCCGAGGTCGTGACGGGAGATGCCTTCTTCCCGCAGCGTCGCCTCTACGCGGGCTTGGGTGGCGATCCCGGCATGATCCATCCCCGGCAAAAACAGCGTGCTGTAGCCCTGCATCCGCTTGGTTCTAGTGATGATGTCCTGCAAGGTGGTGTCCAGCGCATGCCCGAGATGCAGCTTGCCGGTCACGTTTGGCGGCGGGATGACGATCGTAAACGGTTGTTTCTCTGGATCGCGCTCCGCCTTGAAAAACTGCTTTTCCATCCAATAGCGATACCATTTGGATTCCGCTGCTTTGGGGTCGTAGTTTTTGGGCAGCAATTGATCAATGTCATTCGTCGCTTGTTGATTCGACATGGCATATCCTCCTTCAGAAAATAAAAAAACCTTTCATCTCAAAGGACGAAAGGATTGTTTCGCGGTACCACCTTTGTTAACGCAGCAGCATGACGAATCCATGCACGGCGCTCACTTTGACAAGATAACGGTTGTAAACCGGCCGCGGCTACAGCATCAGCTCTCGCCGTGACAACTCCCGGGCGACCTTCGATCAGACCTGTCCTTAGAGAATCTCGCAGCTTACCGATTCTCCCTCTCTGCCAAGGCGTTCTGCTCTACTCTTCCCGATCATCGCTTGTACTGGTTCTATTCTTGGTCAATCGTAATGTATTATATACAATCATCGCCGCGCCCGTCAAACCCGGTTTCTCAGGCCTGCTTCAGGGAGATGCCCAAAGCCTCCGCAAAACCGAGGACGTGCAGGATGTCCAAAATTTCCTCACGTACATTAATAATGTCAATTTTTTTCCCCAAGGTGAGCAAATCTTTGGTCGTAAAAAACAAATGGCCGATACCGGAAGAGTCCACGAACGTGACATCTTGGAAATCTACGGTGACGGCGCCGTTTCTCTCTCCGTATTCACGCAGAAGATTGCCGACCCGTTCACCGACAGCCATGTCCAATTCACCGGCAAAATACAATATCGCTTGTCCGTTCTCTTCAATTGCCCGGAAGTCCATGTTCAAACTCCTCTCTCGCTTTCTTTCTCTCTTCGCCAACAATTCGTCCTCGTTCTATTAAATTCCCGCTTTGTCCGCCTTCCAAACATCCGCTCAGGGAATGATCGCCTCCAAAACCAGCTTGGTTCCCACCGAAGAGGTGCCGACCAGCAGACGATAGCAGAACTGAAGCATGACATGAAAGCCTACGCCGAGGGAATGCTTGCTCGAATACCCTTGCCGCAGCGTCGCATTCGGAAGCTCCTCCAGGAGGATCCCCTGTCCCCGGTCGTGGACGATGACGCGCAACAAACGCTCCTCCCTGCATATGTAGATGGTGACGGTTCCCCCCGATCCGTGCTTCAGGGTATTGGTCGCCGCTTCATTGACAGCGACGAGAAATTGCAGGCTCCGTTTCTCCGGCATGGCCAGCGGCGCCATGATTTTCTTGCACTCCGTCCGCAGCGAAGCCAGATCCTCGGCCGACGTAATCGTAATGCTCGCTACTTGCTTGCCTCTCTCCGTCAGCTCATGCAGTTCCTGATCGGTCAGCAGGATGAGCTTGTCCTGCGTGACGGCACCCATCACCTGCTTGTACAGCTCCCACTCCTTCTGTTGCCGCTTTCGCTCCGCGGCGATCGCTTCCGTCACATCGATCAGGGCTAGGCCGCAGGTCTGATCCGGCAAAGGCGACGCATACAATTCAAACATCCGCTTGCCGTCAGCCGATACCAGCTGCTCGCGAACGGCCGATCCGCTCCAGACCGCTTCCTCAGCCACCCGCTTCAGATCTTCTGTCATCTTTTCCTCGATCATCTGCCCGCCGATGGGCCGAACTACGCCGTTTTCCATTACATACAGGTAGATCGACTGCACCTGGCGCAAGATCGAGAGCTTTTGCAGCTCCTCTTTAATCATGCGGTGCCGCTCATCCTCGGGCTGCCTCAGCTCCAGCGGCCATTCATCCGTAAGCGGATCCCGCCTCCGATGCCACTGGAGAAATTCGTCCAGCAGCAGCCGCTCCAGGACTTCTTCCCGCCGCAGCACCTTTTCGATATCCAGTACATAGTAGGGCACATCACGAATTCCTTGAAAAGCGCTGCCCACAATCCGAAAGTCTGCTGCCAGTTCTACTTCTACCTGCGCGGACAGCGTTTCCTGCTTGCAATACAAACCAATCGCCGTCCGGCTGATCGCCCGCAACTCTGCAAGGGCCGTCTGTCCCGATTCGAGCGTGACCCGCACTTTTCGCGCGGGCACCACCTTTTTTGCCGCTCCCGCTCGAAGTGCGTGAAGACAGTTATGACATGCAGGATTCGTCGGGCACTCCTCACACAACATCATCGATTACAGCCTCCTGTTCTGTACCTGATTGAAATCGCAGGATCAACAGGGAAATATCATCCGTCTGCAGCGATTCGCTCGTTTGCGACTTTACGTAATTTTCCACGATGGCGATGCTGTCCTCATCTTCTGACAACAGGCCTTCGTGCCTTAACCGAGTAAACCCCTCCAGCCATTGATTGACACAGCGCTGCAGGTCATTTCGGCTCAAATCCAGCAGCCCGTCCGTATACGCCAAGAGAATGCCCTCTTCTTTCAGCGGGATGGTCTCTCTCTCGTAAAAGCTGTCGGGAGAAAGGCCCAGCCCAAGTCCGCCGCAGCAGGGCAGGAGCGCGGCTCCTGAGGCGGTCAGATATAGCGGCTGGGGATGCCCGGCCCGGCTGATCAGCAGTGCATGCTCGTGGCTGTCGTAGATGGCGACCAGCATCGTGATGAAAGAACGGGTTTTGATCAAATCCTCGTACAGCAGCGAATTGAGCCGCTGCAAGATCAATTCGGGCTCCCAGCAAGTCTGCGTCACGGCCCGAACCGCACTGCGGATTCCTGTCGTCATCAGACTGGCCGGCAAGCCATGGCCGGATACGTCCGCGATGACAAAGCAGGTGCGCCGCTCATCCAGCTTGAGATAGTCGATATAATCGCCGCCCACATAGGTATCGGGCAGGAAAACGGCCTTGGCTTCCAGCTTCGGAAGCAGCAGCCGGCCATCGGGCATCAACATTCTTTGTATTTTCTGAGCCAATTCCATCTCCTGCTCCATTAACCGAAGCTCCAAGAGCTGGTTCTCTTGCAGGCACCTCAGGATCAAGCCGCGTACATTGACGATCAGGAGCTGGTAAAAAGACTGTTCCAAGAGCAGTTCTTCTTCATTCTCGGTCACGCATTTTGCTTGCATCACCACGTATCGGGGAACGAGCGGCGTGTCCTGCTCTTCATCAACGGCTATCCTCTCCGTAACGTCTCGCTGGATGCCGGAATGATCCTCATCTCCGCGGATGATCTCATAATATACGACTCCATCCTGAGATTCCAGCGAAAGACGCAGGTAAACCAGGTTGTCCATTTTCGCAAACCAGACATCCACCAATTCTTCGATGACTTGCTGCAAATTCTCGTAGCTGACTTCCCGCAAGCTCTGCTCATTGCTGGCCAATAGCAGCTTCTCGTAGGTCTGCTTGAGGCTCAGCATTTTGGAGAGCTGATAGTTTTTTCCCTGGATTTGTTCCAACTGCTCGGAAAATTTTTTCTCCAAGCTGCCCGCCGTCTTCAGCGTCTGCCGGATCAGCGATTGATTTCTGCTTTTCGTCAGGCAGATGCGGACGGTCGTAATGATGGCCGCAATTCCGAACCCGATCATATACACCCAGGATTCCCGCCAGGTCAGCATCGCGATCAGCTGGATGATCAGGAGCACCTGCATCGCATTGGAGTCCTGGATACTGAAATGAAGCTGCTCGTGCAGGTAACTGTGCTCGTCCATGACGACAGATTTAGATCTGTTGCGCGGAAAGCGGTAATGAGCAAAGACCAGGATGCCGATGGAAAGAACCCCGAAGATCATAACCACGGGTTCGGGAAGAAGCTGGTGGAGCATCACCGTCACAATCAATAGCAACGTCGCCAGCAACAGCTCTGCCTTCCGCTCTGTCTGCTTGCCGTTCAGCCGGGCATTGGCCATGTACACGGTAACTAACGGAAACACCAGCAATAATCCACTGAATAGATGCATCAAAATGAAAGTGGAGCCCGTCTCCGCGGGAGAGAAGACGATGGTAAGCACCGTCGCGCCGTAGATCGCCAGAAAGGCAACAGAATCCAGAACCGTTTTCCACTGGTCGTAGTAGATATGAGGGGCAAGTGGATAGACATGCAGAGACATCAGAAAAAAGAGGTAAAACAGGCTGTCCAGCGGCAGGCTGATGATTCTCACGACGGGATCCGGATGATTGATCATCAGATGGGACAGTCCCCACAAAATCAGGCCAACCCCCTGCAAGAAGGAGATGTCGTACCATTTTTTGATCGACACCAGCTGCCGGGAGAAGAGCACGATCGTCACACCCGCTGCGATGCTGCATACGTATAAAATCGCCTGCCATATCATAGAGAATCACCTTTTTGCCTTCGATTGTCGTTCCTGTACTGCCCATGTTGTTGATTCTGTACCCGGATCCAAGCTGGCGCAAACTATTTTTCTTATTATAGCGCATCTTTGCCCTGTTTTGAGCAGGGGCTTCGCTTCCTGCCATACACTGGCAGGGGCGCTGGCGCATAGACTGAAACGAGGTGATCGGAATGTCTCGATGGAAATACCACCCCACGTATATACGGATTAAATACGGCTGCAAACAGATTCTTTTGCCTTTGATAATCTTTCAATTTATCCGAACCGTTTTCGTTCCCACATCATTTGATGTCATTCTGCTCGGATTGCTGGCTCTCCTCTACGTAGCCGTCATCCTGGACTGGATCTGACCGGCCTCGATCTATGCGATTTTGGGCAAACAAAAAACGCCCCACGCGGTGAGACGTTTTCCTCTGTTAAAACGCTTGCTGCACCCAGCGGTTCAAGCGCAACAGCCGGTCCATATCCTTTTCCAGCCTTTTGACGGCGTACAGCTCACTCCACTCGTTCTTCCCGCCGTAATAGATCGCGATGTCTCTCATGATGCGCTCCGGATACGTGAGGAAAGCGACGAGCAGATTGGTCTCCTCGGAGCGAAGAGGGAATATCTCCATGTAGCGACGGAAGAGCTGACTGGCTCCCGCTTCATCTCCGGCGAGGTAAAAATACGTCCGGTAAAACAGGGCCAAATCTCTGGTCGGGGTATCGAAGACGGCCCGGTCAAAATTGAGCAAGCGGGCTTTTCCATGCCGATCTGTGAGGACGTGAGCCGGTTGGGGGGAGCCGTGGATGAGGGACAGCCGAAAATGGGCATACGTCCGATGTCTCTCACGCCATTCCTGCAGTTGTCTGATGGCCGTCTGGGCCGTCTCCCTGACAAAGGCTTGATTGGCCAAAAACACAATATCAAACGGAGACGGATAGAGCCGCTCGCCCGCGATCTCAGCAGCCTTATCCATCTGCAGGAGGAACCCGTCCCACCGCTTGAGCATGGTGTCGATCAAAGGCTCCACCTGTCTGGGGTCGTCAAATCGATAGTTTTGTGTCAGATGATGAAGCTCTGCCAAGCGTTCGACCGCAGGCTGCGCCCAGGCGAGAGGCTGATACTGCCGCCGTGTCGTGCCTGGATGCCATTCTGTCAGATAATACGTGTCTTTCCCGTACTTTACATAGGGTTCATCGTATTTGGTATAAAAAAAGGGAACGGCCCCCTCCCATCCTCTCCGCTCCAATTGGCGCAGCACCCCGCTGACCGCATGCAGGCGCTGGGGATCCGTCCGCGTCCTTTTGCAGGCAAAATCGCCGTATGGAGTGACCGCTCTGTACACATTGGGGGACTTTACCATCTCTATCTTCTGGGCAAACATGTCATATTCCTGAAACAGCGGAAAGATATCGTCAAAGCGCTTCATGCTTTTGACTCACTCCTCATTCCCTCGGCGCGCTCGGCGATATGCCCAATCAGCTGATCCACCGCTTGCTGCTGGTGGACAGCTTGCTCCAGCCTGGCCAAACGCTCCTCCTCCGGCTCTCCGTTTAACCTGAACACCGCTTGCAGTTCTCTCCAGACCTCCAGCGGGAAGCCCATAAAGGCTACCAACAGCGTATACTCGCTTTGGCTAAGGGGGCGGATTTCCTCGTAACCGTCCAGAAAGGCGTCGATTTGCGCCAAGTCTTCGTGGACGAGGTACAGCTCCCGCAGATACCCCGCTACATCCCGCTGGGCTACGGACAACTTCGGTTTGAAAAAGCCATGCAAAAACAGCTTGTCACGGACCATGACCCAATTGTCGCGGCTGATTCGGCCATGTGTGACAAACAGGTCGGCGTGATCGATACGGGCACTTTGCAGCAGAGAGGCGCAGCGCCGCATTCTCTCCAAAAGCGGCGGGAACAGCCAGGAAACCGCCTCATACCTTCGCGCCGATGGACGCCCCCTGAAGCGCAGCGTCCCCAGAAAATCTTCGGCCCGTTTCACTTCTGAAGCCGCTTTGCCCTGCGCCCGCTCCCAGTAATCGGCAGCGTGAAATTGCCGGCTTTCGCGCTGTGCAGCGTGCATCATCGCGACGATCTCGCCGCACTGCCGAGCCAATTCCACCGTAGGAGTCACCGCTTCGATGTGGCGCTGATGATCGGTTAAGGTGATTCCCCGCTGGCCCATCATCACGTACGGCTTGGCATCCCGGGTGCGAATAAATCGCTCCAGCTGGCGAAACCCTTGCCTTGCCATGCTCTCCCGCCAGAAAAACGACCATCGCATGACATCTGCTCGCGGCCAGATGTGAAGTTCCTTCGGGCCTCGGTTTGTCTCCAACAGATAGCAATCCTCCAGCGGGGTGATGTGGATGACCCTTGCCCGATACCGTTGACACAACTCGGACAGATTGATTTGCTCCACCGCCCCCGCCTCCTCTACTGTGGAATGTAAATAATCTGACCGGCTACGATCTGATCCGAACGCAAATTGTTTACCTCCAAAATGCGGGACGGGGGCAGGGAATAGCGTTGCGAGATCGTCTCCAATGTCTCATCGCGCTGGATGATGCACAGTTTCAGCCGGCTTTTCTTCTCCTCTTTGTTCTGGACAAAGGAACTGAGGTTCTGCATCGTCTCGATGGCAGCGTGATCGGCATCTACGGGCCCCCTTCGCGTGGCGGAAGAGGACTCTTCCACGGCTTTCTCCTCTTGCTTCGTCCGCGTGGCTTGCGAGAAAATCGAGGTCAAATTGAGCTTGCCCCCTTCCTCGCGATGGGCTTTGCTGGTGATCGCCACGCGCACCTCTTTTTCCTCGGCTGCCTCCGGTACCGGGGGAGCGGCCGACGCTTCCACGCTTTCCGGTTCACCGCTCTCCTCCGCGGACACTTCCTGAGACTCATCTACGGCGGTTTCCGCGGACTCTTCCGCATCATTTGCGGCTGTCGTCTCAACGGATGCTTCCGCAGCCGTCACGCTGCTTTCTTCAGCCGTTTCCGGAGCGGGTTGTTGCGCTTCGGCGGCGCTCTCCTGCGAAGCGGAGGCCGGAGCAATCTCCTGTTGTCTGGGTTCCTCACGGGGAGCTGCTGCTGCCTCTGCTTTTGGCGCAGCTGCCTCCACGGCCTCTTCATGGACCACCTGGCTTGCCTCCTGCAATGGGGACGGCGGCGCCTGCTTCACGCTGGGCACTTCTTTGTGCATGGGGACCTTCTGTTCGGCCGCCCGCCATGGGGACACCGTTTCCCGCTCGGCATCGGCCTCGCTCTGGACAGCCGGCCTCACGACAGGCTCGGCGTCAGGACGCATCCCTTCATACAAATTCGCGTTTTCTTCCGTCTCCTGCCAGGATACAGGCTCGATCGAATAGCTGGGCTCGGAATCGGACAATACGGGCTCTTCCTGCGAAATGAAATCGTCGGTCACGTCGCCAAAACTCTGCTGCCGATCCGCCGGCTGGTTGGACGCCGTCCTGCCGGCGATTGATTGAAACATGGCCGCAAACCCGCTGGAGTTCTCTTGCTTGGCCCGGTCCTGCTCTTCTTCTTCCTCTTCTTCCGGCTCATCCTGCCGTTTCATTTCACTCTCCAGCTCGGCCAGCTTTTTCTCGATGTCTTCCAGCGAGATCGGCTGAATCCCGCTTTCTTCCTGTTCGTGCGCCGCATAGGCATATTCCCACTGCTCCTGGTCAGGCTCGTTCTCTTCCGCTCCGTCTTCGTAGCTGGCTGGCTGGGCCACCGACTGCTGGGGCTCCCCGATCTTGATGCCGGCGATGACCAGATCCGCTTCGATCAGCAGCTGATGAGCGGACTGCAATTGATAGTCAAAGCTGTCTACCACCGCGTATATATCCTCAATCTCGGCGATCCGGTTCAGCGGTATGGTGATATTGAGCGGAATCCGATGCTGGAGCTGCTCTTCCCGGCCGTACAGCTGCCCTTCGGAACCACCCGGACGAAAGGGTGAAAACGTAACGGCTTCGACCAAGGTGTCCGCACTGCCTTCGGCTGACTCGAAGGCCTCCTTGGTCGGCTTGTATTTTCCGAATAACTGCAGACAACCCGTGATGGAGATGGCTGTATCTGTTTCCAGCACCTCGACGTCAGGAACCAGTTCCAGCTCCTTCCATTCTTCGATACCAGCTTTATCGGATGAGAGGAAAATGGTTTCCTTGATGGCAAACGAGAGCAGTCCATCCTGTATCGACATGCGTGTTCCCCCTTTCAAGTGCAGGACATTTCCCTACACTATATGGGGTTGACGGGCTTTTTAGCACCAGAACTTGCGGGACAGAAAAAAACCAGGGACCTTAGTTCCCTGGTTTGCTCGTGCAATGGTCCAGCAGTTCCTGAACCGTCTGTTTGGCTTGATCGATACAATCGGGCACCCCTACGCCGCCGTAGGATCCCCCTGTCAACCACACGCCGGGAAGATGTTCCTTCATCCGCGCGGTGATCCCCGAAACCCACTGGCGATGGCCCACGAGATACGGAAGGCCGCGGTTCCAGCGGGTCACCCGGTAAAACTCGGGGCGCTCATCGATCTGCATCACTTTCTGCAAATCGCGAATCACGACACGGACGATCTCCTCATCCGAGCGCTCTACGATCTCCTCGGCGCCCGGCTTTCCGACGTAGCAGCGAACCAACGCTTTTCCCGGCGGGGTGGTGTGCGGCCACTTGCGCTGGGTCCAGGTGCAGGCGGTTATCGTGCAGTTTTCCTTGCGCGGCACGACAAAACCAGTCCCTTCCCGGTCCACTCTGACCCCTTCTTCCGGATAGGCGAGCGCTACGGTAGCCATGAGGGTCGGTTTGGCACCCGAGAGCGGCGGGATCTCCACACACTCTTTGACCACGTCCTGGGCCAGATGATGCGGAATCGCCAGGATGACGGCGTCGGTCTTTAGCACTTCTCCGCTGCTCAGCTCCAGCGAGTATCCGCCCTCTTCCCGTTTGCCAAGCCGTTTGACCGACGTTTGCTTGCGCACCGCATCCTCTGGCAGCAGCTCTTCGAGTCGCTCAGCCAGGGATTGCAATCCGCTGGTCAAGGTCATAAACATCCCTTTGGTCCGCTTCGGCTCTGCCTGCGGCTTTTGCTGCTGGCGGGAATTCTTCATCGCCAGAATCAGGCTGCGACTCTGCTTTTCCATTTGCGCGTACTGCGGAAATGTGGACAATAGGCTGAGCTTGTCGATATTGCCGCCGTAGACGCCCGAGATCAGCGGTTCGATGATGTTCTCGATCACTTCGTCGCCAAGGCGACGGCGGAAAAAGTCACCGACGGACTCATCCTCGCCGCTTTGGGCTCCCGGCAATAACAGATCGGCCGCCGCCCGCAGCTTGCCCCAAGGCGAAATAAGCGGTGTGGTCGCAAAGGGCATCAGCTTGGTGGGCACCCCCATCACGGCACCCTCAGGAACGGAATACAGCCGGTCTTTGTGCATGATGTAGGCTTGTCCGGCTTGGTTGTTCACAAGCCGATCTCCCAGTCCGACCTCTCTGATCAGCTCGACGGCACTGGTTTTTCGCTCCAGAAAAGAGTCCGCTCCCAGCTCAATCGTAAAGCCTTCATGTCGCCAGGTCTGCACCTTTCCGCCCACCCGATCGCTAGATTCCAGCAAGGTAAAGCGGAGATTCAGTCCTTTCTCCCTCGACCATTTTTGCAGATAGTAGGCAGCCGTAAGTCCTGTCATACCGCCGCCGACGATCGTCACATGCAGCTGTTTGGCACTCATCCCTAATTCCCCATTTTATGCAGCTTTTTCCCTACGACATCCGCCAGACAGGAGATAAACGCAGGTTTGGCATTGGGCATGGGCGGACGGAAGTAGGCAGCTCCCAGTTCATCCGTTACGGCTTTGCATTCAATGTCATTGTCATACAGCACTTCCAGATGCTCGGCTACAAAGCCGACCGGACAGTAGACAAACGCCTCGTAGCCATGCCGCTGATGCAGTTCTCTGGTTAACTCCTGCACATCCGGACCGAGCCACGGCTCCGGTGTATTTCCCGCGCTTTGCCAACCGATCGCAAATTGGGAGATTCCCGCCGCTTCCGCGATTTTCCGGGCTGTCTCTTCCAGTTGCTGCGGATAGGGATCGCCTGTTTGCAGTATTTTTTCCGGCAGGCTGTGAGCCGAGAAGATGACGACAGCCTTGTCCCGCTGTTTTTCAGTCATTTCATCGAAGACGGCCCGAACCGCATCCCTCCAGTAGGAGATGAAGCCCGGCTCCGCATACCAGCTCTCGACCGCATGAATGACGGGACCGCCGAGCTTCTCCGCATGTGCGATTGCTCTGCCGTTGTACTCCTTGACGCTGTAGCTGGAGTAGTGCGGGGCGAGCACGAGGCTGATCGCCTCCGTGATGCCGTCCCGGTGCATCGCTTCCACCGCATCCTCCACGAACGGAGCAATATGCTTCAAGCCGAGATACCCGATAAATTCCTTGTCGGGGTACCGGCGATTCATTTCCTGTTCGAGCTGGCGCACCTGCTCGTCCGTAATTTCGGCGAAGCGGTTGACGCCCCCGACGGCTTCATAGCGCGCAGTCAGATCATCCAGGAGTTCTTGTGGTGGCTTCCGACCGCGGCGGATATGTGTATAGTAGGGTTCGATTTCTTCCTTGCTGCGCGGCGTTCCGTACGCCATCAAGAGCAAGCCGATCTTTTGCTTGGACATAGTCGCACCTCCGCGTTACGCGTCCCGGCGATAGCTGTGGATGAAGCGGGTCAGCTTTTGCAGGGTTTCTACCTTGGCATCCGGGAACACTCCGTGACCCAGGTTGAAGATAAAACCAGGCTGCTTCGTGCCTTCGTCGAGGATTTCTTTTGCTTTGCTTTCCAGCTTTTCCCACGGAGCCAAAAGCAGAGTGGGGTCCAGATTGCCCTGCAGGGTCTTGGTGATCCCCATCTCGCGTGCGGTCGTAATCGTCGTACGCCAGTCAAGCCCCAGCACATCGACAGGGAGCTTGTTCCACTCATCCAGCAGATGGCCGCAGCCGACGCCGAAATAAATCGTCGGCACGCCTGTCGGTTTTACCTCTTGCAAAATCCGCGTCATCACGGGTGCGATGTAGTTGCGGTAGTCTTCGTCATTCAGCGCCCCTACCCAGGAGTCAAAGATTTGAACAGCTTGCGCGCCGGCCGCGATTTGCGCCTTCAGATAGTTGATCGTCAGCGTGCCCAGCTTTTCCATCAATTTGTCCCAGGCCTGCGGTTGTGTGTACATAAAGGCTTTGGTCTTGTGGTAATGCTTCGATGGCCCGCCCTCAATGATGTAGCTGGCCAGCGTAAACGGAGCGCCGGCAAAGCCGATCAGCGGCACAGAAAGCTGCTGGCGCAGTATTTTAATCGCTTCCATAATGTACGGCACATGAGTATCCGGGTCCAGTTCGCCCAGGCGGTTCACGTCGTCCATCGATTGGACCGGGTTGGCGATCACGGGTCCGATGCCCGATTCGATATTCACATCGACGCCAATCGGCTTCAGCGGGGTCATAATATCAGCAAAGAGAATGGCTGCGTCTACGCCCAGCTGTTCGACAGGCAGACGGGTCACTTCCGCGCATACTTCCGGTATGTAGTTCATCTCAAAAAAGGTGTGTTTGGCTCGGATCGCGCGATACTCCGGTTGGTAGCGGCCAGCCTGTCTCATGTACCAGACAGGGACATGGTCGGTCGTCTCCTGGCGACAAGCCCTCAAAAACGTATCGTTAAACGCTTTTACAGTCATGAATAAACCTCGCTTTACACGATAATATTCCTTATCCTTATGATACCACCCAGCAATCGACAAAAAATGATATGATTGTGTCAAAATCGTTATCGTTTCAGCGAGCCCGCCTCTCGTACCCATTGTTTCCAAAAATTTCACTGCTGAATCCGGATATCTCCCGTGGAGCTGCGCACGGTCAGCTTGGGTCCTTCAGATCCCACCGATCCGATGAGGCGATGCCTTCCTTTCTCGGTGTAATCCAGCCGCGGCCAATCGGCTTCCACATCTCCAACGTCCGAAGCCAGATCCAGTTGAGCGGAGTCAGGCAGCGGCCGGATGGTTACGTGGACATCACCGGTGTCCGTGTGGATATCTGCATCATTCGTAAATGCATTCAGCTGCAATCGTTTCACATCTCCCGTGCTGCTTACAAGCTGCACTTTTGCCGTCACAGCGGGGAGATCCATGTCTCCGGTGTCCGTCTTGACCTCCAGCACATCGCCTTCGAAGCCCTCCAGTTCAACATCTCCCGTGCTCGACTGGAGCCTCGCTTGCTTCGCTTTCAACCGCCCCGCGCGAATATCCCCGGTCCCGCTTCTCGCAACCACTTGTTCATAGACTAGTTCGGGAAGCGTTAGCTGGAGCTCTAGCTTTCCCATTCCAAAATCACTGTTGAATGGCAGCTTAATCCCGACGTAGTTAAGCTGCTGCTCTTTCAGACTTACGTGCAGCGTCCCGTCCGGCGTGACTTCCGTGATAAACTCCTGTTTCCCTTTGCGGCTGCTGCTGACTTCGCCAACCATTTTCGCGCTCGCCTGGGACGTCTTGCTGATGCTGAGGACGACATCAGCCGTATCCGTCTCCAGCTCAATGGCGGTAAACGGCATCGTGATCGCACGCTCCTCGCGAACCTGCTCGAACCGGAATCCCATATCCGGTTGCTGGCTGTATTGCCAGATTAGTCCGATCAGTCCCACCAGAAAAAGAAGGCAGAAAAAACCAAACAGACTGTTCATGATTTTTCTCATGCTACTTCCCCCTAATCATGCGGACGTTAAACTGCAGATAGCGCAAAAACTGACGGTACAACCATCCGCTGAAGCGCGCCATGCCGATGGCGAGCATGCCTCCGAGCCCGCAGGTGGCCATACTGGCGAACAGCAGCATCAGCCGCTCGTGAGACACGCCGGGGATGCCGTACTGCAGCAAAAATCCGAGCGGTGCCAGAAACAGCGAGATCGCGACGACGAACAGCGCGACGAGAACCCCGAGAAGAGCCAGCAGCGGCCCGAGCACAAACGCAAGGTTGAAAAATCCGAGACTGACCGTAGCCACAATCGCCCTCGTCATATTACGCACCGATGCATTGGACTGCGCCTGATGGATGCGGTACCCGGCCAGGATCTCCCGGGCGAGCGCTTTGGGACTGCCGAGGCTGCCTGCGATCTCTTGCTCGCTTTTTCCTCTCTCCAGCCCGATCAGGAAATGCTCGGTATAATCGGCCAAAATATCCAGACGCTCTTTGTCCGGCAGCTCGCGGAGAAGACTGTCGAGTTCATCCATAAACTCCCGTCTCGTCATAGACCAATTCCCTCCTCAATGATTTCATTGACCCCGCGGGCAAAAATTCTCCATTCCAGCACGAGGTCGTTCATATACGTGCGCCCTTTTTCCGTGAGTTGATAGTATTTGCGAGGCGGGCCTTCCGGCGACTCAGCCAAATAAGCGGTAAAAAAGCCTTCCATGGTCAGCCTGCGGAGCAGGGGATAAACGGTTCCTTCCGCGATGTGAAACTTCTCTGAGATGGTAGCCACCAGTTCATAACCATATCTGTCTTTCTGAGCGACGAGCACCAGCACACACAGCTCCAATACGCCCTTCTTGAATTGAACGTTCACTGAGCATCACCTTGTGCGATCTTACCAAAGAGCTATTATACATTGCAAGGTACTTTGTAAAATTTTTGATTGTTTCACCAAAATTGGGGGGGTCACAATGAGGCCGCAAGCAAATAGAAGCCCTTTTCCCTGGGAAGCGGGAAAAGGGCTGTGGTGCGGGTATTCATTATTCAGTTACTTCGACGATGCGTCCTTCCACTTGCGGATTGATGGTTTTCCGTTTGATCAGCTCTTCTTCGACGATGCTGTACAGCGTCAGCCCTGTGTTTAAAGCGGGCTTTTGCAGCGATACATACCCGTCTCCGCCAGAGGCCAGGAAGTCGTTGGTGGCGACTTTGTAGGTCTTGTTCAGGTCGAGAGGCTGGCCGCCCACCTTCACTTCGATGACGCGCTCGCCTGCCGGCTTGTTTGGATTGTAGGTAAAGGACATGCCGCTGATCTGCGCGAAACGGCCTTCGCCTTTCTCTACGCCGCCGACGCCGTTCTCCAGGGCCTGCTTCAACTCTTCTCCTGTCACCTCAACAACCACCAGGGTGTTCGGGAACGGCAGGAGGGTGTAGAGACCTTTCTTCGTAATGTCGCCGGCCGGGAGCTGCGTGCGGATGCCGCCTGCATTGGTCAGGGCTACATCGGCTTCATAGCCTTTGATCGACTTCGTCCGCTCCAGCATGATGTCCGTGATGAGATTGCCGACGTTGGTCTCCTTTTTCCGCACCAGTGATCGGTCTCCATCCAGGGGGACCTCCGACTTGGCGATGACGACGTTCATCACTTCATCGATTTTTTGCGTGATTTCTTGCACCATTTTTTCGACTTCGGGGTCCGCTTGCACGCTCTCGTCATACTCTTTGATACCGCCGCTGAACGCTACCAGTTCTTTGTCCAGATAGTAGAGATCCGCACGGCCGAGCGATTTGCCGTATTCCCAGTCCTGCAGGATGTACGTGCCGTTGACGATCTCCGGCTTATCCAGCTTGGTGTGGGAGTGACCGCCAATAATCAAGTCGATGCCCGGTACGTTTTTCGCAATTTCGCGGTCTACCTCCACCCCGACGTGGGTCAAGGCGATGACGTGGTCCGCTTCCTTTTTCAACTCCGGCACGAGCGCTTTCGCTACTTCCACCGGATTTTTGAAGGTGAGTCCTTTTACGTTATCCGGATGCGTCAAAATTGGCGTGTCTTCTGCCACGATACTGAAGATGGCAAACGTTTTGCCGCCGATCTCCACTTTATAGACGGGCGTCAGCAGTTCTTTGCCGTCTTCCTTGATCACGTTTGCCGACACGATCGGGTGTTTCAGCATGTCGCGCAGCTTCAGAAGCTGCTCGTAGCCAAAATCGAATTCATGGTTGCCGGCCGCCATCATATTGAAGCCCAAGTGGTTGAGAATCGGCACGACCGACTCGCCTTGGAACTGGTTGACATAGACCGTTCCCTGGAACGTGTCGCCGGCGTCAAGGAGCAGGAAGTTTTCGTTTTCTTTGCGCCATTCGTTGACCAGCGTGGCAATTTTGGCATAGCCGAACTCTTTTTGGTTCTTGTCTTCGACGATGTGTCCATGCACATCATTGGCGTGGGCGATCGTCACCTGCGTGGTGGCAGCCTCTCCCAGCGCCTGGAAGAAGTCGCCGCGCGTCACTTGCGCCTTGTTTTCCAGCGTCAGCTCATACCCCAGCTTTTTCGCCACCTCGATCAGCTTCGCGGAAGAGACCGTCTGGGTCGGGTTTTTAAAGTCGTCCTGGGCGATGGCCCCCTGATTTCTCGCCCAAGCCATGTACGGGGCGGACCAGTGAGAGCCCTTGTCTGTAGGAGCTGAAATTTTGCTGCCGTTCAGTTTGGCAAACACGACTACGGCTTCCGCCAATGTCACGTTGCGCTCCAGAGCGAGATCCCCGTTTGCCCCAGGCGTGACGATCGATTTTTTGACCATCCAATCCACGTGTTGAACAGGATGCAAGGGTGCTGCAAAGACGGAGCTCGCCATCAGGGCGGAACAAATTGCCGCAACCAGAGCGGTCAAGGTGATGCGACGCGTTTTTTTCATTTCGCTTTCTCCTCCCATTTATGTAGAAAAATAAAGAAACCTCCCTAATTATAGCAAAAGATTCTATTCTAGCAGTTGTTTTCCTGCTAGATTTTGGAGAGAAACTGCGTAATCGCCTCGGCCATCCGCTCGGAATCCTCCAGCATCCCCATATGTCCGCAGTCGGCGAGCAGCACCTGCTCTACGCGAGGCCCGGCGATGACAAAGGTTTTTCCCGGCTCAATAATTTGGTCTTCCTCCCCGGCGACAAGCAGAATGGGCAAGGCTAGCTCCCGCAGGACGGGCAGACGGTCCGGCCGCTCTCTCATCGCTTCCAGCGTGCGAATCGCCCCGGCAGGCGGCGTCAAGAGTCCGATCTCCCTCACCCGCTCCCACTCTTCCGGCAGACGGTGGGCGCTGTCTGGCGCAAACAATTTGGGCACCAGCGCCTTGATAAACGGTTCCATGCCGTTGCGGCTGATGCTCTCCATTCCTTTGGTCCGGTTCGCCTTTGCCGCCTCGTCATCGGAATACGGGGTGAGTGGATCAGTCCCAGCGCGCTCAGCCTGTGCGGGTACCGTTCCGCGAAGGCCAAGGCGACATAGCCGCCGAGCGAATGGCCCAGCAGGGCGACCTTTTGGATCCCGGCCTCATCCAACAAAAGGAGCAGATCCTCAGCCATTTTCTCCACCGTGTAGGTCTCCTCCGGCACCGAGCTTTTTCCATGCCCGCGCAAATCGGGCGCTAGCACATGGTGAGACTGGGCCAATGGGGGGATTATCCGCTGCCAGTACGCGGAACTGCCGCAAAACCCGTGCACCAGGCAGAGCGCATCCCCACTCCCCGCCTCCTGATAGGCGAGTGTCACGCCATTGGGCAATAAAGCGGTTTTCATCGTCGGTTCTCGATCCATCTTTCACTCTTCCTTTCCATTCTGTGGTGTCCAAACTTTTTTCCGGATGAAGGGATTTGCGGGTGCTGCCGGCATCTCGTTTTTTATTCTTCTCTCTACCGCAAAGGAAGCAGGATGTCGTACGCATTTTCCGGCCTGTCGGCGGCATGGCGGGGCGGGAGATAGCGATCGTCGTAGCGCTCCAGCCTGAAGGCGTGCTCGTCCAGCTCCAGCCCCTCTTGACGCAGCCAGGCAAAGGCATCCCGATACGAGGATTGGACCTGTTCCATCGGTCCCTGGTGCGTAAACTGTGCATACCGCCTGGCGGGGATGGTGAATCCGACCATGCCCACCGGGATGGTGTCTACCTTCTTTACCTCTACGGCCAAATACTCCGTGTAGATGCGATAGGAGCCCACCCTGCTCTCATCGCTTACGCCATAGACCGGTAGAGCACTTTTCAGATGGCCGATCTCTCCTGCTCTCTCCCAGAAAATCTCCCACAGCTTGGGCATCTCTACGCCCAGCGTCTGAAACTCGCCGGAATAACTCATACCCACCAACAGCATTTGCGGCATTTGAACGATGTTCCCACTCATGGCTGGCCTGTCCCTCCTTTTGTTTTTCCCTTTTTTTGTTATCATACTACGCTGTCGATTCGATCTCCTTCTTTCGCTATCAGCGAATAGAAACGCGCCGAAAGGAGAACCACTTACCTATTGAGCGGAAAGTTGGACGGACTCGGGCGAATCCCGCGCTTCTGTCCCGGTTTGGTCCGTTTGTTTTCCCGCAGTCTTAGTCGGTTTTACCCCTTTTTGCCGCGTTTCCCGATTGACCCTTATTCACGCAATCCGGCCCTCCGATATGAGTAAGGAGTACCCGGTGCTCAGGGTTTGGCCCGATGACGACAGGAGGATGACAACATGGCATTTGTATCTCGCACTGCACTCTTTTTTCTCATGCTTCCCGCTGTTCTTTTGTCCGGCTTCTCCACTGCGGAAAAACCGGTGAGAGCGACCTGGCTGTGGCAGACCTACCAGACCGCCTCGCAGCCTAACCAGATTCTCTCCTTCACCGCCAAGCAGGGCGTCAATTTGCTCTACCTCAAAATTGACACCACGCTCAGGCCCGCCTACTATCAATCTTTTGTCAAACAGGCGCGCGAGATGGGCATAGAGGTGCATGCTTTGGGCGGAAAGGCGAGCTGGGGGCTGGAGCGCGGGCGGGAGGAGATCCACTCGCTCATCAGCTGGGTGGTCCGCTACAACCAGAGCGTCGGTGCGGAAGCCGCTATCTCCGGCATTCATCTGGATATCGAGCCGCATACCTTGCCCGAGTGGAAGACCGACCAGGCCAGTGTCATCCGCCAGTGGATGGCCAATGTGGATGCCTACACCAGCTACCTCCAGGCACAGGCTCCCGATCTTCACCTCGGCGCCGATATTCCGTTCTGGCTGGACAAGTATCCGCTGCCGGACCAGCCCTCCATCTCTGTAGCCGAGCGGCTGATCGCAGCGCATGACCACGTCGCCGTCATGGCCTACCGCGATAAGGCAGAAGGCCCCAACAGCATTTCGGCCCTGGTCCCGCAAGAGCTGGAGATCGCTGAACGGCTGGGAAAAAAGATCGTGGTTGCCGTGGAGACCAAAGCGAGCAGCGAAGGTGATTTCGTCACGTTTTACGAAGAAGGCCGGACGAGGATGGAGGACGAGCTGGCCAAGCTGCATCAGCTTCTGGGGGACAGCCCCTCTTTTGCCGGCGTAGCGATTCACTCCTACGAGTACTGGAGCAGTCTGAAAGAGTAGAGGAACGCACCTGAAAAAACTCCGCCAACGATCTGGCGGAGTTTTTCGCTTCGCGCGTGCCCAGCAAGCCGTTAATTGCTAGTTGGTGAAAGTCCAACCGAGGTAAGAGCCAAGTCGCCTCGTAGCTGACAGGCAACTGGTGGAGTGATCCTAAGGTTGAAGCCCTGTGACAAAGTAACCCGAAAGGGTGCAAGCAAATCAGCAGACCGTAACATAAAGTGAATCCTGCCCCTCGTTAAGAAAGACCATTGTAAGATGGACAAGGAGGAGCCGAGCCTGGGGGAAGTGGGCGAAGGCCACGGAAGGTGTGTAGAACTTGGATCGCAGCACTCAAGAACCTCTCGGGGTAAGGGGAACGGTATGCTGAGAAAGTAAGGAACGGAACTGGGGAGACCCTACTTTGCACACTCCGTCGGAGTGTAAAGCGGAAACCTATAACCGTAAGGGAAGTGGTGGACGGCAGAGAGGGAGTCGGAGGGGCTCATAGTACCAGAGAAGTGGAGACAACAAAACTCCATGGAGGAAAGGAGCCCTGCTTTGTTCACGGGTTGAAAGGAGGTAAGAGTGAGTGAATGCAAGTAAACTTGCTAACTACACCGATGCAAAAGCTCGACAACTTTGGACAACCCTATATCTTTGTGCCAAGGAAAATCCAAAACGGCGATTTCATGCTCTGTATGACAAGGTGTATCGTCCTGACATCCTCGCCGAAGCATGGCGCAGAGTGCGTGCCAACAAAGGAAGCGGCGGAGTGGACGGACAGACAATCGAAAGAATTGTACATGAATACGGAGAGAGTAAATTCCTCAATGAAATCTACCTCGACCTAAAGAGAAAACGGTACCATCCGGCACCAGTTCGACGCACGTACATTCCAAAAGCGGATGGGAAGCAAAGACCGCTTGGCATCCCGACGATACGAGATCGAGTTGTCCAAATGGCAACCAAAATGGTCATTGAGCCAATTTTCGAGGCGGACTTTAAAGATTGCTCATATGGATTCCGACCGAAACGAAATGCCCACCAGGCGATTGCACAAATCAGAAAAGCGAGCAAACAGGCATATTGGGTAGTTGATGTAGACATCAAGGGGTACTTTGACAACATCAATCAGGAGAAGCTGATGAAACTGGTTGAGCAAAGGATTTCGGACCGCAGAGTACTAAAACTGATTCGAAAATGGCTGCAAGCAGGTGTCATGGAAGGTGTACAGTTCCATGAAACGGATTGGGGAACTCCGCAAGGAGGAGTAATTTCGCCGCTGCTTGCGAACATTTACCTCAACTACATGGATACAATCTGGGAGAAACAATTTTCTCATCTTGGCAAATTAGTTCGATACGCCGATGATTTCGTGGTCATGTGCAAGACGAAAAAGGATGCCTTGGAAAGCATTCAGGTTATAAAGGCCATTATGAGCAAACTTGACCTGACTCTTAGCAAGGAAAAGTCTCGATTGATCAATATCTGGGACAACACCGCAGGCTTTGACTTCCTCGGTTTTCATCATCGAAAATTTCCCGTTCTCATTAAAGGTGGAAAAAGGATATATGTCATGTCACATATTCCAAGCAAGAAAGCAATGAAAGAAATGAGACGGAAAATTAAGATGTACACCGAACCGCGCAGCAAGTTGTACTGGCCGCTGCATGAGGTGGTACAAGGGCTTAATCGAAAGCTTAAGGGATTCAAGAACTACTATTCAATTTCAACTATAGCAGCAAGATGGTTAAACAGAATTGATTGGTATGTAATAGAAAGGCTGACGCTATTCGTTAACAAGAAAAGGAATGTGCGAAACAAGCATTCCAGGGTCGGGGAGGTAATGAAAGCCACACGGGGATCATTGGTGAAACTTGCCGGAGAGGACTACCGAATGCCAAAGAAAGAAGAGCATCGGAAAGCCGTATGAGGGAAAACCTCACGTACGGTTTGATGAGGGGGAGCTGAAATGAGTAAGGCGACCATATGGTCGCCCAAAAGTTTCAGTTCTCTACTCTACTATGAATTTCTGCCCTCGAGCTGCCCAGCCAGCTGGATAAGCAGCCGCATGCCGTCGCGCAGCTGCTTTTCGTTGATGTAGGAGTAGCTGAGACGCATCCAGGACCTGGATTCTTTCAGCGGATCGCAGATCGCGCCGGGGACAAAGGAGATCGACTGCTCGATGCTCTCGGCGAGGAGAACATCCATCGGCACGGTGTCCGGCAGCTTGACCCAGAGATTAAATCCGCCCTCCGGACTTTTCCATTTCCAGGTGGTGGTCGACATCTCCTCTTCCATGATCGATTTACGCACATTGAGAGCGATGCGCAGCTTTTCCATATGCTGCACCAGACGGTCCGAAGTGAAGTAGTGCAAGAATATTTTCTGGTTCAAGAGCGGACTGCCGTTATCGGCCAGCGATTTGACGGCCAAGAGATGCTTCATCAGGGCAGGCTGCATGCAGACAGCGGCGATCCGGAGGCCGGGCGCGACGTACTTGCTGAAGCTGCGAATATAGGCGGCGTAGCCTTCCGTGCTGTAGCTGTACAGCGGCGCGGGAGGCTGCTGGGCAAAATAGATGTCGTGAAAGGGATCATCCTCAATCAGAAAACAGCGGTAACGCTCGGCTAGCTCGACCAGCTGCTTGCGCTGGATGGCCGGGACGGTGTAGCCCGTCGGATTGTGAAACGTGGGATTGAGGTAAAAAAGCCGCGGCTTGTATCGCTTCATATACGACTCGATCTGCTCCAGGTCATAGCCAAAGGGATGGATCTCGACAGGGAGTAGCTGGGCCCCCTGCTGCCGGAAGATATCAATCGCGGCGCTGTAGGTGGGACGCTCGATGAGCACAGCGTCCATCGGCTGGACCAGCACGCGTGCGATCAGATCAATCGCTTGCTGTGAACCGGTCGTGATCAAGATGCTATCGGCCGGGAGGTGAAGGCGATGATGCCGGGCAAAAAAACCGGCCAGCGCCTCCCGCAGTTCCTCATCGCCTTGGACCGTGGAATAGGTGCCGAGCACTTTCGGGTAGCGGTCAAAAATATCCTTAACATACGCCGAGAAGTAGCGATTCGGCAACAGGTTGGGATCGAGCAGGGCATAGGAGAACTGATAGGCAGCCGGTACGCGGTGAATCTCCGAGAGATGGCTGTTCTGCACATAGGAAGAGACGATCGGGTACTCGAGATCATCAAAGGGCAGCCGGCCGCCCGGATGGACATAGTAGCCGGATTTGTCTTTGACGTACACTTTCTTTTCGTCCTTTAGCCGCTGATAGGCCTTGAATACGGTCAAGCGATGGACATCCAGTTCGGCTGCCAGCGTGCGAACCGAGGGGAGTTTCTGGTGCTCCCGCCACTCTCCCCGCTGAATGCGCGTCCATAGATAGCTGTATACCTGCTCAGACAATGGCTTCGCTGAGGTGCCATGCCCCATCATGCTTTCCATCTTCGCTTCGCCCCCTTAGTCACCATCATACACCAAATCTCCCCAATCTGTTCTGTCTGTCACCATCTGTTCTGCATGCCACTCGGTAAGATGATGCCAAGGAGGCGTTACGCATGGTCATCATCAACTACGCAATCATGTGCCTGGTGTTCGGCACGACATTTCTGGCGATCAAAATCGGGATTGATGCAGGGGCTCCTCCCTTTTTTTCCGCGGGTATCCGCTTTTTCCTGGCGGGGCTCGTCCTCTTCCTGTGGATGGTTTGGAAGAAGCGGGCTTCTTTTTCCCTCTTGCTGCAAAAGGAAATGGCGATCACGGGGCTCTGCCTTACGTTTGGTACATTTTCTACCCTGTACTGGGCTGAGCAGCATGTCACTTCGGGAGCGGCAGCGATTCTATCGGCTACCGGTCCGATGATGATTTTGCTGATCCAGACGGCGGTCCTGCGGGAAAAGATTCACGGCAAAGCGCTGCTCGGGTGCCTGATTGGCTTTGCCGGCGTGATCCTGCTGGTATTCCCCCAAGTCTCCATAACCGTCAGCCTGTTGTGGTTGATGGGCAGCGCGGCCATCTTGCTCGGCGAACTGTTCTACGCTTCCGGCGCCCTGTATTCCAAAAAGGTCATTCGCCGCTTCAGCGATGCATCCCCGATCGCGCTCAATGCAGCGCAGATGATGTACGGCGGAGGAATACTGCTGGTGCTCTCGCTTTTCACGGAGGAGTTCCGTCCGGAGGCGATGCTCACTCCCGCCGCCGCCGGGTCTCTCCTCTATCTGATCGTGATCGGCTCGATGGTGGGTCATACCCTTTTTTACTGGCTGGTCGCCAAGACGAATCCCGTCTTCCCTTCGACCTGGCTCTATCTCTCACCCGTGATTGCCATGGGCCTCGGGAGCTGGCTGTATCAGGAGCACATTTCCTGGGTCATGGCAGCAGGTGCGCTGACGACGATTACCGGTATCGTCATCATCAATCTTGACTCCCTCAGGCAGTTGTTCCCAAGGCAGCGAAAAGCCCCGGAACTGGCAGGATAATGTAGCAAATTTGCCTTGCAATTTTGGCTCTGCGAATCGGCCAAAAGCGTAAAAAAATAACCGTAGGAACGCGATCACGCAAAAAAAGCCCTGTTCGGGGCTTTTTTGCTTCGCATCCATATTACTTCAGTTTTTTCATCGCGTTGTAGCTGGCCGTAATCGTCCGTTCGATATCCTCTTCTGTGTGAGCGAGCGAGACGAACATGCCTTCGAATTGAGAAGGCGGAATCATGACGCCTTCTTCCAGGAGGTTGCGGAAATAGGCGGAGAACCGCTCCAGATCGGAGGTTTTCGCCGTCTCGTAGTCGATGACGGGGGTCTCGGTGAAGAACAGGCAGACCATGGAGCCGACGCGGTTCAATGTGTGCGGAATGCCCAGCTTGCGCGCATTGTCCGCCAGCCCCTCGCCCAGGCGGGCCGAGAGTGCCTCCAGCCTTTCGTATGCGCCCGGCTGTCCCAACTGCTCAAGCGTGGTCATTCCGGCGGCCATCGCCAGCGGATTGCCCGAGAGTGTCCCCGCCTGGTAGATCGGACCCGCAGGTGCGATCTGCTGCATGATTTCCCGCTTTCCGCCGTACGCGCCTACGGGCAGACCGCCGCCGATCACTTTGCCCATCGTCGTCAGGTCAGGCGTGATGCCGTACAGTTCCTGCGCACCGCCGCGGGCCACACGGAAGCCCGTCATCACTTCATCAAAAATGAGCAAGGTGCCGTATTGCTTCGTGATCTCGCGCAGCGCTTCCAAGAAGCCTGGCTGCGGCGGGACGACCCCCATGTTGCCAGCGATCGGTTCCACGATGACTGCCGCCAGATCCGCTCCATAGTTTTCAAAGGCCAGCTTGACGCTGTCCAGATCGTTGTACGGCACTGTGATGGTGTTGACTGCCGTAGCTTCCGGCACGCCCGGGCTGTCAGGCAGACCCAGCGTCGCCACACCGGAGCCCGCTTTGATCAGCAAGCTGTCCGCATGGCCGTGGTAGCAGCCTTCGAACTTCATGATTTTGTTGCGCTTGGTGTAGCCGCGGGCGAGCCGAAGCGCGCTCATCGTCGCTTCTGTTCCCGAGTTGACCATCCGCACGACTTCGACAGAGGGAACGATCTCGCAGACCAGCTTGGCCATTTCCGTCTCCCGCTCCGTCGGGGCACCGAAGCTGGTGCCAAGCTGGGCCGTTTCCTGAATCGCGGCCAGCACCTTGGGGTGCGCATGGCCCAGAATCAGCGGGCCCCAGGAGCCGATGTAGTCGATATAGCTGTTGCCGTCCACATCCGTGATGCGGGAGCCTTCTCCGCGGGCGATGTACACCGGATTGCCGCCGACGCTCTTGAATGCCCGCACCGGGCTGTTTACGCCGCCCGGTATGTACTGCTGCGCTTCTTGAAACATGCGGGTCGATTGATCCATTTTCATCGCTTTATTCACCTCGCAGCCATTTTGCCACATCTTTTGCGTGATAGGTAATGATCAGATCGGCACCTGCACGCTTGAAGCCGACCAGCGTTTCCATGACGATTCTCTCTTCGTCGATCCAGCCATTTGCCGCGGCCGCTTTGACCATCGAGTATTCGGCACTGACGTTGTATACCACCAGCGGCAAGTTGAAGTTTTCGCGCAGTCTGAGCACCATATCCATAAACGCCAGACCCGGTTTGACCATCAAAAAGTCGGCGCCTTCGGCCACGTCCGAGGCCGCTTCCCGCAGTCCCTCCCGCGCATTGGCCGGGTCCATCTGATACGTCTTGCGGTCGCCCGATTGCGGGGTGGAATGGGCCGCCTCGCGGAACGGTCCATAGAAAGAGGAGGCGTATTTGACTGCGTACGACATGATCGGAATATGCGCAAAGCCCGCTTCATCCAACCCCTGGCGAATCGCCGCTACGAAGCCGTCCATCATGTTGGAGGGAGCGATGATGTCAGCGCCCGCTTTCGCTTGCGAGACCGCCGCCGCCGCCAGCAGCTTCAGGGTTTCGTCGTTGTCCACCTGGCCCTCTTGCAAAACGCCGCAGTGGCCGTGGTCGGTGTACTGGCACAGACAGGTGTCGGCGATCACGATCATCTCCGGGTGGTCTGCCTTGATCTGGCGGATCGCCCGCTGGGTGATGGCCTCGTCATTATAGGCCTCGGAGCCGCAGTAATCCTTGTGCTCCGGAACGCCGAACATCAGGACCGACTGGATGCCCAGAGCCGCGATTTCCTCCATCTCTTCTTTCAGACGATCCAGAGAAAAGTGATATACGCCCGGCATGGACGGTATCTCTTCTTTGATATTCGTCCCTTCCACGACAAACAACGGATAAATCAGATCCTCCACGCGTACGTGGTTTTCGCGAACCAGGTTGCGCATCGCTGCACTGGAGCGCAACCGGCGATGACGGTCAAAAGTGCCGGCCATCTGCTTTCCCTCCCCAATAGATAATCAGTGCTTCCATCAAACCTTCTACGGTATACTCCTCTGCCACGATGTCCGGATGCAGCCCGTGGGCTTTTGCCGTCTGCGCCGTAATCGGGCCGATGCAGGCGATGCGGACATTTCCCAGCAGCGCGGCTCCTCCATAGGGGGCCATCGCCTCCAGAAAATAAGAAACCGTGGAAGAGCTGGTAAACGCAATGACGTCGATCCTGCCCTGGCTAAGATACTCCGCTGCTTCCGGCGCCTGCTCGCCGTCGATGACGGTCTGGTACACATCCACCTCAGCGACCTCCATCCCCATGCGGCTAAGCTCCTCGGGGAGCAGCTTGCGGGCGATGTCGGCCCGAGGCAAAAGTACGCGCTCGCCCGGCTTCAGCTCCTCTTTTAAACTGACCAACATCCCCTCCGCGACGTAGTCGGATGGAATCAGATCCACCTTCCAGCCGTGCTTGGTCAGCTCCGCCGCCGTCTTGGGTCCGACAGCTGCCAGACGGGCGGTCAGCCGCTCAAAAGGAACCTGTAGCGCTCTCATCCGCTCCAGAAAAAAACGAACCCCGTTGACGCTGGTAAACATCACCCAATCGTAATCAGCCAACTGGAAGATGGCCTTATCCAAAGGACTGGTGTCACGCGGCGGCACCATTTTGATCAGGGGAAAGGCATACGCCTCTCCGCCGAGCGCCTCCAGCTGCGTAATCAGCTCTCCCGCCTGCTGCCGCGAGCGGGTCACCATCATGCGTATGCCCGCTAGCGGCTTCACATGCGCCCCTTCTTCCGGGTGAATCATGCTTGATTCTCCTTTTTCACGCGCTCCAGCACCTCTGCGGCCCCTTCTTCCGCCAAGACATCGGCCACTTGCAGTCCAAGCGCTGCGGGATCAGTTCCCTGTGCCGTCTTCTTGAATACCTGCGTGCCGTCCGGCGTCGCCACCATCCCGGTCAAGGTAATCAGGGTACCCTCTCCGTCCTCTCCTTCGGCTACGGTCGCGTAAGCGCCGATCGGCACCTGGCAGCCGCCCTCCAGCCGATGCAGGAAGCTGCGCTCCGCCGTTACGGCGAGCCGCGTCGGCAGGTGATCAAATTTACGCAAGAGATTCAAGGTTTCTTCATCGTCAGCCCGGCATTCGATCGCCAGAGCCCCTTGTCCCACTGCTGGCAAGCTGATGTCGATGGGCAGGAACTGGCTGATCGTCCCGTCCCAATTGACCCGCTCCAAGCCGGCTGCAGCCAGTACAATCGCGTCAAAATTGCCTTCGTTCAGCTTGCGGATGCGCGTGTCAATATTGCCGCGAATCGACTCGATGCGCAGGTCGGGACGATAGGCCAAAAGCTGTGCCGAACGGCGCAAGCTGCTGGTCCCGATCAAGGCACCCTGCGGCAGCTCATCCAGCGTTTTGCCTTCTTTGGAAAGAAGCACATCGCGCGGGTCCACTCGCTTCGGGATCGCCCCGATGACCAGGCCCTCCGGCAATTCCGCCGGCATATCCTTCAGGCTGTGTACGGCAAAGTCAGTCTCGCCGTCCAGCAAGGATTGCTCGATTTCTTTGACAAACAGTCCTTTGCCGCCCACTTTCGAGAGCGTCACATCGAGGATGCGGTCTCCTTTGGTCACGATCTCATGCCGTTCAAAAGTTGCCTCGCGATCCAGTTGCTTCAGTTGATCGATGACCCAATTCGTCTGGGTCAGCGCCAGCATGCTGCGGCGTGTCCCTACCTTCCAGTTACCCATGGTAGCCTCCTAACAAAGCTGTCGGTTACAGCCAATTGTGAAATTTTGAAACATCTGTCGCCAAGAAGTTGATCAGCACAAGCGCAAATCCGGCCAGATTCAGAAGAGCCAGGCTTCGCAGCTGCCAGGTGTCGCTAAAGCGCTTATAGAGCCAGAAGGAATACGTAAGCAGCACGCCAATCGACAACAGCACTTTTGCGTCCAGCCAGAACTTTTCGGGCAAAACCAGCTTTCCCCAGATAATCCCTACCAGTATCGCCAACAGCAGCATCGGAACCCCCATCATGTTCATCCGGTATGCGTACGATTCCAGCCGGTCCAGGCTGGGCAGCCGCCGGAGCATGGGTGTCCAGCGCTTGGCTTTGAGCATGTGGTGCTGCACGAGGTACATCGCGGAAAAGATCATCGAGAGCGAAAAAGCGCCGTAGCTGAACATGGCCAGGGTGATGTGAACGAGCAACAGCTCCGAGGTGAGCGGGCCCGATACGACGTGCAGGGGCGTCTCCGGCAAAAACATGGAGAGCACCAGCACGATGAAACCGATCACATTCGTAAAAAACACCAATAGGTCGATGCGAAAAACATAGTTGATGACCAAGGACAGCGTCACCAAAACCCATGAATAGAAAAACAGCGTCTCAAACAGCGTGACCACGGGAAAGTAGTTTTTGGCCACCAGCTGCGACACAAAAAATACGGTTTGCAAGGCCCAAACGACAGCAAGCAACCCGAAAGCCAGTCGATTGACTTTCCGGTTGCTTTGCAAGAAGTCGTTAAAATAGAAGAGAACACTTGCAGCGTAGAGAAAGATCGTCAAATCATAGATCCATCTCACATCGGCCATGTACTCTCTCCTCTCTTTCTCTATCGGTATCTACTTGGGGACGCGAGACGCCATGACCTGCTCGCGAAGGGAGGATTGTTTTGCCTTTTCCTTTTCCCAATTCGCTTCCCGCTCCGTCCGATCCAGAATCTCTTCGAGTGCGAAAATCGTGGAGAACATGTCCAACACGTCGGAAGCATCCTGCTTGGCAGCCATTTCTTTTAGGCGAACGACCGGATCATGCAATAATTGATTGATCATGCCTTTGGTCGTTTTGCGGATGATATGCCGTTCTTTTTCGGTTAGATGCTGCAGCTTGTTTTCGATCTTGCGCATGCCCTCGCTGTGAATGTCGAGCGCTTTTTCCCGCAGGGCCGCGATCAGCGGCGCGACGCCAAGCGTCTGGTACCAGGTCGTGAATGCGACGATCTCTTCGGCAATCATGACTTCCAAGCGCTCAGCCTCTCGGGAGCGCTCCTCGAGATTGCTGGCGACGATTCCTTCCAGATCGTCAATATCGTAAAGATAGACGTTTTCAAGATCGTGCAGGCTTGGATCCAGATCGCGCGGCACCGCGATATCGATCATGAACAGCGGACGGTGCCTGCGCTGCTTCATGATCGGCAGAAGCTGCTCCTTGGTGATCACATAGCCCGCAGCCCCGGTGGAGCTGATGACGATGTCTGCGGTGAGCAGCGCCTGGGAGAGCTGCTCCATCGTACAGGCGTCCCCCTGGAACTTCTCTGCGAGCAGCTGTGCCCGCTCCAGTGTCCTGTTGGCCACGCGAACATGACCCGAACCGTTGGCATGCAGATGCTTTGCCGTCAGTTCGCTCATTTTTCCGGCCCCGACGATCAGCACCTCTTTGCCGGCGAATGAACCGAAGATTTTCTTGCCCAGTTCGATCGCCGCGTAGCTCACCGACACGGCATTTTGTCCGATCGCTGTCTCCGTATGCGCCCGCTTGGCGAAGGTGATCGCCTGCTTGAACAGCATGTTGAAGACTGTTCCCGTCGCTTTTTGCTGCTGCGCCAGCGTAAATGCATCCCGGACCTGGCCGAGAATCTGCGTCTCGCCCATGACCATCGAATCCATCCCGCAGGAGACGCGGAACAGATGCTCAATCGCCTGTTCGTTTCCTTTTATATATAAATGCTCTTTAAAGGCTTCCTTGCTCACGCCAAACCACTCCGCCAAGAAACGGAGAGTGTAATCCCGTCCGACGTTCAGCTGATCGCAGACTACGTAGACTTCGGTCCGGTTACAGGTGCCGAGAATCACGCATTCTGCAATGCTCTTCGTCTGGGAGAGTAGATAAAGAGCCCGCGTCGTCCCGTCATCGCTGAAAGTAAACTTCTCGCGTATTTCGACAGGTGCCGTTTTGTAGTTAAGACCCAGTACAAGGATATCCATAACGTCCCCCCGGTAATACAATGCCAGCCGGCTCTGTGTAAAATTCACTCTCATTATATCATTATGTCCGAAAGGGGTCAGACGTAATTGTGAAAAGTTTATTAACGGATGACACTTTTGCGAGAGTAGACGCGAGAATGGCCGGGACATGCCTCTGATCTGTCAGATGCGGAAGCGAGTGGTGATCCGCTCCAGCGCGTCTGTTTTGGCGGCCAGCTCTTCGGCCACTCCGGCCAGAAGATGGACGCCCTCTGTCTGCGTCTCGACCGCACAGGCGGCTTCGGTCACACTGGCGGCAAACTCCTCGGCGATCGCCTCCACATCCTGCAGGGTTTGGCTAATCTCTTGGCAGTGGCGGACCAACAGTTCGGCCAGCTCCGCATTTTCCAGCGACATGCTTTTGTTCTGATCAACCACGACCTGCAGATGGCGAATCGCTTCCCCTGCTTCCTGAACGTATCGCGTAGAGGTCTTGAGCTCGCCCAGTTGACTGTCCACCTCATTTGCGCAGGCTACCACGTCTTGCTGCACGGCTCCCGTCACAGCCAAGATATTCTCCGCGAACCTGCCCGTCTCCTCCGCGAGGTGCCTGATTTCGCCGGCTACGACGGAAAACCCTCGGCCATGCTCACCCGCGCGGGCCGCCTCGATCGAGGCATTGAGCGCGAGCGTATTGGTCTGCCGGGCGATTTTGGTGATCGCCGACACCTGTTGGCTGATCTCCTCCATCTTGGCCGTCAGCAGCCGAATCGCCTCGGCCGATTTGGCCATGCCAGCCTCTGCCTGGCTGACCTGCCGGGAGGCCGCATCGACGGAGGCCGTCCCCCGCTCCGTCGTCTGGGCGGCGCTGTCACTCATCTCTCTCGCCCGCTGCAGGGCCGCTTTCATCCCCTCCAGCATGACCGTCATGTCGGACAAGCGCTGTACCGCTTTGGACAGTGCCTGCCCCTGCTGCTGACTGCCGCGTTGAAAGGCGCCCATCATTCCGCCGAGCTCGTCAAAGGTATCCGCCAAGTCTTTGGACTGGACTGCCTGCTTCCGGCTGATTTCGCCCGTCACTTGTGACGTGGCGGCGATCTCTTTGACGATATGCTGCAGACCCAAGGCCATTTTATTCATTTCCAGGCCCATCTGATGGAATTCGTTTCGCGCTGACGTGCTGACCATCTTCGTCAGATCGCCAGCCGAAACCGCCCGGGTCACCTCGCGCCACTCGCGGAACGTCATACGCATCGCCCGGTGGATGAAGAACCCCCCGGTCATCCCGACGAACAGCGAGACGCCCGCCCATGTGAGCATCACTTGCCACGGAAGGTCCATCACATACCCCGTGATCAGCCCGCAGACAGACGGCACCGTGCTGAGACCGAACAGAACCGGGCCGAGAAATGGCCGGTGCAGAATCGTACCCATCCGCAGGACGTAACGCTTCCCCTGGCAATTGCCGATCGGCACAGCCGTGTCCAGCAGCCACTCGCCCGTATCCCGGAGGTACAACTGAGACAATGCCTCTTTTGCAGCCGCTGCCCTTTTCCCCACTTCATCTAAAAAGATCATTCCCTCTCTGAGGCGATTGGTATGAATGTGGCTATATCCGGTTTCATCCACGATGACAAAATACTCCCGGTGGCTCAGATGCTCGTCGAACAGCTGACGAACGGTTTCGCGGACCTCATCCAGATGACTCTTACCCAGCAGTTCGGCAACCTGTTCGGCCATTATTTTCGCTTTTCTCTCGGCTCGTCTTGTTTTGCTTGTACCCGGCAGCTTTTGCTTCATCAATGCGTCCCCCTTTTTCTCATATACTGGGCAATATTTCCTCTGATAGGAAGTAGTTTTCTATATTTTCCGACATTTCTTTCCAAAAGCCAAGCCCCCTCCGCTTTTCTCCTCTTTTCCTGCGTTTTATCTTGCTTTCATCGCCTGTTTCTCGTATCATGCTTGCATGATCATCTGAACGTTGGAAATAGTCTGATGACGTTGGAGGGAGAGAAGACATTTTGAAAAAGCAGTGGATGGCAGATACAACGCTGTTTTTGATCGCTTTTATTTGGGGTGCTACGTTCCTCGTCGTGCAACAGGCGATCAATGAACTTCCGCCGAACGCCTTTAATGCCGTTCGCTTTTCCATCGCCGCACTGTTCCTGCTTGCGATCCAACTGCTGTTTTATCGCCAGCAATGGCGCGAGTGGAGCGCCCCTCTGCTGAAGGCAGGCTGTCTGATTGGCTTCTGGCTTTGTCTGGGGTACGGGCTGCAGACGGTCGGCCTGATGTATACCACCCCTTCCAAAGCGGGGTTTATCACCGGTCTGTCCGTGGTGCTCGTGCCGCTCTTTTCGTTTCTGATCCTGCGGGATCGGGTAAAGCCCTCGGCCATTGTCGGGGTCATCCTGGCCGCTGTCGGCCTGTACCTGCTCACGCTGAACCAGACGCTGGGGTTCAACATCGGAGATATCATGGTATTTGGCTGCGCGATTTGCTTTGCGATGCAAATCGTCATTACCGGCAAATACTCGCCGATTTTTCCCGCCCTGCCGCTGGCGATCGTGCAGCTGGGGACGGTAGCCGTGATGAGCTGGGCCTATGCGATCCTGTTTGAAGACTGGCGGCGTGCCCTGGATCCGCAGGTCCTGCTCATCCCGGAGGTCGCCCGCGGTCTCGTGATCACCTCCATTTTTGCCACAGCGCTGGCGTTCCTGGCCCAGACGGCCCTGCAAAAGCAGACGACGACGACCCGCGTCGCCTTAATCTTTGCGCTGGAGCCCGTCTTTGCCGCCGTCACCTCGTACCTCTGGATTCATGAAATCTTGACGGGGCGGCAGATATTCGGCGGATTCCTGATCTTCTTCGGGATGATTATGGCGGAGATGCCGATTGCCGAGTGGGTGAAGCTGTGGATGGCGAAGAAGCAGGCGCAGCGGGAACGAAAAGATTCGACGTAAAGCGAAAGGATTGCCCGCAAAAGCGGTTGCCATAGAAACCGACGGTCACTGAAATGCGGCGGTCACGGAATTGCGGCAGTCACGGAATTGCGGCAGTCACGGAATTGCGGCAGTCACGGAAAAAGGAGCATGCCTCTGTCACGAGAGCATGCTCCTTTTTCGATGCCAAGCGCTTGGCATACGGGATTTGTCAGGTCGTTTTCTTTACTTCCTGCAGAAGCGCCTCGACGAACAGGCTCATCACCTGTCCGCACACCTTCTGCGGCAAGCGCTCCGTCCGCTTCAGCCACTGCTTCAGGCGCAGCAGGTGATAGGCGGCTTGCGGGAGGCGGCCGCTCGTCCCCGCTTCGATCAGGGCCGTCGCCGTCTGTCCCACTTTGGCCCAGTGGCGGTACTTTTCCACCCATTGGCCAATTTCTTTGGACAGCTTTCGATTCTTCATTTTATGGAGCAGATGGTTGGCCGTCTCCTCCATCTCGGAAAACATCAGACCCAGCTTGCGGATCGCTTGCTCCCTGCTGCCGTACTGAAAGTGAAAGCGGAACTGCATAAAGGACTCCAGCAGCGCGGGCGATTCGGTTTCATGCAAAAAGGAGCTCTGCACATTATCCGCAAAGCGAAGCAGGGCATCCGCATCCTCCGTCCCCGCCACTTCCTCAATCGCCCGCCGCCACGACTTCGTCGGGTCGTAGCCGTACGGGTCGCGCAGATAGTCCGCGATCGTGATCAAGGGAATCTTGGAACTCTCCGCCCATTCCATCGCATTGGCTACATAGCCGGCAGACAATTGGCCCAAGCCCGGGTCGCGATGTCGGAGCGGTCCGATATGCAGCTCACGCGCCATCGCCAAGTCGTTGACGGGATAGTTGTCCCAGTACAGCGGCCGGTGTCCGGTATATTCCCGGAAGCGAATCGCGTCGCCCTCGGTCAAGAACGGCGAACAGACGAATCGGCCCGTCCAGAAAAGGGCAATTTCCGGCGGCAGCAGACGCCCCAGCCTGGTGATGTAGGGCTCGTTGCCGAGACCGTGGTACTGGGTCGGGCAGAGCACCAGACTGACGGGCTCTGACCAGGTGCCCATCTCCTCCCACAAGCGAAGCGCCGAAGCTGCATGAGCGTCAGCCAGCGTGTCAAACTGCCGAAGGTCCTCCCCATGCAGCAGCTCCAGCGGAATGTCGTCAAACTGCAGGGCAAAGCACCTCACCCCGCGATCGTACATCGCTTTGTACTTGGACGTGAGGATGTCGGCATGCTCCTTTTTGGAATACTCCATGTTTAAACCGGGACTCAGACAGTAGTAAAAGGAGAGCCCCTCCGCACCCGCTGCCTGTATCAGCGCATCGATGTTTTCCAGCTCTGCGGGAGGATGGGGCTCCTGCCATCTCTCTCTCAGATACGGATCGTCTTTCGGGGCGTAGAAGTACGCATTGAATTGGTGCCTGGCCAGAAAGCGGATCATGTCCAGCCGTTCAGCATGCGTCCACGGCTTGCCGTAGAAGCCTTCGATGACACCGCGTATGGGAAAGTGTTCGCGACTCGTCACACAGGGGCCTCCTTTCCCGTTTCGCCGTCTCTGAATGCGGGTGTAGCACGGCTATTCTTGTGGTTGTTCCGCTGTCTCCTTGGCGGAAGCGATGGCATCCTGCTTCTGCTCCTCGTGTTCGTAGAGGCGCCTTTTGATCTCGGACCACAGCTCATCCCGCCCCTGACCGGTTTCCGAGGAGAAGATCAGGATCGAGTCGTCGCCGCGGAGCTTCAGATGCTCCCGGATCACTTTGGTATGCTGCAGCCAGCGGCCTCTGGCAATTTTATCGCCCTTGGTCGCCACGACCACCGTCGGAATTCCGATTTCCTTGCACCACTCGTACATGGCGACGTCATCTTTGCTGGGAGCGTGGCGAATATCTACCAGTTGAATGATAAAGCGCAATTCCTTCCGATTTTTCAGGTAAGACTCGATCATTTTTCCCCATTGCCCTTTGATCGATTTGGAGACCTTGGCATAGCCGTAGCCCGGGAAATCGACGAAATAGAGCATCTTGTTTACCTGAAAATAGTTGAGCGTCTGGGTTTTGCCCGGCTTTTGGCTGGTCCTCGCCAACCCTTTGCGGTTCATCATTTTGTTGAGAAGCGAAGATTTTCCCACATTGGAGCGGCCTACCAGAGCGATCTCAGGCAGGCCGTCCGTCGGGTATTGACTGGGTCCGACGGCGCTGGTTATGAATTCGGCAGAGGTGATTTTCATGAAGATTCACCCGCCATCTTTACCAGCGCGTGGCGCAGCACTTCATCCAGATGTTCGACCGGAATAAATTTCAAGTCGTTCCGCACACTTTCCGGAATGTCGTCAATGTCTTTTTCGTTGTCTTTGGGCAAAATGACGGTCGTCAAGCCCGCCCGGTGAGCGGACAGGGATTTTTCCTTCAGGCCGCCGATCGGGAGCACCCGGCCGCGCAGCGTAATCTCCCCGGTCATCCCCACTTCCTTTCGCACGGGGATACCCGTCAAAGCGGAGACGAGCGCCGTCGCCATCGTAATGCCGGCGGATGGACCGTCTTTCGGGATGGCCCCTTCCGGCACGTGGATGTGGATGTCGTTCTTCTCATGGAAATCGGGGTCGATCTTCCACTCGGCAGCTCGCGAGCGGATGTAGCTGAAAGCAGCCTGAGCCGACTCTTTCATCACATCGCCGAGCTGTCCCGTCAGTGTCAGCTTGCCTTTGCCCGGCAGGATGGTGACTTCGATATTGAGGGTGTCGCCGCCTGCTTCGGTCCAGGCGAGACCTGTCACCGAACCGACCTGATTTTCTTTTTCCGCCAGTCCATAGCGGAAGCGCGGTTTGCCCAGCAGGCTTTCGATCGTCTTGGCTGTGACGACGACGCGCTTTTTCTCCCCGCTGACGATCAGCTTGGCGGCTTTCCGGCAGATATTGGCCGCTTCCCGGTTCAGGTTGCGCACGCCCGCCTCGCGGGTGTACTGGCGAATCACCTTCAGCATCGCCTCTTCCTGAACTTGCAGCTTATCCTTGCCGAGACCGTGATCCTCCATCTGCTTGGGCAACAGGTAGCCGCGCATGATGTTCAGCTTCTCCAGCTCGGTATAGCCCGAAATCGTGATCACTTCCATCCGGTCCAGGAGCGGACGGGGGATCGTATGCAGGCTGTTGGCCGTCGTGATAAACATGACATTGGTCAAATCGTAGGTCTCTTCGATATAGTGGTCGCTGAACTTGTCATTCTGGTTCGGGTCCAGCACTTCGAGCAGGGCCGACGCCGGGTCTCCGCGGAAATCGGAGGCCAGCTTGTCGATCTCATCCAGGAGGAAGACGGGATTGATCGTGCCCGCTTGCTTCATCCCCTGAATGATCCGGCCGGGCAGAGCGCCGACATAGGTGCGGCGATGGCCGCGAATCTCCGCTTCGTCACGCACCCCGCCGAGGGAGATGCGGACGAACTCGCGCTCCAGCGCGCGGGCGATGGAACGAGCCAGGGACGTTTTTCCCACCCCCGGGGGACCGACCAGGCAGAGAATCGGACCGCGCATGGAATTTACCAGCTTTTGCACGGCGAGGTACTCCAGCACCCGCTCTTTTGGCTTTTCCAATCCGTAGTGATCTTCGTTCAGGATGTCTTCGGCATGCTTGATGTCGAGATTGTCTACGGTCTTTCTCGTCCAGGGCAAGGCCAAAAGCGTATCGATATAGGTGCGAATCACCGATCCCTCTGCAGAGGTGGACGGCATTTTCTCCAGTCGATCCAGCTCTTTCTCGATCTTCTTCTTGATCCGCTCGGGTGCATCGGATTTGTCGAGCTGAGCGCGCAGCTCGTCGACCTCGCCCTGCCGGCCATCCTTTTCCCCCAGCTCTTTTTGGATCGCTTTCATCTGTTCCCGCAGATAGTACTCTTTCTGGGTGCGCTCCATCTGCTTTTTCACGCGGCCGCTGATTTTGCGCTCCAGCTCCAGCACCTCGCGCTCGTTGTTCAGGATATCGAGCAGAATTTCCAGGCGCTCCTTGATGTTGACAGTCTCCAAAATCTCCTGTTTGTCGCGCATTTTCAGCGGCAAATGGGAGGCAATGACATCGGCCAGCCTGCCTGGCTCCTCGATGTCGCTGACAGAGGTAAGCGTTTCCGGGGAAACTTTTTTGGACAGCTTGATAAATTGCTCAAAGTGGCTAAGTACGGCGCGCATCAGCGCCTCCACTTCGTTTGGATGGGTATGCTGTTCTTCCAGGTAGCTAATCTCGACCTGAAAATACTCTTCTTCTTGCAGATACTTCTCGATTCTGGCCCGCTGCAGGCCTTCCACCAGCACCCGAATCGTTCCATTGGGGAGCTTCAGCATTTGTTTGACGCGTGCTACCGTCCCTACCGTGTAGATCTGGTCGGCCTCTGGTTCTTCTATATGGACTTCCTCCTGGGTCGCAAGCAGGATCTTGTTGTCGTCCACCATGGCCTGCTCCAATGCGCGGACGGATTTTTCCCGTCCCACATCCAGATGCAGCACCATCGATGGATACACAAGCAATCCGCGCAGCGGGAGGAGTGGAATCTCTCGTTTACCGGAACGATCGCCCAAGCTTATGCACCTCTCCTTGATCTGAACAGTCTTTGCAGTCATTTTTTTTAAAAGCGGGAACCGGTTCCCCTGCGCTGGGGAAAGCCGGATCCTGCCGCCTTTGCAAAAGAAATCTCATGCAATCGTACAAGCAAAAACGGCCCAGGAACAGCCGTTTTGGGTCGCGCAGTGACACTCGGTCCCTCCCTGCTTTTGGGAGAGAGCCGAAGCTTCTTATCATTGTAGCGTAAACAGAATCCGATGTCTAATTTCTGCCTGCTGCACACCTTACAAGGAGAGGGGGGAGGAAGCCAGGTCCTCTGTGGGCAGCTGCAAGGTAAATCCGGTCGCCTCCACCTCCGGTTCGGCGGCGCCGTGCATGGCCAGCTCCAGGACCTCCTGCACGGTCGAAACCGGGATAACTTCGATTCCTTCCATGTTGGCGAAAATCGACTGCCAGTTTTCCTCCGGAATCAGCACACGCACAGCCCCGGCAGCCCGCGCGGCTTCCACCTTGGCGACCACGCCGCCCACCGGCTTTACTTTTCCGTGAATGCTTACCTCGCCGGTCATGGCGACCAGATTGTCGACGGGGATTTTGCGGATGGCCGAGTACACCGCTGTGGCGATGGCGATGCCGGCTGACGGACCGTCCACGGGAACCCCGCCCGGAAAATTGATGTGCAGATCGTAGTCAAAAGGCTGGACGCCCAAGTGATGGAGGACCGTCAGCACGTTGTCGATCGAACCCTTGGCCATGGATTTGCGCCGAATCGTCCGGCTGCGGCTGCCGATTTCCTCTTCCTCGGCCAGTCCCGTCGTGATCACCCGTCCGTTACCCGGCACGGCTGCCGGAATGGCCGTCACCTCCAGTTCCATGACACTGCCCATGTTGGGGCCGTAGACGGCAAGCCCGTTCACAAGACCGATCTGCGGAGCGGAGTGGACCTGCTTTTCCTGCCTCGGCGATTTTTGGCTGCTGTGGACCACCCACTCCACGTCCGAGGACTGGATGAATTTTCTTTTTTCGGTCAAGGCGATGCCGGCTGCGATCTGCACGGTGTTGATCGCTTCGCGCCCGTTGGTGGCGTAGCGCTCGATCACGCGCACGGCTTCCTCTTCCGCCGTCATGTCCATCTTGGCCACTGCCGTTCTGACGATGCTGCCCACCTCCGCCGCCTTTAACGGGCGGAAAAAGATCTCCAGGCAGCGGGAGCGGAGGGCGGCCGGCAATTCCTCCGGCATTCGCGTAGTAGCCCCTACCAGGCGGAAATCTGCCGGCAGGCCGTACTTGAAAATTTCATGAATATGTGCAGGGATCTGCGTATTATCTTCGCTGTAATACGCACTTTCCAGGATCACTTTGCGGTCTTCCAGCACTTTGAGCAGCTTGTTCATTTGAACGGGGTGAAGCTCGCCGATCTCATCCAGAAACAGTACGCCCCCATGCGCTTTGGTGACCGCTCCCGGCTTTGGCTGCGGAACACCTGCCTGCCCCAGCGATCCCGCTCCTTGGTAAATGGGGTCGTGAACGGAGCCGATCAGCGGGTCTGCGATCCCCCGCTCGTCAAAACGGGCGATCGTCGCATCGATCTCCACGAATTTGGCGTCGCTCGAAAAGGGTGACAAGCTGTTCTTCTTTGCCTCTTCCAGTACGACCCTGGCGGCTGCGGTCTTGCCCACGCCCGGCGGGCCGTAGATGATCACATGCTGGGGATTGGGGCCGCACAAAGCGGCACGCAGCGCCCGCAATCCGTCCTCCTGTCCGACGATCTCCTCCAGCGCGGCTGGCCGGGTCTTCTCCGACAAGGGCTCTGTCAAGGCGATCATGCGCATCCGCCGCAACTGGTCCATGTCTTTTCGCGATTCCTTGTCAGTGGACGTCTTGGTCGTCCGTTGAGCTCTCAGCAGCTTCCAGAAATAGGTCCCTATGATTATCGCTACAATGACTTCAATGCAGGCAATCACCAATGTGGTATAGTTCATCCGCAGTCCCTCCCATGCGCACCGGCAGCTATTTTGAAGACTGTCTGTGGCGTGTGTGGCCACCAAAACAGGCTATCGTTGGCGTCTCTTGAACTATAGTCTGTAGTATTGCCTGCCATAGTTGGGAGTAAACTTGAAACCGGGTTCACCCTTGTTGATCGTGGCTGCGTGGCAGCTGGTTGGAATTCATCTTGGTTGCGTGGCCCGTGGCCTGAATTCATTGTGGCTACAATCAAAAAACCACCTCTCGAAAGAGGTGGTTGATTTTTCAACGGAATCCCTTATGCACTTTCATGCTTGCGATCCTGACCTTCCTTGGTCAGCAGCTTTGGCTTTACTTTGTCGCGCACCGTTTCTTCCGTGATGACGCATTTGCTGACGTCCTCGCGAGACGGCAGTTCGTACATCATATCCAGCATGATCTGCTCGATGATGGCCCTCAGACCGCGGGCGCCTGTATTTCGCTTGATCGCTTCTTTGGCGATCTGGCTCAATGCACCAGCATCGAACTCAAGCTCGACGTTGTCGAGACTCATCAGCTTCTGGAATTGTTTGACCAGCGCGTTCTTTGGCTCCGTGAGGATTTTGATCAGCGTCGCTTCGTCCAGCGGCTCCAGCGTAGCCAGAACAGGCAGACGGCCGACAAACTCCGGAATCAGACCGAACTTGAGCAGGTCTTCCGGCAACACGTATTTCAGGTATTCTCCTTGCTTCAGGTCGCCTTTGATTCCTTCATTCACTTCTGTACCGAATCCAATCACTTTTTTACCCAGACGGCGTTTGATGATCTGTTCGACGCCATCAAAAGCTCCGCCGCAGATAAACAAGATATTGGAGGTATCGATCTGGATAAATTCCTGGTGCGGATGCTTGCGTCCCCCTTGCGGCGGCACGCTGGCCACCGTTCCCTCGAGGATTTTCAGCAGCGCCTGCTGCACTCCTTCACCGGATACATCCCGCGTGATCGAAGGATTTTCCGACTTGCGGGCCACCTTGTCGATCTCGTCGATGTAGATGATGCCTTTTTCGGCTTTTTCCACGTCGTAGTCGGCGGCCTGGATCAGCTTCAAAAGGATGTTCTCGACGTCTTCTCCCACATACCCCGCTTCCGTCAGCGATGTGGCATCCGCGATGGCAAAGGGAACGTTGAGAATCCGCGCCAGCGTCTGGGCCAGCAGGGTCTTCCCGCTACCGGTCGGCCCGATCAGCAGGATGTTCGATTTTTGCAGCTCTACATCCTCGATCTTGGCTCCGGAATTGATCCGCTTATAGTGGTTGTATACCGCTACAGCCAGGGATTTTTTCGCCAGGTCCTGACCAATCACATAATCGTCCAGAATCTGACGGATCTCCATCGGCTTGGGAATTTCTTTCATGTCGATTTCTTCTTCGGTGCCCAGCTCTTCCTGCACGATCTCGTTGCAAAGCTCGATGCACTCGTCACAAATGTATACGCCGGGACCGGCAACCAGCTTTCTCACTTGCTCCTGCGATTTGCCGCAGAACGAGCATTTCAGCTGGCCTTTATCATCGTTAAATTTAAACATGCGCGTATCACCTCACATCGGGTCAGTTTTACCGTTCAATAATGGCGTCGATCAAACCGTAGGCTTTGGCTTCCTCTGCGCTCATGAAATTGTCTCGATCGGTGTCTTGGGCCACTCGCTCGTATGACTGACCAGAGCGTTCAGCGAGGATCTGGTTCAGCTGCCGCTTGGTTTTCAAAATCCATTCGGTGTGAATGCGAATGTCTTCCGCCTGACCGCGGACGCCGCCCAGCGGCTGGTGAATCATCACTTCGCTGTTGGGCAGGGCAAAGCGCTTCCCTTTGGCGCCTGCGGCGAGGAGCACAGCCCCCATACTGGCCGCCATGCCGATGCAAATCGTGGACACATCAGGCTTGATGAACTGCATCGTGTCATAGATGGCAAGGCCGGCGGTAACGGAGCCTCCTGGCGAGTTTATGTACAGATGAATATCTTTGTCCGCATCCTCAGCCTGCAAAAACAACAGTTGGGCGACGATGGCATTGGCCACTTCATCGTCAATTTCGCTTCCGAGAAAAATAATCCGGTCTTTCAAGAGCCGCGAATAGATATCGTATGCGCGCTCTCCGCGGTTGGTTTGTTCAATAACCATAGGGATTAACATATGTATTTTCCTCCTCTGCGCTCAAAGAGGTAGTGGCAGGCATCGCCTGCTTGGTGAAAGACGCACGGTTGAAAAACAAGGCACGATGGAAATCGTGCCTTGTATTCCCTCTGTCCAGGAGCAAGATCGCTCTGAACCATCATACGGTCTTCCTAAGATTATGCACTAACTTTGCTTTCTGCAACCAGGAAATCAACTGTTTTGCGAGTTTGAACGTCGCGGCGAAGTGCAGCCAATCCGTCTTGCGCCGTAAAGATTTTGCGCAGCTCATCCGCAGGACGACCGTATACGCCAGCCAGTTTTTCCAGTTCGGCGGTTACGTCTTCGTCGGCTACCTCGATGTTTTCCGCTTTGCCGATCGCTTCGAGCACCAGAGAGGTGCGCACGCGGGAGGTCGCGTCCGGACGAAGCTGGTCGCGGAGCTGGCTTTCATCAATACCGGAGAATTGATAGTACAGGTCGAGAGTCAGGCCTTGGAATTGCAGGCGCTGACCGAACTCTTGCACCATTTGATCCAGTTCGTGCTCGATCATGACAGCCGGGATGTCGATTTCTGCATTCTCAGCCGCTTTCAGCACCAGCTGCTCGCGAACGTACTGCTCTTTGTCCTGAGCGGCTTTTTCTTCCAGCTTTTTCTTGAGATCGGCTTTCAGCTCATCCAGCGTGTCGAACTCGCTTACGTCTTTGGCAAACTCGTCGTCCAACGCAGGCAGATTTTTGCGCTTGAGGCTGTTCAGCTTCACTTTGAAGACAGCTTCTTTGCCTGCGAGATTCGGAGAGTGGTACTCTTCCGGGAAGGTTACCTGAATCTCTTTTTCCTTGCCGATGTTCATGCCGATTACTTGCTCTTCAAAACCGGCGATGAACGTGCCGGAGCCCAGTTCCAAAGAGTAGTCTTCCGCCTTGCCGCCTTCAAAGGCTACGCCGTCTTGGAAGCCTTCAAAGTCGATCATGACGATGTCGCCGCTTTGGGCAGCGCCTTCTTCGACCGCTACCAGCTCGGCATGGCGCTCTTGCATGCGCTTCAGTTCTGCCTCTACGTCTTCGTCAGATACCGCGAACTCTTTCGGTTCGATGGTCAGGTTTTTGTAATCGCCCAGCTTCACTTCCGGCTTCACGGTAACCGTCGCCTTGAAGATCAGGTTTTTGCCTTTTTCCATTTGCTCTACGTCCACTTCCGGACGGTCGACAGGCTCGATGCCCGCTTCACGAACAGCTTGTCCGTATGCGCTTGGGAGAATGATGTCCAAAGCATCCTGATAGAGCGATTCTACGCCAAAACGCGCTTCAAACATCTTGCGCGGAACTTTTCCCTTGCGGAAGCCCGGTACATTCACCTGTTTCGAAACTTTTTTGAAAGCCTGATCCAGTGCTGTATCTACTTGCGAAGCATCTACTTCAACCGTCAGGACTCCCTGGTTATTCTCTAACTTTTCCCATTTTACTGCCACGTAAACTTCCCCTCCTAGATTGGATCCACAGAAACATCGTCTGTCGTCTCAGGCAGGACTTGCTGGACAGAGCGATGCAATTCTAGCCATTATAACCATTTAAGTATAGCATATATTCATCGTATTTCAAGAAGTCAGCTCCGCAGGAAAAAAGTTCCCCCGAGCCGCGGTGCCACGTTTCCGCGGTGGTCAAAATAGGTCACTTGAACGGTGACGCCCTCCTCTTTAGCCTCGGTCTGCTCCAAATAGACATACGTGGGCAGATCATAGCCGCGGGGAAGCTGCAAGCTCCCCGGGTTCAGGAACAGGATATTCCGCTCCACCGTACAACCGGGAACATGGGAATGGCCGAACAACACGACGTTGGCTCCCGTCTCTTCGGCACGGTAATGCAGGCGCAGCAGCGACTTTTTCACTCCGTAGAGATGGCCGTGCGTCTGCAGGATGCGCAGTCCCTTCCAGGCCGTCTGCCGCTCTGTGGGCACGTCGGAAGGAGAGTCGCAGTTGCCCGTCACCAGCAGCATCCGGGAAAAAGGGTCGCGCCCAGGGTCTACGCAGAAGTCTCCGCAGTGGAAAATCGCTTCTGCCCGATGCCGCTCGACTGCCTCTTTTACTTCGCCAACCAGTCCGTGGGAATCGCTCAGGATGAGAATGCCCACTATCCCTCACTCTCCTCTTAAAAAAGAAGCTATGTTTCAGCTGTTTGACTTCAGGGCAGAAAGCAGATTTTGCATCGCCATGGCCCGGTGACTGATCTGGTTCTTCTCCTCCGGCGAAAGCTCCGCCATGGACTTCCCCTGTTGCGGCAGATAGAAAACCGGATCGTAGCCGAAGCCGTTGGTTCCGCGCGGCTCCTCGGCGATCACGCCTTCGCAGAAGCCTGCCGCGATGATCGGATCGCGTCCCGGCTCTACCAGGGCAAGTACGCAGCGAAACCGGGCTGTGCGTTTTTCTGCCGGCACATCGGCCAGCTCTCCCAGCAATTTGCGCCAATTGGCTTCATCGGTTGCCCCTTCGCCGGCATAGCGGGCGGAGTAGACGCCGGGACGGCCGCCCAGCGCGTCTACCTCCAGTCCGGAATCATCGCCTACGGCAGGCATTCCCAGGTATGTAGAAATTTCTCTTGCCTTTTTCACGGCATTGGCCTCGAATGTATCTCCGTCCTCTACGACTTCGGGAACCCCCTCAAATTCATCGAGACTGATCCCTTCCCAGCCGAGCTGTGCAAAGAGCTTGTTAAACTCCTTTACTTTTCCCTTGTTTCGCGTAGCCAGCACAACTTTTCTTTGTTCAGACATGGTTTTCCTCCGTCACTTGCACCTGCGGCTCGCTGCCGGCAAAGCTCAGCGTCACATCATGCAGGGAGTCTCTCTGGGCGGCAAATAACTGTTCCACGCCTTTTTTGGCGAGCGCGAGCATCTCTTGCAGCTGTTCCATCGAAAAAGGCGCCTCTTCGCCCGTCCCCTGCAGCTCGACGAATTTGCCCTGTCCCGTCATCACGACATTCATATCTACCGTCGCGCTCGAATCTTCCTTGTAGTTGAGGTCGAGCAACGTCTCTCCCTCGATGATGCCGACCGAGGTAGCGGCGAGCATATCCGTCAGCGGCAGCTGTTTCCAGGTACCGTTCTTCACCAGTTTGTCCATCGCTTCCACCATCGCCACATACGCGCCGGTAATCGAAGCCGTGCGTGTGCCGCCATCCGCCTGGATCACATCGCAGTCGATCCAGATCGTCCGCTCTCCCATCGCTTCCAGCTGGACGACGGAGCGCAGGGCACGGCCGATCAGGCGTTGGATCTCCATCGTTCTGCCCGCTACCTTCCCTTTGGAAGACTCGCGAGGATTGCGCGACTCCGTAGCGCGAGGAAGCATGGCGTACTCGGCTGTAATCCATCCCTTGCCGCCGCCGCGCATAAAGGGGGGCACGCGATCTTCCAGTGTCGCCGTGCATATGACCTTGGTGTCCCCTACTTCGATCAGGCATGATCCTTCGGCGTGCTTGATGTAACCCCGCGTAATCTTGACCGGACGCAGTTGGTCATGGGTACGGCCATCATGTCTCATTCCATGTTCCTCCTAGTTTGCTTTCATCAACTCCGCCCATTATAACAGACCCGCCAAAGCAGTTGCCACTCTGCCAGCGGGCTTAAGGTGCACAGCGGACGAAACCGGGGGGCGGGTTATTGCTTGCGTGCCTAACTTTCGACCGTAAAATAAAACCACGCCGGATCACAAGGCGTGGGTAGTCATCTGACAATGGGTCCTCAGAATTGCAGCGAGTTGATTTGCAGCGGGCGGCTGACCGGCTTGGTAAAATCATAGCTTCCGCTGGTGAGCGGCTTCCCTTCTACCAGCAGCTGGACATTCCTCGCCCCTGTGCTGTCCGCAAGTGACAGTACCAGCGACTCCAGCGCCTCCGGACTCGCCTCTCTGCCCTCGTCGTACTTCAGGATATCATCGCTCAGATTGACGGTCACCAGGTCTTTCTCCTGCCGGACATCGAGAATTTTGGTCGTGCGCAGGAGAGAGCTGAACAGCGGCGAGCCCTCCTTCGGCCCTTTGATCAATTCCTCGACAGTCGCCTTGGCCACGTTGTCTGTTTCCGGCACCAGTCTCGTCACGGGAACGAAATAGGTTCGCTTGTCATCGAGCTGCCCCTGAAAATAGACCGTGACCGCGGTCGTATTGCCTGGCATGGCGCCTTGGGCGAGCTCCAGATTAATCCCCTGATTGCGGTCGAGCAAAGAGAGGGGCGTGCTGCTGGCCGGCATCTCCGACAGCGGCGTGCCGTTTACCCAGATCTGAACGCTTTTGACGTTGCTAAACTCAGTGAGGGCCCGCGTGACGGCGTCGATGATCTTCTTTTCCTGCTTCTCGTCGTATTTGCGGAACTCCTTGGAGAAGTCAACCGTCGCTACTCCTTCTTTGATCACCAGTCCCTTTACCTCTGTCCCTTTCGGCAGCACGGCGGAAAAGCCGCTGGGCAGCATGCTTTCCACTGGGCCGCCCTTGACCATGTAGCTGAGTACCTGTTTGGCCACTCCTTCTTCCTTGGGCAACGTCAGCGATACCGGAACGACATATCCATTGGCATCCAGGAGATAGACGGTTCGGTCCGCCGAACCCTGCGTCGCCGCTACAGGCTCTCCGGCCACAGCGTCAGAGGACGGGGCATCAGGGGTCTCTACTGCCACTTCGGATTGCGGCGGCGGATCGATGCTAGTCGCTTCCTTTTCCGGCCCAAACAGCCCGCAACCGGATAGCAGAAAGGCGCTGAACCCGACCACTGCCGTCATTTTGCCGATGCCTCGTAATTTCATGTTCTCCAGCCTCCTCCAGACACTTTGTACTATCATGTATACGAGCATGGCCACCGTTTATGCGTTGTTTGTCCGAAAAGAAAAAGGTTCCCTTTCGCAAGTGACCCCTGCGAAAAAGAACCTGTTATTCGTCGTTTAGGATTGGAACTGACCTTCCAGCGATTGGGTTTCCACCCGGATCGAAGCTCCCAGCCACTCCTCGGCGATTTGCTGGAAATGCTCCGCATCGCCGCTGGTAAAAAACCGGTGCCGCGGCGATGTCTGCTCCCCTGCAAGCGGGCTGCTTCCGATCAAGCCGGCCAATTCGCTTGCCGTCTCTTCCGCGGAGCTGATCAATTGCACCTCGGCCCCCATCGCCTCCTGAATGAGCGGTGCCAGCAGCGGGTAATGCGTACATCCCAAAATCAGCGTATCCAGCTGACAATCGCGCAAGACGGACAGCGTCCGGCTCACTTCCTGCCTCGCTTGCTCGGCATGCTGCCCATTTCTCTCGACGAGAGGGACGAAGGCAGGGCAAGCCAGCCCGACCACATCGGCTGCGGGGCTCAATCTCTTGATCGCGGCTTCATAGGCTCCGGTTCGTATCGTCGTCTCGGTGCCTATTACCCCGATTCGCCCGTTTTTCGTCGCGGCCAGCGCTGCCCGCGCTCCCGGCTCGATCACCCCGATGACCGGATAGGGCAGGACGTTTTTCGCTTCTTCCAGAACGACAGCCGTGGCGGTATTGCAAGCGATGACCAAGGCTTGAAGCGGAAATGCCGAGACAAATTCAATCATCTGAAAAGTACAGGCCCGTATCTCTTCGGGCGGCTTGGATCCATATGGACAGCGGGCATTGTCCCCAAAATACAAAATGGGCGCAAGCGGCAGTTTCCGCATCACTTCCCTGGCGACCGTCAGTCCGCCCACACCTGAATCGATAATGGCAATCGGCTCCATATTGTTCATCGTTGGTTTCTCCCCTGTTGGAATGTCCCTACGTTACAGGATACCACTTTCCCCGCACATCGTCCCCCCTTCTGCCGGGACCAACATGACGTCCATATTTTTATCAGGCATTCACCAGGCTGGGTGTGCTACTACGATATGCAGGGCAGATTTGTCATGTACTCCGCGAATGCCGCACATCCTCTGGGCTGCTTTCATAGGCTGTAGAGGTAGATTGCAGGCAGAGGAGGAATCGCATTGCAGGAATATACCCGCCACCTCTCCAACTGGAGTCAATGGGGAATTCAATGGATCGAAGAGCTTCGCCGCCAGCATCGTTTCAACCGCGAGCTGGAGAGCCATATGCACAAATTTGAGGAAGCCTTCATACAGATCGGCCGCAGCGCACAATCACTCAAAAAATCGCGGGATGAAACGGCCATTCCGGCACTCGTGGCAAAAGCGGAGGCCATTCAGGAGCAGTTTCATCAGTTCTTGCGCCTGATTCAATACAGGGAGCAGGATGAGCAGAAGGCACAGGAGACAAAGGAGCCGATCGCTGTCCCCGCGCGCCAACCGGCGGCAGCATCGGCACCTGTGCCCGTCCCCGTCAGCCGCCCTGTTCCCATCGGGAAGCATACCCTGCCCCCGCTGCCCTACAGCTATGACGCCTTGCAGCCGCATATTGATGCGGAAACGATGCGCATCCATTACGAGAAGCTGCATCGCAAATACGTCGAAGACCTCAACCGTGCGGAGCAGAAGCTGGCAGAGGCGCGATCCACCGGCAACTTCGAACTGATCCGCCATTGGGAGCGGGAGCTGGCCTTTAACGGGGCTGGCCACTATTTGCACACGATATTCTGGCAGTCGATGAGTCCGAAGGGGGGCGGCGAGCCGTCCGGCGACATCGGCAGGCAGATCGCGCGGGATTATGGTTCGTTTGCTGCCTTTCAGGCCCATTTCTCCCAAGCGGCCGAGAAGGTGGAAGGACCCGGCTGGGCCATTCTGGTCTGGGCGCCGCGTGCGCAGCATCTGGAGATTTTGCAGGCCGAAAAACACCAGAATCTGTCACAGTGGGATGTGATCCCGCTGCTTGTCCTGGATGTATGGGAGCACGCCTATTTCCTCTCCTATCAAAACGACCGGGCCGCGTACGTCAAAAACTGGTGGGAGCTGGTCAACTGGCCGCATGTGGAGGAGCGTTTTCAGCAGGCCCGAAAACTGCGCTGGCAGCCGTATTAATTGCGGCCCGCCGTTGGCAACAGGCTCTATTTGCGGTACAGTCAGAGTAGAATCTATTCGCTCAGACAGCGAGAGTCTCGTTGCGGCTGGCACACCGGGAATCTAGTGCCGCACGCACAGCCTGTCTGCACCGGAACAAAGGACGTGGATCGCCCCATGGGCATACGACTCGCATACATTCTCCTGGCTCCACTGCTTCTGGCGCTGGCCGCCTTCCTCCTGCTTCCTTCGCAGCTGCTCCTGGTGCTGATCAACCAAAGCTTTTTGATCGGGCTGTTTCTCCTTATGCTGGGCAGCATCGCCCTGGTGCTGCGCTCCGGATTTTTCAGCGTCTTCGCTCAGGGCTTCAAACAGCTCAAGCAGATGCTGTTCAAAAGACCCCGTGCGATGGAGAGCGACTGGTTTCAGGAAAGTGACCCGGTCCTGAAAAAAAAGACAGAGACGCTGATCCGCTTGATCACGTCTCTGTCTCTCCGGACAGGAGCTGCCCTCTTGTTTTTTTCGTTGGCGCTAACCTGTCTCTATCTCGCTCAATCGTAAAGGTGGCAGGCTACCCAGTGGCCTGCCTCCACTTCTTTCCACACCGGCTCTTCCAGCGCACATCGCTCTGTCGCCTTCGGACAGCGGGTGCGAAAGCCGCAGCCGCTCGGCTTGTTCGCCGGGCTCGGCAGGTCCCCCTGCAGGATGATCCGCTCCCGCTGTGCGGTCGGATCGGGGACGGGAACGGACGAGAGGAGCGCTTGCGTATAGGGATGCAGCGGCTGTTTGTAGAGCTCGCTGCTCGCGGCCAATTCCACGAGCTTGCCGAGGTACATCACCCCGATGCGGGTCGAAATATGCTTGACCATGGACAAGTCATGAGCGATGAACAGGTAGGTCAAACCTCGCTCTGCCTGCAAGTCTTCCAGCAAATTGACGACTTGCGCCTGGATCGACACATCGAGAGCGGAAATCGGCTCGTCGGCAATAATAAATTCCGGCTCTACCGCCAGAGCGCGGGCGATGCCGATCCGCTGCCGCTGCCCGCCGCTGAACTCATGGGGAAAACGCTGCGCGTGCTCCTTCCTGAGTCCGACCAGGTCGAGCAGCTCAGCGACGCGCTCGCGGCGGCTCCCTCTGCTAAGACCGTGTATGTCCAACCCTTCGGCGATGATGTCCTCCACGGTCAGGCGCGGATTCAAGCTGGCCTGCGGGTCCTGGAAAATCATCTGCACGTCGCGGTGAAACTGGTTGGAATCCTTTCCTTTCAGCCGGTGGACGTTCTTTCCCTTGAACAGCACTTCGCCATCCGTATTTTCGTACAAGCGAATGATCGTCCGTCCCAAGGTGGACTTCCCGCAGCCGCTCTCTCCTACCAGCCCCAGCGTCTCTCCTTTTTGAATGGAAAAAGTCACACCGTCGACCGCTTTTAAGACGAGGTCGCCCCCCAGTTGAAAATGCTTTTTCAGGTTCTTTACTTCGACCAAGCTCTCTCTCATGCTTCCTGCCTCCCAGCTGCAACCAGATCAGGTATGCGCGGCGCCCGCGAATCGTGCAGCCAGCAGGCTGCCTGATGGCCGTCCTCAAAAGCGTTGTTTTCCGGCATCTGCTGGTTGCAGATCTCCATCGCCCAGTCGCAGCGCGCGGCAAAGGGACAGCCTTTGGGTGGATCAAAGAGATCCGGCGGCGCGCCGTCGATCGGCACGAGCCGCTGCTTCTCTTCACCGTCGATCCGGGGCAGAGAGCGCATCAGCCCCCAGGTGTACGGATGGCGGGGAGCTGCAAATACATCCTCGACCTTGCCCGTCTCCACAACCATCCCAGCGTACATGACCACCATGCGGTGAGCGATCTCCGCCACCACGCCCAGGTCATGGGTAATGATCACGACTGAGAGCTCCTGCTCTTCCTGCAACCGTTTCAGCAGGTCGAGGATTTGCGCCTGGATCGTAACGTCCAGCGCGGTCGTCGGCTCATCTGCGATCACCAGCTGCGGCTGGCATGCGAGTGCGATCGCAATGACGACGCGCTGCCGCATCCCGCCGCTGAATTGGTGCGGGTACTGATCCACCCGTTTTTCCGGATCGGGAATCCCCACCAGGCGGAGCATTTCGATCGCTCGTTTCTGCGCTTCCTCCCGGGTCACCTGGTGATTGCGGACGAAGCCCTCTATGATCTGGGCCCCCACCTTCATCGTCGGATTGAGAGCCGTCATCGGGTCCTGAAACACCATGCCGATCTTGGAGCCGCGGATCTGTCTCCACTCCTGTTTGCTCAAATGCGTGATTTCTCTCTCTTCGAACACGATTTTGCCGTCTACGATCCGGCCGGGGGGATTGGGAATCAGGCCCATGATCGCCTGCGCCGTGACGCTCTTGCCGCAGCCGCTCTCGCCGACGATCGCCAGCGTCTCTCCCTTGTCCACATGAAAGGAGACGCCGCGCACAGCCTGGACTTCGCCGCCGTATGTCTTAAAGTTCACTTTCAAGTTGTCGATTGTAAGCAGATGTTTTTCCATTGCGTTTTCCTCCTCCCAGGCTAGTCGCGCAGGCGCGGATCGAGTGCATCCTGCAACCCGTCGCCAAATACGTTAAAGGCAAACATCGTCAATGAGATCATCAGGCCCGGGAAAAAGAGGCGCCACCAGTCACCTGTCAAGATGACGCCCAGCGCATCGTTGGTCATCGTCCCCCAGCTCGCGGACGGCGCCTGTACCCCGAGGCCGAGAAAGCTGAGGAAGGATTCCGCGAAGATCGCTGACGGGATGGTAAAGGTAAGATTGACGATAATGACGCCGATCGTGTTGGGAATCAGGTGCTTGAACAGAATGCGGGAAAATTTGGCCCCCAGCACCTGCGAAGCCAGGATAAATTCCTGATTCTTCAACTGGAGAATCTGGCCGCGCACCAGTCGGGCCATCCCCGTCCAGCCGGTGGCCGACAAGGCGATAATAATCGTCAGGATGCCCGGCTCCATCACGACCATCAACAGGATGACGACCAAAAGGTACGGCAAACCATACAGCACTTCGATCACGCGCATGATGATCGTGTCGATTCGCTCGCCGCGCTTGCCTTTGCCGGCCATGTAGCCGGCGATGCCGCCGACGGTCACTCCGATGATCAGGTCGATGAGCGCAGCGACGACGCCGATGGTCAGGGAGATGCGCGCACCCGCCCAAGTGCGGGCGAACATGTCGCGTCCCAGCTCGTCCGTCCCGAACCAATGCTCCGATGAGATCGGCTTGTTTTTCGTCAGCAGGCTCTGGTCAGACGGACTGTACGGCACCAAATGGGGACCGATGATCGCCATCGCAACCAAGAGCACGATGATGGCGAAGCCGAGCATCGCCAGCTTGTTTTTGATTAATTTCCGCAGCACCATTTGTCCGTTCGTCAGACTGGGACGAACCGTTATGTTATGCGCCTCCGTCTGTTTTTGCAGCGGCCTGAACAGCGGATCGATGCGTTGTTCCATCTCCATTGGCTATCCCTCCTTGTTCGTCAGCTTAATTCTCGGGTCGATCAGGGTGTAGGCGATGTCGATCAAGAAAATGGTGACGATCAAAATCGAGCTGTAAAAGATCGTAGTGCCTAAGATAACCGGATAATCCCGGTTGAAGATGCCATCCACGAAGTATTTGCCGATCCCCGGAACAGCAAAGATCTTCTCCACCACGAAGGTGCCCGTGATGAGCGACGCGATCAACGGCCCGAGGAAAGTGACGACAGGCAGGATCGCATTGCGGATGCCGTGCTTCACGACCAGTTGGAAGGTCGGCACACCCTTTGCCTCCGCCGTGCGAATGTAGTTTTGATTCATCACTTCAATCATGCTGGCGCGCATGTAGCGCGTGATGATCGCCAGCGGACCGAAAGCGAGGGCCAGCGAAGGCAGGACGGTGTGCATCCAGGTACCCCAGGTGGCGACCGGAAACAGCGGCAGCTTGATCGCAAAGAGATTGATCAAGAGCGGCGCCATGATAAAGCTGGGAATCGCGACGCCGAGAACAGCCATGGCCATGGCTATGTAATCCAGCCATTTATTGCGGTTCAGAGCGGCGATAATTCCAAAGAGAATGCCGAAGAACAGCGCGATCGCAATCGCTTGCAGCCCCAAGGTCGCGGAGGCGGAAAATCCGTCGGCGATCATATCGTTGACGCCGCGCGTATCGGACTTGATCGACGGTCCGAGGTCGAGCATGATCAGGTTTTTCAAATAGAGCACGTACTGGATGGGCAAGGGCTCGTCCAGATTGTATTTGGCCCGCAAATTGGCGAGAATTTGCTCGGGCAGCTGATCCGATTCAGAGGCAAACGGGTCGCCGGGAATCGAGTGCATAAGAGAAAAGGTCAGCGTCACAATGATCCAGAGGGTTAACAGCATCATCAGGACGCGCTTTACGAGGTAATGGGACATGGCTCAACCTCCGTGATGTTATTTCGCAAGTTCATACATGGCCTCTGCATAAATGGCCATCGCCCGGAGAAGGTCGTCAATCTCGGCGTACTCATCGGTCAGATGAGCTAGGGAGGGCTGCCCGGGAAAGAGTGGGCCGAAAGCGACGCCCGCCTTCAAGGTTTTCGCATAGGTGGCGCCTCCGGACGAGAGCAGGACGGCCTCTTCGCCGGTATGCCGGGTGTAGACGCGGGACAGCGTCTGAATAACCGGATGATCCTCAGGTACATAGTGAGCGCGGGAAGTTCGAAGAGACGTGATCTCCAGCTTCCATTCTTCTGCTCGCCGCTGCAGCTTCTCTACGTACAATTCCGGCTCAATGGTGGCTGGATAGCGAATATTCAAGCGAACCGTACCGCCATTTTCGCGGTTATAGCTGAGGATGCCGGCATTGACGGTCAAACGGCCGGATACCTCGTCCTCGCAAGCAAGCCCCAGTTTTTCGCCCCAGTGATCCTCGTGCAGCACATCGGACAACAAAGAGAGAAAGCGCTGATCCGAACCCTGGAACGGGAACTGCCGGAGATAGCTTGCTGCGATCGTCCCTGCGTTTCGTCCCCGATACGGCTCCATCCCGTGCGCGGTCTTTCCTTTTACGGAAAAACGCAGCTCTCCGTCCGGCAAGCGGCTGATCTCCCCCGTCGCTTCGTGGCGGTCGAGATGCTCCTGCCAGCTTGGGCCCAGTTCGCGAAGCAGCTGTGCCCCATCCGCTGTCTGCGGAAGCGATACGATAGCCGTCGCCCTCTCAGGCACGCTGTTCCCCTGATCGCCCGCTTCAAACGAGAGCAGGCTCCAGTGGACCCCTGGCTCGCCGGCTTGCGCGTAAGGGATGGCCAGCGTCGGATTGATCTGCCCTTTCTCCGCGTGAATCATCGGGAAGGACGCATCCGGCGAAAATCCGATTTCCGGCAGCTTCTCCACCTTTTCGTAATGGCGCATGCAGAGCCAGCCGCTCTCCTCATCCGTGCCGATAATCAGCCGGATCCGCTTGGAGACCGGCAGTCCCGACGCTTTCAACAGCTTCAGCGCGTAGTAGGCGGCCAGTGCCGGCCCCTTGTCGTCGATCGCGCCGCGCGCATAGATGCGGCCGTTTCGAATGTTCGGCTCAAACGGCGGCGTGGTCCAGCCCTCGCCCACGGTCACCACATCGACGTGAACGAGGACGCCGATCTCCTCGGCTCCCTCGCCGTACTCGATGTAACCGGCATAGCCGTCCAGGTTTTTGGTCGCAAAACCGTCCGCAGCCCCCAGCTCCAGCATGTATGCCAGAGCTTGGGCCACACCTTCGCCGAAGGGCTTTCCCGCTGCGGCGGTACTCATATCTTCGATGCTGTTTATCCCCAAAAAGGGCACCAGCTTGGCCAAATAAGCCTCCCGCTGCGCATTTGCCCTCTCGCTCCAATTTACGCTCATCTCTTCCCCTCCCTTGCCTTCGCATGATGACAATAGGCCAGGAACGCTTCCCCCTGCGGGGAGATCGCGCTGCCTTGCCGTCCTTTTCCGACGTAGATCAGTTCGTCTTGCTGCAGTAATTTGAAACGGTAGCGCAGCTGCTGTGTCGACAGGTTGAATCCCCGCGCGCGCAGCTGCTCCTGCAAGGCGTACCTGCCGCCGCCCGCGATGGACAGCTCTTGCAGGATGGCCGTCATCTCCGGCAAAAAGCCGCGCCTTTCGTACTCTTGACAGAGCGCGATACAATCCTCGCGATACTCTTCAGCCGCCACTACCAGTTCCTGATTTTCCTGCAAAAATGGCAGATGATGCACATGCACCTCTTCCTCTACGACGTGCGCCAGGTACTCCACGACATTTTCCAGTTCGCGGATGTTTCCCGGCCAATCGTACTCCTGCATCGCCTTCAGGGCTTCGCCCGACAGGGTAAAGGGAGGGCGTCTCAAGTCCAGGCAGTAATGCCGGATAAATTCGTCTGCCAGCCAGGGGATGTCTTCCACCCGCTTTCGCAGCGGCGGCAAATGAATCGGCAAAATGTTCAGACGGTAGTAGAGGTCTGCCCGAAATTTTCCCTCTTTGACCATCTGCTGTAGGTCCTGATTGGTGGCGGCCACGACCCGGATGTCGACGGGGATGACCTTGTTGCCGCCTACGCGCATGATCTGCCTCTCTTGCAGAACACGCAGCAGCCGATTTTGTATCGCCCCGCTCGCGTCTCCAATCTCGTCGAGAAAGATCGTGCCTTTGTGGGCCAGCTCAAACCAGCCGATATGGCCGCCCTTTCTCGCGCCTGTAAAAGCGCCCTCTTCATAGCCAAACAGCTCGCTCTCCAGCAGCGATTCGGAGATGGCTGCGAAGTTCACCCCGACGAACGGCTCCCGCTTTCGCGGCGATGCGTTGTGAATCGCTTGGGCCAGGAGCTCTTTTCCCGTACCCGTTTCGCCGAGCAGGAGAATCGTCGAATTGCTTCGCGACATTTTTTTCGCGAGCTGGATCACTTTTTGAAAAGAAGGGCTCTTGCCGTGGATGTCGTCAAAGCTGTACTTGGCGACCAATCCTTTGCTGTACAGGCGGATGCGGTAATCATGCTCCATCTTTTCGATCTCCGCCGCTTTCCGAAACAGCAGCAGGCTCCCGAGGTAGCGCCCCTCCATGATGATGTGCATCTTGCGGAAAAAGAAGGTCCGTCCTCCCCAATCCACCAGCTGTTCTTCATTCTCGCCGCATTCCCGCACCGTTTCGATAAAGTCTTCGGGGAGGCACTCGGCAGCCTTCTCCCCCTGTACGCCGAGGCCGGGCAGATGAAGTGTATCGATCGCCTTCTGATTGATGAACCGGATCACCTCTTGCTCATCCAGGGCGATCACCGCGTCCTCAATCCGGTTGACGATCCCTTCCAGATACATTTGCAGCAGGCGGGCATGGATAATTTCATTGTTCAGTTCTTTCGTGATGTAGATGAGGGATTGCACGGCACGAGCGGTCACTTTGTGGAAATGGTCATTGTCAAAGTGCGCATAAATCTCCAGCCACGTGGACAGATCGATGATCCGAAAGCCGATGTCCACTACCTTGCGTATCGACGAGGGCACATGCTCCGATTCTCCGGGGGTGACCGCGATCTCGATATCGGGCGGCAGATAAGCACCGGGGTAATAGGGATACAGCTCGAAGTCCATCCCGGAAGCAATCAGCAGTTGGATCGTCTCCTCCGCCGTTTCGGCGGTATCGCTCACCAGCAGCACCTTGACTCCGGGGGGAATCTCCAGCATCTCCCGCAAGCTGTGATAAGGGAGCATCCGCTTCGCCACGATCGTTTTCGAGCCCGGCGGCAAATACGGCTCCACCTGGCTGTAGATCCGCTTTGTCGAGAGGACGACCAACGAGCCTTCTGCGATGGGGCGGTAGGGCAGTTGATCGACCCGTCTTCCCTCAATGTGAAAATCTTGCGAGACCCCGAGCTCATGGCACTGGCTGACCACGGATTGCAAAAATTCATCCATTTGCGCGACAAAGGTTACCGTCTTTTTTTCCATCGTTACCCGCTCCATGACGTATTAGAAAAGGGGGCTTCGCCACATTGCCTGGCGAAGCCTTTTCCGACTTCCTATTTTTTCAAAATCTCTGCCCATTTGAAGTCAAGCGTGCCTACCGGGTGACGGAGGATGCCCTTGACGTTCGGCTGGTCCATAAACACTTTAGTATTGAAGTAGATCGGCACAAGCGGCATGTCGTCCATGAACATCTTCTCTGCGTCGTGCATCAGCTGGAAGCGCTCTTTTTCATCTGCCGTCTGGCGGATTTTCTCTACCAGCGCATCGTATTCTTTGTTGCTGTAGTTGATGCGGTTGCCCGGATGATCGGTGACGAACAGCTCGAGGTAGTTGAGCGGGTCGCCGTAGTCAGCAGGGATGGTGGAACGGGACATTTGCAGCTGGCGGCCGCGCTGCTCTTCCAGGAATACTTTCCATTCCTTGTTTTCCAGCTTGACATCGACGCCGAGGTTTTTCTTGTACATCTCTTGCAGAACTTGCGCGATCTGCTTATGCGCATCGCTGGTGTTGTAAGTCAAGGTGACAGGCGGAAGCGTGGTGTAGCCTTCCTCTTCCATCCCTTTTTTCAGCAATTCCTTTGCGGTTTCCACATCATTGTCCTTGATGAAGTCGCCACCGACTTCACGGAAATCGCGTCCATCCGGTTCCGGGAAGCCGACCGGGATGTGCGCGAGCGCCGGCAGCTGGTTGCCTTGGGCGACGTTGTCGATCAGGGCTTTGCGGTCGATCGCCAGCGCGAACGCTTTGCGGATGTTGGCGTTTTGGAACGGCTCCATCTTCACGTTCATGCGATAGTAGTAGATGGCCGCTTCCGGCTCTACCTTGGCTTCGCCAGCATCGATCAGTTGCTTCTTCATGTCATTCGGCACGGTTTGGATCATGTCGAGCTGACCTGTTTTGTACATCTGGTATTGGGTATTCTCGTCATTGACCATCACCCAATGGATGCCCGCGTATTTAATCGAGTCTTTGTCCCAGTAGCCTTCGTTGACCTCGGCTTTGACGGATTGGTCATGCACCCATTCCGTGATTTTGAATGGCCCATTGCTGACCAGGGTAGCTGCTTCTGCGGCAAAATTGGGGTTGCTCTCCACCACTTTTTTGTTCACCGGGAAGAACGTCGGCTGGGTCAGGATGTGCAGGAAGAAGCCCGCAGGCGATCTCAGCTGAACTTCCAGGGTCTTGTCGTCAATCGCCTTTACCTTCACGTCATCAGCTGTGCCTTCGCCCTTGTTGAACTTTTCGGCGCCTTCGATGTAATAGGCGAGAAATGCGGACGGGAATGCGTTTTTGGGATCGACAATCCGCTTGAACGCGTATTCGAAGTCATGGGCAGTAACAGGGTCTCCATTCGACCATTTGCTGTCGCGGAGAGTAAATATATAGGTTTTGCCGTCTTCGCTGATCTCCCATTTTTCGGCCATGGCCGGCTGCGGCTTGTGGTCGCTGTCCAGTCGGGCCAAGCCTTCCATGGTCGCGTTCAGCACTTCGTTGGAGGTGCTGTCAAACCCTTTTGGCGGGTCGAGAGAAGGCGGTTCTGTTTTCAGATTCAAACGAAGCAGGGCCGTCGGATCCGCTTGGCCTTGTGTTTCTCCCGCCGACGGCTGCTGCCCTGGCTGAGAAGGTGTCGCAGACTGGCCGCAGCCAGCCAAGACGAGTGACAGCAAAAGCGCAGAAGTTCCCAGCACTTTCCATCCATTACGCAATTTCATTGGTACTTCCCCCTTTTTCTTTGAACAGTATGTCTATTTGCATAAATGGCTTCATAGTCTATGAGCCTTTTACACACGCAGTGAAGCTTGTTGCCGCTCCAGGGCAAACCGTGTTTCAATCCGTCCGACCACCGTACCGCTCATGTTTGTCACAACCGGATTGGTGTACTCCGCTAATTTCGCGAGCGGTCCCTCTGTACCGATGCCGAGCTGGCGCAGCACTTCATTGACCACTGCGTAAATCGCCCGCGGACCGCCGTCCTCGATCTTGACAGCGATGCCGATCCCCGTCTGGCGATCGCCGAGACAGTAGACGGATTCCGCTCCCGCCTTGCCAAAAATTCGGCCTTCAAACGCGATCATCAGATCCGTACAGTAGCGTTTGTTTCCGCCAACCATCTCGGGATGGGCAATCATGGCGTCTGTGATTCGCACGACGGCCTCGCGGCGAAGCGGGTTATCGATCACTTCGGGTTTAGCCATCTTGGCGTACGCCCACGCGTAGTTGGCCAGCGGCAAGCGGTGTACCGGAACGCCGCATCCGTCCGTACCCAGCACGATCTCTTCTTTCGGATAGGAAGTCAGATCGCTGACGACTTCGAGAATGCGCTGTTGCACCGGGTGTTCCGGCAGATGATACGTGGCGACGTCCTCCCCCATGTGGACGGCTGTGGCGATCATCCCCGAGTGCTTGCCGGAGCAGTTGCTGTAGACGGGAGTGAGCGGCTTACCCGCGCGGATCAATTCCTTGTAGCTCTCCTCGTCCCGGGGCACATGGGTTCCGCATTGCAGCGTTTCCTCCGGTTGTCCGGCGCGGATCAGCATCTCCATCGCCCGGGAACGGTGCCGCGGCTCTCCGCTGTGGGAAGCGCAGCAGAGGGACAGGTCTGCCGGCTCCAGTCCGTACCGGTCCGCCGTCCCAGTCTCGATGATCGGGATGGCCTGAAGCGGCTTCATACTGGAACGAGCAAAGGTCTGCCGTTGGGGATCGCCATAGGAATAAAGCAAGTTTCCGTTTGCGTCGACGACAGCTACATGACCGAGGTGCGTGCTTTCTACGGCATCCCCCCGGTATACGTTGGCTACCAGGTTCATAACGAATCTCCTTTTGGTGTAAGATGTGGACTTGCTATGCCTGAGTTCAAAAGCAACTTTCATGCCAACTGTGGCCACATTTGCAAAAACGGCGAATTTTCGCTATTTTCCCACCCATCCAGGCTTGTCCGTTCGACATCTCTGTTTATGAATAGGTTATCCTAATATTACGAATAGGTGAACCCTTTTGTTTAAAATAACTAAAATAATATATTATAAACAAAAATCAACCCCCTTTTCCGTGACTGTACGGAAAGGGGGCACCTATTCTTCTATTCTGCTCTTTTCAGGTTCTCCAGTTTTTCCCAACTGACAAACGTATCCTCCCACATGACCTGGCATAGCTCGCCCTGTATTTCCATGATGATGCCCCGCGCACCGTCCCGCGCATAGACGACGATGTCTCCGACCCTATACATCTGCCATCGCCCGCTACCCCAGTCTGAAGATGATGCCGTGTCCGCCTTTCGGGTATTCCCACTTGATGTTTTCATACGGGCAACCGATCCGGCAGCTTCCGCATTCGTGACATCCCTCGTATCCCACATGCATTCGCACCTCTTCCCACTTGTACACTTCGGCCGGGCAAAAGATCGTACACAGCTTGTCGGGGCATTTGGTCGCGCACACATCGGCATCCAGTACGTGCAGATGCGACTGCGTATCTGCCTTGAAGCGCACCAGATACTGCTTTTCCTCGATGGACTGGCCTTTTGGCAGTTCTTTGCGCAGCTCCTTCATCACTTCATCACTCTCCATGCCTGCATCAGATCGCGGGCCATTTTCCACTTCTCTTTCGCTGAGCCGAGCTCGTTCCATATTTTCTTCTGCTTCTCCCACTTGGAGCTGCCATCCACCGTAAACATCTGGCTGGCTGCTCTGTTCATCAGCGGGATGTACTTTTCAAAGTAATGCGGGTATTTTTCGAAATGATGGGTCGCATCCTTGTACTTCTTCAGATCCTGGCCGACAAAGCCGTCCAGCAGCTTGCGGCGGTATGCGTCCAGCTGGGCGGCGGAAAAGTCTTCCGCTTCCCTGGCATCCAGGATCGCCTCCGCCGCCAGCACCCCGGAGGTCATCGCCATATTGGAGCCTTCGCGGTGAATGGCATTGACCAGCTGGGCCGCGTCGCCGACGACGATCACGCCGTCGCCCACTACCTTTGGCATGGAGCGGTAGCCGCCCTCCGGGATCAGATGCGCCAGGTATTCCTGCTGCTCGGTCCCCTGGATATACGGACGGATGATCGGGTGAGTCTTTACGTAGTCGAGGAGCTGATGCGGACGGATCTTGTTTTTGATCAGCCCCGACAGCATCGCCCCGACTCCGATGTTGAGGCTGTCCTTGTTGGTGTAGAGCCAAGCCGTTCCGAGGATGCCTTTGGTCGAATCTCCGAAAATTTCAAACGTACAGCCCTGATCTCCCTCCAGACTGAAGCGGTCCTCGATGATTTTCCGGTCCAGCTTCAGCACCTCCATCACCGCCAGCGCCACCTCGTCCGGGCGAAACTCTTTGTGGAAGCCGAGCGATTTGGCCAGAAGTGAGTTGACCCCGTCCGCCAGCACCACCACATCGGCAAACAAATCGCCGTCAGGACGATCCGTTCGCACGCCCACGACCTTTCCGTTTTCCACCAGGCATTCGGTGACGACGGTTTCATTCACCAAGAGCGCTCCGGCTTCTACCGCCTTGTCGGCGAACCACTGGTCGAATTTGGCCCGGAGGACGGTAAAGTTGTTGTAGGGCTCCTCGGCCCACTCCAGCCCCTTGTAGCTGAAGGTGACAGCCGACTGTTCGTCCAGCATCATGAACCGCTGTTCGACGATGTGCCGCTCGACCGGCGCTTCCTTGTAAAAGCCCGGGATGATATCCTCCAGCATCTTGCGGTAGAGGACGCCGCCCATCACGTTTTTGGAGCCCGGGTACTCACCCCGCTCCAGGAGCAGGACATTTACGCCCGCTTTTGCCAGGGTATAGGCGCAGGATGTCCCGGCCGGTCCCGCTCCCACGACGATTACGTCAAATGTTTCCGCCATATTGTACCTCCTTGCCCACAGCCGACTGGAAGGCTTCGATCAGCAGGGGGACGATCTCGAATGCGTCGCCGACGATGCCGTAGTGGCAGGATTGGAAAATAGGTGCCTGCGGGTCTTTGTTAATCGCGATAATCAGCCCGGAATTCTGCATGCCGACCAGATGCTGGATCGCCCCGGAGATGCCGATGGCAAAGTAAATCTTCGGCGTCACGGTCACGCCGGTCTGCCCTACCTGGTGCGCGTGGTCGATCCAGCCCGCCTCGACCGCATCGCGGCTCGCGCCAACCGTGGCTCCGATCGCTTCCGCAAAGCGGTGCATCAGCTGAAAGCCTTCCTTGCTGCCCAGCCCTTTGCCGCCTGCGACGATGATGTCCGCTTCGTCCAAGCGGACCTTGGACTGGGTCTCCCGAATGATTTTCAGCACTTTGGTGCGGATGTCTTGTTCCCGCAGCGGCAGGGATTCGGCGATGATTTCGCCTCTTCTCTCCGGGTCGGGCGGCAGCGCTTTCATCACTTTTGGCCGCACGGTGGCCATTTGCGGCCGGTGCTTTTTACACAGAATCGTCGCCATGATATTGCCCCCGAAGGCTGGCCGGCTCGCCTGCAAAAGGCCCGTCTCCTGCTCGACATCCAGCATGGTCGTATCGGCGGTGAGGCCGGTTTCCAGGTCGGTCGCGACAGCGCTGGCCAGATCCTTGCCCGTGGAGGTGGCGCCGTAGAGAATGGTTTCCGGCTTGTGCTTTTGCACACAAGCGATGACGGCCCGCATGTACGATTCGGTCCGGTAGTCGGCAAATATCGGATCGTCGTACAGGTAGACCTGATCCGCCCCGTACTGAAAGGCAGTCTCACAGAGAGGGCGGACGCGATCGCCAATCAGGATTCCGGCTAGCGGTACACCTCTTTTGTCCGCGAGCTGGCGGCCCGCTCCCAACAGCTCCAGCGAGACCGGCACGATCTGTCCGTCCCGGTGCTCCAAAAATACCCATACTCCTTTGTACTCCTCCAGACTCATCTCTGTGCCTCCTTCCCGGCGAATAGCTCACGTCTCTTAAGCAGAATCTCCATCAGACGGTTTACCTGTTCGGCGGGAGAGCCCTGCAGCAGCTCGCCGCCCTTGGGTTTTTCCGGCGGCCATACCTTGGCGACGATCGTCGGTGAGCCTTTGAGCCCGAGCAGCGTCCGGTCGACATCCTCCAGATCGTTCACCGACCAGATCACCGGCTGAAAGCTGGCGGCCCGGATCATGTTGGGCAGCGGCGAATGGGGCACCTCATTGATCTCCTTTTCCACGGAGAACAGGCAGGGCAGGGTGGACTGAATCACTTCGTAGCCGTCCTCCAGTTTGCGGTGGACGACGGTGTATCCCCTCTCCTTGTTTACCTCCACGACTTTTTTCACGCTGGTCAGCGGAGGGATGTCCAGCCTCCGGGCGATTCCCGGTCCGACCTGACCCGTATCGCCGTCAATGGTCATCTTGCCGCAGATGATGAGGTCGATCGGCTTTTCCTTGGCGATCTTCTCCAGCGCCTTGGTCAGCGCGTAGCTGGTGGCCAGCGTATCGGCACCGGCAAAGGCCCGGTCCGTAATCATATAGCCCTCGTCCGCGCCGATCTCGATGCATTTGCGGATCGCTTTGACAGCGGGCGGCGGTCCCATGGTCAGGACGGACACGGTGCCGCCGTACCTTTTCTTCAGACGAACGGCTTCCTCGACAGCATGCGCATCGTATGGATTGAGGATGGCCGGCGCGCTGGAACGATCCATGGTATTGGTTCGCGGGTTCATCTTGATGATTTTGGTGTCCGGCACCTGTTTGATGCAGGCGACGATGTGCAGCATGGATAAAATCCCCCCTAAAAGCCCGGCGAGGTATCGTTATAACGGGGTCCCGCACAGGTTGTCTCACTTTGGCACGACACTTTCGGGCGACATGTTCCTCATTGATATAACGTATTGCACGGCCATGTCGAATAGACCAAGAAGAAATGCGGCCGCTTCGCCAGAGAAGAATTTTACATTGACATGCCATTCACTATCCCTATAATTGATTTATAAATCAGATACTGTTCGGATGAACCATTCAGGAGAAGACGAAAGTCTACCGACGGGGCAAGGGATTCCACCCGAAACTCTCAGGTCTTGGAAACAAGTAAAACTGCATGGGGACGAGCCTCTGGAGAGACTCCCTCTTTTTAGGAAAGAAGAGGAAACGGGCACCGAAGGAGCAAATTCGCATCTGCGAATAATCTCTCAGGTAAAAGGACAGAGTGGACGCAGCCTATTCACAAGGAGAGTTCTATTTGTTTCACAAACAAATGGAATATCCGTCTCTTTGTGATTTTTGCGCATAGCATGCGGCCCTGCGACCCGTGACCCACTCCCAGAGAACATTTCATCGCCGATGAGATGTTTTTCTTTTTATACCGAATCATCGAGGGGGAAACTGGAATGGATTCGCTGATGGACTTGTTGCAAGTGGTGAATGACTTCGTGTGGGGATTGCCGACGTTAATCCTGCTCGTCGGCACCGGCGTGATGCTGACGATTCGCTTGCGCGGCCTGCAGTTTCGCAAGCTGTGGTACGCGCTGCGACTCGCGTTTTCCAAAAAGCAGGAACATTCAGAGGCAGGGGATATCAATCACTTTCAGGCGTTGATGACTGCTCTCGCGGCGACGATCGGGATGGGGAATATCGCAGGGGTGGCGACAGCCGTGGCCGTCGGCGGACCCGGCGCCTTGTTCTGGATGTGGATTACCGCTTTGTTTGGCATGGCGACTAAATATGCGGAAGCGATCCTCGCGGTGAAGTACCGGATTCGGCAGGCTGACGGCACCTTTGCGGGCGGGCCGATGTACTATCTGGAAAAAGGGCTGAAACAAAAGTGGCTGGCTGTGCTCTTCGCCCTGTTTGGCACGATGGCTTCGTTTGGGATCGGGAATATGGTGCAATCCCACTCTGTCGCGGAAGCCGTGCAGTTGAACTTTTCGATCCCTCCGCTGGCTACCGGTCTCATCCTGGCCGCGTTTACGGCTTTTGTCATTCTCGGCGGCGTGAAAAAAATCGGGCAGGTCACAGGCGTGATGGTGCCCTTCATGGCGCTCTTCTATATCGTTGCCGGAATCATTATCGTCTTTGTCCATATCGATCAGGTGCCGCACGCCCTGGCGCAGATTATCTCCGGCGCATTCACCGGCACCTCGGCAGCGGGCGGCTTTTTGGGAGCGACTGTCGCGATGGCGATTCAAAAAGGGGTGGCCCGCGGAGTATTCTCCAATGAAGCGGGTCTCGGAAGCGCGCCGATCGCTGCCGCCGCCGCCAAAACCGATGAACCGGCCAAACAGGCGCTCGTGTCGATGACCGGGACATTTATCGATACGATCATCGTCTGCTCGATTACCGGTCTCGCCCTGGTAACCACCGGCGCCTGGACGACCGGCATGTCTGGCGTGGAGGCGACGACCTACGCCTTCCAGAGCGTCTTCGGTCAGGCCGGCAGCTATATCCTGGCCGTGGCGATCATCTTGTTTGCCTATTCGACGATTCTTGGCTGGGCCTACTACGGCGAAAAATGCTTTGAATACCTCTTTGGCAAAGGGTCGGCCCGCTATTACCGATTCGTCTGGGTCGTCATGGTAGCGGTCGGGGCCACGCTCAAGCTGGATTTGGTCTGGACCCTGTCCGACATCATGAACGGCATGATGGCGATCCCGAACCTGATCGGTCTGATCGGCCTCTCCGGCGTCGTCGTGGCGGAGACCAGACGCTACCTGGACAGCCGGGTGGAGCTGCAAAAATAGCAGCGGATGGCAAATTTGCCGGGGACGGGAAGATCGCTTTTTGATGGCAAAGATTGCCGCGTCATGCAAACATGCGACGGAACCGCGATCACGTTAGAAAAAGTGGCTGCACCAAGCCTCTTGGCGCTAGCATAGAGATACAAATCGCAGCTGTGGGGAGTGGAAGCATGTTGATGGTAGACTGTCCGCTCTCAAGAAAGGCGCTGGGACGAAAACCTCGTTCCCAGCGCCTTTTTTGTTTTCCCGCCTTCCTGCCCGCGGGAGAATATCCCGTCTATTTCTGCGGGCTTCGCTTCACGAGGACGAGCGCGTTGCTGAGCGGCCGCCCTGTTTTTGTCAGGTATTTGCCCTGGTAGTACAATCCCGATGAGGCGCCTCCGTCGAGGTTCATCGCTTCCACCAGCCCCAGCTTTTGGGCAATCTCCGCCAGCTCATGCATGGTGACGCCAGGGACGGTGCCCATCACGACTGTCTGGTCCTGCTTTTTACCGATGAAGCTGCGCTGTCCCTTTTGGCTGGTGATTTTTGCTTCGCTGAATGCCTCCAGCCTCACGTCCAGCTTCCCCTCCGTCACCAGCTTGGGGCCGACGCTGATCATATGCTGGGAGCCCTGCAGCTCTGCCGGCCAATCCAGCGCATAGCTTGCCTGATCCCCCACTTTCACAACGCCAGTGCGAAACCGCGCCTGTGGCCCGGCCGCGACGACGAAGCCTTTGGCCGGAATCACCGCTTTGTCCCGGACGACCGCCGTTACCTTTCCCTGATCGACGATGACAAAGGAAAAGCCTGGCAGCTCCAGCGTCTGCGAGCGGAACAACGGCGTGAATACAACGGTTTCTTCCGGTGTCGTCGGCAGGTGATTCAAAAACCAGGCGGTCTGCGTCAACTTGTTTTGGTCGCTCTGCACAAAATGGAGCGTGATCGGCGTGCCGCTATTGGGTGTAAAGGCGATTTCGCCGTTCGGCTTGATCCCCAGCCATTCCGCTCCACCCCGGATGTGGGCCAGTGCGCCGTTGATCACGATTCCTCCCATCGGCTGCAGGTCTTTGGCATCATAGGGATTGAAATACGTCCCGTTGATTGCCGCCAGCGCCTGATGCCTTTTCGCCATGGAGGCCAGCTCTTCGGTCATGCCGATCTTGTTCTGGGCGATGGCCGGTCTCAGCTCCACGCCTTCGGACGGGTGGTAGGAGATCCATCGCACCGCTTTTTTGCCTGTCGAAATGGTAATCGTCTGCGCCTGTGTCTGCAGCGCTTCGCTTTCGGCAGGAAAGCTCAGCAGCGTGCATGCCAGCAGGATCGTCAGCCATATGGGTTTCTTCGTCATTTTTCTCATCTTCCTGTCTCTGCCTCCGTTCGTCCTATCATTCATCGCATTTGCTCTATTACAGCATCTACCCTATCCTGGCTATCTACGCTATCATCTCATCTGCACGATCACGGCACCCACTCTAGCCCGGCAGCATCTCGGTTCCCCCTATACTTAGCGCAACCATTTGGAAAATCCTGCTTGTCAAAAGGCTAACTCTTGCTCCCTTCGCCCGCATCAGACCGACAAACCGGCCGGAAACTGTGTATAATGAAAAAACAGACCAGCAAAGGACGGGCGCTTCTCACTACCAGGACTGTTGGAGGCTAAAACACATGTTGGAAACTTTCGGATTCTCCTATTATGAAAGCAAAGTATACGAGACCTTGGCAGCCAGCGACGCCCCGATGGATGCCGCGATGGTCGTCAAGCATTCGGGCGTGCCCAAAGCAAAAATCTACGAAGTGCTTAGCCGCTTGGTGGACAAAGGACTGGTGCTCGATTCGGTCTCGGACAAGAAAAAATGGTACACGGCGCTCCCGTTGAACAGTTTGGTCGACAAGCTGACGGCCCAGTTTCAGCAGAATGTGGAGACGCTGAAATCATCGCTGGCCAGCAAAAAAGTGCGGGATGACCGGATCTGGAATTTGAAGATCGCGTCTTCGATCCAGGCGCAAAGCATGCAGTTAATCCGGCATGCAGCGAGGTCGATCCGCATCTCCGCGTGGAATGACGATTTTCTGACTTATCTCCCGCTCCTGGAGGAAAGGGAACGGGAAGGCATAGAGGTGGAAGCGCTGGTCGTCGGGAAGCTGGAGAGCCAATTGTCCCGCGTCCATGAGATGCTCCCCGCCGAAGAGCATGAGGGTCTGGAACGCTACCTGCTCATCGTCGCCGATCAGGAGGAGATCATTTTTGCCGGGGAGGAGGACGGCGATTGGCAGGCGATTCAGACGCGCGCTCAGCCCTTCGTCAAATTTTTCGCCGACTTCTTTTATCACGATGTAGCCTTGGCCCGCATCACGCAAAAGCATTACGACCTCCTTTTGGGCGATGAGGAAGTACGGCAGATGCTGATCCGGCTGCGCTACTAACAAGGGCGGGGAAAGAGCAGGAGGCTGCATTTTTTTCTTGTTTGTGATGACAAAAACGGTTACCATCGTAGTGGTAACCGTTTTGCTATTTTGCTGGAAAGGAGCTCCTTTTTGTGAATCCGCGCGTCTTTATTCTTGCAATTGCTACCTTTGTGGTCGGAACCGTGGAGCTGATTGTCGGCGGTACCCTGAATCTGATCACGGCCGACCTGGATATTCCCCTCAGTGCTGCCGGGCAGCTGATCACGGCGTTTTCCCTGTCGTTTTCGATCTCGGCACCCATCCTGATGCATTTCACGCGGCATATCGCCCGAAAACCTTTGTATCTGATGGCCCTGTTCGGCTTTTTTCTCAGCAATGTGCTGGCCGCTCTCAGTCCGTCTTACGCCGTCCTGATGGTGGCGCGCATCCTCTCCGCTTCTTGCGGCGCCTTGCTGACCGTGTTGTCGATCTCGATCACCACGCAGCTGGTGGAGCCGGCCTACCGCGGCAGAGCCCTGGGAATCATCTACATGGGGATCAGCGGCTCCCTCGTGCTGGGTGTTCCGCTCGGCATGGCCCTGGGCAATGCGTACGGCTGGCGGGCACCGTTCTGGTTGATCGCCGGACTTAGCCTGCTGGCGATGCTCTGTCTTGGCAAATGGCTGCAGCCGGTGCAGACACCGCCCGTCATTCCCCTGCGCGTACAGCTCGCTTCGCTGAAAGACAGCAAAATCGTCAGTGCCCAATTGATCTCCATGTTCATGCTGACGGGCCATTTGACCCTGTACGCGTATTTCACTCCGTTTCTTCAAACCACCATGCATCTGAATGCCGGCTGGCTCAGTTTCGTCTACCTGCTCTTTGGACTGGCGGCGGTGGCGGGAGGCGGAATCGGCGGCTGGATCGCGGATAAATGGGGGCCGACGAGAGCGATGCTGCTGATCATCTCCAGCTTTGCCGTGATCATGGCTTCTCTCCCGTTCACGACCGCTTCCCTCTACGTGTTCCTCGTCGCGATGGTGCTGTGGAGCGGACTCAGCTGGGCCATTTCGCCCGCTCAGCAAAACTACCTGATTCAGTCGGCGCCGGGCACCTCGGACATCCAGCTCGGGCTAAACACCTCCGTCCTGCACATGGGGATCGCCATGGGCTCGGCCATCGGAGGGGTCGTGGTCGAGAAGGCATCCGTCCAGTACAATGCTTGGGTCGGCGCCGTCTTCATTCTGCTGTCGCTGGCTTGTGCCATCTACTCCATATCCCGTCCGGTGGGCGGAAAATCCGCAATCCAGGCTGGCACGCCGATTCAATCCTGACAGAGAATACCCGGCCTCGGCATGCTTTTTGGCGAAGCCTTTTGTCGCTCAGATGCGGGCCGGAACCATTCGTTCCATTCCGAGCGACGGAACAAAACGCCTGCGTCACAGAAGAGATCAGACCGATTTCCTGCTCCGTACCGGCATAGCGGTAGCGGGAAGCGACCTCGCCGTAATAATTGGGATTCACTGGTTCCAGCGGCATCTCGGCGTGAATCATCCGGATGATTTCCCGCGACGGGACCACCTGATCCAGCTTCCAGCCGTTGCTGTTGCCCACATCCATGAATTCGATGAAGCGGAGGATATGCCCTTTTTCCCGAAAATAGCGGGCCATCGGCAGGATGTCCTGGTCGTTGACACCGCGCTGCACGACCATATTGATCTTGACGCCAAGTCCGGCGGCGGCGGCGGCTTCGATCCCCTCCAGGATCTGCTCCACCCGGTAGCCCCTGCCGTTGATCCGCCCGAAGCGCTCATCGTCCAAGCTGTCCAGGCTCACGGTCACCCGGTCCAGTCCGGCCGCTTTCAGCTCTTCGGCGTGCCTCGCAAGCAGAGAGCCGTTCGTGGTCATCGCGATATCCCGGACGCCGTCCACTTGGCGAATCATGCGGATCAGGTCGGCCAGATTCCGCCGCATCAAAGGCTCGCCGCCGGTGATGCGGATTTTTTCCACGCCCAGCGAAGTAAAGATTCCGGTCAATCTCGTAATTTCTTCAAAGGAAAGCAGCTTGTGCTGCGGCAAAAACGGATAGTCCGGCCCGAATATTTCGGCGGGCATGCAATATTGGCAGCGAAAATTGCATTTGTCTGTCACAGAGATGCGCAAATCACGGAGAGGACGTTTTTGTGAATCAAACACTTGCTTTTCCATCGCTGACCACTCCTTTTTTCCCCGATGCTTCCGCTGGCCAACCGATCAAACCGGCCAGGGATGGGGCGACAAATATAGAATACTGCCTGAATCTCGACAATGATAGCCCCCCAGCCGCTCTACTTCCTGGGCAAACTGCGGGGAGCGGATGCATTCCAGCAGCTGCTCTCCTTCCCGGCTGCGGAAAAACGAGCCGCGCATCAACAGATCATACCGCTCTTCGGCGACAGGAATGAAATCCAGATTCATCGCCTTGGCCGCGGAGTAGATGCCCAGTCCGACATCTGCCGTACCGCCTGCTACCGCGGCAGCGACGCTCAAATGAGAGACGGCCTCGCGTGTATAGCCGTAGATCGCTTCCCTGTCGATGCCCTCCTGCCCCAGCAGGTAATCGAGCAAAAGCCGGGTCCCTGCGCCCCGCTGCCGATTGATGTAGGTGACGCCGGGCTGGGCCAAATCCGCAACCGTCCTGATCCCCAGCGGATTGCCTTTTTTCACGATCCAGCCCTGCTGGCGGTAGACCAGCTGCACGAGCGCCACATCCTGGCCGCGAAGGTATTTCTCCACAAACGGCTGATTGTAGGTGCCGCTGCTCTCATCAAACAGATGGATGCCGGCGATATGGGCCTCGCCTTTTTGAATCGCCATGATTCCGCCCATGCTCCCGACGTGGGAAGAGACGAGGAAGCGGTCGGGACGGGACTTACGGAGCAGCATATCCAGCACGTCCATCGTCAGGTCATGGCTGCCGGTCGCCACGATCGTATGGTGAATCTGCTCCAGCGGGCGGTACAGTTCGATCTGAGCCGTCTCTCCCTGCTCGTAGCCCAGATGGCCGGGCGGGATGCGCAATAGGCCGTCCGCCCGAACCATCGACATCGTGACGCCCGCTGCGCGGGTCAGGGGATTGGCAATGTATTTTCCATCAATGCAGCCGACGGTCATGCGGATAAAATCCTCTGCGCCCATGACGGAGACGATGCGCCTGCCGATGGTCGCTTCGATCCGCGGCCGCTCCGGCTCCATGCTTCCATAATAATGGTGAATGAGCGAACGGGCAAACCATTCCAGATTTAAGTAGGCGGAGACTGGGTAGCCCGGCAGGCCGATCACCGGCTTGCCCTCGACGATGCCGACGACCACCGGCTTGCCGGGGCGGGTCGCAACGCCGTGAGTGAGCACCTCTCCCAGCTCTTCCACCACGTGGACGGTAAAATCCTCCCGTCCCGCGGATGATCCGGCATTGAGGAGCACCAGGTCGGCCTCCTGCACGGCTTCCCGCAGCGCCTCGCGGATCAGGGCGTAGTCGTCCGCTACGATGCCGCGCAGGATCGGCTCTGCTCCCCACTCCCGCAAGTATGCGGCAAAGACGGTGCCGTTAAACTCGATAATCTCCCCTTCGGCCACATGCTCCGACGGCGGGATCAGCTCCGAACCGGTGGGAATGATGACGACCCTCGGCTTCCGGAAGACAGGCACGCTCACGATGCCTCCCGCCAGCAGCGCTCCCAGATCGACCGGACGCAGCTTGTGCCTCGCGGGGACGATGACCTCGCCGACGACGACATCCTCGCCGATCGGGCGAATATGCTGCCAGGGAGCTGCCGCCTCCAGGATTTCGATCGTCTCCTCGTCTACCTGATGCACATGCTCGATCATGATCACGGCGTCAAACCCATCCGGGATCGGATCGCCCGTGTCTACCTCTATATAATCCTCGCCCCGCTTCAGATGAACCGGATGCTGCTCATGGGCCGCGTAGGTTTTCTCCGCTTTGACAGCGATGCCGTCCATCGCGGAAGCGTGGTAGTTGGGCATGGAGACTTTGGCGTAGATCGGCTCAGCCGTGACCCGCCCCAGGGCCTCGGCTGTGGGAATCACTTCGGTTTTGGGTGAAAAATGAACCCGCTGTTTGATTTTCTCCTGCGCTTCTCCGAGCGGGGTATCTTCCAAGTAGATTTTCCGCATGCTTTCCTCCTGCGAATGTTTTCTATCATGGGTGGTTGGACAGGGGATGGGATAGCGTTTATTGGATCAGGTATACCTTCACCGTCTCGCCTTCCAGCACACCCTCTTTATTCTCGGGGATCTCCGCGATTCCCTCGCTCTCCACCAGCGTAGAGATCAACCCCGACTTGCCGAAGACGGGGATCGCCCACAAGCCGTCTGCCCGCTCCTCCAGCTTGACCCGGATGTAGTCGGTCCGCCCTACTGCCGAAGCGACGTTGCGCGACAGCTTGGCAGACAGCCGCACATCCGTCTGACGGGCGCGGACTCCCTGCAATCTCTCCAATAGCGGAACTGCCAAAAGCTGAAACATGATCTGCGCGGATACGGGGTGGCCGGGCAAGCCCATCACCGGCTTATCTCCCGCCTTGGCGAGAATCGTCGGCTTGCCCGGCTTGGTAGCGACACCGTGCACGAGGACGCCGGGCTCTCCCAGGGACTGCATCACTTGCACCGTAAAGTCCCTCGTGCCCACCGAACTGCCCCCGGACAGGATGAGAACATCCACTTGGGCAAACAGCTCCCGTGCCCTTGCGGCAAACAGCTCGTAATCATCCCGGACGATGCCCCCCTGGATGACGATGGCGCCGTGCTGCTGGGCGATGGCGCCGACAGTCACGCTGTTGATATCCCGCACTTCACCGGGCGCCAGTTCTTTTTTCTCCGTCGGCACGACTTCATCGCCGGTGGAGAGGATCCCGATCGTGGGCCGGGGAAATACCTGCACCTCTGTTCTGCCGATGGCGGACAAGACGCCCAAATCCTGCGGACGCAGCCGGTGGCCGGCCGACATGACCAGCTCCCCGCGCTCCACATCATCCCCGGCGCGGATGACATTCTCGCCGGGCGCGACCTGCCGGTACACATTTAACAGCTCGCCGATCTCTTCGACATGCTCAATCATCACCACGCTGTCCGCGCCTGCCGGAAGCATGCCGCCCGTGGGAATGGCCTGAGCCTGTCCCTCCTTCAGAAGCACCTGTGCCGCCCGCCCCATTTCGATCCGACTGGTAATGTCCAGAAAGGCGGGCAAGGAATCGGAGGCCCCGTAGGTATCCTGCGCCCTCACGGCAAAGCCGTCTACGGTCGAACGGGCAAAATGGGGAACCTGCTCGCCGGAGATCACGTCTTCCGCCAGCACCATGCCGCATGCCTCGGTGATCGGCAGCTTGATCGGAGGGCGGAAGGGATGGAATTGTTCGGCGATGATGGACAAGGTTTCAGAGACGGTTTTTACTTTGAAAAATTTCATGTCTGCCTCCCTCTTTTTCAGTATGCAGCTTGCTCACTACTTCGACTATAATAAGTAAGAAAAAGGAGAAAATTCCGATATGAGAGTAAAGGTATTTGCCAATTTCCGTGAAATCTGCGATGCCAAGTCGGTGGAAGTGCCTACGGATAACGGAAATCGGGTCATCGACATTCTTGAGACGCTGATCCGTATGTATCCTGCGTTGGAAGATGAGGTCTTCACACCGGAGCGAACACTCAAACCATTCGTACACGTCTTCCTCAACGGACGCAACGTCATTCACGCTGAGGGGCTGGAGACAGAAGTGCAGGAAGATGATCAGTTTGCGCTGTTCCCTCCTGTGGCAGGAGGCTGACATGATCGAAGAAACACTGGAGCTGCGCGGCATTCCCCTCTCCCATCTGGTCACGTATCTCATCGAGTGCGGCGGCGCGCCTCCTGGAGATGCTGCCGTAGATCGGGCCGGTAAAGCGCTCAGCGATACGCTCCCTCTCACCATCAGAGGCGAGGGCTGGGAGGCGGACGTGCTGCGGGAGGAGACAGTCAGCATCACCTCCCGCTTTCACGTCCAGGCTGTGTTTATCCGCTTTCGGGCGGAAGAAGAGGAGCGCCTGGCCCCCGTGCTCAAGCAATTTCGCGTAAAAGTGCTTCGCGTCGGAGGCTGACCGCCCGCAGCCACTCTGCCGGTAAACGATCGAAACAAGAAGCAAAAGAGCGGGAAAAAGGTGGATGAGGTCTCCACCTTTTTTTCGTTGGCATTTACGCGATGCCGAGCTCTTTCAGTTTTTCCTCCGGCACGACGCCATCTACCCAGCCGCGCACCTGGTAATATTCATCCAGCATGATATCCATCCGGCTGACGTGTCCAGCGCTGTTGCCGGTCGCCGCCTCTTCCGTAAAGCGCTTCGGCAGGTAGTCGTCTTCCCGCTTGTCAAAGCCAGCCAGATTGTTGTAGTGGCGCTCCAGATTGTAGATGCGCTCGCCGATTTTCATGACGTCATCGGCTGTAACCGGCACGCCCGTCATGGCGGAATACTGCTCCGCGTAGTTCTCGGCGTTTTCCGAGAAGGAGGAGAATTTGCAGATATTCATCGAATCGGAGAACGCCAAGAGGTCTTGGAATACCTTCAGCAGCTCGCCTTTTCCTTCTGGCTGCAGGCGGTCGGTCGGCATCGGAATGCCCGCGATCTCGCTCGCGACCGTATAGCCGCGCAAATGGCAGGCTCCCCGGTTGCTGGTGGCATAGCCCAGCCCGATGCCTTGGATGCCGCGCGGATCGTAGGCCGGAATCGCTTGCCCCTTGACGACCATGGCCAGATTTTCGTCGCCGAAATACTTGGCCGCGCGCGCTGTTCCCTCGGCGAGAACATCGCCGATGCCCCGGCGGAAGACGAGCATCTCGGTCAGTTCGATCATCCGGTCGGCATCGCCCCAATCGATCCGCTCCTCGGTCAAGCCGCGCTCATAGGCCTCCATCATACAGGAGAGCGTATTTCCGAGCTCGATCGTATCCATCCCGTGCTCGTTGCAGAGATTGATGATGTAGGAGATGGCCGCCGCATCACCCAGTCCGCAGTTTGCCCCGAGCGCCCAGCCGGACTCGTACTCAAAACTTTCGACGCGGGTCTTGTACTTGCCTTCCTTCACTTCCACTTCCTTTTTGCAGGCTACCGGACAAGCGTGGCAGGTGTTGTCCGCAACCAGCAGAGTGGCATTGACCGTCTCGCCGCTGTGGCCCTCGGCTCCCTCCCAGTGCGAGAACTTGGAGTTCATCGCGGGAAGTGCGCCCACTTCGTTGATGATATTGGTGAGGACGTTGGTGCCGTAGACAGAGAGGCCGCCTTTTTTCGGTGCCGTCAGGCCGCCTTCCATAATCGCCTTGAGCGCTTTCTGGTTGGCTTGTTTATACTCTTCATCCTGCGCTGGCGTCGGCATGTTCCCTTTTTGCGCCGCCTTGATTACGATCGCTTTCAGCTTTTTGCTGCCTGCGACCGCCCCAGTGCCGCCCCGGCCGGCAGCCCGGTCATTCTCGTTCATAAAGCCCGCGTAGCGAATCAGATTTTCTCCCGCTTGTCCGATGCAGATCACACTCAGGTCTTCTTTGCCGTAGCGCTCCTGCATGGCTTTGACCGTCGCGCGGGTACCCTGTCCCCAGAGGTCGCTGGCGTCACGCAACTCGCCCTGGCCGTTTTCGATGTAGAGGTAAACCGGGCGATCGCTCTTTCCTTTGATAATGACGTTGTCGATGCCGGCCCACTTCAGCCGCGCTGCCGACCATCCGCCCATGTGCGAGTCCGTCACGGTGTTGGTCAGCGGAGATTTGGTCACCATGCAGAGGCGGCCGCTCATCGCCGAACGGGAGCCCGTCACCGGTCCCGTCATGACACAGAGGATGTTCTCTTCGGAAAACGGTTCCACCTGCGGCCCGTTGTCGTAGACGTATTTCACTCCCAGCCCGCGGCCGCCGATATACTTCTTGGCCAATTCCTCATTGATTTCCCGATAATCAACGGCTCCGGAGGAGAGATCGACCAAAATTTCGCGGTTTTTAAAACCTCCCAGGTTCATCGCGTACGTCCCCCTTTTTCCCATATTGTTGAATTCAAACAATATTCACCTAGTTCGACTTTTATGTGGGATCTCCTCCCGCTAGACCTGCAATGCATCGGCAAAATTATAAATTTTTCGATTATTTTTTCGGTCGAATCTCTTGCCAATCGAATCCTTCCTCAAGTATGTTAGTTTTAACCAAATCATGCCAAACGATTCCCAACAAAACCAAACGAAACCAAATTATGCGGATGAAAAGGGGGGGTGTCATGGAAAGGGCGTACCTGACACCGGAGGAGGTCGCTTCGGTATTAAAACTGTCCAAGTACACGGTCTATGAAATGATCAAGCGAAAGGAGCTGCCCGCAGCTAAAATTGGACGAGCCCTCCGCATTCTTCGCGCCGATCTGGACCAATTCATGCGCCAGCACAAATCGACGCAAGATGTTTCGGCTCCGATTCGCAGCGGCGCCGTCCCGCCTGACAGCGGGAAAACGCAGCTGGAAATCTACTTTGCCGGCAGCCATGATCTTTCGCTCGACCTGCTCAGCCGGGCCCTGGGAAAGCGGGGGATCACGCTGTTTCCGGCCTATTCCGGAAGCATGGACGGACTGATCGAGCTGTACAAGGGGCGGGTCGATATGGCGGGCTGTCATCTGCTGGATCAGATGACGGGCGAGTACAATCTGCCGTATATCCGTTCGATGCTGCCCAATGAGCAAGTGGCTGTCGTCAATCTGGTCAGCCGTTGGCAGGGCTTTATCGTGCCGACGGGCAATCCGCGGCTGATTACCAGCTGGGAGGAGTTCCTGTCGGGCCGGCATCGCATCGTCAATCGTCAGCGCGGCTCGGGGACGCGGGTCTTGCTCGACTTCAAGCTCCGGCAAGCGGGCCTCTCTGCCGAGAGCATTCCCGGCTACGAGCGAGAGGTGAGCACCCATTACGAGCTCGCCTCGGCCGTGCTGCGCGGAGAAGCCGACGCCGCGCTGGGGATCGAGAGCGCCGCCAGAGGGCTGGGGCTAGATTTTTACCCGGTGCAGGAGGAGCGCTACGATCTGGTGATCCCGGCCAGACTGCTAAACCAGGAGCGCTTTCGCGTATTTCTGGAGGTGCTCCGCGATCCGGCTTTCAAGCAGCAAGTAGTGGCTCTCGGCGGCTACGGGATCGCTTCCACCGGAAAAATCATCGACCGCACGTGAGGATATTCTTTTCAAGCTGATTTCAAAGGAGATGAGTGAGATGCATCGCAACCGTTCCCTGTTTACCTGTATGGTGATTCTCTTGAGCTTGTTTCTCGCCGCCTGTTCGACGGCATCGGTCGGCCCCGCAGCCACCTCCCCCTCCGCTCAGGGCAACGCACCCCAGTCTGCTGCTGCGGGAGAGGCGCCGCCGACAGGTGACGCCAATCCATCCGCGCAAACCGGCGCGAACGCATCATCAGCCGGCCAGGAGATCGTCCTGGCGACCACGACCAGCACGCAGGACTCCGGCTTGCTGGATGCCCTGCTGCCGCATTTTGAGCAAAGTACCGGGATCAAGGTAAAAGTGATTGCGGTCGGCACCGGCCAGGCAATCAAACTGGGAGAAGACGGCAATGCGGATGTCGTCCTCGTCCATTCGCGCAAGGCGGAAGACGAATTCGTCTCCAAAGGCTTCGGGATCAATGCCCACGATGTCATGTACAACCAGTTTTACATCGTCGGTCCCGAGCAGGATCCGGCGGGAGTCAAATCCGCCAAAAAAGCTGCCGAGGCCTTCGCCGCCATCGCTCGGAGCCAGGCGCTGTTCATCTCTCGCGGCGACGATTCCGGCACGGACAAAAAAGAGAAGAGCATCTGGAAAGAGGCGGGGATCACGCCTGAGGGCGACTGGTATCTCTCCTCGGGCCAGGGAATGGGCGCTACCCTGCAAATGGCGGATGAAAAAGGCGCCTATACCCTGACGGATGAAGCCACCTTTCTGTCGCGGAAAATGAATCTGCAGGTCCTCATGCAGGGGGACCAATCGCTTTTGAACCCGTACGGCATCATCCAGGTCAAATCGACGGCAAAGCCGGCAGAAGCGGAAAAGCTGATCCAGTTCTTCGTCGGAGCGGAGGGGCAGAAACGAATCGGCGAGTTTGGCGTGGACAAATACGGCAAAGGGCTGTTTGTCCCTGCGGCACAGAAGCGCTAGGAGCCCCGCCGCATGCATATGACTCCTGAGGTATGGGAGATCATCTGGCTCTCCCTGAAGGTGACGACTACTGCCATCCTGCTCGGCGCGTGCGCGGGCATCCCTCTGGGTGCCTTTCTCGGCCTGTATTCTTTCCCGGGAAAACGTCTCGCCGTCATCCTGATCTACACCTGCATGGGACTGCCTCCGGTACTGGTAGGCGTACTCGTCTACCTGCTGCTCTCCCGCTACGGCCCGCTCGGCTCCCTCGGCCTTCTGTTCACCCCGGAGGCGATGGTCATCGCTCAGTTCGTGCTGGTCACTCCCATCCTCGCCGGCCTGACCATGTCGGCTGTCCATTCCAAGGAGCGAGCATACTGGGAAACAGCCAAGAGCCTCGGGGCCAGCCCCTGGCAGCTGGTCGCCACGATCATCCGCGAAGCGCGCAAAGGCATCTGGGCGGGAGTGGCGGCCGCCTATGGACGAGCGATCTCCGAAGTGGGCGCCGTGATGCTGGTGGGGGGAAATATCGAGCATCACACCCGCGTCATGACGACCGCGATCATTCTGGAGACGAGAATGGGCAACTTCAGTGCCGGACTGCAGCTCGGCCTGGTGCTCTTGTTGATCAGCTTTTTGTTTAACAGCTTCCTCGTCTCGGGAGTGCTCCAACAATTAAAAAACAACGGGCGGAGATGACGACATGGCATACCTGGAGCTTGAGCACCTGCAAGTAGCCTTTGCAGGAAAAACAGTGCTGCATGTAGAAAAGGCGTCTTTTAACCGCGGCAAAATCTACGGGATCGTCGGTCCCAGCGGCTCTGGAAAAAGCACGCTGCTGCGCGTGCTGAGCCTGTTGGAGAGACCGGCGGCCGGCTGGTTGAACGTTTTCGGCGAGAACATCCATCTGCCGTCCCTCACGCATGCCGGCGGCCTTTCGCTGCAGCGCAGAATCGGCTATGTGCAGCAAAAGCCGACGATGTTTGACGCCACCGTTTTTGACAATGTGGCGCTCGGCCTGCGCTACCGCGGCATGGCTCGCGAGGAGATCCAGACGCGGGTCGGCGAAGCGCTCCGTCTGGTAGAGCTGGAGCATACGGCTACCCAGCGGGCGCATACCCTGTCTGGAGGAGAGGCGCAGCGGATCGCTCTCGCCCGCGTGCTCGTCTATCAGCCCGACCTGCTTTTTCTCGACGAACCGACAGCCAACCTCGATCCATACCACATCGCCATTTTCGAGCGCGTGATTCAAGCGATTCATCAAGAGCGGCAAACCACCGTATTGATTGTGACGCATAATTTGCAGCAGGCCCGGCGTCTGACCGACCATTGTCTGTTTATCCATAAGGGAAGCATCGTGGAGCGCGGGGAGACGGAGGCTTTCTTCGCACAGCCGCAAACCAGCGAACTGGATGACTTCCTCTGCGGCCGGATGATTTACTGACAAGTGATTGGCCCGAGATCAAATGCGATTGAAAGCGGAAAAGAGGGGAACCCATGAATCCGGATCAAAAGCAACGCTATTCCCGGCAGATACGATTCGCCCCGATCGGCAGGGAGGGTCAGGAGCGGCTCGGACAAAAGAAAGCTGTCATCGTCGGCATGGGCGCACTCGGAACGGTGCTGGCCAATCACATGGTCCGCGCCGGAGTGGGACATGTGCGGTTGATCGACCGCGATTTTGTCGAGGAAAGCAATCTTCAGAGGCAGATGCTTTACGATGAGGAAGATGCCCGCCAGCATCTGCCGAAAGCCGTGGCCGCGACGCAAAAATTGCAGGCCGTCAATTCCGGCATCACGATCGAAGGCGTGATCGCCGACCTCGGGCCGGTCAATGCCGAGTCCTTGCTCGCCGACGCCGACCTGATCCTCGACGGCACGGATAATTTCCAGGTCCGGTATCTGATCAACGACGTGGCCGTCAAGCATCAGATCCCCTGGGTCTATGGCGGCGTGGTCAGCGCGAGAGGCATGTTTGCCGTCATCCGGCCGGGCATCACCCCTTGCTTCCGCTGCCTCTTCCCTCACGCGCCGGCCGGCCGGGGCGAGACCTGCGACACGGTCGGCGTCATCGGCCCCGCCGTCCATCTCGTCGCCTCCTACCAGGCCACCGAAGGCTTGAAATTGCTTGTCGGTGCCGAAGACAGGCTGAATCCCCACCTGGAGCAGTTCGACATCTGGCACAATGATCAGCTGCAGATGGATATCCGCGAGGGAAAAAACCCCAACTGTCCCGCCTGCGCGAAGAGGAGCTTCAGCTACCTGGACAGCGGAGATGCGGAGACGGAGGATTTCGCTACGCTCTGCGGCAGGGACACGGTGCAAATCAGTCCGACACATCCGCGAACGGTCGATCTGGAGCAGCTGGCCGAGAGGTTTCAGCGCATCGGACGCGTGGAAAAAAATCCGTTTTTGCTCCGCTTTCACGCGGACGATTATACGCTTGTCTTTTTCAAAGATGGACGGGTGCTCGTACAGGGAACGGATGACATCGGCGTGGCCCGGATCTTGTACGCCAGGTATGTGGGACATTAAGCTCAGGAAAAACAGAGAAGTCCAATCAGGCGAAGCTGCAATCAAAAAAGGTGCTGTCCGGCTATTTGCGGACAGCACCTTTCTCTTTTTTTGATCTAACACCCAAACGGAGTAACCCGTTTTATTTCATCTCGGCAATCTCTTTTTGGATCTTGTCGAGGAAGGCCGCCACGGTCATGGCGCCTTCGTCACCCACACCGCGCTTGCGTACGGAGAGGGTGCCCTCTGCCACTTCGTTTTCCCCGATGACCAGCATGTACGGGATTTTTTGCACTTGCGCTTCGCGGATTTTGTAGCCGATTTTTTCGTTGCGCGCATCCAGTTCTACGCGAATGCCCGCCTGCTCCATTTGTTCCTTCACTTTTTGCGCATACTCCACATGAACCTCGTTGATGGTCATCAGGCGCACCTGCACCGGCGTGAGCCAAACCGGGAACGCGCCTGCGTAGTGCTCGATCAGGATGCCGATAAAGCGCTCCATCGAACCGTACATCGCGCGGTGCAGAACGACCGGGCGGTGCTTTTCGTTGTCCTGGCCGACATAGCTCAGGTCGAACTTCTCCGGCATCTGGAAGTCGAGCTGGATGGTGCCGCATTGGTGGCGGCGCTTCAGCGCGTCTGTGATCTGGAAGTCGATCTTCGGACCGTAGAAGGCGCCGTCTCCCTCCTTGATCTCATACGGCATGCCAGCCTGCTCCAACACGTTTTTCAGCGAGGTTTCGGCGATCTCCCACAGCTCGTCGGAACCCATCGAGTCTTCGGGACGCGTGGACAATGCGACACTGTACTCGAAGCCAAACACCTTGTAGATCCGGTCGATCAGTTGGATCATGTTTTTGATTTCGCTCTCGATCTGGTCAGGACGCACGAAGACGTGGGCATCGTCCTGGCAGAAAGTGCGCACCCGGAGCAAGCCGTTCAGCGCGCCGGAGTATTCGTGGCGGTGCACCTGGCCGAATTCGGAATAGCGGATCGGCAGGTCCCGGTAAGAGTGCATTTTGTTTTTGTAAATCAGCATATGGCCCGGACAGTTCATCGGCTTGAGCGCATACGTGGTGTCGTCCACCTCGGAGAAGTACATGTTTTCATGATAGTGATCCCAGTGGCCGGACTGGAGCCAGAGACGCTGATTCATGATAAACGGCGTGCGCACCTCTGTGTAATGGGCGAGCTGCTGCAAGCGGCGGGAGAACTGTTCCAGCTCGTTGCGGACAGTGAAGCCGTGCGGCAGGAAGAAAGGCATGCCGGGCGCTTCTTCGGAGAACATGAACAGCTCCAGCTCTTTGCCCAATTTGCGGTGATCCCGTTTTTTCGCTTCTTCGATGAAATGCAGGTACTCGTCCAGCTCCGCTTTTTTCGGCCAGGCTGTGCCGTATACGCGCTGCAATACCTGGTTCTCCGACTTGCCGCGCCAGTATGCGCCGGCTACGCTCATCAGCTTGAAGGCCTTGATATAGCCGGTAGACGGCAGATGCGGGCCGCGGCACAGGTCGAAAAATTCACCCTGCTCATAGATGGTGATGACTGCATCCTCTGGCAGATCGCGGATCAGCTCCAGCTTCAGATGATCGTTCAGCTCGGAGAACATGGCCAGCGCTTCTTCGCGGCTTACCTCTTTGCGGCGGATCGGCAGGTCCTGCTTGATGATTTTTTCCATCTCGGCTTCGATTTTGGGGAGGTCGTCCGGCGTGAGTGCTGCCGGGATGTCCATATCGTAGTAGAAGCCGTCTTCGATGACAGGGCCGATTCCCAGTCTCACCTCTTTGCCGTACAGTCGCTTGACTGCCTGGGCCAGCAGGTGAGCGGTGCTGTGCCGATAGACTTCCAGACCGTCGGCGGAGTCCAGCGTCACGATTTCGACAGCGGCATCCTCCTCGACTGGCGTATAGAGATCGACGACCTTGCCGTTTATTTTTCCGGCTACCGCCTTTTTCTTCAGGCTGGAGCTGATGGAGCCGGCGATTTCTTCGATGGAGACGCCTGCTTCATAGGGACGGACGGCGCCGTCGGGAAAAGTCACATGAATTTGTGCCACAAGCCATACTTCCTTTCCAGTTTCAGTTTTTTTCATTTCAGGGAAATCAAAAAAGCACTGCATCCCCAAAGGGACGAGTGCTTGTTACCCGCGGTACCACCCTTGTGAACTGCCTCTCTCCTCTGCTGCTGTGCGCCAGGCCATGCCGGGCCGCGGGCGGAGAAGAGATCAAGGCAGAACGCTTTGATCCAAATAACGGTGTAAACCGGCTCGCCGATACTGCAGAGGGAAGAGACTCCGCTCTGTTCGTTCCCGGCGGCTACTCGAAGGGGGTAAAGCAATACCTGCATGCAGCGGGCTTCCAGCCTGTGACCCGCCTCTCTGAAGCTGCGACAGCATTCTTCATGTCCTTCTCATTGTATTTTCCGTGTGGAGTTGTTTTTCGTATTATAAAGGAGTCGGTTTGTTCCCGTCAAGTATGCGTCTGCCCGACAGGCAAAGGGAGCAGGAATGACAGGTGACCGTCCGCGCTTCGAAAATGCTTCTCACGGTCTGGATCAACGGGAGCCTGTCCTCGCCCAGATGAAGGATGATCCGCTCCGGCGCCAGCGTGACCAGGGCACTGACCAGATAATCCTCTTCCCGGCAGCGCTGCTCCTCTACGCACAGGATCGCATCCAGCTGCTCCAGAAAGATTCGATTCCCCTGTTTGTCATAGAGATGGAAAGGTTTGTCCACACTAGGAACGACGTGCACCACTTCCTGCTTCGTCTCCTGATCCGCGACGAAGTAACGCAGGAGGTCCACGAATTCCTGGTACTGCTGATCCTCCAGATAGTCGTCCAGACCGGTCTCCACCAGTTCGAACAGGTCATTCCAGTGCTCCTGCAGCCGAAAGCGGACAAAACCGAGCACGTTTAACTGCCGCTCGTCTTCGAAGTAGTCAAAGACCTTTCGGTAGACCTTCGCTTTCCTCGTCGACATGTGCAGGGCACTTTCGGTGAAATCTTGTTCCAGACAGAGCCGATGGATAAACGGGAGGACAGACGGCCACTCCTCTTCGAGCAGCTCCGCCTCCATCAAGTCGGCTGCCATCTCTTCCATGACTTCCGGCTCTTTGACGCGGAGGACCCACTCGGCCACTGCCAATGCGATAAACGCCCGCGCCCAGTCGATCGTCTCCGCGTTGTACTCTTCGCGGCACCAGCTCTGGAAGCGGAACAATCTATAGTCACCCTGCTCGTATTCCTCATATGTAATGCATACCGGATCGGTCTTGACCCGCTCCGTCAAGTCCCCCAAAATGGAGCGAAACGCATCACAATGAGCAGGGATATTTTCAAATAACAGGGCGTACACTTGCATCTTGATCCCCCCAATCCGCAATGTAGTTACAGTATATGTCCCACCAGGGGCGATATACTTTTAAACGGATGGAAAGAGCGGGAAGGTTGCAGGGCAAATAAAAACACGACGCCTGCGAGCGGCGCCGTGTACGTTTTTCTTTTCTCTGGGCATGGTGCAACTGGTTAATTTTGCATCACAAAGTCCACTTCGGCCTGCTCGCCTTCCTGGAAGACGCGCAGGATCTCGTACTTGGTGTTTCGCTGTGCCGGGATTTTCCCCGCCTCCCTGATCAATTGCAGGATCAGGTTGGTATTTACCTTATAGGCGCATTTGGCTGCCGACACGACATTTTCCTCCATCATCGTGGAGCCGAAGTCATTGGCCCCGTAGCTGAGCGACAGCTTCCCGATCTCCGGCCCCATGGTCACCCAGGAGGATTGGAAGTTGGGGATGTTGTCCAGCATCAGCCGGGCAATCGCCAGCGTTTTCAGATACTCCTCGGGCGTGTTGTTGACTGCTTTCATATTGGTGTTGTCCGGCTGGAACGTCCAGGTGATGAAGGCGGTAAAGCCGCCCGTCTCATCCTGCGCTTCGCGTATGCGCATGAGAGAGAGCACCCGCTCCTCCATCTCCTCGCCAAAGCCGATCACCATCGTCGCTGTTCCCGGCAAGCCGGCGCGGTGGGCCGCTTTTTGGATATCGATCCACTCTTTCCAGGAGCCTTTCAGACGGGAAATTTTTCGCCGCGTCCGATCGTCGAGAATCTCTCCCCCTGCTCCCGGCAGGGAATCAAGGCCGGCCTGTTTCAACTGGCGCAGCACTTCCTCGATCGGAAGTCCGGAGACGTCCGCCATCTTTTTGACTTCCGCCGTGGAAAACGAGTGCATCGTGATCTGTGGAAACCGCTGCTTGATGCCGCGCAACAATTCGAGGTAATAGTCAAGCGGCAGATCCGGATTGGTCCCGCCCTGCATCAATATCTCCGTACCTCCGACGTCGACGGTCTCCTGAATTTTTTGGTAAATCTCTTCATTGGACAGGACGTAGCCCTCTTTCGATCCGGGCGGCCTGTAAAAAGCGCAGAATCGGCAATACGTATCGCATACGTTGGTATAATTGACATTTCGCCCGATGACGAACGTCGTAATCGGCTCCGGATGCCATTTTTGCATGACGAGATTGGCGTAATGGCCCAGCTTTTCCAGTTCATTGCTGGCAAACAGCTCCAACCCGTCTTCCAGTCCCAGGCGTTCTCCCGCCAAGGCTCGTTCCAAAATATGATCGATCAAAAGGATCACTTCCCTCGCAACATGTCGTCCACGCTTCATCGTATCATAAAAGCAGCCGGGATAGAACCCCTGCAGGCTCCCCGGGAAGCAGAAAGCAGCCCTGCCGGCGGCAAGACTGCTTTGCTCTCGCATCTCACGTTTATGCTTCGAAACCGATTTCCTCATAGACTTCCGGGTCCCAATAGATGACGGACTGCCCGAGCGGCAGATTCATCTCGCGGGCTCCGTTTGGTTTGCCGTTGAAGTAAATAATCTCCGTAACCGATACCCGATCTCCCCGCACGTCGATTTCCCCTTTGAACTCCAGCGCCGTACCATTTGGCGCATAGAAGGTGACTTTCCCCGATCCCAGTGTTTTCATCCGGTACCTCCCCCATGTGGTCTGTACCTCTATAGTAGTAGACAATCTTTCCCAGCGTCAATGCACACGGCAGACTTTTTACCCGCTGGCAGGATCGGCTGCGCTCTTTTTGCGTCCGCCTTTCTGCTTGCTGTCACTCGCGGGCGGCACGCTGGCCGAGCCATAGGTCTCGGAGGCCATCGTCGCTTCCGGCTCGGCTGCCATCCCCAGCTCGTCCCCGCCCCCGTAGTGCTCCTGGCGGTACTGCGGCGAGGAAAAAATCTGGCTGGCATTGACCGGCGGCGGCTGCATCGATAGTGGGGATGCCTGCATCGGCTGCTGGGTCAGCTGCGCAGGCTGTTGGGTCAGCTGCGGCTGTTGGGTCAGCTGAGGCTGTTGGGTCAGCTGAGGCTGTTGAGTCAGCTGGGGCTGTTGGAGGGCTGCCCCCGGCACCGCCATCCCTGGAAGCATGGACGAATGCCTGGCGAGCGGCCCCTCCGGCTCCACGGAATTGGTAAACAGCGTGCCGTTCTGCTGGACAGACGGAGTGACTGCTCCCGGAGCCATCTGCTGTATCGCCCCTGGTGCCATCCCAGCGGTGGGTTGATACCCTTTCAGCAGCTGGGCATTGACACTCTCCGGCATCGCTACCAGCGGGTAGTAGCCCTTGCGCTTCATGTAATTCCACGTCTCATAGGCTTGATTTGCACAATTGACCGCGCTTTGCAGGAGCATGCTGCGTATCTGGGGATGAGCCGCTTCCAGTGCTGCCGCCATTTTAAATACCGCTCCCGACTTATGCAGCCCCAGCATAGCGGAGGAGACGTCGCGATCATCCATCTGGTTCGGATGGGTATTGGGCTGCTGGGCGGATGGCGTCGGGTGGGCAGCTTGCGGGGCAGGCGGCATCGCTGACGCATTTGCTCCCGGCGAGCTGATCGGGCGATACGGCAAACCTTCACCGGCTCCCAGTCCGCGGATGGTCTGGACCATGCTGTTGTATTCCGTCTCCATAAATTGCAGTTGGTGGCGAAGAAGCTGCACCAATTCGGGATCCCGGGCATAAGGCGCGTACAATTGCGCTGTATTGATCGCATCTACGGCCCCGTTCAAGATTTCGTGCAGCTCCATCACTTCGTGAGCGCCGTACACGTGGGGTTGCATCGAATCGATTCCTCCTTTTTCAAAATCTCTAACAGTATGTCCCTTTTTTCTGGCAAATAGAAGCAAGCTCCCCTGCGAATTTGCCCGGAAGGCTGTAACTCTTTTCGCCGCCAAACGTAGTACCAGACATATCCCCTCGTACAAGGCATATATAGAACTACAGAAACCACCCGCTTTCCTGTATAATGGAAAGAAGGTCAAGGATAATTCAATTGAGGAGACGCTCATGTTTGAACAAATCACGCAAGCCTTTATGCAATACGGAATTTGGGGCCTGTTTGGACTTTCTTTTCTGGACTCGTTTATCGTCCCGGTTCCCCCGTTTTTCCTGCAGATCGCGATGAGCCTGATCGACCCCTCTTCCGCCCTGCGCTATGCGACCATAGCCTTTACCGGCTCGATTTTGGGAGCGCCGATGGGTTACATACTGGGAAAATGGCTGGGCAAACCGATTCTGAAAAAGATTCTTCCGGAAAAATGGACGGCGCTCGCGACGGAACAATTCGATAAAAACGGGGATACGGCCGTCTTGATCGGCGCGTTCACCCCGATTCCGTTCAAGGTCTTTACCATCCTCAGCGGTGTCTTTAATTACTCGCTGACCAAGCTCATGCTGTTCGCCATTTTGGGCCGCGGAATCAAATTTTATCTGATCGGCGTCTTGTTTCATCTCTACGGCAAACACGCCAAAGTGCTGCTCGACGAGTACCTGGAGATCAGCGTTCTGGGTATCGGGGCAATCGTTGCAATTGCCTGGTTCATCTGGAATAAGCGAAAAAAGAAAAAGCTGGCATGACTGCGGAATAAAAGAGAGCAACGCGCCCGGGAGCGGATCACTTCTCCCGGGCGCGTTTTCTTTCGTGGACATTCACCTATTGCAGAACCCTCAATATATTGGAAGTGTGAGTTTTCGGAGGAGGTGAAGCGATGGCCGTCATCAAGGCAAACTCCAGAGATGTCGACATGTTGGCCCGTTTAATCCGGGCGGAAGCGGAGGGAGAAGGAGATTTAGGCATGCTCATGGTGGGAAACGTCGGCGTCAACCGCATTCTGTCCAACTGTCTGGATTTTCGCGGGATTCGGACGATGCGGCAGATGGTGTTCCAATCCCCCGGCGGGTATGAAGCGGTGCATAAGTCGTACTTTTATCAGCGCGCAAGAGACAAAGAGCGGCGCCTGGCACGAAGGGTCATTAAAGGGGAAAGGCAGCATCCCGCCTCGAATGCGCTCTGGTTCTTCCGGCCGAGCGGCAACTGTCCCGCACAATGGTTCAACCAAAGAAACTCCGGACGATACAAGGCCCACTGCTTCTTCGTCCCCACTCCCCAGGATTGTCCCCGCGTCTACTGATTGGCTTTGTTTGTTGATGGTGCTTGCAAGACAAAAAAAGGAGAGAGTTCATCATGAGTCAGCAAATGCCTTATAATCCGTATACGGCCTACCCCTACACAGAGATGTATCCGTCCTCGACCTTTCCATTCCAGATGGGTCAGCCCGGAATGCCCGGCACGCAGCAAGTCACGCCGATGCAGCCGAGCGGCTCGATGATTCCCGGCACTCCCCTGGCGCCCGGACAGGTGGTAGAGGAGTCCTACATCGAGAACATCCTCCGCCTCAACCGCGGCAAAGTGATCACCGTCTACCAAACCTTCGAGAACAACACGCAGTGGAACGCGAAGATTTTCCGCGGCGTGCTGGAGACAGCGGGACGGGACCACATCATCCTCAGTGACCCGCAGACGGGCAAGCGTTTTCTCTTGCTGATGGTCAATACGGATTACATCACCGCCGACGAAGAGCTGAATTACATTCCGCCTTCCTTGGCTTTCGGCACCCGCTAAGAACGCATCGGCGAAAACGAAAACACCTCCAGCAAATCGTTTGATCACACGATTCCGGGAGGTGTTTTTTCATTCTATATAAGAAAACCCGGAGAGAAGCTCCGGGCCTTTTGGCGTTAGAGGATATCCGAAAGTTTGTATTCATATCCATGCAAGCCTTTATAATACTCAGGGTACATAGGATTTCCGCAATACTCACATCCAAATTGAGGTGGAACAGTCGGGTCGCCATCATCCATCGCATCGAAATCGCGAACTACGCTTAATGGAATTTCCTCTGTCTCATGACACATTAAACAAACATATTTGACGACCTCGTTCCTCTCTTGTTTCCTTCGGAAACTTTCCAGGAGTGCTTTGCGATTTTTCTTTGCCTTTTTCTTTTTTGACACCTGTGAGATCTTCAATCATCCCTTCCAGACACGCTCGTGATTGACGACAAAGAGCATGCTTAATAACAAGGGTTCCATCTTTTAGGCAGACTTCTCCCTTGTATTCATAGTAACACTGACAGCGAGAGCAGACGAGTGGGTCTTTTCCCGTTTGATCCTTTATCCGTTGATTCCACTTCCTACGCGTCAGGTACCGTTTAATTTGAACAATTTTTCTTTGCATCTCTTGTTGCCAAATAGATATCTTTTGTTTAGCAATTTTTTTACTTCTTCTTGCGTAGATCCCATAATGCCGTATCATTTTAAACTGCCCATCAGGTATATGGCTAATAAGACGTCCGATAAATTCCTCAACACTTACTGTTTCGCGCTTTTCTTGTCCATTTGTTTTGTCATGGTATCGGAAGGTTACGGTATTTCCATCGTACTGCTCAATACGATTTAGACCAATAGCTGGTCGACGAAAATATCGACCGATGTAACCAATTTGAACTTTCACATTACCTTTCTGTTTTGGGGCATGCACATAAAAGCCTTCTCCATTTGCGGAATAGGCTTTTTGAAGTAATGGCTGAACTTGTTTTAAGTCTTTTGCGTTCAATGATCTGCGAATGAGTTTAAGTACAACGGTTTGCCATTGCTTTCGTAACATCTCAAAAGGAATGTAATCGTAGGTTTTCCATTCCCCATTTTTCTTCATTCCACCCATGGTAACTAGCATGTGTACATGGGGGTTAAAGTTTAAACGCGAGCCAAATGTATGTAATCCAGCAATAATTCCTGGGGTAACTTTCAATTTCTCTTCAAACCATTTTTGAACTACTCGAACCGCTTCATCCATAAATTCTTTTAGCATCGCACGATGCCTTCGAAAAATATCCCGTAATCCTTCGTCAATTGTAAAAATGACATGACGATGATTTACTTGTAACACCTCTTCGCTCATGATTCGGCTCCATTCTTCGGTTTCACCGCAAGAGCAGGTTGTACAAAATCGTCCTTTGCAACGGAAAGGAATTCTTTTCGTTTTGTGGCAACCCTCACAAACTAGCAGCTTAAACCCTTTCTTCGGGTCACCGCAGTTCAAAAACTTCTCGACTTCCTTCAGAACCGAAGGTCGAATTCGCTTGTCATACTTTTTTACAAAAGGTTGCCAGTGTTCCATAAAAATTTGTTTAAGAATGTTCGTCTCCATATCTTAATTTTACCAAAACAAATAAAGGGGCTCACGCCCTAAAATTATATACTTTCCGATATTAAAATAAAGGGGCTCACGCCCTAAAATTATATACTTTCCGATATTACAAAAAAGCTCCGAGAGACGCTGTCTCCGGAGCTCTTTCTCTTGAATCCCATTTACCCGCCGATCAGCCGCTGAATGACGTGGTTCGTCACCGTCGGCACAATTTCCGCCGAGAATTTGATTTCCATCCGCTCGTACTTTTTATGCGCATCGTAGCCATACGGGCCGATGTTGATCGCCGGGACATTCAGCTCGCGAATGTCCTGATAGTTGACGTAGTGCTTCGTCCCCCAGCCGGGGTTGTTATCGCTGACCGCGCGAATCGCCTCTTCATCGTCGCGAAGCGCCACCATGCTCATGTCGCAGATGTACGGGAAGAAGTTCTTCGTGACGATCGGATGCTCGTAGCTTGGCTGGACTGTCGCGACGGCTTCCTCCAGCGCTTCCAGAAGCTGCACCTCCCGCTCGTCTTTGCCGCTGATTTCGATCGCAGGCGAATAGAGAGAGGAGTAGAACAGAATCATGGCCGGACTTTTATCCTTCATCCAGGTCCACTCTTCTTCGACCACGCGGGCAGCAAACATGCGCGTATCGAGGGATTTGTCCGACAGGAGCTTCTCTTTGAAAGCCTTCATATGCTCCTCAAAACGCGCCCCATGCTCCTCGCGCAACTGGCGGTTCATCTCCTCGTAAATCATCACGCGCGGCTTCCAGGGCAGCGGCAGATACACCTCGCCGCAGCGCTCCCGATACGCGCGATAGCGGTCGTTGAGGCTTTGCAGAGCGTTCGCAAAGGCGATTTCCGCCTGCACCTTCAGCTTCTCCAGCACTTCTTTCGGCGACCAGGAGACGGTGAAAAAGTTGTAGTAGACATAGGCGGAGAGCGCTGTCTGCACGGTGTAGGACGGCTTCAAGTCGGTCTGCTTCAAGGATACGGGCGGAACCGGGATTTCGCCCATCGCTTCATCGCAGAGCTCGGGATTGTAGCTGATCTGCCGCGTCAGCTCGGCCGCGAGAAAATTGGGGTCGAGCCCTTCAAAGCAGGAGCCCACATGCGTCTCCGCGCCGGTAATATAGAAGGAAGGCAGCAGCTTGCCGATCGTCCCTTTGTAGATGTACCGATTTACATCCCCCTCATAGAGCGGCGCGACGAAATCGGAATTGATCAGCGCGATGTACTCAAAGCCATGCTCCTCTCTCCAGCGCTTCAGATCCTTTAAGCCGGAGAGAACGCCGTGAGAGCTGTCCTCCTCGTCGCACTCCGCAAGCATGACCAGATTTCCCGCCAGCTCTTCGGGATGCTCGGCGTAATAGCTGAGCAGGTACACATGGCTGGCTACCCCGCTCTTCATGTCCAGCGCGCCCCGTCCAAAATGCCATTCCCCGGATTCAAGCTGCTCTTTGACCAGGGGCGGCAGCGGCTCATGCTGAAGCGCTTTCATCAGTTCCTGCGGGTGACAGGCTTTCTCCTTCAGATGGCCGTAATCCTCAATCCCTACCGTATCGATATGCCCCATCAAAATCACCGTGCGGTTGTTTGCGGGGTCCTTGGTTCCTTTGACAAAAGCCAGAACATTGTAGCGCTCGACTTCATCGTCGACAGTCCGGGACAAAAGCAGGCTCTCCGGATGCTTTTGAAAATACGGCAGCGCTGCCAAACGTTGATGCAAGGCGCGGGCGACATCAATCTCGCCCGGCGTATTGACGACACTTTCTACCTGAACCAGTTCATCCGTGATGCGAAGTACGTCTTCTCGACAGGACAACATCTGTATTCTCCTCCCAGGGTACGATCGGTCTTGGTACAGGGTCATCGCCCTTTGATCAATCTGGGCTATTTCTCCCCCCTTACCCATTCGTCAGGCGCAAGCAGCCTCCTGCCCGGATGCGCATGTTTTTTCAATATTAATAAAATTCCCAGCAGAAACCTCCCCTGTCCCAACGGAGAGCGGGAGGCTTTTTCGGCAAACTTGACTCAGAAAAAATTCATGCTCAAATAGCGCTCGCCCGTGTCAGGCGCAATGCACACGACCCTTTTCCCCGTGCCCAGCTTCCGTGCGACCCGGATCGCAGCAAAAACAGCCGCACCGGAGGACGGACCGACCAGTATGCCTTCTTTGGCCGCCAGCGCGCGCATGGTGGAGAGGGCTTCCTCGTCTTCAATCTGCATAATTTCATCGTAGATCCCTGTGTTCAGTATCGGCGGCACGAAGCCAGGACTGGTCCCGACCAGCTTATGCGGGCCCGGCTTGCCCCCGGAGAGTACGGGAGAGCCCTTGGGCTCCACCACTCCGATGTACAGCCCCGGCAGTTTTTCCCGCAGGGCCTCTCCCGTACCGGTAATGGTCCCGCCTGTACCCGCCGTTGCGATAAAAGCGTCCAGTTTGCCTTCCATCTGCTGCCATATCTCGCGAGCGGTCGTCACGCGATGAATACCGGGATTGGCGTGATTCTCAAATTGCTGCGGAATAAAACTGCCGGGAATCTCCTTTTGCAGCTCCACCGCTTTGGCGATGGCGCCCGGCATGCGCTGCTCGCTCGGCGTGAGCACGACTTCTGCCCCGTACGCCTTGAGCAGATTGATCCGTTCTTTGGACATGTTGTCCGGCATGACGAGAATGGCTCTGTATCCCTTGGCCGCCGCATTCATGGCCAGACCGATCCCCGTGTTGCCGCTGGTCGGCTCGATGATCGTGTCACCCGGCTTGATCAGCCCCTCTGCCTCAGCGGTCACGATCATGTTATAGGCAGCGCGGTCTTTGACGCTGCGCGAAGGATTGTACATCTCCAACTTGACATAGACCTCCGCCGCTCCCTCAGGAACGATGCGGTTAAGCCGGACGATGGGCGTATTTCCGATGCATTCGGTGATGTGCTGGTAGACGTTCATAGGCGCCTCCTCGGCAGGAATTAATGTTTAGTATTACACTAAGAATACTACAGATTCAAATGGCAGACGAGCGGTTTTTTCAGGCCAATCACACTTTTCACGGGAAACGGAATACTTTTTTTACCACTTATGTTATTCTAAAGGTATCAGCGGTCGAGAGGAGTGATCTCATGCTGTACTTGCTTGGCGGCATTGTTTTATTGGTTGGCGTGGCCTGGTGCTTTACCGGAATGAACAGTCTTCGCCAAAAAGACGAGTTTGGAGCAAAGCAACCGATGGACGACGCGATCGCCCATCAGACATTGCATCAGATAGACCAGCACAATCATCATATCTAAAGACATGCGCGCTTCGGCGCGTTTTTTTTGTCTGGAGTTACCCAGATGCGCATAACCCCCGTTCTACACCGGTTCTCTGTTTGCTATATCCCGGGTCGGGACAAACTATTCGTGCAGCATATGTTGGCAGCGGGAGGTTGCACATGGATTGGACACTTGTCTGGAAGGCGGTCGGGATCATCCTGATTGGGACGCTGCTCCTGAGGATCGGAGGGAGAAAGTCCATCGCCCAGATGACGATCGCGCAAGTCATTGTGATGATCGGCATCGGCACGCTGCTGATTCAACCGATTAGCGGCCATGGCTACTGGACGACCCTTGTCTTGGCAGCCGTTCTCATCCTGATGATGATCCTCATGGAATACGCAGAAATGAAAGTGGATGGACTGGAAACATTGATCAGCGGCAAATCAGTGGTCGTGATAGAGAATGGACAGTTGCACCACACCAACATGCGCAAGCTGCGTCTCACGGCGGACAAGCTGGAGATGAGACTGAGGCAGGCGGGAATCGCCCGCATCGAGGATGTGGAATACGCGACCCTGGAGGCAAGCGGCAGCCTGGGCTACCAGCTGAAGCCGGAGAAGCAGCCCGCCACGAAGGAGGACATTCAGCAGCTGATGAAGCTCCTCGAAACCAGGTTTCCCGAGCACGCAGCCAAACCAGGCGCAGCGGATGATCTGTTTACGGAGCTGGTCCGCGGCCACGCCGCACCGCCGCCCCAGAACCTGCAGTAATTCCGCGGCCGAGCTCCTACGGAAAGGGGGGAACATTACAATGGCATCATTTGACGTCGGCTTGGTTCACAGATTGGCGGAACAGTTAGAAGGACTTGCACAGGGGATGAAACAACGGGTTAACTCCCCCGACGAGCTGCAAGATGACGTGAACCGAATGACCAGTATCCTGAACAGCCTGCAAACGCTGGCGAAGGAAGCCAAAAACAGCGGCTCGAATCCGATGGTACATGAAAATGATGTACGCTGACAACGACGCGGGGGATCTTCCCCCAATCGCTCCCCCTTGCACAAGGGCACCCTCTCAACGCAGATGGGTGCCCTTGTCTTGGTTCGGCAAACGAACCGTTTCCTCACGGCGGGAGAGGATATCCTCCCCTTCCCTCTCGACGATTTGCAAAAATACATCGGCGATCACCGGATCAAATTGTGTCCCTTTGTTCTTCCGGATTTCCCTTACCGCATAATGGATATCCGTCTGCGCGCGATAGCCCCGCCTGGATGTCATCGCATCAAAGGAATCCGCGATCGCCATGATGCGCGCTACCTGGGGAATCTCCTCGCCAGCCAAGCCCTTGGGATACCCTTTTCCGTCATAGCGCTCATGATGGTAGAGGATGGCGTCGAGAACGCCGTTGTTCCGAAACAGTGAAATATGCTTGACCATCTCGTAGCCAATCGACGGATGTTGCTTGACGATCGCGTATTCCTCCTCCGTCAGCTTGGAAGGCTTGGTCAGGATCGATTCGGGGACCCCGATTTTTCCGATGTCGTGCAGGAGCCCTCCCAGGTAGATGCGTTCACAGCTTTTCTGGGAAAGCCCCATCTCTTTGGCGATGCGATAGGCGTACATCGCAACATTTTCCGAGTGAAACGCCGTGTACTTGTCCCGCGCATCCAGTGATTTGGCCAGTACGAGAGTCAGATTCAGGGTGTTTTCCTTTTCCCTTCTGTGATAGCGGATGGCATAGGAGATCGATAATGTCGCCAAAAGATACGTGAGCCCGTTAAAGAAAATGACGCTGATGTGCGGAGAGCGGAATGGCGCAAAATAATAGTAAAAGCAAGTCAGCAGGGCCGCGGAAATCATTTGCAGGGCCATGCTTCTCCAGAAAACAATGCCGGCCAGAACAAAATTCAGCAGATACAAACCGATCAAATTCGATCCGGGATAAAGATACCCGTCGATCCATACCGTCGTGCAAAGAAGAAGGAAAAAAATGAGAGCAAGAGGCAAGCGATATTGCTGCAATTTTTGCCAATAGCTTTTTTTCTGAAATGGAACCATGGCGCTCCTTTTAGAAATAAGACATAGAAGCCAGTGAATCAAAGAAAACCTTAGGAAACTCTAAATTTCCCGACGACAAGTTGCAGCTCTTCGGCCATGCGGGAGAGGGAGGAAGCGGAAGCAGTGATTTCCTCCATCGATGCCAATTGCTCTTCGGTAAACGCAGCCACGTTCTGCGATTCGGCCGCCACCGTTTTAGCTCCTTCTTCAATCTCCTCGATTGAAAGCACGACCTGTCCTGTCCCGGCGGAAATCTGCTGGGAAGCGGCGGAGATTTCCTGAACCTGTTGAGACACCTCGTCGATGTTGCGCCTGATATCATCGAACAGCTCGCCGGCGGTATGTACGACGCGGATCCCTGCGTCCACCTCGCTTACGCCTACCTCCATCGATTCCACGACAGTCTGCGTCCGATTTTTGATCGTGGACACCAATTGAGCGATCTGACCTGCCGATTCTGAAGATTGCTCCGCCAGTTTTCGCACTTCATCCGCCACCACCGCGAAGCCCCGCCCCTGTTCGCCTGCCCGGGCCGCTTCGATGGCCGCATTGAGCGCCAGCAGATTGGTTTGCGAAGCGATCCCGGTGATCACTTCTGCGACGCGTTCGATTTCCTGCGATTGTTCTTCCATCTCGGCCACTGCCTGCGAGAGTTGATTCATCGTCTGGTGGATGGAATCCATCTGTTTCACCGTTTGCTGGATCGCTTGATTCCCCTCCGATGCTTTTTGCGATGCCTGGACGGACAGGGAAGAGGTCAATTGGGCGCTCATGGCGATTTGCTGTACACCCACCGACATCTCTTGGATCGTCTGTCCGCTCTCGCTAACGCTCCGGGACTGCATCTCGGCGTTTGCCGTCACTTCCTGGACCGTCTTCGCGATAATTTCCGCTGCTTGGCTGGATTGTTCCGCACTCGCCGTCAACTCTTCGGAGGAAGCGGCTACCTGCTCGGAGGTGATCCGTATCTGTCCTACCAGGCTGCGCAGATTGTCCGTCATCTGATTAAACGATTTGACCAAATTGCCGATTTCATCTTTATTTTTCACCTGAAAGGGTTCTGAGGTCAGATCGCCCTGTGCGATTTGCTCCGCGATGGCCGCCATTTTAACGATCGGCTTCGAGATCAGGCGCGAAATCACCAGTCCGATCAAAATTGCGAGGATCACGGCAATCACACTGAGGAAGGATACCGTGGAAATTGCGCTTCTGACCAATCCCGTATTTTTCTTGCTTTCTTCGTTCATGATCTGAAGCTGTTCCTCGGCCAGAGCTTCTACCGTCGCATCCAGTTGTTTGCCCAAGGGGAGTACCTCTGACCGGTAATAGTCGGTTATTTCCTGTGCGGGCTGTTGCGATTGAACCATATTCAAGAGATGGTCGGCTCTCAGTTTATATCGTTGGTTCAGCTCGTCCAGTTCGGTTAATTTGTTCTCAAATGCTTCGATTTGAGCCAGTTCCCGCGTGTCCGCCATCAAGTTGGCGATCAGATCATACGAAGACTGCAATTCGCTTAGGTATTCCTGCTCCTGGGCAAGCAAATATCCCCGCAGCTGCTCGCTTTCTTTCGCTATTTCCACTTGGACCCGAAGAATATTCGTTAAGATAACCGTTCTTCTTTCAATCAGATCGGTGTCTGCCTCATTAATTTTAACGAGGTAAGAAGAAGAGACAAAACTCGTTATTCCCAAAAGCACAGCCATGAAAAACACCCCTTCTCTTTCTCTATTTTCTTTTTCTGCAAACAAGAAATCCCCTTTTTAGACAAAAGGGGACCCGCGCACAGAAAAAAACAAAGACAACTCTGTCGGCAACTGGCTGGCATCATGCAACGTAATTCGCATATTAGCCCCTCTAGCTTTGCGTCTCCATCTTTCAATGGATTTGCCCTTTTTCGATATGAAATTGGTTGGAAAATAAACATATAAAATTCGACGTATTTACGACAATCATAATCGTTATTTGTCGAAAAAACAAGACGGTATTCCCAGCATTGGAAACCCTTGGGCAACTGATATGAACCAAAATTGCTACAAGAATCTGATTTTGCTGATAAATTAGACCTACGATCCGATAATACGCGCGAATACCGGCATTCGACAATTCACGACAATCACCATACCTCATCTCCGTCACATACTTTGTGGATATGGATAACTTCCGCCTCTGTGCCCCTCCTCATTTTCCCCCGCTGTCTGCCGGAAACATACCCATTTGCATAACGGGAGAGAAGGGCGCACGACAAAAAGCGGCGAGACCCGCAATGCATCTGCCGCTATGTACATTCGTTGATTCATTATGAAAAGAGTGTCGGATAGAAAGAGTGACGGACCGTATCGTCCATCCCCTTCATAAACTTGCTTTCCTGGTGGAAGAACTAAGCTGTAGTTCTTATGCCGAGGAGGTTCAATATGGAGACATTCTACGAAAAATACGGCGGCGAAGAAACCATTTCAAAGGTGGTCGATTATTTTTACGAATTGGTTTTGGCAGATGAGACCGTGAATCATTTTTTTGCAAACACGGATATGGAAAAGCAGCGGAAGCATCAAACCAAATTCATCAGCTACGCCTTAGGGGGGCCCAATCAGTATTCGGGCCAGTCCATGGCCGCGGCCCATAAAGGGATGAATTTGCAGCCGGTTCACTTCGATGCGATTGTCGCACATTTGCAAGCAGCTCTCAGACACTTCGGCGTACAGGAGGAAGACATCCGCGATGCATTGGAGAAGGTAAACGCCTTGCGGAAAGATATTTTGTACAAGTAAATCCGCTATCCCTCTTTACAGGCCCCTTTCAGGGCTTTTTTTCTTTTTTTACGACCGTTATTTTCGCAGCTTCTTGTTTTTGGAATGTTGTAGTACCATTTGGGTGTAGGCTCGATTTTTTTATCCTCTCGCCGATGGGCGATGGCAGGAAGCCGTACGCGGTTGCCTGATCATAATTGGAGGTGTGTGATCTGCACATTCTGCGGCTGCATGTACCACGTCTTTTGTTGTCCCTCATTTTCCTGGGTGCCGGCTTTAACGGCTGGGTGGTCATCCTCGGCTATGAGCCTGTCTTTCCCACGAGCCCCAAGGCGATGGAGTTGTTAACAGGCTATCTGCTGGTGCTGGAAAAATCGGTGGAACTCATCTGTGGGCTGTTGCTAGTAGCCAACCGCTATACCCCCGCTACCTTGGCGGTCTTGGCCCCGATCGTCGTCAATATTCTGTTTTTCCATCTGTTTGTGGACCCGTCCCTGCTGCCGCTGGCAGTCCTTGTCTTTCTGCTGGAAGCTTATCTGCTCTGGTTGTATCGAGATCGCTACAAGTGGGCCGCTTCCACAGGTGGCCTTTTTTTACGGCAAGGAACGCCGGTTCATTTTGCGATCCCCCTGGGGGCCTGGCACCTCTCTCGACGAAAAGAATGGGGGGCACCCTCGTTTTGCGAACAGGCGCCCCCATATTTGGACCAGTTAGACGTATGCAGTTGTCGCCGTTATTGAATGGTGCAAAAAAAATCCTCCCTCCCATCGCAAGGGAAGACAAGGGAGGGTTGTGTGGACTGGGTTCAAATCTCCAACTCACCAAGTCGAACGAGTTCGACTACTGCTTGAGATCGACCTTTTACACCTAATTTTTGCATGACGTTGCTAATGTGATTGCGTACGGTTTTTTCACTGATGAAGAGTTGTCCGGCAATCTCTTTTGTTGTCTTATCCTGGACCAAGAGTTCAAACACTTCTCTTTCTCGATTTGTCAACAACGGCTTGGTTTGGTCGCTACCCTTCAATCGTGCCACCCCTCCTTGTGGGCTCTACAGGAACAAGGTTGAGGGATTACAGAGTCACCTTATCCTATGTAGGGGGGTGGGTGGTGGTGCCGGAATTACGGGGATTTTAGGCTTTTGCCATACATCCTATTCAATATTTGGGCGAGGGGTTCCGAGAGGGCAGCCCTCTTTTGCGTTAAATATAGGGTGTTCGGTTATACGTCTCCTGGAAGCGGTCGCGTAGACCCTTGGCGAGCAGCGAAAAGGAGCTGATCGCCAAGATGAAGGCGCCGAGCGGAATCAGAAAGATCCGGATGTTGTTGCTGAAGACAAAGCCCCTGTACGATCCCAGCAGGCCCGCCCACTCGTTGGTGATGGAGTGAAAGATCACCGGATCAAACGTCATGATGGTGCCGCCGACGAACAGGTCAAACATCCCCAGGAGGCCCATTAGAGTCATGACGGACACCATCTCGGTGACGGCGATCAGGATGAACTGCTCTTTGAGCTGGGGCAAAATGTGGCGGAAGATGATCTGTTCCCGCCCCGCCCCGAGGGAGGTGGCCGCCAGCACATACTGCGTCTCCTTAATCTGCTCGGTTTTTTGCCGGATGGAGGAAGCGACGCTCGGCGCCCCCAGAATGGCGACCAGCACGACGAACAGCGTCACCAGCTTGGAAATGGAGAGCTCCGGATTAATGCTGATCCCCACCAGCAAAAAATAGACCGGGATAAAGATCGGCATGTATCCCCAGGCATTTTCAATCGACAGCCACCACTTCTGGGGCTTGTCCTGAATCCCGATATACAGTCCGATCACGCCGCCGATCAACAGACGGCAGACCGCGGCTGCCATCGTGACGAAAATCGTATAGGGCGCTCCATACAGCAGCTTGCTCAGCATGTCGTAGCCCCACTTGTCCGTGCCCAGCCAATGCTCCGCAGAGGGGGGCAGCGGCGGGGAGATGATGACGCTTTTGCCATCCACTTCCACGGTCTTCAATTTTTCCTGAAAATCCGGTTCGTACGGTGCCACGAACGGGCCGATGATTCCCAGCACGATCAGGAACATGACCATCATGGCACCGAGCCAGAGGGACGGATTTCTGCGAAGTGTCTGCATGGTAAACCTCACTCTTTTTTGCTTGCTTCGTGGTACTTATTTATAGACCGCGATCCGTTCAAATACGGACAAGATCGCCCGGATGAGAGAATAGACCAAAATCGACAGCAGGATGATGCTGATCAGACCCATGACGGCCGCATTGAACTGGAAGGGGCCGTTCTTGGTGAAGACAAACCGGGTCAAGCCGACGACGTTCAGCAGATATTCCACAACGAATAGATTGGCAACGGTGATGGCGACTGTTTTCTTCAGGTCCGCCACGAGAAAGGGCTTCACATTCTTGTAGACGTGGTGCACGAGAATATGCCAGATGCCCATCCCTTTGGCCAATGCCGTCTTGATGTAGTCCTCCCCGCCGATCTGCTCGTACTTCAGACTGATCACTCTCATCAGAAAGATCGTCGGACCGATCGCCAGCATCGTCAGCGGAAACCACAGATTGTTGGTATCGCTCGTAGGGGACAAGGTAATGATGCGGATGTCTGTCCACTTGTAAAACTGAATCGCGGCCATCACGGATAACATGATGAGGACAAAATCAGGAATGGTGGATAGCAGATTCAGCACGCGCTGGAACAGGCGGACAGCGGAAAAGCGCTGCAGGAACAGCCCAAACAACAGGCTGGCCACGACGGCGATCAGGACACTCCAAAACATCAATTTAAAGGATTGTATGGCAAAGGGAACGATATCCTCAGCGATGCTCCGTTCACTGTTCCCCGAAAAATAAGTGCCGAGCGAGCCCTCACCGATCTGTGAGAGCAGATAAGCTGTGCGGGTTACCACGTTTTCGGGTGAAAAATGCACCTCTTCTTTTACGGAGTACAGCATGAACGGACCGCCGCAGACAATCACGACGAGGAAAAACATCCCGATTAGCTGCTTGATATACGACAAAGATTCATTCCCCCCTTACTATCTCAAACAATACACGATCTGGAAAAAAACAGCCAGAACAATCAAAAAAATTTTATCTTTTTTTATAATTCGCACTTGTGTGCCAGCGCCAATCTATTCTGGAGAAAAAAGAAAAAAGCGTTCTGTCCATGCAGAGCGCTGTTTCATCCCTTGCGGCTGTTTTCCTGTTTGGCCATGATGGCTGTGCTGCCGGTCTACTTGCCTACGACGACCTGTATCTCCATCCGCCCCATATCGCTTAGATCGAGCGGAACGGTATACGCTGGCCGCGAGACCCAGATGCCTTCGGGGGTATGGATAAATTGCGGCGGTGTAATATCGATGACGATTCCCTGATTGTACAGGATCGTGCTGGCATTTCCCGAAATCATATTCCCGAGTTCGGAGATGGCGCTCTTCCCCATTTCATCCAGCTCATTGACGGGAAAGCCTCCCATCATCGCGGACACCAGCCGCAGGGCCAGGTCATTTTGCAGGCCGAAAAAGACATCCCCTTCCAACTGTCCGGTCATGCCGACGCGAATCCAGGTATGGTCGTCCCGATAGTACCATTCGGTCGTTTCCATTTCTCCCCGTTGGATCGTGACGTTGCACAGCTGCGCAATAACCAAGGAAGCGGAATCCAGAAACGGATTGAGGTACTGGACTTTCATCTTTGTTCCTTCCTTCCCGTGCAGAATTCTCCCCATGGGCCCATTATAATGTCGAAAATTGGCAGAGACAAGGAGTTGTCGAAAAATATCAAGGACTTTGGATCGAAACCAAAGGTACCACAGGAAACAAATCTCCTGTCTGGACACCGGGATTTCTGGTGAAAATACGCCTGCATGTGCGCAGGTCAAGCACCTCTACTCCTATTTCGTGACAACTTAATTGCCAGTAGGGATGGCTGATGTTGTCAAACGCAAAGACCGTATCTCCAAAGGCCAGGCATTCCGCGATGCAGCGCTCCGCCGGGTAATCCGGTCCGTCCTCGAGCAAATGCACCGGCTCAATGCCGAACTGCTCCAACAAATGCATCCTGTCCGCCAGCTGCTCCGCATGCTTTCGCGATACATTTCGGCGCGGGGAGAGCAGGGGGTACTCCTTCCGTACATATACCCAATTTATCCCGTGATAAAACATGGACAACCTCCCGTAACGAGAAGAGGATGCCGATCCGGCACCCTCGCTTTTAACTATCGCTTTTTGCCCACAATCACCATTTCAGCCTTGGCTTCCCGCCCCAATGCATCGACGGCGACCACCGAGACTTTTTGCTTGCCTTCCTTGATGTCGTCGACCAAGACACGGAATTGTCCCTGGTCGTTCACATCGACGGGAAGATGCTGCTGCCCGTAATCGAGATGCATCAGCACGGTGCCGGGCGCTTGCACCCTTCCCGATATCAGGATGCTCTCTCCTGCATGGGCTTCCTTGCTCTTTTCGTCAAATTTCAGGACGGGGGCCGGAAGCGGCTTCGCCTGATAGGTATAGCGCTGCTCTCCGTGATGCATCACGATCGATCCGGCTTGCGCATCGACATAGGCGTACACCACCAGAGAAGCCTCATTGCCTGCCCCATCCTTCCCCTCCAGCAGGATCCGGTTTTCTCCGTGATGCAGGGTTAACCGCTGCGACAGGTTTTTCTGCACCACTTTTTCCAGCTGATCCTCCTCCCAGCTGGAGATGATCTGCCCGTTGACGCTGGCCTGCCCCTTGTAGGTCTGATCGCGGTAGCTAAAGCGCACCGGAACCAGCATGCGCTTGGTGGCCTGGTCAAAGTAGACCTCCTCCGTCCCGTCATTCATGAATTGCAGCTGGGGCGGCGTCGTATCGACGATGACCCGCTGGGTAAACTGCCTGGTGTTGCCGTACATATCCTGTGCCTGGTAGGTGACGTAATTCAGCCCCTCCGGCAGCTTCAGGATCGTTTGGAAGGAGCCGTCCGTCTCGACCGGGATCGGCTTTTTCTGAATCAGGAGCCGCACCCGGTCCAGCATATCCTCGCCCGCAATTCGTCCCGCGATCGCCACATCGGGCTGAGCCGATATCAGCACGGAGGAGTAGAGGTCATTGGGGAATTTGACAAACGGGGGCACGACATCGCTCTTGCCGTGGATATGCGCGACACTGATGTTGCCGGCGTAATCATATGCCACCACCGAGATGCGCTTGTCAGGCTGGCTGACAAATGTGCTGGTGACGCTGGCAGAATAGGGGCCGCCTACTTTTTTGCCGTCGACATACAGCAGATAGCCCTGAATGTCTTTGTCCCGGCTGCTCCACTGCACCTTGTTGCCGGAGAGAGAGGCGGTGACGGCGGGCGCTTTGGTATCGACCTTTACGGGCAGCGTCAGGGTGTGCCAGTTCGCCCGGCGATTGTCGATGCGGGCCCGGATGATGAATTGATAGCTGCCGTCGGGGACAGTCTCGTAGACCCCTTTCTCCGGGTTGAAACGCTTGCCGTCCCAGCTCCACTCTTCCCGCTCCGTGTAGTAGTAGGCCGTGCCCAGCTTGGATTGGTCGAACTTGCTGATCTTTTCGCCGCGGGACAGGGAGCGGATCAGCGTGCCGTTCTTGTCGACGACATCCACCATCACCTGACGGGCATTGCGCAAAAAGGTGACGGACGGCGCCGCTACATCGTAATGTCCATCCCCATTCGGAGAAAACGCGATTTTTTCGGGATCCACCTGGACCTTCCCGTCTTCCGTCACGCCGGTCACGCCGAGATAATCGCGATACTTCCATTTGTCATTTTCCTTGTCGTGATACCAGGTTGTTTTGACGCCTGTCCGATGCTCCTGGCTGTCGTCCTCCCACATCGGCTGATCCATCACGCGGGGCTCATCCCAGTTGCCGTAAAAACCGTAATACGGCACGCGCAGAGTCGGAATGTCGCTGTCCGTTGGCTGGAGAGCGACATAGCCCTCGGCAAAAATATTGCGGGGCGCATTGCGCGGCAGCTGCAGCATCACTTTGACTTCCGCGCGCTGTCCCGGCTTGACGGTCACCTCTTGCGTCGAAAAGCGCAGGAAGGCCCCCGGCAGCACCGTAGCCGACAACGTATTGATACCGTTCTCCCGTTTGTCTGTCAGCACGCCAAATTCGTCACGGATGCGGTACGTGACCGGCTTTTTGCCGAATTTGTTCTCGACAAACAGGGAAAACGATGCGGTCTCTTTGATTTCACCGAGGGACACCCCCGCTTTTCCCTTGGCGTCTGTCACGATGCTGGGCGTTTTCATCGCCTTGGCGATTTGCATCAAGCCCGCCCCTTGCACGCGGGGGCTATAGGGCAGCCCGCTCTTTTTCTTTCCGCTGGCCGCTTCGGTCGCTTTTTGCGGCTCCAATACGGGCTGGGCCGTGTTCATCGCTGCCGCCTTCAGGGTCTCGACCAGCTCTCTTCCGGAGAGCTTTCGGCCTTGCTTCAAATACGCCTGCTTCAAGAGCGCCATTCCGCCGGCCACATGCGGCGTTGCCATCGAGGTTCCGCTTTTGACGGCATAATCATTCTCTCTCACCAGCGACAGGATGCCCCCGCCGGGTGCGGCGATTTCCGGCTTGAATTGCAGATCGGGCGTCGGCCCCCAGGAAGTGAAGGCCGAGACGGTGCCCCCCTCCGGATACGGCATCGGGTTCTGCGCATACCTGCCGTCGAAGTTCACCTGAACCTTTTTCCCTTTCTTCAAAGCCTGTGCCAGCTGTTCCCCCATCTGCTTCAGGATGGAGACGGCCGGCAGGGTGGAGGTCGTCTCTGCGGAAATGATCAGCGGTCCGGGCTGGTTGTTATAGATGATCGCCCCGGCAGCACCGGCCTCCTTGGCGTTGCGCAGCTTCTCGTCGAAAGAGATGTCGCCCCGCTCCAAGAGCACGATCTTTCCCTTGGCCGACAGGTTGTAATCCTCCTTTTTCCCTTTGCCCATGTAGATCAGCTCATACGTCTTGATCAGGGCTTGCACAGGATTGAGCGCCTGACCATTGCCCGCATGTGCATGCAGATAGACGACCCGGTCCACGCCCTCGACTCCGTCCACCTGAAAGCTGTAGCCTGCCAGCGTTGTCGCATTGACGGAAGCGACGGAAAGCGCGTCCGGCGCCAGGCCCGGCGAGCCGATCATCGAGACGTCCGGGTTCTGGGCTTTTACTTTGTCGCTGCCAAAGTAGGCGTCATTTCCGGCAGCCGCGACCACGATCACGCCATTGTCCACTGCCCGCTTGATCGCGTACTGCTCTGTATTCGTCTCATCCACGTATCCGGCCGACGACCCCAGGCTGAGGTTGATGACGTCTGCCTTTTTCGCGATGGAATCATTGATTGCAAACAAGATCGATTCGCTGAGTCCCGGGACTTCCCCCTGGTAGTTGCTGAACACCTTCTGACTGAGCAGCTGCGCCTCGGGAGCCACTCCCTTCAGCTTGCCATTCGCGGCGACGATTCCGGCCACATGGATGCCGTGCTGCGATTCGCCGACATCCACCGTCACTTGATTCCGGTCGGCCCAGTTGTAGCCGGGAAGCACTTTTTGCGTCGACCCTGATTTTTGCTCAGCGGCCCGTTTGTCTTTGGGTGCGGGGAGATCAGGATGCTTCGCATTGATCCCCGTATCGATGACGGAGACCAGCATTCCCTCACCTTTGACGCCCCCTTCCTGCCAGGCCTTGGTCGCCTCGATCATCTCGAGAGCCGATGTGGGCGTCCCGGTGACCTGTTCGCCCAGCAGCACATGATCGGCCCGGGTCCATTCATCCGCAGAGGCTGACTGGACGCCGCCTCCGCTCGCGCCCGATCGGACGGGCCCTCCCACTTCTCCGCGGACCACGTGCAAGTCCTCCCGGGCCTGCTGCAGCAGATTCGCACTGACGACATCGGGCGCGCCTCCCTTCGGAGCCCATGTACCCGCCGTCGTAGACGGAAGCAAAACCAACGATAACCCGATAGACAATAGCTGTTTTTTCATCGTTTGCCTCCTTCCAGAAAAACATCCAATAACATAAGTCTTCCATGGAAGGGAGGCCCGTATTCGAAAAAGGTACATAAAACGTGGCTTCAGCGAGGAGAAGCACGTTCCCATGCTAGGCTCCGTTCTCCGCCCACATGGATGATTCACTGTCCGCTCCACAGCGGCCCTCCGCGAGAGCGGACAGTCTTGCCCACCAGCGGGGCGGAGCCCGGAGCTAAGCAGGGAAACATGCTTCTTCTCGCTGCAGCCCCGTTCCTCCCCTATATAAAAAGCGTGCCACCGCAGTTACGGTATGCACGCTTTTGGTCAGCCGCTCGCTTAGGAGAAGAAGAAACGCTTCACGGCGTATTTGGTTGTTTCTTTGTTCATATGCGCGATGGACGTGGTGAGCGGAATGCCTTTCGGGCAGGACTGCACGCAGTTTTGCGAGTTTCCGCAATCCTGGATGCCGCCGTCTTCCATCAGTGCTTCCAGACGCTCGTGCTTGTTCATCGCACCTGTCGGATGCTGGTTGAACAGACGCACCTGGGAGATCGCAAAAGGTCCGATAAAGTCTGTCTTTTGGTTCACGTTCGGGCATGCTTCCAGGCATACGCCGCACGTCATGCACTTGGACAGCTCGTACGCCCATTGGCGATCCACTTCCGGCATGCGCGGACCTGGTCCCAGATCGTGAGTACCGTCGATCGGAATCCATGCTTTGACGCGCTTCAGGGCATCAAACATACGGCTGCGGTCGATCGAGAGGTCACGCTGAACCGGGAAAGTGCTCATCGGGGCCAAACGGATCGGCTGCTCCAGCTTGTCAATCAGAGCAGAACATGCCTGACGGGGCTTGCCATTGATCACCATGGAACAAGCGCCGCACACTTCCTCCAGACAGTTGGACTCCCAGTTGACCGGCGTTGTCTTTTGTCCTTGGGCGTTTACAGGGTTGCGCTGGATCTCCATCAACGCACCGATCACGTTCATGTTCGGACGGTACGGAATTTTAAATTCTTCCACATACGGAGCGCTGTCAGGGCTGTCTTGACGGGTGATTTTCAGGTGAATAAGCTTTTCTGCCATGATCAGTTCCCTCCCCTCTTACTTCTTCTTCTTGTCAGACGTATAGTCACGCTTGCGCGGCGGAATCAGAGAAACATCGATCTCTTCATAGTAGATTTCTGGCGCGGTCGTCTCTGGATTGTACTTCGCCATAGTGGTCTTCATGAAGTTTTCGTCATCGCGCTCTGGGAATTCCGGCTTGTAGTGAGCGCCGCGGCTCTCGTTGCGGTTCAAAGCACCCAGGGTAATCACGCGGGCGAGCACCAGCATGTTCCACAGATGACGCGTAAAGGAAGCGCCGGAGTTGCTCCATTTGCTTGTGTCGTTGATGTTGATGTTCTTGTAACGCTCCATCAGCTCTTGGATCTTCTCATCCGTTTTTTGCAGACGGTCGTTGTAGCGCACGACGGTGACGTTATCGGTCATCCACTCGCCCAGTTCCTTGTGGAGCAGGTAGGCGTTCTCGGTGCCGTCCATTTTCAGGATAGCGTCGTACTTGTCTTGCTGCTCCTTGGCGAAGCTGTCAAACAGCGCAGAGGAGAGATCCTCGGCGGATTCGTCCAGGCCGTTGATATACTCGATTGCTTTTGGTCCTGCCACCATCCCGCCGTAGATTGCGGACAGGAGGGAGTTCGCGCCGAGACGGTTGGCACCGTGCTGGGAGTAATCGCACTCACCTGCTGCGAACAGGCCAGGGATATTGGTCATTTGGTTATAGTCTACCCACATGCCGCCCATGGAATAGTGAACAGCCGGGAAGATTTTCATTGGAACTTTACGCGGGTCATCCCCAACGAACTTCTCGTAAATCTCGATGATACCGCCCAGTTTGACATCCAATTCTTTTGGATCCTTGTGGGACAGGTCGAGATACACCATGTTCTCGCCGTTGATGCCCAGCTTCAAGTCTACGCAGACGTGGAAGATTTCCCGCGTCGCAATATCGCGCGGCACCAGGTTTCCGTAGGCCGGATATTTTTCTTCGAGGAAGTACCACGGCTTCCCGTCTTTGTAGGTCCAGACGCGTCCGCCTTCACCGCGGGCAGATTCGGACATCAGGCGCAGCTTGTCGTCGCCAGGAATCGCCGTCGGGTGAATCTGGATCATTTCGCCGTTCGCATAGATGACGCCCTGCTGGTACGCAGCAGATGCGGCCGTACCGGTATTGATGATGGAGTTGGTGGATTTACCAAAGATGATCCCCGGTCCGCCCGTTGCCAAAATAACGGCATCTGCGCGGAAGGATTTGATTTCCGAGGAGCGCAGGTTTTGGGCGGTAATCCCCTTACAGGCACCCTTGTCGTCCAATACGACGCCGAGGAAATCCCAGTATTCGTATTTGGTGACGAGACCTTCCGCTTCAAAGCGGCGGACTTGCTCGTCCAGCGCGTACAGCAGCTGCTGCCCTGTCGTCGCTCCCGCAAATGCGGTACGGTGGTGCTTGGTTCCCCCGAAGCGGCGGAAGTCCAAGAGTCCCTCCGGCGTACGGTTGAACATGACGCCCATCCGGTCCAGCATGTAGATAATGCCTGGCGCGGCGTCACACATCGCTTTTACAGGCGGCTGGTTCGCCAGGAAGTCTCCGCCGTAAACCGTATCATCAAAATGCTCCCAAGTGGAGTCGCCTTCCCCTTTTGTGTTAACGGCACCGTTGATTCCACCCTGCGCACAGACGGAGTGAGATCGCTTCACCGGAACCAGGGAGAACAACTCGACGGGAACGCCTTTTTCTGCTGCTTTAATGGTAGCCATCAAGCCGGCCAAACCACCACCGACTATGATCAGTTTACCTTTTGCCATGTATGAGTCCCCCTATCCCTATTGAATAAACGCTGCCATCGCACGGAGGCCGATGAACGAAACAATAACGAAAATGCCCATAGTAACGTAAGTAGCTACGCGTTGGGAACGCGGACCAACGGTAATGCCCCAGTGAACCAAAAACGACCACAGACCGTTGGAAAAGTGGAATACCGTGCTCAGAATCCCGATGGAGTAGAAGACTACCATCACCGGATTGCTCAGGATGTCGGCCATCATGTCAAAGTTGACTTCAGCGCCGAGAGCCTTTTGGATGCGTGTTTCATAGACGTGCCACGCGATAAAAATCAGCGTAATAATTCCTGTCAAGCGCTGCCACAGGAACATTTGGTTCCGCGCATAGCTGTAATTGCCTACATTGTGCTTTGCCTGAAAAGCAATGTAGATCCCGTACACAGCGTGAAACAGGATGGGAATGTAGATAAAGATGAATTCGACGACGATCAAGAACGGTACGTGTTCGATCATACCAACGACTTGGTTGAACGCCTCAGGTCCTCTTGTCGCTTGATAGTTGGCCGTCAGGTGAAACAGCAGATACAGCCCGATTGGGAACAAACCAAGTAAAGAATGCAGCTTGTGACTCAAAAAGCTATGGCCTTTCGCCATAAGATGGTCCCCCTTTCAGTTATATGTCGCGTCCTTTTCATAGAGCTTTTCCCCACTATCCTAACCCATTGCCGGCAGGGTTACACATAGTCGAAGGCGACTTTCACCCAGCTCTTTGGCAGATTGTGTCGGAATACGGAAAAAAGTTGGGCAAAACGTTGACCAAAACCAATTGTACTCCTGTCTTTATGGAGCGTCAAGCCAGTTAAATAGACTTATTCTATTTTTGGAATGCAATAAAAAAATCGCGGGATTTCTATCATTCTGTCATAAGAACTCTTTCTTTCTCATAATCTTTTACCAAATCTCAAAATTGAACAGAGCCCTGCCAGATGTCGTTTGCCTCTCTTCTTGTGAGACGAGCTCTCGTCCATCTGGATGGGAAAGGAGGCATCCCGGTGAAAGAGGACCAATTGGACGCGCTGCTCCCGTCGCGCGTCGCTGCCGACATCGAACGCATTCACATGCCCTATCTGGGCTACCACCTTTTCCGCGAGCAGATTACGCGCGCCCTGCTCGGCGAGAGCGAGCAGGCCATCCTGCACTGGCTGGGAAAGGATATCGGCCGAAAGATCCCCATCCAATCCGCATCCGGCGTCGTCATGCCCTTTATCCGGCTGGGACTGGGGCAGCTCGACGTCCTGGAAGAGGGGGAGAAGCGCTATCGCTACCGGCTGATGCACACCGCCTATCTGTACATGCCTCCCGAGAGACTGCTTCGCTCGCTGGCGCTCGAGTGCGGAATCATCGCCGGCGCCTTCCATCGCTGGTTGGGACGGGAGGCAGAGGTGCGGATGGAAGTGGAGGAGAAGAGGAGCGTCTTGATCACGCTGACGTATTGAGCGCGCCCCTCCGCAGGCTATCCTTTTCGCTTGCCCTGCTTTGCCTCGCATGGCCCTTCTTGGCCTCGCTGGAACGCATGACCGGCATGGCCGCGCATGGCCGCACACATGCGGAACCCCTCTCACCCATTTTCGCGTGGGCAAGAGGGGAGAGCAATCAAAGATGGCAGGAGAGCTCCGCCCCGGTGCAGAGCTCCCTCTCCCTTATGTTATATGCTGTGGACGATCGCCTCGGTGCTGGCGTCCAAGCCATAGGCCGTATGCAGGCTGCGAACGGCCAATTCGGTGAGCGCCGCCGGAATCACGCAAGAGACCTTGATGTCCGAGGTGGAGACCATTTTGATCGTAATCTCCTGCTCGGCCAGGACGCGGAACATCTCCGCTGCTACGCCCGGATTGTTCACCATGCCCGCACCGACGATGGAGACCTTCGTCAAGCCTTCTTCATGGTCCACTTTGGCAAAGCCCAGTTCGGATTGATTGGCGGCCAGCGTATCCAGGGCTTTATGCAGGTCGCTGCCTGCCACGGTGAAGGAAATATTGGTGACGTCGGCGTCGTAGGAGCTTTGGATGATAATATCCACATTCACCTGATTGTCCGCCAGCGTGTGAAAGAGGCGGGACAAGGTTCCTACCCGGGCCGGCATGCCCACGACCGTCACCTTCGCCACGTCTTCATCATGGGCGACTCCGCTTACTACTCTTCCTGTTTCCATCTGGGGAACCTCCTCTACATACGTACCTTCTTCTGTGGTAAAGCTGGAGCGGACCACGAGCCGCACCTGATATTTTTTCGCCGCTTCGACCGAGCGGGGGTGCAGGACACCCGCCCCGAGATTGGCGAGCTCAAGCATTTCGTCATAAGAGATGCTGTCCAGCTTCTGTGCAGCGGGAACGACGCGCGGATCGGCTGTGAAGACGCCTGCGACATCCGTAAAAATCTCGCATCTCTCGGCGTTCAGGCCCGCTGCGAGCGCCACTGCGGAGGTGTCGGAACCGCCGCGGCCCAGCGTGGTAATTTCCCCTTCGTCACTGACTCCCTGAAAACCTGCCACGATGACGACGCGTCCCCGGGCTAGTTCGCGCTGGATTCGCTCTGTCTGAATCTCTTTGATCCGGGCTCTGCCGTGAATCGATTCCGTTACGACTCCCGCTTGCCAGCCCGTCAGCGAGATAGCGTCGTAGCCTCTTTGATGCAGCGCCATCGACAGTAGGGCGATGGATACCTGTTCCCCTGTGGCCAGGAGCATATCCATTTCTCGCTCCGACGGATACGGGGAAATTTGCTTTGCCATATCCACCAGCACGTCTGTGGATTTACCCATGGCGGATACGACAATCACCATGTCATGGCCCGCTTCTTTATTTTCAACAATCCGGTCGGCTACTCGAAAAATGCGTTCAACGGTACCAACAGAGGTACCTCCATATTTCTGCACGATCAAACCCATGCGGCTTCTCTCCCTTTTTCCATATATACATCTGCATCGACAGGTCTTTCTCTTCGGTTGCGCATATTCCAATGAAAAAAGGCAGCGACGAGGAATACACCTGCCGCTGCCTACTCATGTATAGACAAGATCGGTTCCTCCTTCCCTGGACTACGCGAGTCATCCATGTGCAGATACACAGAAAAAGACACACCCTGACAATCATGCACGCAGACTCGTGAGATAGCTCTCCATCTGGCAATCGGGCATTGGCCAGATGACAGTCCTGTATTTGTTCAACACAGGCCCAGCACAAAAGAGAGCGGGTCTCTCTTTGTACTTCGGCGAATCCCCCTTTCCACAGCCCTTCAACGATTCCCGATCTCGGGGTGGTACTCATGGTTTTCGCGCCTCTACCTCACTCCATTGGGGAAGTGAGGTTACAGTATTCTGTTTGAAAGGGATTATATCACGCTTGCCACTGTTGTTCAAACAGTATTTTGATCATTCGTTAAAAAGGCTCAGGACTGTGAATTACAGATCCATCTTTCGGAGTTTGGCGATGATCTCCCGGGCCAATTTGTCGCCGATGCCCAACTGCCGGAAATCCTCTACCGTGGCCTCTCTCATCTTTTTGAGCGAGCCAAAATGCTGGAACAGGAGCTTGCGCCGCTTTTCCCCAATTCCCGGAATCTCGTCCAGCTGGGAGGTGAGCAGCGTCTTGGTGCGCGACTGCCTGTGGAACGTGATGGCAAAGCGGTGTACCTCATCCTGCACGCGCTGAAGCAGATAAAACTCGTAGCTGTCCCGCTTTAGTTCGACCGGCTCGGGCGGGTTTCCATAGAGCAGCTGCGCCGTCTTGTGTTTGTCGTCCTTGGCCAGCCCGCAGACGGGAATATACAGGCCCAGCTCATTTTCCAGCACATCCATGGCCGCGCTGATCTGGCCCTTGCCGCCGTCGATGACGATCAGATCGGGCAGCGGCTGGTTTTCCTTGAGCAGGCGGGTGTAGCGGCGGCGGATGACTTCCCGCATGGAGCCGTAGTCATCAGGGCCTTCGACCGTTTTGATCTTGAATTTGCGGTACTCTTTTTTGTCCGGCCGCCCATCCGTGAAGACCACCATGGCTGACACCGGCTCCGCGCCCTGGATGTTGGAGTTGTCAAAGGCTTCGATCCGATGCGGCGTGCCGATGCCGAGAATATGTCCCAGGTTGTGTACAGCCTGGATTGTCCGGGCATCGTCTTTGGACATCAACGCGAATTTCTCCTCCAGGGAAATCCGCGCATTTTCACAGGCCATCTGCACCAGCTCGCGCTTTTTCCCCCGCTTTGGCGCATGCACCTTGATCCCCAGCCACTCCGACAGAAGCTCCGGATCGCTCTCTTCGGGGAGCAGGATCTCACGCGGCAGCACATTTTGCTTGTCGTAATAGAACTGGCTCACGTACGACATAAAGTCTTCTTTCTCGCCGCCGTAATAGGGAAAAGAGGTCGTGTCGCGCTCGATCATTTTTCCCTGCCGCATATAGAAGACCTGCACGCACATCCAGCCCTTTTCCGCGGAAAAGCCGATGATGTCCCGGTCCACCGTGTCTGCCAGCGTGATCTTTTGCTTTTCCATGACGGCTTCGATGCTGCGAATCTGGTCGCGGTACTCCTTGGCCCGCTCGAATTCCATCTGCTCGGCCGCCTGCTCCATTTTCGCGGTCAGCTGTTTTTTCATCTCTTCGTGGCCGCCGTCGAGAAAACGGGCGATCTCCTCGACCAACCGCTGATTTTCCTCTGCATCCACGTCATATACGCACGGCGCCAAGCACTGGCCGAGGTGGTAATAGAGGCAGACCTGCTTGGGCATCGTTTTGCATTTGCGCAGCGGATACAGGCGATCCAGCAGTTTTTTCACCTCGGAAGCCGCTCCCGCATTCGGATACGGGCCGAAATAACGCGCTTTGTCCTTCAGCACTTTGCGCGTGATCTCCAGCCGCGGATGCGCTTCGTTGGTGATCTTGATATACGGATAGGTTTTGTCGTCCATCAATCTGACGTTGTAGCGGGGATTATGCTTCTTGATCAGATTGCACTCCAGAATCAGCGCTTCGATCGGCGATGCGACGACGATGTATTCAAAATCGGCAATCTCGCTGACCAAAAGCTGCGTCTTGCCGTCATGACTTCCAGTGAAATAGGAGCGCACGCGGTTTTTCAGCACCTTGGCCTTGCCCACGTATATGATGTCGCCCTCTTTGTTCTTCATCAGGTAGCAGCCTGGTTTTTCCGGCAGGACGGCTAGCTTGTCTTTCAAGGAGCTTTGCACGGCTGCTCCCTCCTTCTGTATCGTTAAAAATTACCTGCCGCCGTACGGCATGAGCGGCTGTTCCAGGGAATACAGCTCATCCTCCAAAGCGCTCATCCGCTCCAGCATCAGCTTGCGGCAATCGTCCACCGCTTGATTGTACACGACGGGTCCGAGCGTTTTCAAAAAAAAGTCCAGCATCTGCTCGGCTGCCAGATGCCCCAGCTCTTCGCCCCGCTCTTCTTGGAAGTATTGCTGTATCTGGCTGATGATGTACTCCCTTTGCTCCCGTGGAAATTTTCTCATTTTCATCTGCCTAACCCCTCTCCGATTGTCCGTATTGGGATGTCCTCTCTTTTCTTTCCCGGCACAGACGACGGTGACTGGATCTTTCGTGAAACAGGTGTACCGAGCACTCTTCGCTTCTCGCTGCGGGTTCTCGCAGCCTGGAATCGTTCACCGAGAATGTACGTTCTATTCTTCATGTTACCATGTTTTTGCGGAAAACTCGACGGAATCTGTCGCCAGTGCGTACGGGGAACGGGACGAGACGTCTGGAATTTTCGAGGAGAGCGTGTTTACGTAGACGCAGCGAAAAGAAAAAGCAGCACCCGCTCGTGATGAAAGCGAATGCTGCTTTTGACCTGCAATATGAAGTAGCGAGCCTATCCTTACAGATGTTTGCCCACAGTACCCATGAGCGCTTCCTTCGGTTGGAAGCCGATCACTTTGTCCACAGGCTGGCCATCTTTGAACACGATCAGGGTCGGGATGGACATGACGCCAAAACGACCTGCGGATTCCGGATTGTCATCGACGTTTACTTTGACGATTTTGAGCTTGCTGCCCACTTCGCTGTCGATTTGCTCCAGCACAGGTGCGATCATTTTGCAAGGGCCGCACCAAGGAGCCCAGAAGTCAACCAGGACAGTACCGCCTTGTTCTACTTCCTGGGAAAATGTCTGATCCGTTGCATTCACGATTGCCATGGAATATAACCTCCTTAAATTCGGTACGGAAAAAGGTTCCACACGCCAATCAGTATACCATCCTCCGCATAAAATGACTACGCCGGGCGACACTTTCTGACATGTCAAAGTATATTGTGTCCGAAGTTCCATTTCCTACGCTTTTTTTCCGGGAAGGCGCGAGAAAACCATAACTGCCAGGCAAAAGAGAGCCGCGGATGAGGCATAAAAATACAGCCTTGCCGACGTAAAAGCAAGGCTGTTCGTTATCATGCCGGTTCGCCCGTACGTAGCCAGGGCACACTCTATGGGCCCGGTCGGCGTATCTTGGCAAATGTGCTTGCGTTATACCAGCACCTTTTTAAATTCAGCAGTGAGGAGCGGAACGACTTCAAACAGATCTCCGACGATGCCGTAGTCCGCGACCTGGAAGATCGGCGCTTCCGGATCTTTGTTGATGGCGACGATCACTTTGGAGTTGGACATGCCGGCCAGGTGCTGGATCGCGCCGGAGATGCCGCACGCGATGTACAGGTCAGGCGTGACCACTTTGCCGGTTTGGCCGATCTGCATGGAGTAATCGCAATAGTCGGCGTCGCATGCTCCGCGCGATGCGCCAACGGCCGCGCCCAGCACGTCCGCCAGCTCATTCAGCGGCTGGAAGCCCTCGGCGCTCTTCACGCCGCGTCCACCCGCGATGATCACCTTGGCCTCGGACAAGTCTACCTTGCCGCTGGTTTTGCGGACCACTTCGCGGACGATCGAGCGAAGATCCTTGATCTCTGCCTCGAACGGAACCACTGTCGCCGTTTTACCTGCATCTGCTTCGCCGGCAGCGATGTTGTTCGGACGAATCGTGATCATCAGCTTGCCTTCTTCAAACCGGCGCTTTTGGAACGCCTTGCCTGCGTAGATCGGACGCACGAAGACCGGTCCTGCTTCGATCCCGGTGACATCCGAGATGAGGCCCAGCCCCAGGCGGGCGGCTACACGCGGCGCCACATCGCGGCCGATTGCCGTATGGCCCAGCACGACGGCATCCGGATTGGCGAATTCGATCAGTTGTTTCAGAGCCTGCGCATACGCATCCGGCGTGTACTGCGCCAGATCCGCATGGTCAGCCACATAGACGGTGCCCGCTCCATGCTGACCGAGCACAGCGGCGTGCTGCGCGGTATCCGGTCCCAGCAGGGCAGCCACGACTTCTCCGCCTTCCGCCAAAGTCCCTGCTGCAGCGAGCGCTTCCAGAGAGACGTTGCGCAATTGTCCGTCACGTACTTCTGCAATTACCAGCACTTTTTTCATGTTCTTCTCTCCCTCTCGCTTAGATTACCTTCGCTTCATTGCGCAGCAATTGGACCAGTTCGGAAACTTGAGCAGGGATCTCTCCGGAAAGGATGCGGCCTGCTTCTTTTTTCGGCGGAAGCGTCTGGTCCACCACCACCGTTTTCGGAGCCGCCTCTGCGGCAGAGATGCCCAAATCGTCTGCCGACAGGCGATCCAGCGGCTTTTTCTTCGCCTTCATGATCCCGGGCAAAGAAGGGTAGCGCGGCTCGTTCAGCCCTTGCTGCGCCGTCACCAGCACAGGCAGGCTGGTTTCTACTACTTCCATATCCCCTTCGACGTCGCGCTCTACGCGAACCGACGTACCGTTTACCTCCAGTTTGACGGCTGTGGACACATGGTTGATCCCGAGCTCCTCGGCCAGGCGCGGACCGCCCTGACCTGCGCCGGAGTCGACTGCCATCTGTCCGCCGAGGATGATGTCAAAGCCCACTTTTTTCGCCACGGCAGCCAGCACCTTGGCCGTCGTGTACTCATCGCCGAACAGCGACTCGTCATCGACCAAAATGGCTTTGTCCGCCCCCATCGCCAGGGCAGTGCGCAGCTCTTTCTCGACGCGATCCGGACCGATGGAGATCACCGTCACCTCGCCGCCATGCTCTTCCTTCAGCTTGATGGCTTCCTCGATCGCATACTCGTCGTATGGGTTGATGATGAATTCAACGCCGTCCTCCTGGATTTTGCCGTCCTGGATGACGATTTTTTCTTCTGTATCAAAGGTGGACTTCATGACAACCAGAATATTCACAAGAATACCTCCTCATCGTGACTAGGGAGCCTTGCCAGGCACTCCGTATTAGCGGTCCGAGAATTCCGGCTTCCGTTTTTCCAAAAAGGCGGAAACCCCTTCTTTCATGTCTTCTGTAGCGAATGCCTGCCCAAACAGCTTCGCCTCCTGCTCAAGTCCGGCAGTGAGGCCGTCAATGACTCCCGTGTGGATCGCTTCGAGGGCGAGTCGCAAGGTAGCGGCGCTCTTCTGCGATATCGCGAGGGCCAGTTCCTTTGCTTTGTCCACCAGCTGGTCGAGCGGATAGACCGCTTCCACCAGACCGAGGCGCAGCGCTTCTTCCCCGCCGATCATCTCGGAGGTCAGGATCATCTGTGTCGCCCTCCCCCGACCGACCAGGCGCGGCAGTCGCTGTGTGCCTCCATAGCCGGGAATCAGACCGAGATTCAGCTCAGGCAAGCCCAGCTTCGCCTCGGGAGCCGCCAGCCTGATGTGGCAGGACAGCGCGAGCTCCAGCCCGCCTCCGAGGCATGCGCCGTTGATCGCCGCGATAATCGGCTTTGGATAAGTCTCCAGGCGGTCGAATGTTTTCTGCCCGGCCCGCGCCATCGCCTCTGCGTCTTGCGGCTCGAGCTGGGTAAATTCCTTGATGTCCGCGCCGGCGATGAAAAAGCGGCCTTCTCCGGTGAGGACGATCACCTTTACCTGGGAGTCGTTCTCCAGCTCATCCAAAAGCGCGTTCAGTTCCTTCAAGGTCTCCTGGCTCAGAGCGTTGGCCGGTGGCCGGTTGATGCTGACGACCGCGATCCGATCTTCTCTTTGCACATTCCAATGAGAATACATGCTTCTCCCCCTCTACCTTTTCCCACGGAAGGGTTACTCATTTCTGAGCGAACGCTCAGTCTTGCTCTCTCCTCATTGTAACAAACGGACTCTATCAACAAAAGCGTTTTCTTTTCTTATTTGCCCATCAAACCGAATTGGAAGAGGTTATGAATGGGATCAACATGCGAAAGCAGGTCGTATTTGCATTGTTTCATGACCCAGGACGTGGTTACTTCATCCAGCGTGCCAAAAATCATTTTTCGCGCCAGCCTCACATCGATGTCAGGGCGGAAAACCCCGGCTTCGATGCCTTCTCTGAGCAGCTCTTCAATCAAATTGAAGTAGAGCTTCATCACGGCACCGATGCCCTCGCTGATTTCCGGATTGGACTGACGCAGTTCGATCTGCGTCACCTTTGCCAGCTCCGGATCGCGAGAAAGCTGACTCAGATGAGCGTGCACCAGGATGTACAATTTTTGCTCGATGGACGTCGCCTCTGCCAGGCGCCCTCGGCCTTGTTCGATAAAAGCCCCCATCTTCTCGTTGAAAAGCGAGATGAGGATGTCATCCTTGTTCTCAAAGTAGAGGTAGATGGTGCCGTCCGCTACCTTCGCCTCTTTTGCTATTCTCGATACCTGGGCGTTGTGATAGCCCTGCCGAGCAATGACGCGAACAGCCGCATCAATAATGGCTTGATACTTTTCCCCCGTTTTTTTCGCCATGTTACCCTCCACGTTGATCAGCAAGTTCTGTACTGAATGACCATTCATTCACAAACAGTTTATGACAGTTGCCTTGTCCTGTCAATCCCCGTTGGTGAGTTGCTCCAGCGCAAAGAAAAAGCCCTTCCAAAAAGGAGGGCCTCATCGTACTTTCAGCTCGTTTTTTCCTGTTCCTGATTGACTTCTTCTGTCTGCTCGCGCCGCGCTTTTTCCTCTTCCTGTAGCTGGCGGCGCAAGACTTTGCCGACCATCGTCTTTGGCAGTTCGGTGCGGACTTCGTAGAGACGCGGGATTTTATAGGCGGCCAGACGCTTGCGGCAATGCTCATCCAGGTCGCTCTGGCTGACCTCCTGTCCCTGCTTGAATACCACAAAGGCCTTCACGGTCTCGCCGCGATACGGGTCAGGGACGCCGATGACCGCCGCCTCCTGAATGGCTGGATGCTCAAAGAGAACCTCCTCCACTTCGCGCGGGTAGATGTTGAAGCCTCCGGCAATAATCATGTCCTTCTTGCGGTCCACAATGTAAAAATAGCCTTGTTCGTCCATGTACGCCATGTCGCCTGTCAACAGCCATCCATCGCGCAGGACGGCGGCCGTCTCCTCCGGCCGGTTCCAATAGCCCAGCATGACTTGCGGGCCGCGCACAGCCAGCTCGCCGATCTCCCCGTTCGGGAGTTCTTCGCCGGTCGCGGGATCCACGATTTTGCAGTCTGTATCCGGCCAGGGCAAACCAATGCTGCCGTTTATCCGCCTTCCCCAGATGGGGTTGGAGTGGGTTACCGGGGAAGCCTCGGTCAGTCCGTAGCCTTCCACCAGCTTGCCGCCGGTCAGCTCCTCGAACCGGTTTTGCACTTCCACAGGAAGAGGGGCAGAGCCGCTGACGCAAGCTTCTATCGATTTCAAATCGTATTTGGCGAGATCAGGATGATTGATCAGTCCGATGTACATCGTGGGAGCGCCGGGGAACAGGGTGGGCTTGGTCTTGTCGATGAGACCCAGGATCTCCTTGACGTTAAATTTGGGCACCAAAATCAGTTCCGCCGCGATCGAGATACCCTGATTCATGACCGTAGTCATGCCGTAGACGTGAAACAGAGGAAGCACGCCCAGTATCCGCTCCCTGCCGCGCTGGCATTTGTACAGGACCGCACGGCACTGCAGGGCATTGGCGATCAGATTCAGATGAGTCAGCATGACGCCCTTGGCTACGCCTGTCGTTCCGCCCGTATACTGCAGCAGAGCCAGATCGTTTTCGGGGTCGATATCGGGTTTGACCGGCGTGACAGCGCTTTCTTTTAAGACGGCAAGAAAAGCCTCCACATCGCTGCTGTAGACGACTTGCGGTTTCTGGCCTTGTTTCCATTGGACGAGGGGGTATAGCCAGCTTTTCACAAGCGGTAGAAAATCGCCAATACTCGTAATAATCAGACGTTTCAGAGGCGTGGAGGGTCTGACCTGCGTGACGCGCTTGTACAACAGATCGACTGTGATGATCGTTTCCGCACCGGAGTCGTTTAACTGGTGAATCAGCTCCCGCTCCGTATAGAGCGGATTGGTCATGACGACCGTAGCCCCGGCAAACAAGGCACCGTAATAGGAGATCACCGCCTGCGGACAGTTTGGCAGCATGATGGCCACCCGGTCTCCCTTTTTGATTCCTCGTCTGAGCAAGGCGTTGGCAAACTGGTAGGACATGGTCAACAGCTCACGGTAGGTGATTCGTTTCCCCATAAAATAGAGGGCGTGATGATCGGGAAACTCTGCCGCCGCTTCTTCCAGAAAATGCGTCAGCGGAACACGGGGGTATTCCAGTGACGGTGCAGTTTCGGGCGGGTAACTGGCAATCCAAGGCTTGGCAATAGACATGGACAATTCCTCCATTCCCATATTGACCTTACCTCTCCCGTACGATACACATTCATAACCTCTTCCACCTCCATTCTATTCGAAAGATAGTTAATTTTCCAACAAAAATTGCATTTTCTGTTCATATTTTCGAAAAGAATAACAGGAGATGCCTCCGGGTCGTCCCGGGCACATCTCCCCCTCGATCCATGACTCCTCCCTGCATTTACGGAGCCAGTTCCTTTCCTATCTCCTGTCTGACGCGTCCGCGCTCCTGCTCAGGGACCAGGTGATACCAGCCGAGCACATCGTGATGCCAGATCCTCTCGTCCGCCCCGGTGAGCGTGTCCGAGCGGATCGTATTGGGCGTGGGATCGCTGTAGGAGAGCAGGAGCGAGGCGATCTCTCTTTCGGTCAAATCCGTGCGGACGTGATCGCCCAGGATCTCCATCAGCGTAAAGGCCTTGGCAAACGCCTCTGCCGATGTCCCTTTTTCGGCCAATGCCTGAACGAGCTCCTGCTGCCGTTTAATCCGCTCGTAATCGCTGTCCTCCCGTCCGGTATCGCTCTTTCGGTAGCGGGCGTAATCCAGCGCCTGATCGCCGCTGAGCGTCTGCAGACCCGGCGAGAGATCGATATAGGTGTCGTCGCTTGTGTCTGTGTACTTCATCTTCTTTTTGACGTCGATCGGAACTCCTCCGAGCGCATCCACCACTTTGCGGAACCCGTCAAAATCGATCGTGAGGTAGCGGTCGATCCGGACATCGAGAAAGCCCTCCAGGGACTCCTTTACCAATTTGGGGCCCCCGTAGGCCATCGCGTGGTTCAGCTTGTCATGGCCATATCCCGGGATCTCCATGTACGTGTCCCTGGGGATCGACAGCAGGTAGACACGCTGTTTTTCCGGGTGGACGGCAGCCAGCATGATCGTATCCGAGCGGGCCCGTTCGCCGTCTCGACTGTCGATGCCCAGCACCAGCAGCGAAAAGGGCTGGAGCGGCTTGCTTCCGGCGAGCAGTTCCAGCGGCGCCGATCCGGATGCCGGCCGCAGGCTGGTGACGTCCGGCTTGGCATCTGTGGCTTCGAGTGGAGCGTACCACTCCCCGGTCATCTGTTTCACCTGATAAACGGTCATGCCGATGGATGCGATCGCAAATGTCACGAGGCAAAAAAGCGCATACCCGAGCAAGCGCTTTTTGTATGTACGGAAAAAAGAAAAGAGATTCATCGATGTCGCCCCCCTTGAGGTAAGAAAAAACCCCATCTTTGCCAGGCTCAGATGGGGACTTGCTTCTCATTTTTAACAGGGGGCGCCGCTTTTAAACCGGCATGGGCACTTTTCGCCTAGATCCGCTCGATAATCATGGCCATTCCCATACCGCCGCCGACACAGAGAGAGGCCAGCCCGTATCGCGATTGTCTGCGGTGCATCTCGTGCAGCATCGTGACGACGATGCGGCAGCCTGTCGACCCGACCGGATGGCCGAGCGCCACTCCGCTCCCGTTCACATTGGTGATCTCGCGCGGCAGTTCGAGCAGCTTTTCCACCGCCAGATACTGGGCGGCAAAGGCTTCATTCACTTCGATCAGATCGATGTCCGCTAGCGTAAGGCCTGCCTTGGCCAGGGCTTTTTTCACTGCCGGAACCGGCCCGTAGCCCATCAGATCAGGCTCGACGCCGGCCCAGGCGTAGGAGACGATTCTCCCCAGCGCCGTGTGCCCCGCTTCCTTCGCCTTGCGCTCGCTCATCAGGATCACGGCCGATGCGCCGTCATTGAGTCCCGAGGAATTGCCCGGCGTGACGGTTCCATTCCCGCGGAAGCCCGGCTTCAGCTTAGCCAGCGCTTCCAGCGTCACATCCCGCCTCGGATGCTCGTCGGTATCGACGAGGACGTCTCCGCCCCGCTTTTTTACCGACACCGGAATGATCTCTTCGCGGAAAAAGCCTTGGTCGATCGCCCGGATCGCATTCTGCTGGCTGCGCAGCGCGATTTCATCCTGCTCTTCCCGGGTGATGCCATAGCGGTCCACCAGGCGCTCCGCTGTCTCGCCCATCAGGATGCCGTGATGCGGATCGGTCAAAAGCTCCCACATGCTGTCGGTCATCTCTCCGTGTGTCAGCCTTTTTCCCCAGCGGGCATTTTTCAAGACGTAAGGGGCATTGCTCATGCTCTCCACCCCGCCCGCGATGACGACTTCCGATTCCCCCAGCATGATTTGCGCGGCCCCGCTGGCAATCGCCTGCATCCCGGATGCACATTGGCGCTGCACCGTAAAGCCGGTCACTTCTTTTCCCAGACCGGCATCCAGCGCAGCGACGCGCGCGATATTGGGTTCGTCCGAGCGCTGAATACAATTCCCCAGGATGACTTCATTGACTTGCGATGGGTCGAGGTTCGCCTTGCTGATGACACCCTTGATGACCGTCTCGGCCAATTTGCGAGCGCTTACATCTTTCAATGCACCGCCAAACGTACCGATCGGGGTACGCCCGGCACCTACAATCACTACCTGCTCCATTCGCTTTCTCCTCCTCAGGAAATGTCTATCTGGCTTCCCCACCATTTTGACACAAAGCTGTTACAAGTGTGATAAGTGTTGCAGTCAGGCCAAAACCTCGCCTCTTTCCATGTAGACTGTGACCCACTCGTCGCTCCTTTTTTCCGCAACCAGCGAAAAGCCGGCACGCTCGTAGGCGGCCACGACGTGATCGCGGTTCCACTCGACGATCCCGGAGAGAATCACCTGGCCTTCCCTGGCGAGATGTTTGTCTACGACGGGCAGCATCTCCACGTCTTCGTCTCCGCCGATATTGAGCAGGATCAGGTCTACCTCTGCGGGCAAGGCGGCCTGGACCGCGGGATCGGATGCGTCCCCGATCAAGATCCGGACATCCTCATCGGCGAGCTGGTTATTGGCTCCGTTCACGCGGATCTGGTAGTCGCTCTGCGGATTGATGTCTACGGCCCAGACCGGCTTCGCCGCTCCGTTTTTGACGCAGAACAGCGAGAGGATGCCCGAGCCCGCGCCGATATCCAGCACGCGCTTGCCGCGCGGCGTCCACTCCTGGAGCAGCTTCAAAATATCCTGTGTCGTCCCGTGGTAGCCGGTTCCGAAAGCGGCCCCCGGATCGATCCACAGCACATTGTCCGCCTGCTGCAACTCCTCGCTCATCGTCCAGGAGGGCGCGATCCACCAGTCTCCCACCCGGACCTCGCGAAATTCTTCCCGCCAGGAATCATGTTCTTCGGCTACCGCTTCCGCCTGGTCCACGCTCACGGCTTCGCCCCACGGGCCGATGTACGCCCGCAGCCTGGCTTCGTGCTCCTCCCGGCTGTCCTGTATCGGTTCAAACAGGTAGACGATGACCGGCCCCTCCGTATTTTCGGCGTAGTCGTATCCGTTTTCCGTGGTCAATATCTCGATCTGCGGCTCGACCCAGCCCAGCGTGTACGGCGATTCCAGCACCTCGCCGACGAATGTCTCTTCGATGTCGCGGTCTACCAGCAATGTATACTTTATCCATGTCCGTTCCATTCCCTGATAGCGATCTCCTTTATCTCTCGTTTTCTCTTGTCTCTGAAAATAGCCAGAAACAGGACTTTAATGATATGATACAATAATGGACTCATTTCCACTCTGGAGGTATCAAATGTTTGATGAATTTTTCTATCGCCGACGCAAAAACAAAGGCTTGCTCGCGGTCATGATCGCCTTGATCATTCTGGGCATCGGGATGTTTGCCGCCGGCTTCCTCTATCTGTTCTAAGGCGGCTTTACTTCCCCTCGTTTACTCGATTATACTTGAGAATGTGTTTTTCCTGTACGTTTGATATAGAAAGAAGGTTCACTCCATGTCGCGTATACTCATCTCCGGGTATTACGGTTTCAACAATGCCGGAGACGATGTGGTCCTCTACGGCATTATCAGCGCGCTGAGGCGGGAACAACCGAATATCTCTCTGGCCGTGTTGTCCAATCAGCCTGAGCGGACAACTTCCCTGTTTGGGATCCCGGCGTACAATCGCTGGAGCCTCCCGGTCATCGTGCGCGAGCTGATGAAAAGCGACATGCTGGTGATGGGCGGCGGGACGCTGATGCAGGACGTCACCAGTCCGCGCAGTGTTCTCTACTATCTGGGAATCGTGACTATCGCCAAAATGCTGGGCAAGCCAGTCGTCTTCTACGCGCAAGGCTTCGGCCCGATTCTCAAACCGATCAGCCGCACGCTGATCAAGCAAGTCGTGAATCGCGTAGACATCATCACGGTTCGCGATTTCGAGTCCGGCGATGATTTTCAAGCCTGCGGGGTAACCAAAGCCCCCATCTACGTGACGGCCGATCCCGCCATGACCATCTCGCCCGACGATGTGTCCAATGAGCGGGGACGCGAGCTCTTGCAAGGCTTGTTTGCTGATTTGAGCAAGCCGTTGGTCGCGATCTCGGTCCGTGATTGGAAACAGGAGCAAGCCTTTAAAAAGGTGATCGCGCGCGCTTCCGACCTGTTTATCGCCAAAGGGTGGAATGTGCTGTTTTTGCCCATGCACTTTCCCAGCGATCTCGCTCCTTCCCGCGAGATCATCGGCATGATGGACAGGCCAGGCGCCCAGCTGCTGGACGAAGCCGTCACCTTTCACGATATCATGTCCGTGCTGAAACAGTGCGATTACGTCGTCGGCATGCGGCTCCATTCTCTTATCCTGGCCTGCATGCTGCAAACGCCGTTTACCGGCATCTCCTACGATCCCAAAATCGACCGTTTTGTCGAACGTGCCGGCATGCCGAGCGCAGGACACATCACGCAGCTGGAGGAGTCGCGCCTGCTTCCATTGCTGGAGGAACGCATCGCCCGGCTGAATCAGGAGAAAGCGATTATCCGGGAGCACTCGCTCACCCTGTCCCGGGAAGCTGCGAAAAGCAGCGAGCTGGTGCTTCAGGCTCTGCATCGAAAGAAATAAGAAGAGCCCTGCCGGGATGTATGGTCACAGCAGGGCTCCTTTTGTCCGAATGCCCGAAAGGAGGACTCTCCCATGTCTCTATCCTCTCAACTTTTGCTCCGTCTCAACCGTTTTTTTCCGCTGCCGGTGCACCCTTTCAACCTGGCTAATGACGGCCGGATGAGCTACACGGAGTGGCAGTTTCAAAAAGGGGAGCAGACGATTCAGTTTTTTCTGGATTACCACACCCAGGAGCAGATGTTCCGTGACAAAACGGTGCTGGACATCGGCTGCGGCGGCGGCGGAAAGACGTGCTACTACGGCACCTACGGCCCGAAGGAAATGATCGGGATCGACATCGTGCCGCACTACGCGGAGGAAGGCAATGCCTTTGCCCGCGAAAAAGGCCTGGCGGACCGCGTCCGCTTCCTGACAGCCGACTCTGCCGAGCTGCCATTTGCCGACGACATGTTTGACACGATCATCATGAATGATGCGATGGAGCATGTGGATCGGCCGGAGAAGACCCTGGAAGAATGCTTCCGCGTCCTGAAGCCCGGCGGCCATCTCTACATCAATTTTCCGCCCTACTACCATCCCTACGGGGCCCATCTCTCGGATGCAATCGGGATTCCGTGGGTGCATGCCTTTTTCTCCGAACAGGCATTGATCGACGCCTACAAGGAGCTGGTTCGCGACCTGCCGGACGGCCAGGACCGGATCTCCTTCCGCTTTGGCAAAACCCCGGATGGCCGCGACACGATCGCCTATATCAATCAGATGACGATCAAGCGCTTCCGGCGCATTCAGCAAGGCGTCCAGCATCCCGCCGTCTACCAGCGCGAGGTGCCGCTGCGGGAGATCACCGCGGGACTCGCCAAGCTGCCGATCCTGCGCGAGTTTTTCGTCAAAATGGTGGTCTGCGTGTATCAAAAAAGAGCATAAGGATATTCCACGTCAGCGTATGCAGCAGTCTCCCCCTTTTCCATGAGAAGCGGGAGACTTTTTTATCGGATCGCCGCACGAACAAAAGAGAGCTGCAGGCTTCCGGGCAGGATGCGCTCACCCTGCAAAAACGTGCAAGCATTGTCGGATGGAGACATTTCCTTTCTGCTATGTTGTAAACAGACGGGAGGTCAGGAAATGAATTATCGGATCGTGGAAAAAGAGGCTTTTCGGATCGTGGGGATCATGAAAAGGGTCCCTTTGATTTACCATGGGGTCAATCCCGAGATTGCGAAGATGTGGCAAGGATTGAATGAAGAGGCGATCCGCGAGTTCAAGCAGCTTTCGAATGTGGAGCCGCGCGGACTGATCAGTGCGTCCGTCAACTTTTCCGAGGGCCGGCTGGACAATGGCCAGCTCGATCATTACATCGGAGCGGCGACAACCAAGGCATGCCCCGATCATCTGGCATCGCTCGAGGTCCGGGCCTCTACCTGGGCTGTATTCACAGCGGTCGGACCGTTTCCGGACACGCTGCAAAACATCTGGGGACGCATCTTCGCCGAATGGTTCCCCTCCTTTGGCTACGAGCTGGCGGACGGGCCGGAAATCTTGTGGAATGAACAGAAAGACATCAGCTCGCCGACGTTTGCGAGCGAAATCTGGATACCGGTCACGAAGCGAAAAGGCGCGTAGGCAGCCAGGCGCAGGACAGACCAAGAAAAATCGGGTAGGGGGCTACCCATTAGTTGAGTAGCCGACCTCCCACACCACCGTACGTACCGTTCGGTATACGGCGGTTCCTTAGTTCACGCAGTCACTTGTCGATAATAATCTGAGAAGAAAAGAAATCCGAGGCCTTTAATGGTGTTGTTATCGAGGGCTTTCGCGAGGATGGGGCTATTGGAGATTCTCCAGTAGCTCTTTCTTGTATTTGCGTATTCCCATGCCTTGAACTTTGGGATTCCAAACGAGATCAGCTTTTCGAATTTTGTCCTTATTCGTTTCCATTGTTTCCAGTAGATCATTCGAATCCTTCTTCTCATCCATTCATCCGTTGTTTGGAGCAGGTTCTTCATATCCGCAATCTTGAAGTAGTTGACCCATCCCATGATATAGCGTCTGAGCCTTTCGGCTCTCTCTTCATTTCCCATGCCATTGCTTCTTGCGGTTAGTTCCTTCACTCTTGTTTTCATTTTGGCGATGGATTTGGGATGGATGCGGACTTTCACTTGCCCTCGTTGGTTGTAGAATGAGAATCCCAGAAACTTCACTCGAATGGCTAGGTCCACCACGGTTTTCTCCCGATTTACTTTTAGGAACAGCTTCTTTTCAATGTAGGGGAGAATGTTGGTTAGTGTCCGTTCGGCACTTCGTCTGCTCTTGCAGAAGATGAGTAAATCATCTGCGTATCGCACAAACTTGTGTCCTCTCTTCTCCAGCTCCTTGTCCAACTCATTCAGCATGATATTACTGAGAATTGGACTCAGATTCCCGCCCTGCGGTACGCCGACTTCTGTTTCCTCAAACTTGTGCTTCACGACAACTCCTGCCCGAAGATATTTATGAATTAGTGAAATGACTCGTCCGTCCTTAATCGTTCTTGAGAGTACTTCAATGAGCTTGCTTTGGTTGACGGTGTCAAAGTATTTCTCTAGATCCATATCCACAACATAGCGGTAGCCTTCCTGAATATATTGCTGGCTGCGCCTTATGGCTTGGTGGGCACTTCGTTTGGGTCGGAACCCGAAGCTGTTGTCCGAGAACTGTTGCTCATAGATCGGCGTGAGCATTTGTGCAATTGCCTGCTGGATTACTCGATCAACCACCGTTGGGATGCCCAGGTTTCTTTTCTTTCCGTTCTCTTTTGGGATTTCTACCCTTCGAACGGGATTTGGGCGATATCTGCCCGCCAGGATTTGTTCCTTGATGGTTTCACCGTTTTCTTTGAGATATTGTAGAAGTTCATCTACGCCCATCCCGTCGATTCCGTGTGAACCTTTATTCGCTTTGACTCTTTTGAACGCTTCGTTCAAATTGTCTCTGCTTATGATTTTCTCAAGTAACCTTTCCTTCGACTCGTTTGCGTTGGTGTCGTCGGTTTCAGCTATCCTCTCAGGAACGTGCACTCCCGCATATCCTTCGTGTTCCGCACTATTCTTTTGCGGTGAGCCTTCCGTTGGAAGTTGGCTGCCCTTATCTCCTGTTTCGGTAACATTCATTGACGACCACCTCCTAAGGTTCAGCCCTTCCCTCAAGCCGTCGACTGCTCGAGGTACTATGGCGTCTGCTGACTTCTCATGATAAATCTTGTTTCAACCGTGATTCGAATGTCATCTTCTCACGTCCATGAGACCTCCCACGGTAAGACGACTCACTTTCCTCCCATATACCCGCATCATTTACACCGGAATGTCCGTGTAGTGTATTGGACTTTGCTTTGTCTCGCAAGCTTGTCCCATTCCATATGCCTGATGATGTTCGTGTTCCTCGGGCCGGGATTTTGCCTCCAGCTTCCTTCAGATTCCACCTCACGGTGGACACCCTTGCTCTTGGCTAGTGGTTGGCCACTACCAGCCCCCACAGCGGACTTTCACCGCCTAGTTAGTCGCCATGCGTGGCGCACGGGAAAAAGGCTCTTATCCATTTGAGGATAGGAGCCTTTTTTGCCAGGAGCCTGATCGAAGTATACACCCGAGTCACAACAGACTCATTATCTGTACGCGGCCACTGGCATGGCAATCGATGGGTGACAGCTAACGCAAATCAGACGAAGACGGCTTCTTCCGCCGCAGGGCGTTCATAAACGTGCGTAGCCTGCCGCCGCCGGGGAGCCAATCCAGTTCCTTTTCGTGAATCAGCGGTATGATCAGCAGCAGCCCCAGGTAGACGATCAGCCCGACACCGACTCCTGCCACGGTTTCCGCGGCGCCTAGCATGCGCGCCTTCCAGTGGAGCAGGTATCCGACAGCCTCTGTCGTGCCCCACGCCAGCAGCAGCATCAGGTTGGAGACGAACAGCGGGTACAAGGTGTCGAACTTCCAGTGGATCTCGATGCGAACCAGTCTACCGATTAAACGGATGTTCAACAGGAAAACAATCGAGGTGGCTACCAGCCAGGAAACGGCCAGCCCTTCGATGCCCATCAGGGATGTAAACAAAAGCGTAGCGGCAATTTTAATCAAAACGCCCCAGACGAGGTTTTTCGCCGGCCATTTTTCTTTGCCGAGACCTTGCAGAATGCCGTTGGTCGCGAGGAGCAGGGAGAGCGGAATGGCACTGACGCCGAGAATGGCCATCGCCTTTGTTCCTTCGATGTCTCCATACAGGGCGAGGTTCGCCCCTTCCGCCACCGCCGTCAGGCCCAGCCCCGCGGGCAAGCCGATCAGCCAGGCAAAGCGCAGCGACAGCTTTGTCAGCGTCTGCACCCGCTCCACATCCCCCTGCCGCTTGGCTTCGGCAATCGCCGGGACGATCGACAGCGCGATGGACGAGCCGAACAGGCTGGCCATCTGGAGGAGCGGGCCCCCCCTGCTGTAAATGCCAAACCAGGTATCCGCCGTCAGGCCGTCCACATGCCAGACGTAGCGGAAAATATTAATCGCCAAGAAGGAGTCGACCAGACTGAAGATCGGGATCACCAGCGCACTGATGCAGATCGGCCAGGCGATCCGCCACATGGACAGGAAAAACTCCCGATCATACCACCAATTCAGCCGTTTCCACTCCCGGTTGACAGAAACGGATGCCGCCGGCTGTTTGCGCCTGTGCAGCCAGAGCAGAAAGGCGAGGAAAACCAGGCTGAGCATGGTGCTGATCATCGTTCCGAAATTGACGCCGGTGATCACCGTGTCCGTATCCTCTCCGAGGGAGACCAGGTAGAGGGAAGCGATCAGGATAAAAGCAACCCGCAGGGACTGCTCCACGATTTGAGACAAGCCGACGTACATCATTTTTTGATGCCCGTAAAAAAATCCGCGAATCACCGCGATCAATGGGACAAACAGTAGCGAGAGAGAGATCGCCCGGATCGGCTCGACCAGATGCGGATTCCCCATCAGCCCTGCAATCAGGGGCGAGCTCAGGTACAGAATGGCAAACAGGATGAGGCCGATTCCTCCCATCAGCACCATGCTGCGGGCCAGGATCTGACTGACCGCTCCCCGTTTCCCCTCCGCCAGCGCTTCGGCGATCACGCGGGAGAGCGCCACCGGCACACCGGCCGTCGCCAGAATCAGGAAGGTCAGATAGAGCGGATAGACTTCCTGATAGAGGCCCAAACCGTTGTCGCCCACGATCTCCTGCAGGGGGATGCGGTAAAACATGCCGATTACTTTAGACAAGATTCCCGCAAACGCCAGTATAAAGGCACCGGCGAGAAAGCTATTTTTCACCATGGAAAGCTCCTTGTACATACGTGGTAAATGGCTCAGTCGCAGCCGCTCCTGCGGCCGCTGGTCGTTCATGCAGATTCTTCCGCCCGTGCGGATAAATCCACTCTCTATCCTACTATCAATCGCCGCCGCTGGCAAACAGGTATAGGGTCCCATTTCAGCAGGAATAATGAGGAAAAAGATGCCCGCGGGCAGCTATGCCTGTCCTGCCGAAAAAAGGAGGAGAATCCGCTTGCCCCTGACCGGTTCCCTGATCCGCAACGTACAGTGGCCGCTGATGGAGCTCATCCGGCAGAACCGCACCCGCGCCTACCTGCAAGAGCTCCGGGAAGCCCAGCAGCTGCCGGCCGAAGCGCTGCGGAAGCGCCAGACGAGCAAATTGAAACAGCTGTTGGATCACGCCGTGCAAAAAGTGCCGGCGTATACGGAGTTTGCCGAGGAGTGGCGGACGAGTGAGGAGGAGCCGGAGCGCTTTTTGCAGCGCATCCCCCTGCTCGACAAGTGCCAATTTCGCGAGAATTCGCACCGTTTTCTGATGGAAGGCGCAAACCCAGCCGAATTAATCGCCAACCGCACGGGCGGCTCGACCGGGGAGCCGACCCGCTTTTTCCTCGACCGGCCAACAGTGGAGCGCTACGAAGCAGCCCGCTGGCTCGGCCTGTCCTGGTACGGCATCCGCATCGGCGATCCCTCCGTGATGATTTGGGGGTCCCCGATCGAACTGAATCAAAAGGAAGCCCACCGTTATTATTTGAAGGAAAGATGGCTAAAAAACAGAGTGATGATCTCCGCCTATGATCTGGACGAACGCCAGATCTTGTCGCATGTCGGGCTCATCCGCCGGTTCCGCCCCGCCTATCTGTACGGCTACGCCTCCGCCCTCGCCCTGTTTGCCGAATTGATGCTGCAAAAAGGGCTCCGTCTCGGCGTTCCGCTGAAAGCTGTCGTCTCGACGGCAGAGACGCTGCTGGATCACCAGCGGCAGGTGATGGCAGAAGCCTTTCAGGCGCCGGTCGTCAACGAGTACGGCGCCCGTGACGGCGGGATCATCGCCTATCAGTGCCCGGCGGGACGGATGCACGCTTTTAGCGAGAATTGCTATCTCGAAGTAGTCGACCCAGTAACTGGCGAGCCGCTGCCTGTGGGGCAAGCCGGTGCCTTGCTGGTGACCGACCTGTACAACCGCGTGATGCCCAGGCTGCGCTACCAGCTCGGCGATGTGCTGGCTCTCTCGCCAAAGACCTGCTTATGCGGCATCCGCTATCCGGTCATCCAGGAGATCGACGGCCGCGTGGATGACATGTTCGTCTCCTTGAAGGGCTCTTTTGTTCACGGTCATTTTATCAATCATCTGATCCGGGGCTTGGAGAGCTTCCGGACGTTTCAGCTTGTCCAGCACGCTCCCGACCGCCTCACCCTCCGCCTGGTCAAGCACCCGGAGCGCTATCGGACAGAGGATGAGACCCGCGTCCTGAGCGGCATCCGGGATGCTCTGGGCGAAGTGGACGTCCGGGTGGAGTACGTCGACCGCATCCCCCCCGCCGCTTCCGGCAAGACGAGATACGCGATCCGCGAATGTCCGCTTACGGCGAGTCCGCGCGTTTAGCGCCCTTTTTTGCCACCCTCATCAGCAATTCGGAGACGAGCGGCTCCCTGAGCAGCGCCAGCGCGGCGAAATAGACCAGAGCCGCTCCGCTGATGCCGAGGAGCATGTACAGCCACAGCGGCAAAGCGGACAGCCAGGGATCAACCCCGAGCAGAACCGCTGCCATCAAAGCACATCCGAGCAGGGTTTTGCCCACTGTCCAGAGGAAGCTCCGCTGGATCAGGGTGCCGATTTTGCGCCATAGCAGCAGGTATAAAAGCGCCGCCTGGCTGAATGCCGATATCGCCGTGCCCAGGGCGATCCCGCCGTGGTCCAGCAGGGGAATCAGCGCGTAGTTGGCCAAAGCGTAGACCCCGATGCCGATCGCTCCGACGATGACCGGCGTCCGCGTATTTTCCAGCGCGTAGAACGCCCTCGTAATCAAATCCCGCGCTGCCAATCCATACAGCGCCAAGCCGTAAAAAGGCAAAGCCCAGGCCGTCAGCATGACGGAATGCTCGTCAAATGCGCCCCTGTTAAACGCCAGGCGGATGATCGGCTCGGCGTAAACGATGAACCCGACCGAGACCGGGAGCAGCAGGATGAGCAGGTAGGACAGCCCTTTTTGCAGCGTTTCTTTCATCCGCTCCATCTCTCCTCGCTTCACATAGCTGGCCAGCAGGGGGAACAGCGGCAGGGTGAAGGCTCCGACGAATATCGCCATCGGCATCTGCACGAGCTGGTTGGCATTGGTGAGAGCCGTCACCTTTCCTTCTCCCAGGCCATTTCCGAAGTTCTTCTCCAACAGCGAAGTGGCTTGTGCCACGGCCGCGCCGATCAAGATCGGGATGACACGCTCCCCCATCTCCCGCAAGGATTGATCCTGTTTCCAGCCAAAAGCGAGCCGGTGCCGGTAATCGAACTGTCTCAGCGTGACCAGCATCGGCAGCATGGCGGCGAGGTAGCCGAGCGTCGTCGCGATCGCCAGGCCCAACGCCCCGTATACGGGAACGAGCAGATACATGGCGATGATCACGACGGCTCCATTGGCCACGGTAGCCAGCGTCGGCGTAAAGAAATGTTGATGGGCGTTGTTTACGCTGGACCACAGACCGGCCAGTCCGATAAAAATGGCGGACGGCCACATCCAGCGGAGCAATTCCGTCGTCAGGTCGAGCGCATTGATCGTGACCCCTGGATCAGAGGCCAGCGGGTACGTGACATCCTGTGCGCCCAGCAGCATGGCGATCGGTCTCGCAAACACGATGCCCAGCGCCGACAGGAGGGCAAAAACGATCAGGACGATCGTAAACATCCGCTGGTAGAGCGTCCCCGTCCGGTCGTCTTTTTCCAGCAATCCCCGCATGGTGGGAATCAGCACCGCATTGATCGCGCCGGGAACAATCAAATACAGGGTGAGCGGGATTTGCGCCGCGGTATTGAAAGCGTCGGCCACCCCGCTGGTTCCGTAGAGCGAATTTACGTAGATTGTGCGAAAGAAGCCCAGTAGCCTGCCGACGAGTGTCAGGACGACAATCATCGACGCTGTTTTGATCAAACTCATGTATCGAATCTCCCATCTCTATGAGCACGTGCCGCCTCGTAAAAATACACCTGTTATCATATCGCATTTCTCCCGATCCTACCAACCACTTTCCCCACTGCCTTGCGACAACGAACGACTATTCATTATAATGGATGAGTTAATCCAATCTAGGAGGATTCAAAATCAAATGAGAGAGACTGTGTTGAAGTGGGGAAGCCGGTCTAGTACATGGCTGTCTTTGCTGATGGCCTATCCCATCATCGATTACGTCCTGCGAAAGTTCTTGCCGATCCCTGTCGTATCCTCATTGTGGGATGAAGGCTTGCTGATCATCCTCTTACTCTTTGCCTTTTTCGCGTATATCCAGGGCGGGCGAAAGCTGCCGGCGATCAAGCAGCCGTTCATCGCCTTTCTCGTCTTCGGCGTCGCGCTGATGGTCACCGATATGACCAACTGGGCTGCCAGTGTAGAGGGCTTTCGTGCTGTCTATCAGTACATGTTCGCCTTTTTTATCGGCTTTTATCTGCTGGCCGACAAACAGCAGTTCCTTCAAGCGTTGAAGGTTCTTTCCGCAATCGGCTTTATCGCCGGATTGTACGGCGTAGTCCAGGTGGTTCTCGGAGTGGAAACACCGCTGGGCTGGGTGCAAGAAGGAGAGTCTACCACGACGCGCGCCTTTTCCTTCGTCACCAGTCCCAATGTACTGGGCAGCTACATGGCCTTGATCGCCCCCATTACGGTCGGGCTTGCGTTGTATGTCACTGGCCGCACCGAACGCCTGATTTGGTTCGGAGCAGCCCTGACGACCCTTTTGGCGCTCGTTCTGACGGGGTCCCGCGGTGCCTGGATCGCCCTGGCTGTCGCCCTGTTCGTCTGCTGTTACGTCTGGAAAAAGCGCTGGGCAGGCTACCTCGTCCTCGCCGGAATCGTCGGGATACTTGGTCTCTATTACGTCGTACCCGAGTCCACGCCTGTCATCGGCACCATTAAAAACCGGATCTTTACGCTGTTTACTCCCGAATATCTCGAAGCGAGCATGAAGGCCGGCCGGCTGGAGCGATGGGTGACCGCCTACGACCGGATGAGGCTGGAGCCGCTATTCGGCGTCGGTCTGGGTCATCACGGCGGAGCCGTCGGTTCCCGTCACTTCGGAACCATCTACACGGACAGCTACCTCTTTAAGAGCATCGCCGAGCTGGGCTTGATCGGCGTCAGCCTGTTGATCGGGCTGATCTTGATGATCTTCCGCTACGCTTCCAAAGTGGTTCGCTCATTGATCGGCAAGCCCGAATTTTTCATCGTGCTGGGCCTGTTCGGCGGCCTGATCGCTGTCGCTCTTCACAACATGGTGGAAAACATCTTCGAAGTGCCGTTCATGTCGCTATACTTCTGGCTGTTCGGCGGCTTTTTGGTGGCGCTCTATGCGGACCAAAGCACAGAGAAAAGGTGGTGAGCTAAGCCCATGAAACAGAAGGGTATCCTGTCGTTTGTGAACTGGGCCTTGTACGCCATCGCCCTGTTCCTGATCTATCACATCCTGGTCAAGCCAGCTTTCCTGGACTTCTCCTGGATCGCGCTGCTAGCTTTGCTGCTGCTCCTGGCAGTCGGCTACTTTTTGCCCCATCCGGCGGAACGGAGACAGATTCTTGTCTTTTCGCTCGGCTTTTTGCTCCTGGACCGGGCGTTGACACAGCTCGACGTCAAATCGATCGCAGCCGTCATCATCGGAGGCGGCATCGCCGTCCTGGTGGTAGCCCTTGTGGCAAAATGGTACGGACGCCTGAAGTGGCAGGCGGTCTTCGCGCTCGTCCTCGTCGCAGTGGTGATGAACACCACCTTTTACCGCGAGAATCTGTACGCGCTCAGCCACTTTACGGTGAAGTACGAGTCCGACCGGCTGTACAACGGCAGCTGGGTCGATTACTTCCCGATCACACTCCACGATGTGGACGGTGACGGCACAGAAGAGATCATCACTTACGGCAATGCGGAAGAGCTGCCGCTGCCGGAAGAGGAACCGGCCAAGCCGGAAACCGAGGAAGAGAGAAAAGCTCTGGCCCACAAGCTGCTCTATTTGCAGACCGAGCCTATCTCCATCTACGTCATGAAATGGCAGGACGGAAAACTGGTGCGAATCCCGAATGGAGAGATTTCCGCCGAGTCGATGACCGCGATCAAAGACAAGATGCCAAAAGACGCGCCAGGCTTTCCGTACTACACGATGAAAAATGACCAGCTGGTGCCCAATGTGCAGCGCCAATCCTATGCGGAAGGCATGCTGCAGGTGGGGACGGCCCCGTACCGCGCACTCCTGCTGGATTTGCAGCACATCGGAGGCAAACTGCTGGAAAACGGCGGCAGCATGGATGTTCGCCACAAGCTGGGCAGCAAGTACGAAAATCTCAGCATCCGCGAGGGAATGATCAGCGGCTCCTATGAAGGCAAGCCGTTTGGCGCAACGACCAACGCCACCAAAATCGTCGGCACCATGAATCTGCCGGACGGTCGCGAAGGCCTGATGGTCATGGGTGAACACATGAGCGTGCTCGCTGTCGAGCCGGATGGGACGGCCGTCGAAGCCTACACCCTGACGCGCAAGGAAACCTCGATGGCAACTGCCGATTTCATACCGGCTGATCTGGACGGAGACGGTGCGGACGAGCTTCTGCTCGCCAACAAGCCCTCCTACATCCTGAAGCCCCAGGCAGATGGCAGCTGGGAGGTGCTCTGGTCCAGCGATGAAAAGGACGGCAGCTTCCGCTTCACGAACTTCGCGGCGATTGGCGGCAAAACGGAACCCGAGATCGTCGCCCAGGCAAAAAGCTGGGTCAGCGCCAACGAAACCCGCTACTTGTCCGGCTTTGCCTACACGCCGGACGGCCTGAAGCAAACCTGGCGGATCTACATGCCGCTGTTGAATGTGCGGGTAGGAGATGTGGATGGCGACAAGCAGAACGAAATCATCGCCTCCGTCTACGACCAGCATCGCATCCTGATCTTCAAACGGCATAACATTCCCGTCATTCCGCTCGTCTCCCTGCTCCTCGCAGGCCTGATCGGATACGGGATGGTAAGGAGGGTTCGCCATGCGTAAACGGACCGTCACGCTGCTTTCCCTGTCGGTGCTGGCCGCCGCCTCGTTGCTGACAGGCTGCACCTACGAGTCTGGGCCAAAGACATTTGCGCCCACCAACTACGGCACATCGCCGGACATCACAGCCCCGGAGCAGACGGAATCGGCTGCCGCGTGGCTGAAAACCGCATTGGAGCAAGCGAGAACAAACCCCGATGCACAAAAATACTGGTATACCGGCTACGTCAAAAACCAGGTGATGGCGCGGACCACGACCAGCATGTTCGACAAGACGGTGATTATGCCCGAAGGCTATAACGTCAATGCGCGCATCGCCCGGCAGGACTATCAGTATTACCGCTTCGGCGACAAGCGCTACGTGCGTGTAAAGGACGCCTGGATGACAGCGCGGGAGACTCCGCTGGAGTTCGATGTGCTCGCCGGCTTTGAGGATTGGTACCCCTTCCTGGATCGGGCAGTCCAGCTCAAGGATGAAAAGATTTACGGCACCGTGTGCGTCCCCTTCCAGGTGAAAATCACCGGTGCGGAGTGGCTGGCCGGGAGCAACAGCCCGCTCTTTGAGCCTTTGAAACAGCAGCTCGGCGATCGCCCCGATCTGGAGTATCTGCTGAAGGATTCGACGATAAAAACGACATTTTGGTTTGGAAAAAAGGATCACCTGATTCGCCAGTACGAGACCTGGATCATCCTGCCCATGCCGGAGGGCGGCACGATGGACCAGCAAGTGTTCTTCCAGTTTTACAAGTACAACGATCCCGGCATCCACATCAAGCCGCCGGAAGAAGTGGAGAGGTATTTGCTGTATTAAAAAAACATCCCTGCAAGGCGACAATTTGTCGTCACTTGCAGGGATGTTTTCTGTCTCTGGCCAGTCATCGCGACCGGCTAGGCCTCGCCAGCCAGCGTCTCTGCCTCCCGCTCTTCCCGCTTCCACATCAGGATGCTGTAGAGAAAGGCCAGGAGGGCAATCCCCGCCATCATCAGATACAGCGCGGCACCTCCCCACTCTTGAAACACCCAGCCGCCGGCAAACGACCCGATAATGCCGGAGATCCCGAAAAAGATCACCGCAAGCACCGTCTGTCCGGTCGCCTTCCACTCCTCCGGGATGATCCGGTAGAGGTATTGAATGCTGGCCGTGTAAAACGTAACAAACGTGATGCCGTGCATCAGCTGAATGGCGATTACCAGCATGGGGTCCGACACGACTGCGCACAGGGCATAGCGAATCACGTAGATGGCCGAGGCAAGCGCAATCATCTTGATCTCCCTCCCCGTCCGCAAAAAGCGCGGCAGCAGGGCAAAAAAGGCAATCTCGCTGGTAGCTGCCACAAACCAGGCCAGCCCGATCAGTCCCGTGCTGCCCCCCAGGCTTTGGACGTAGACGCCGAGGAAGCTGTCATTGGTCCGATGGGGGATCGCTGCCAGAAGAATCAAAAGAAAGAAGCGAAGCGTCGCCGGATACGTCAGAAAACGGCGTAAATCCGCTGCCGAGAGGCGCTTGCTGCTGACGGGCGCATCCGGAATCACCAGACACATCAGATAAGTGAGCACGCCGTACACGGCGAACACCCAGTAGAGGCGATCCATCCCGATTTGATCGACGGTAAAGCCGATGATCAGGGAGGCGGAGGCGAATCCGATCGCGCCGAATGTCCGAACCGATCCAAAATGGATGCCGTACTGCTCCGCGACGCGATAGTTCAAGCTTTCGGTTAGCGGATCGGTGGGAAGCATGAAGAAGTACATGCCGCCCACGAGCAAAAATAACAGCCACAGCTCGGAGGATTGAAACAGCACAAAGCCCACCAGCAAGGATAATCCCAGGGTAAGCAGGATCACCTTTTTGATCGTTTTGCGCCTGTCGCTGATCATCCCCCAAAACGGCTGGGAGAGAATGCCGATAAACGAGCCGATCCCCACCAGTAGCCCGATGTCGGATGGGGAGACTGCCCGGTAGGAGAGGTAGACCGGCAAGAATGAGATAAAGACAGAGAGAAGCGAAAAGTAAAAAAGGTTGTAGGCGCGCAGTGCCTGAATGGCGATCATATCGTTGGATCCCCCGCTCGCTCTGCCGAAGAAAGCAATTCTTCCATCAGCTCTGCCAGCTGACGAGCCTGCTCCCGGCGCTCATATGGCTTGACCCGCTCGCTGAACGTGGCATCCCGCTCGGCCGAGCCCGTCTGCCCCTGCTCTTTCCATTCCCGGTAGAGCCGGTAGTAGGCTTGCTTGATCGCGTCCTTGTCCTCGGGGTCGGCTACCTGTCCCAAACGGAAGGTTTCAATAATTCCGGTAGCTTCTCCCGCTTTATTCAAGGCGAGAATCGGTTTGCCTATGCCCATGTATTCATACAGCTTGCCGGGGATGTAGGCTCCGGCGTCCGGGGAGACGTCCCCGATCAACAGCAACGCATCCGCGCCCTTCATCAGCCCCAGCGCCTCTTTGTGGGGAAGATTGCCCAGCACGCGGACGATGTCCCCCAGGCCCAGAGCTTCGACACAGTCGCGATTCTCCGAGTAGCCCGGGTAGTCAAATACCCCGGCAAAGCTGAGCAAGAGATCCTCCCGCTCTACCTTCCCTTCCTCGATCAACTCCTGAATCGCCTGAAGCAAGAGGCGGGGATTTCTTTTCTGGTAGAGAATCCCGGCGTAGACGGCGTGGAATTTGCCCGGCGCGGCATGCTCCGGCGTCAGGCCGATGAAATCCTCCTGGTCAAATCCGTTGTAGATCAACTCCATCCGCCGCACCCGGCTGCCGTGCTTGGCACGGAAATTCTCCGCAAACGTGGCCGTTACCGTCGTAATGGCGTCAGCCTGGGCCATGACGCTCTCCTCCATGCGCTCTTCCAGACGCTCGCGCCAAGCGATCCCAGAGGTATGCATATTTTGCGTCCAGGGATCGCGGAAATCGGCTACCCATTTGCAGCCAAATTCGCCCGCAAGCCGCTTGGCGATCAGGTGATTGGTGACAGGACCCGACGTGGAAAAGATGACATCTATTTTTTCCCGGCGCATGATCTCTCTGCCCAGCTTGAGCGCTTGGGGCATCCAGAGGATTTGGTCGTCCGGAATCAGCAGATAAGGCTTCACTTTTTTCAAGAGGCCCACGACCTGCTGCTTGATTTGGCTTGTCAAGCTGCTGCGGGGCGCAGCCTGCACCTCTGCCGCGGACGGTTGGCCTTTTGGCGCCTGGGCGGATGCCGACTGGCTGTCCCCTGCTGGCCGGTTGCCTGTTTTTTTCTTGGCAGAAGCTGTCGTCTCCGGCGATGCTCCCCTTCGCGGTATGATCTGAAGCTCCCGGGCCCGGTGAATCCGTACATCCGCTGGCAACTGAGCCAGCAAGGTCGGATCCAAGGTCGCGTGGTAGACCGGGTCCACGGTTAATACATGAACGTCCCAGCCAAAATCGCCGAGGTATTTCGCCATCTTGAGCGCTCGTGGCACCCCTCCGCCGCCGATGGGCGGGAAATAATAGCAGATAAGTAGCACGCTGCGTGTTTTCATCAGCCGACCTTCCTTGTATCGTGTTTTTCTCCTTCACCAAGATACCACAAGTCCCGTCGTATTGCGAATAGACGGGGCATCTGCTATAGTGAGAATGGTTTTGTTTTTTTCTTACGAAGGTTCGGGTGGAGTGTCATGGACAAATTACGCGTCCTCCATGTTATAGGCGGAGGAGAGTTTGGCGGCGCGGAACAGCATATTCTCAATCTGTTGGCATCTCTCCCTGCAGATGAAGTGGAGGCGGCGGTAGTCTGCTTTTACGACTCCCTTTTTGCAAGCGAGCTGCGCAAAGCTGGCGTGCCCGTCATCGCCCTGGACCGTTTCGGGCGTTTTGACTTGCGGCTGCTGCAGGCGCTGCGGGAGGCATTTCGCTCTTTTCAGCCGCATCTCATACATACACACGGGGTAAAAGCCAACTTTTTCTCCCGATTGGCTGCCAGAGGCAGCGGCGCAACACTGCTGACGACCGTGCACAGTTCACTGCGCTACGACTATACCCATCCGCTCGCCTACGCCCTCGTCTCCCTGATGGAGCGCGGGACACGCAGGTGGAATCGGCATTACATCGCGATCAGCGGGGCCATCGCCGAGATTTTGCAAAAGGATGGCGTCGCCCAGGATAACATCAGCATCATCTACAACGGGACAGACCTCTCCCCATACAGACAGACGGACCGAAAGGATTCGGACCGGATCCGGCTTCGCGAGGAATGGGGCATTCCGCAGGATGTCTTTTTGTTTGGAACGGTTGCCCGGTTCGTACCGGTCAAGGGCCTTCCTCTGTTGGTCGACGCTTTCGCGGCGCTTGTGCGGGAATGTGCGGATGCGACTCCTCACCTCGTGATGGTCGGGGATGGACCCGAGCGTCCGATCCTGGAAGCAAAGGTACGAGAGCACGGCCTGGAAGGAAGAGTCGCTTTCGGCGGCTTTCGGCAAGATATACCCGCCTGCCTCCACGCTTGCGATGCGTTCGTCCACTCTTCGTACTACGAAGGGCTCGGCTATACCATCATCGAAGCGATGGCTTCGGAGGTGCCGGTCGTGGCCAGCCATGTCGGGGGCGTGAGAGAGTTCGTCACCGATCATCAGACAGGGCTTGCGGTAGAGCCTGGCGATACAGCCGGATTGACACGAGCGATGATGGAACTCTTGCAGGAGCCTGAGCTGCGGGCCCGTCTGGCACAGAATGCGCTTGCTCTGGTGGAGGGCAGCTTTACCATCCAGCAGATGGCGGCGCAAACGCTGGCGCTGTACCGCGAGCTGCTCGAGTAATCCCCCTGCATGCGTGAATAGCAGTGCAGAGAGAGAAGGATTCCCCTTCTCTCTTTTTTCTTTGCCCTCCCTCCTTTTTCCGATCTTTCATTTTTCTGTTGCTTGCCTGCAAACATTTTGGTTTGATTAAAAAGAATCATTCGCGATTGCGAGTCGAGGAAACAAGGAAAGGGCGGGACATGCGATGAAATTATTTCTTTCCGTAGACATGGAGGGCATCTCTGGCATCGTAGACACCTCTTATATCAATCCGGACTCGGGCACGAACTATGCACGCGGCCGTCAATTCATGACGGAGGACGCCAATGCCGTCATCGAAGCGGCCCTGGAATGGGGGGCGACAGAAATCCTCGTAGCTGACAGCCACAACACGATGAACAATATTCTCTGGGAATCGCTTCACCCCAAAGCCAAGCTGCTGGCCGGTTCCCCCCGCAATTTTTCCATGATGCAGGGTTTGGACGACAGCTTCGACGCGGCTTTCTTCATCGGCTACCATACGCGGCAAGGCATCCCGGGTGTCCTCAGCCACACGATGTCCGGCGTGGTGCGAAATATGTACATCAACGGTCGGGTCGTGGGCGAATTTGGCTTTAATGCCGTATATGCAGGCTTGTACGGGGTTCCCGTCTGTCTCGTCTCCGGCGACAATCTGATCGCCCGCGAATCCAGCGAACTGATCCCCGGTATCAGTACGGCGATTGTCAAAACAGCGGTATCCCGCACTTCGGCGATCTGTTTGTCCCGGGAGCAAGCCACCGCGGAATTGAAACAGAAAACCAAGCTGGCCCTCTCCCGTGTGCAAGAGGTTAAGCCCCTGGTCTTCGCAGAGCCATTGGAGCTGGCGATTGAGTTTTCTCATGCAGGGCAAGCGGAGATGGCGGCCGACGTACCTGGTACCCGCTACGACACGGAAACCGGGATCGTGAGCTGCTCGCCGAAGGACCAGCACGAGCTGTACAAAACGATGCGGGCCATGATCAACCTGGCGGCAGGCGCGCAATTCTTTTAAGGCGTTCTCCGCTTCATGCCGTCATCAGCCAGCGCATCAGCCGCCTGCTCCGCCACCGCGAACGGCCGATGATTCTGGATGCCGGGTGCGGGGAAGGCTCTCATGCGTCCCGCATTCAGGAGAGCGCGAGGCACAGCTTCTCGACACCGCTCTTGGCTGTCGGGATTGATCTTTCCAAAGAGCCGGCCAATTACGCCGAATTTCGACAATTGCTCACGGATGACAGCTTGGTGATAAAGGTCGTTCCGGGACGTCACTACCTCCGGGAAATCAGAGAGATTTTGTACGAAGACACTGACAAGCAAGCCTACGCCAACGAAACGACCCTTGCCCATTTTTCCGATCACTTTGCGTGGACCGATGCGGAAACGATCACCTATCGGTTTCCCTTGGAAAATCATTTGCTCGAGCCTTTGCTCGGGATGACCCCGCTGTTCTGGGGGACGACCGAAGAGCGTCTGCGCCGTGCAAAACTGCGTGATGTGCCTGCCGTCACCGTAGATTTGACCATCTTGTACGGCAGAAACCCATCGGCTCGAAACGAATAGCTGGATTCGGAAGAAACAAACGAATCGATGCGGAAAGCAGCAAACTAGCGGAACTGGAAGATACGAAAGGATAAAGAAAGCTCCCCCGGAAACATTTGAAACGTTTCCGGGGGAGCTTTTTTGATTATATTCTGACCACAGTCACCTGCTCATCCAGAGAGCGCGGGATGCGGTTTTTCGTGTCGAACAGGATCGGCGACGGATTCATCAGAGCGATGACTTCCTTCCAATCCAGATCGCTGAACTCCTTCTGCACAGCCGTCAGCATCAATGCGTCTGCTCCTCTGACCGCCTCTTCCATCGTCTCCGCCTTGTGCTTGTAGCGGGTCGGCACCGCCGGATCGTAAGAGTGGACGTCCACGCCTTTGGCGGTGAGCACGTCGATCAAATCATGCACAGGGCTGACGCGATCGTCGTTGGAGAAGTCCTTCATCGCCAGGCCGAATACGGCCACGCGACTTCCCGCGAGCGTCTTGCCTTTTTCCTGCAAGGCTTTTTCCAGCATGCCCGCCAGTACGGACGGTACGCTGTCATTGGTCGACCGCGCCATCTGCAGAAGCGGGAGCGGAACGCCCAGCTCGCGTGCTTTTGGCTGCAAGTAGTACAGGGCATTGGGGAGGCAGAAACCGCCTACGCCTGGTCCCGGTGTCAACAGATTGACCCGCTTGTGGGTATTGGCCACGCGAATCATTTCAAAGGTATCGATGCCGAATGACTCGGCAAACCGGGCGAATTCCTGAACCATCGCGATATTCACATCGCGCTGAATATTTTCAATTACTTTTGCTGTTTCCACCACGCGGATATCGGAAATCGTAATCTCCGTCTCACTGATGAAGGACAAAAGCTGCCTTCCTTTTTCCGCGCTCTCTTCGTTGATGCCTCCAAGCACGAGCGGCATGTGGATAAACTCCTCAAAAGCTCGTCCTTCGGCGATGCGCTCCGAGCAGTAGGTCAGGTAAAAATCAACACCTGCGCGCAGTCCGCTGGCTTCTTCCAGCAGCGGCAGGATCACTTCTTCTGTCGTGCCGGGGACAACCGTGCTGCGAATCATGACAGTATCGCCCTTTTTCAGCACTTTCCCCAGAGTCAGGGCACAGTTTTTCAGCGGTCCGAGGTCGGGGTCTCCGTTGTAGACGGGCAATCCGACCGTGATGATGTAATTCGTCACCTCGGCGGCTGCTTCTTCATAGGAAGTGGTCGCACGAAAACGGCCGGCAGCGATCTGCTCGCGCAAAATTTCCGCCAGTGTCTTGCCTTGATAGGATTCCAGGTGATGCGACTGTCCCCGATTGATATCCTCGACGACATGGGGCATGACATCCACTCCGACCACATGCGCCCCTTTCAAGGCGTAGGTAAGCGCCAGCGGCAGCCCGACAAACCCTAATCCGACAACAGCAACGCGTATTGGCTGAGTCATTTTATATCTCCTCTTTCACGTCTCGAATATGAGTGAATCCGAAGATCCCCTACGACAGGTAATAGACCCCCGCCGCGATAAATACGACACACAGAACGATCAGGACCTTGTACAACGTCTCCAAGGCCACGCCTCCTCATCCCTCTTTGCATTCTGCAAGTTCTAATTATACTCCCCATTGAAACATGGTTCAATCTCAGGCGCTTCTTCGCCACCAAGCTGACGAAAATTACCTCGTCAGACTGGCTCCGATGACAAAGGAAAAACCGATGGACAGGACCATCGAGATAAGGCCAATGGCCCGGTTGTCCCTGCCGATCTCATCGTCCACCCGGAAGCCGGGGGTCATAAATTCAAAGATGAAATAGCTGCCGAGCAGAAGGAAAAAGCCAAAAGTGCCCCAGATCAGCGCTTGTCCAATCGAGTCGTGGTGCTGAATCGAATAGCTGAAAATATTGGCGATCCCAAACAATTTTCCGCCCGTGGCCATCGCGACGGCCACATTGCCTTTTTTCAACTCTTGCCATACCTGATAACGCGTGACCAGCTCAAATACAGAGAGAAAGACGACCATCGCAAGGCCGGTCACCGTGTAGTACGCAAATGTTCCAAAATAAGGATTTTGCAATAACTGTTCCATCATGAACCTCCGTCCATTCCTTACTTCAGCTCGACGATGGTCGCGCCTACGCCTCCTTCGCCTTGGCCGCCCAAGCGAAACGATTTGACGCTGCGATGCTGACGCAGGTAGTCATGTACCCCTTTTCGCAGCATGCCGGTCCCATGCCCGTGAATAATGGAGACGGAGTGAAAACCGGCCAGCAAAGCCTCATCCAGATACTGGTCGATTTCGCGAATCCCGTCCTCGACGTTGTACCCGCGCAAATCCAGCTCCAGCTTGGCCGTGCTCCGGCTGCGCTTGACCGCTGTGTACTCCACCGTTTGCTGCGGGGCTTTGAAGGAGGTGAGGAGGTTCATGTCCTCCCGTTTCACTTTCATTTTCATGATGCCGATCTGCACCAGGTATTCATCATTGTTCACTTTTTCCAGAACCGTGCCCTTTTGGCCGAAGCTGGTGACCATTACCTCGTCCCCCGCTTTGATCTGGGCCGCCTTTACTGCTTTCGCTGGCTTTTTGACTTTCTCCTTCTCCAGCTCCATCACCGCATTGCCGAGTCGTTTTTTCGCCTCGATCAAGCGGTGTTCCTTAATCTCTACGCCTTCTTTCATCATGCTTCTCAGCTCGCGGATGACCGATTCGGCCTCTTCCTTAGCCAGCTGCACAGCGATTCGGGCTTCTTCCTCCGCTTCCTCCAGGAGCTTGTTTTTCTCCTCGGCAAAACGGGCCCGCTCCTCCTCCAGCTGCGCCCGGAGCTGTTCCGCTTCGCGCCGCAAGCTCTCCGCGGTCTCCCGCTCTGCCTCTGCGGTTTTGCGGTTGCTCTCCAGGGAGGCGATCATGCTCTCCACCTGGTTGTCTTCTTCGCTGATGGAGCTGCGGGCGGTCTCGATGATCTCCTCGGGCAGTCCCAGCCGTTTGGCGATCGCAAAGGCATTGGATCTGCCGGGCACGCCGATCAGCAGGCGGTAGGTGGGACGCAGGGTCTCCACGTCGAATTCCACGCTCGCATTGATCACGCCCGCTCTGTCGTAGGCATAGGCCTTCAGCTCGCTGTAATGCGTCGTCGCAATCAGCCGCGCTCCGCGGCGGATGACGTGATCGATGATGGACATTGCCAGTGCGGCCCCCTCTGTCGGGTCCGTCCCGGCGCCCAGCTCGTCAAACAGAACCAGGCTTCGCTCATCCATATGGGCGAGAATGTGAATAATATTGGTCATATGGCTGGAGAATGTGGACAAGCTCTGTTCGATCGACTGCTCGTCTCCGATGTCGGCAAAGACTGAGGAAAAGACGGTCACTTCGCTCTCTTCTTCAGCCGGTATCTGCAATCCGGCCATGGCCATCAGGGACAGCAGGCCGACCGTCTTCAGCGAGACGGTTTTCCCCCCTGTATTGGGGCCGGTCACGACAATGGCATTGTAGCTGCCGCCCAGCTCCACATCCACGGGGACGACCGATTGATGGGGGATGAGCGGATGACGCGCTTTTTTGAGGCGCAGGTAGCCCCGGTCATTGATCCGCGGACAGACCGCCTTCATCTCTTTGGCGAGCTGCGCTTTGGCGAACATGAAGTCCAGTTCGGCCAGCGCATCGGTATTTTCCTTCAGTTTTTCTACAGCTTGGGCGACCAGCTCTGTCAGCATGTAGAGGATGCGCTCCACTTCCCTCTCCTCGCGCAGCCGCAGCTCGCGAAGCTTGTTGTTCATGGAAACGACGGCCTCCGGCTCGATGAACAGAGTAGCTCCCGACGCCGATTGATCGTGGACGATCCCGCCGAAGACGTGGCGGTACTCCTGCTTGACCGGGATGACAAAGCGGTCTCCACGGATCGTCACAATATTTTCCATCAGCATTTTTTGGTAAGACGAAGAGCGCGTCATCTGATCCAGCTTTTCTCGGACCCTGGCCTCCAGTTGGCGCATCTCCTGTCTGATCTGGCGGAGCTCCTGGCTGGCGCTGTCCATGACCTCGCCGTTTTCATCGACGCAGCGACGAATTTCGGTCTCCAGGTCGCGCAGTCCCTCGATGCGTTCCGCCTGGTATTGCAGCATCGGCAATGGCTCATCTTCGCACAGGTCCAGCAAAAAGGTACGCAAGCGGCGGCCGGCTCCAATGGTGCCAGCGATGTCCAGAAGCTCCATGGGCGCGAGCATGGCGTTTAAGCGGGCGCGCTGGATCGGTCCCCGGATGTCGCGAATGCCTCCGAGGGGGACGCTGCCTTTGAGGCGGAGAGCCGTCACAGCCTCCTGGGTAGCCTGCTGCGCGGCCTCTACCTCTTCGATCCGCAAATAGGGCAAGAGCGCCTCCGCTTTTTCTTTTCCGTATATAGACGTCGCCTTATCCATCAAGAGAGCGACGATTTTCTCGTATTCCAAGGTTTTTAAAACCCGCTGTTCCACAAATGTGCCTCCTTTATCTGTCTGAAAAACACCATTCAGCTTTTATTATATCACGCGGGCTTGTGCAAGAATAATTTAACGCGATTCCCACGGCATAGTTATCTTCCCAAATAGCCAAACTGAAAAGGAATCTACTTCTGCAAAGGAGGAGCACACACATGACGATATTGCGCCACGTAATCCGTTTTGTGGTTGCCGCTGTCGTATTGATGTTCGTCGGTTTTCTCGTGCCCGGCTTTTCCGTTAACAATTTTTGGACCGCACTGCTCGCGGCAGTCGTTATCGCAATCTTGGGGTGGATCGTAGAAGCATTTTTCGGAGATCGCATCTCTCCGTACAATCGCGGCATTGTTGGCTTCCTCGTCAGCGCAGCAGTCATTTACCTGACGCAGTTTGTCGTTACCGGTTTTTATGTGACTATTCTGGGGGCCCTGCTGGCTTCCCTGGTCATCGGGATTATCGACCTGTTCATTCCGATCAAGACACATATGGATTTTCGTGATGGCGACGCCGGCAAAAAACAGCAGACGTAAAATCCCGGATAGATCAAGAGCCAACCCCCTTCGGTTGGCTCTTGCTGTCTTATACGCTTTGTCTGTGAATCATCCCGGCCAAATAGCCCGCGCCAAATCCGTTGTCGATATTGACCACTGCCACGCCATTGGCACAGGAGTTGAGCATGGACAACAGAGCGGCGATGCCTCCCAGATTGGCGCCGTAACCGACACTGGTGGGAACGGCGATGACCGGCTTGTCGACCAGTCCGGCAAGCACGCTGGCCAGGGCCCCCTCCATACCGGCGATGCAGACGATCACCGCCGCCCCGCGAATCTCGTCCAGGCGTTGAAACAGCCGATGAATCCCGGCTACTCCCACGTCTGCGATCACTCGCGCCTCACTGCCAAAGCAGCGTACCGTCCAGGCCGCTTCCTGGGCAACCGGCCAGTCGGAGGTGCCCGCGGCGACGATCGCTACATACCCCTCACGCACCGGCTCGAAGGGCTTTTGCGCGCCGATCAAAAGACGCGCCTCTTTTTCATAGCGGACATCCGGCCAGTGGCGCAGCACTGCCTCGGCTTGCTCCTCATTAATGCGAGTAGCCAGCACCAGCTCCTGATGCTCTCGGAGCCTTGAAAAAATTCCCACTAATTGTTCGGGACTTTTGCCAGCTCCATAGACGACTTCGGGAAAACCGGTCCGCCGGTTGCGATCCAGATCCAGTGTGGCATACTCCAGTCGGCTGCTGCCGGAGAGCAGCTCCGTCGCCTGATCGATGTCTATTTTTCCGGCCTGAAAGTCTTGGAGCACCTTTTTCAGATTATCCATGGGTCTTTTTCACTTCCGTCTGCAGTACGGCATTCATACTGCCTGTCTGGTACCCGAACAAGTCAAGTGTCACGTATTTAAAGCCGATCTCCCGAAGCGTCCGGTCGATGTTCTCCCGGTGCTGCAGCAAGAGCGGAAACTCCTCCGGACCAATCTCGATCCGGGCGATGGTCTCATGGTGACGCACCCGGACCTGGTGGAAACCGATGCTCATGAGATAGCCCTCTGCCCGGTCAATCTGATCGATCTTTTCCAAGGTAATCTCGGAACCGTAGGGAACACGGGATGACAGGCAAGCGAAGGATGGCTTGTTCCAGGTGGAAAGTCCCATCTCTTTGGACAGCTGGCGGATCTCTTCCTTATAAAAACCAGCCTCCTGCAGTGGACTGCGCACTCCGCGCTGTACAGCGGCCATCCGCCCCGGACGGTAATCGCCGAGGTCATCCATGTTGGCCCCGTCGCAAATCACCGCATTCCACTCATTTTGCGCGGCCAACTCGCCCAGATGCTCATACAAGCCGTCTTTGCAATAAAAACAGCGGTTCACCGGATTCGAGGCGAAGTTTGGATTGGACAGCTCACTTACTTCCGTCGTGACGAAGCGGGCGCCCAGTTGTTTGGCCAGTTGTTTGGCCGCTTCAAACTCCCGCGTCGGAAATGTTTCGGAGGCGGCTGTCACGGCAATCGCGGCATCCCCCAGCTCCTCCACGGCCCGGGCCAGCAGAAATGTGCTGTCCACCCCACCGGAAAAAGCGATCAGGGCGCTCCCCATCTCGCGCAGAATCGACCCCAGCTTTTCGTTTTTCTCTCGAAGAGACAGCTTTTGGGCAGCCTCCACCAACGCTTCTTTATTCATCAGTCGCTCTCCTTTCCGTCCTACGATGTACCCGTGCGGCTGACAACAGGGAATAGGGAAAAGAGAGGCAAAAGCCCCTCTTTTTTCATTCTATTTAGGATTCGTTCGCATCTTCCTGAAGCATCTTCAACAGCGCTTCGTACTCGGATCGCAACCGGAAGTATTCGTCTGCGATGTTCACTGCGGCAAGTACGGCGATCTTGGCTGTATCGAGGCGATGGTTGCCTTTTCCGATTTCATTCATTTTGTCATCGACGAATCCGGCCACCATGCGAATATGATTTACGCTTGCCTTTCCACTTAAACGGTACTGCTGTCCGTATATGTCAACCGTCAACCGATTCTTCCCGTCACCCTGCACGAAGGCTTCCTCCTTCAAAACCTACTGTGAGACTTGCGTACCTGATTCCGTACCAATCCATCCCAATTTAGGTTACTGAAAATGTCAGGTTTCGTCAAGTTCCGCCTACATCCGCAGTTCGGCTCCCGTCTCCTTTTTCAGCGCTTCCACGACAGCCTGCGTGAGCTGCTGAACTTCTTCATCCTGGAGGGTGCGCTCCTGGTGGCGGAACACGAGGGAGAAGGCCATGCTCTTCTTATCGGCAGCGATCCGCTCGCCCATGTAGACGTCAAACAGCGTGAGCGATTCCAACAGCTCGCCTGCCGTTTTCCGAATGACGGTTTCCAGTGCATCCGCCTGCACGTCGCGGCCTACTACGAGGGCCAAGTCGCGCGTCACAGCCGGGTGCTTCGGAAGCTGGCGGTAGTGGCCCACGGGAGCAGATGCCTTCTCCAACTCTTCGGCGTCGAACTGGAATACGTAGGTCTCCGCCAGATCATGCGCCTTTTCGGTAGCCGGGTGAATCTGTCCGAAATAGCCAAGGCGGCTCTCTCCTGCCCACACTTCTGCGGTACGTCCCGGATGCATGCCCGCCAGATCGGTTGCCGGGCGATACTGGGCACCCGTGATGCCGAGACGGGACAGGAGGGATTCCACCAGCCCTTTGACCAGATAGAAATCGACGGCTTGCGTCTGTCCCATCCAGTTGGTCCGGGTCCACTGACCAGTCAGCGCTCCCGCCAGATATAGCCGCTCTTCCGGAAGCTGCGTCAGCTTCTCTTCCGCAGTCAGGAAGACGCGTCCCAGCTCGAAAATGGCCACATTGTGGTTCTGTCTGTTGCGATTGTAGGAGAGCGTCGCCAGCAAGCTGGGAACCAGGCTGGTACGCAGCACGCTGTGCTCCTCGCTCATCGGCATCGCAAGCGAGATCGGCTTGGCCGCAAATCCGTGCAAGCCGGCCACTTCCTCCGCCTTTTCCGGATGGACCAGCGCGTAAGAGATCGCTTCGTTCAGTCCGGCTCCGATCAGATGCTGACGGATGGTGCGGCGCATTCTTTGTCCGTGCGTAAGCTGTCCCTGGGTCGTCACTCCCTCGGGCAGGGTGGTCGGGATCTCATCGTAGCCGTAGAGACGGGCGACTTCCTCGACCAGATCTTCCGGCAGCGTAATATCGCCGCGGCGGGTCGGCACAGTCACTGTCCACTGGTCGCCGTTTTGTTCGTACGGGAACTGCAGGCGGTCAAAGATCGGCGACACCTCTTCTGCCGCAAGCGAAGTGCCGAGATGCTGGTTGATCTTGCTCAGCGTCACCGATACGACGGCCGGTTGCGGCTCGCGGACCGCCGCATGGGCAATCCCTTTGGAGACGGTCGCTCCGGACAGCTGCTGGATCAGGTAGGCCGCGCGTTCGCCCGCCTCGACTACTCGTGCTTGATCGACGCCTTTTTCCCAGCGGGCGCAGCCTTCCGTGCGCAGGCCCAGCATGCGGGAGGTGCGGCGTACGGTCTGCGGCGTGAACCAGGCGGCTTCCAGGATGATTTCCTGCGTCTCTGGGGTAATCTCGGAGTTGGCTCCGCCCATCACCCCTGCGATCGCCAGCCCTTTTTGCCGATCGGCGATCAGCAGCGTGTCACTGTCCAGCACGCGCTCTTGATCATCCAGCGTGACCAGCGTCTCGCCTTCTTTGGCCAGACGGACCACGATCGAGCGGTCTTGCACCATGGCTGCGTCAAAAGCGTGCAACGGCTGTCCGTACTCGAGCATCACGTAGTTGGTGACGTCTACGACATTGTTGATCGGGCGAACACCGGCGGCCATCAGGCGATTTTTCATCCACTGCGGAGAGCTGGCGATTTTGGCATTGATAAAGTGACGTCCCGCATAGCGATAGCACTCGTCTTTCGCCTCGATCTCCACCTGGACCGGATTCTCTCCGCCGTTTTCCACGACGGCGATCTCCGGCTTGATCACTTCACGGCCGAGGATCGCGGCCACTTCGTAGGCCACGCCCAGGATGCTGAGACAGTCCGAACGGTTCGGCGTCAGACCCAGCTCCAGCACGTAGTCGTCCATGCCCAGATAGGATACTGCATCCATCCCCACTTCCGCATCCTCCGGCAGTACCATGATGCCTTCCTGCTGATCCTTCGCCAGCAGCTTGTCGTTCAATCCCAGCTCCTTGGCCGAGCAGATCATGCCCTGCGATTCTACGCCGCGCAGCTTGGAACGCTTGATATGGAGATCGCCCGGCAGCTTGGCTCCGACGAGGGCGACCGGCACTTTTTGTCCCGCTGCCACGTTGGCGGCTCCGCAGACGATTTGCAGGTCCTCTCCCTGTCCGGCGTCCACGATGCAGACATTCAGCCGGTCGGCATCCGGATGCTTGCTCTTTTCCTTTACATAGCCGATGACGACATTGGAGACACCTGTGTTGCGCGATTCGACGGCGTCTACCTCAATCCCGCTGCGAGTCAGCTTCTCGGCCAGCTCGAAAGGGGTGATATCATGCAAATCCACGTACTCTGACAACCATTGATACGATACCTTCATCTCTGTTTCGACTCTCCTTTCTAGGATCGGTTAAATTGCTGCAAGAAACGCACGTCATTCGTATAGAAGTGGCGAATATCCTCTACGCCGTATTTCAGCATCGCAATCCGTTCGACACCCATGCCAAAAGCGAAGCCGCTGACCTCTTGCGGGTCATACCCGGCCATCTGCAGCACGCGCGGGTGAACCATGCCGGACCCGAGAATCTCGATCCAGCCCGTCTGCTTGCAGACCCGGCAGCCGTCGCCGCCGCATTTGAAGCACTGCAAATCCACCTCTGCACTCGGCTCCGTAAACGGGAAGAAGCTGGGACGCAGGCGCACCTGCTGATTGGCTCCGAACATCTGGCGGGCAAAGGTGAGCAGCGTTCCCTTCAGATCGCTCATGCGGATGCCTTTGCCTACGACGAGACCTTCGATCTGGGTAAATTGATGGGAGTGGGTCGCATCGTCATCATCGCGGCGGTACACTTTCCCCGGGCAGATGATTTTGACGGGCGTCTTCCCTTCTTTTTTCAGCATCGTGCGGGCCTGCACCGGAGAGGTATGTGTCCGCATCAAAATTTCGTCCGTGATGTAGAACGAGTCTTGCATGTCGCGAGCGGGATGGTCTTTTGGCAGATTGAGCATTTCGAAGTTGAAATGATCCAGCTCCACTTCGGGTCCTTCGGCGATTTCAAAGCCGAGTCCGATGAAAATATCCTCGATCTCCTCAATGATGCGGGAGAGTGGGTGCATGGTGCCGGCCGGAACCGGACGTCCCGGCAGCGTCACGTCGATGGACTGGGAGGAGAGCTTGGCCCGCAGAGCCGCTTCGTCCAAAGCTGCCTGCTTCTGTTCGAATGCCTCTTCGAGCGCGCCGCGAACCTCGTTGACCAATTGGCCGACGACCGGTCTTTCCTCTGGGCTGAGACTGCCCATGCCGCGCAGAAGCTCAGTCAACTCCCCTTTTTTCCCCAGATATTTGACGCGCAGCTCTTGCAGCTGCGCCGCATCCGCGACCTGGCCGATCTGAGCCAAGGCGGAATCTTTCATTTCCTGTAACCGCGTTTGCACGTTACGATCGCTCCTTTACACCTGTTTTTGTGGAAAAAATAAAAAACCCGCCCCAAAAAGGGACGAGTCCTTGCTCGCGGTACCACCCTTGTTAAGCACAGCCATCCGGCTATGCCTCACTCGATCATGATAACGGGTTGCCCCGGTTCCCCCTACTTTGTTCCTATATCGAACCGTTCAGGGTACAGCTCCAGAGTGAATTCGGCAGGTAATTTGCGGGATGCTTTCAGTCTTCGGCATCTCCTCCCTGTCAATCGGTAGGTCCTGCGTACTAGTCTCTGTCATCGCTTTGCGTTATAATGAAGTTGTAGGAAAATTATAGCGCAACCAGAGATAACTTTCAATTCTACAAATGTTGTATATGGTTCGGATTCTCTCCTACGAAATACCCTCCGCGGAAGGGGACTTCTGACATGATCGAACAGGTTGCAGCACTCTATGACAAGAAGTTCAATTGTCCCTATTGTGAAAACAGCTTCGCCAGCAAACGAGTTCGCAGCGGCTCGCTTTCGATGATCAAGCGTGACAGCGACTTTTGCACGTACTTCAAGGAGCAGTCAATCAATCCGATTCTCTATACGGTCAACGTATGCCCGTCCTGCGGCTTTGCCTTTACCGAACTGTTTACGGAGCGGTTGAATCCGGCGCAGAAGCGGCTGGTCGGCGAGCGTATCGCGGCCAAATGGACCCCGAAGGAGCTCGGCGGAAATCGCAGCTTGTCGATGGCGGCTGCCGCCTATAAACTGGCGATTTACGCGGCCGAGCTGACGGATCAGGTGCATTCCGTCAAGGCAGGTCTCTATCTTCGCCTGGCTTGGCTCTATCGGTTCACTGAAAATGCGAGCGAGGAAAAGCGCTTTCTCCAGATTGCCGTGAATGAGTACGAGCAATCCTATATTCATTCCGACTACACCCGCGGCGACAAGGAAATGTCGGAGGTGCGTGTCCTCTACCTTATCGGTGAACTGATGCGGCGGATTGAGCAGTATGACAAAGCGATCCAGTATTTCTCCCGTACGCTCGAATTCCGCAACCGCACCGTTGAAACCGGCATCTTGCAAATGGCCCAGGATCAATGGGCACAAGCCCGCGAGGATTATAAAGAGCAACAAAAAGGGCTGCCTTCGGCAAAGATCAGCTGAGTGCGCTGATGCCCCCTTTTGCCAGCTAACTCTATAAAATACTGTCGAAACTCCATTAACACAGCATAACCCGCTGCGCAGTGAATCATACCGGGTGGCACGCTCCTCATGCGGAAAACGATCTAAGGGTTGGCGGGAGTTTTCTGACGAGAATGGAAGCGAAGGACGGCAGCTTTGGATTTGATTTTGGCGGAGTTTATGATGAAGTGAGAACAAACGAGCTAATTTCCTACACGATGGGGGATGGAAGAAAGGTCTCGATCTCTTTTAACAGTCAAGAAAACGATACGAAGATCATCGAGACGTTTGAAGCGGAAAGCTCCCATTCCATTGAAATGCAAGAAGCAGGCTGGCAAGCGATTTTAAACAATTTCAAAAAGTATTGTGAAGCTGTCGACGAGAACTAGGGTATACGTTATCGACAAAGCCAGTTGACGAGCCGCAGACATTTAATCATTACAGTAAAAAAAGCACCTCCACTCGAATGAGTTGGTCAGGTGCTTTCGCTGTTTGAGGATGTTGTTTCGTTTATTTTTTACTAGTCTTCCTGCTGCGCTGCGCCTCGTACACCAGTATTCCGGCGGCAACGGCCGCATTGAGCGATTCTGCCCGGCCATATAAAGGAATATGCACATACCCGTCGGCCAGCCGGGCCACCTCTTCGGATACGCCCCGCCCTTCATTGCCGATGACGATCGCCAATTTGCCCCCGTAGTCAGCTTCGTAATAAGCGAAGCTGTTTTCTTTTAGCGAAGAGACGAGGACGCGGGCTTGCTCGCGGCTCTGCAGCTCCTCGATCAGTTCGGGAAGCGGATGCACAAAGACAGGCAGGCGAAAGAGCGCGCCCATCGTCGCCCGGATCACCTTGCCGTTATACAGATCGACGCTGCCCTCGCCGAGGATGACCGCGTCTACCCCTGCCGCCTCCGCTGTGCGCAGGATCGTTCCCAGATTGCCCGGGTCCTGAATTTCGTCGACCAGCAGCAGCAAGTAATCACGCTCTGCTGCGCTTTTCATCCATTCGGTCCAATTTCCCTGATTTCTTTTTACCTCAGCCACAATCCCTTGCGGCGATCGGGTCTCCGTCAGCTTGCCGAGGACCGCAGGCGATACCGCTACGATATGCAATTCCCCGCTCCGCTTCTCAATCGCTCTCTGGCAGGCCGGGTCGATCTCCCTCTGCTCGTCGTAGAGTACGGTCAGCACCTCGGCACCGCTGTTCAGCGCTTCCTCGACGAGATGGGCCCCTTCCACCAAAAAGCGGTCTTGCTCCTCCCGCCCCTTTCGCTCCAGCAGTTGGTGCAGCCGTTTGACCAGCGGGTTTTGCAGCGATGTAATCAATTCATGGCGCATGGCTTAGTCCTGCTCCTCAAAGGTTTTTAAATGCCTGTTGTTTCCAATGACGACCAGCACGTCGCCTTCCCGGATCACTTCGTCCGGGCTGGGAGCGATGTTAAACTTGTCTCCGCTCTTGATCGCGATGACGTTGACCTCATAGCGGGCCCGCAGATCGAGCTGCCTTAAGTTTTTCCCGATCATGTTGGAGGACGCCACCACCTCTGCCACACTGTAGTCCTCCGCCAGCTCGATGAAATCCAGCACATTAGCCGAAATCAGGTTGTGGGCGACACGCACCCCCATATCGCGCTCGGGGAAAACCACCCTGTCGGCCCCCACCTTGTACAGCACCTGACCATGCCTTTCGTTTTGGGCCTTGGCTACGATCTTCTTTACCCCCATCTCCTTCAGGATGAGGACGGTTAAAATACTGGCCTGAATATCAGCGCCAATCGCGACGACCACGACGTCAAAGTTGCGGATGCCGATTTCCCGCAGCGCCCGTTCATCCGTCGTATCGGCGGCGACGGCATGGGTCACATATTGAATATTTTCATTGATGCGCTCTTCATTTTCGTCGATGCCCATCACTTCAAAATCCATCTCATACAAGGTTCGCGCGACGCTTGAACCAAACCTGCCCATGCCGATGATGGCAAACTGCTTGGACATTCTTTCCACTCCTTCTTTTTGGGGGACTGCTAGACGTTTTGAATACCAAGCATTATATCACATCGGTTCGGCTGGCTACAAAAGAAGGGTATGAGCCGTCAGGCAACGGCAAATACTAGTGGTGCAACCCATCAGGAAAAAGGGGGTGTCCGTCCGTCATGAATATTGCAGCTTTGAACCTCCGCCAGGCCATTATGTACAAAATGCAGGGCTCCGATGCCGGTGATGTGGAAAGCACGATCAGTGACGCTATTTCCAGCGGTCAGGAAAAGACCCTGCCGGGGCTGGGCGTTTTATTTGAAGTGCTTTGGCAAAACAGCGATGCCTCCAGCCGTCAGGAGATGGTGCAGACTATCGCGGCGCATCTGCCCGCTCAGGCTGAACGTCCCTTGTAAAAAGCGTCTCGAAAGGGAGCGACCTCTGGTTTTTGACCTCAGGTCCCTCCCTTTCTTCGTTTTCAGTGCATCTCCATCCCCAAGCGGCGCAGTTTGATCACATATTTTACTTCTATGGGAAAGTCTTTAAAATCTTTCAGCCACTCATGCTTGCCCCAGTAGTCATGGAAATGGCGGCCGCGGAGGGCAAGCCCCAGTTTGAGCACGTCGCTGTTGTACTCCCCCTGCAGCTGGTCAATCAGCTTTTGAGCCCGCTTTTCCATCTCCTTTTGGATCACCCCCTGCAGCATGGGGATCTGCTTTTCCGCAGGCAGATCAGGCTTCGCGGTCATCTCGATGATATCCCCCTGCACCTCGCAGGTGTAGATCGCTCCGTGTTCGTGCCTCCCCCTTTTTTTCAGCATATGGCTTCCACGGAGAGTCAATTTTGTATCCACAAAATGGGGGCGGAAGGTTACATAGCCGTTGTCGGTATCCGGCAGTTTAATAGTGACATCTCCCCCTTTCATATTGTCTCTCAGCTGAAGCAATGACCAGGTATAGACATCTTTGAGCGTCCCCACCATTTTATATCCGTGGAAAACAGCAACACCCCTCCAGGCCGGCTCGTCGCCTGCCACTTCGAAATAGTTGAGCATGGGCTGCATCGCTTCATTGGTCGTCTGAATAAAGTAATCGCCCAAGGTCTGATTGGGTATGATGCCCATCTTCGTGCCATTTTCGATCAGATCCATGATGTACACCACGGGAATCTGCACGAGCTTCGGCTTAATATCCAGCAGACTGGCGGCCTCGCCTTTGACTACGATCGGCCAGAGCAGCCGGCGAATTTGCGGATCTCGGCGAAACGCATCGATGATTTCCCCCGTTCCCCGTCTGGCGACCTGCTCACTGATCGCCAATACCCGCGTATGCCCTAAAAACAGGCGCTGATTCAGACGTTCCTGGATATTATTCGCCGCATCCGCGATCGTTTTACCGGTGACGCTCAGCACGCGGACAGCATCGGCGTTGCTCCCGCCACCTTGCCCGCTGCTCCCGGCAATTTTGAGCGGGATCGGGATCTGCACCGTCAATTTGTACAAATCCTCCCGCCCCTCAGCAAAATCGATCGCGATGGCGACGACGGAGATTCTCTCCTCGAGCTCCCTGCGATCCCAACAACCGGGCAAGAGCACGAGGCAGAGAAGGAGGCAGCACACACGAGTCCACAGCTTACCCACCGGCTGTTCCCTCCTTGTCCAGCTTTTTTCCTCTGTCACGAAAGAGCATGACCAGCCAGTGGACCAGCGGCATGAAAAGGCTGATCACCGCTGTCGAATACCCAATGTTTGAGGTGACCTGAAAAATTTCGACGATATTCTGCGGCCATAGTGAGATAAATAACATTGGGATCGTCAAAAGCACAGACAAAACCCGCTGAAATACGATGCCTCTCTGAAATAGTTGCCTCAGGCTGTAGATCATCGCGTAGTAGCCATTGGCCACCGTGGTGAAGACGGCCGCTACCCACACTGCCAGGAAGGCCGATTCCAGCCTCTCCAGGATAAGCCCCGGCACCTGTGTCGTCTTCACCAGTTCCAAAGTAGGCCAGGTGACGCGCCCCAGCTCCTCATAGCCAAACACGGCGATTCCGGCAAAGGTGATCAGCGTATAGACAAAAGCGGCGATTCCGATGCCGTAAAAGCCTGCCTTGACCTTGCTCGTATTTTCATGAGCAAAGGCAAAGAAGACCAGCATAATCTCATAGCCCTGAAAAGAGAAACTGGCTTCGAAAGAACCCCGAAAGATCGTTTCCCAAGGAACCCGGACGATCGGCAGCAGGTTGTACCATTCCGCCTTTTGAAAGGAGGCGATCGCGATAAACAAAACGGGAAACAAGATCAGGGGAAACAGGATCTCATTGACGCGGGCAGCCGTATCTGTCTCGTACATGCAAAGGACGACGGCGAGCACAAACATGGAGATAATGATCACTTCCAGCGGAGTATCGAGCAGTACCGCTGTCACGACGACTTCTCCGAATATCCGGGAAGTAACCGCTGTCGTCACGTAGAGAATGGTGAGGAAGATCGCAATCCAGGGCAGGCTGAGCCAAAAGCCCAACCGCGGGCGCTTGTCCCCTCCCCAGATGAGCCGGCTGTACTGGATAAAGGTCATGCCCGGAAACCGTTTGCTCAATAAGGCGATGAGCCAAATCGACAGGAAGGAAGAAGATGAGCCGATGATGGGCCCCATCCAACCAGCCTCATACATATGGGAAGTCGTCGTCCGAGGAAGCGTCAGGACACCAACCCCGATAAGCGTGCTGGTTATCAAACAGATCATCTGCCAGAGAGACAGTGAATCTGGCCTGCCAGGGCCACGCGATTGGCTCATGACGAATCATCCCCTTTCATACGAACCTCATCATGCGGATGAAACATCGTCGGTCTTCGCTTCATGGACACAAGGGCTGCCCGAACGATATAGTCCCTCATCCCCAGCAGATTGATCGGGCTGATCGGGGACATGTAGGGAACGCCAAATGATTTCAAAGAAGCGAGATGAACCAGGATGACGATCAGAAACAGCATGATCCCGTAGAGGCCAAACATGCCGGCCAAAAGCATCAGCGGAAAGCGCAGCATCCGGATGGCGATGGCCGCACTGTAGCTGGGAGTGGCAAAGGAACCGATCGTCGTCAGCGCCACGATGATGACCATGATCGGACTGACCAGACCGGCCGATACGGCCGCCTCGCCGACGACCAGAGCACCGACGATGCCGATGGTCGGACCAATCGGACCGGGGAGCCGCACGCTGGCCTCCCTGAGAATTTCGATCGCCACCTCCATGATCAAGGCTTCCACGACGGACGGAAAAGGCACGGTAGAGCGTCCCGCAGCCATGGCGATCACCAGGCGCGAGGGAATCATCTCCGGATGGAACGAGCTGAAGGCGATGTATAAAGAGGGGAGCAAGAGTGCGATAATCATGCTCGTGGCGCGAATCACCCGGATAAAAGACGCAATGTAAAACCGCTCATAGTAATCCTCGGGACTTTGATAAAATTGTCCGAAGATGGCAGGGGCGATCAAGACAAAGGGAGTGCCGTCCACAAGAATCGCCACCTTCCCCTCCAACAGATTGGCGACCACCTTGTCCGGCCGCTCCGTATTCTGAAGCTGCGGAAAGGGAGACCAACGCCGATCCTGAATCGCCTGTTCGATGTAGCCGCTCTCCAGAATCCCGTCCTGGTTAATTCGTTCCAGCCTTCGAAAGATCTCTTGCACGATAGGCGGATGGGCGACCCCTTCGAGGTACATTACATGGACATCTGTCTGGGTTCGCTGGCCGATGACAAAATGCTTGAGCCGTAGATTGGGATCTTTTAACCGGGCGCGGATCAAGGCAGAATTCACGGTCAAGGTCTCGGAAAAGCCGTCCCGGGGACCGCGCACGACGGATTCGGTCTTCGGCTCTTCTACCCCCCGCCGATCCCAGCCGCGGGTATTGCCCAGATAGACGTTGGGTTGACCATCGATGATCAGCACGGAGTTGCCCGACAGGATATTGCGTACGGCCTGTCTCAACTGGTCCGTCGACTCCAGTTCATTTACGGCCGGCTCCCCATCGGCGATGTCGACATCCGTCGTGTACCGGATAATAAAGTCGTTGATCACATTCCGGTCTACCATCCCGTCTATAAACAGAACGGCAGCGTCCCGTCCGTTTTTGACGCGGAATTGCCGAACGACGAAATCATCATTCTGCCCGAGCTGATGATCAAAAAGGGTGAGGTTGTGCTGGAGGCTGGATGACAAGCGTTGATCCGGGATACTTTCCATGCTTTTCACCGCATGCTGGCTCAATACCTGATTTCTCCGGTTCGTTTTTCTCTCTTGCCAGGCTTTCCAAAACTGGCTCAACGCCGCTCCCCCTTTCAAAGGATGAAAATAGTATCTCCAAATCTAGGACTTTCACTCTGGTTTTTCATATAGCGAAAATCGTCCGCTTTCACCGGTTACCGCTTCAGCGAAGCAGCACATGCGGAAAGGGTAAAAAAAGCCCCTCTCCTGGGGAAAGGGACGGTTTGTCTTATGTCTGCTTGTTCAGTAATGACGGACAGCCAGAATCAGAAGATATGCCTGAATGATGAGAAAAAGCGGAATGGTCAGGGTAAACGAAAGATGCTTGGTCTTGTGGCGAAACAGCATCATCGCGGCCCAGGCACCGGCCGCGCCGCCCAGTGCCGCTGTCAACAGGAGGCTCGACTCCGGTATGCGCAGCCTCCCCTCCCTGGCGTATCGCTTATCTTTCGCCATGATGACGGCCGCATACAGATTGACCAGCACGGCGCCGCCCCAGAGCCAAAGCGGCTGGCCGCTCCACCAGCTGCCGGCGATCATCAGCCAGCTGCAAGCCAGCACGGTATTGCGAATCCTTCTGGATGTGGAAAGATGACGGTTTTTCATGGCTATTCCCCTTTTGCCCGGTACGCGCTTTTTGCGAGAAAGAATCGGCGAAAGAACCATCCCGCCGCGAGCACCGCGGCCAGGACGAGAAGACCGTACAGGCCATAGGAGCGGATCATGGTGACAATCCCTTCCATGTTGCGGCCAAAAAGATACCCGATGAAATAGAAGGCGGCCGTCCAGATCAGCCCGATGGGATAGGACAAAGCAGCATAACGCCGATAGCTCATGCCGCTCATCGCGACGATGTACGGAACCACATGCCGCACGACCGGAAACAGGTAGCTGAAGCACAGCGCCAGCGTGCCGTACTTCTCCAACAGCCCGGTTGAGCGGATAACGGTATGCCTCATCTTCTCGCTCTTGGTCAAATACCGCAGGATCGGTTTGCCAAAAAATTTTCCCAGCAAAAACCCGATCGTAAGCCCGGAGGCGACGCCAAAATAACCGGCGAGAAACGAATACACAGGATCCAACAATTGTATCGAAGCCAGAAATCCCCCCGTAGCCACGACCAATTCGTCCGGTATCGGCAGGCCGACTATGCCCAGCCAGAGCAAAAAGAAGATGGCAAAATAGCCGTATTGCTCGATGATCGACATCAGCAGGTTGATTTCCATGACGTAAAAATCCCCTATCCTCGCCGCCTGGGATAGTTGTCTGTCGATGCGGCGGCTTTTTTCCGTTGCTTGCTCCTCATACCAATACGGTTGCGCGGGCAAAAAAGTTTCCGGGCTGACGGAAAGCGGGAATTATTTTTGCGTGCGGGCCAACATCTCTTCCTGCTTGACAACCGTATAGGAGTTAGACTGACCTTCCTGATAGGGATAATATACGACCAGCACAAAAGCTCCGGGAATCAGCTCTCCCCCGCGTTCCCATTTTTCCAGGTCAAAGGATACGTAAGCGGGCAGCGTATGCTTGAAATACTCTTTTTCCGAAGCGGTGTGGCGGGCGAAATCCTCGCGCAGCTGATGGCGCTTGTCCGCGACGGATTGGTAGAGCCCCTGCAGCTCCGATTTATCCAGGACATCCTCCCACCACAGCTTGCGCGGACGATGCTTCTGGTTGCGCAGGTAGTCGAATTTCATGAGGCTGAGGATGTGTTCCATCTCTTCGGTGCCCCGCTGTTCCAAAAACTGGCGCAAACGGAGGAATAAATCCTCCAGTTGATGGCCGATCCGGCTCCACCCCTGCTCTTCCCAGAAATCGCCAAATTCCTGAAAGAAATCAAACGGGGTGGCAAACGTGCGGGAAACCAGCCACTCCAAGGTGTGGTCCATCCGGTGCGCATTCCAGTATTTCTCCAGGATATCCTCTGCACGTTTGATTCGCTGCATGTCCTCAAAGGAGAGGACGTTGTTCCCCAGAATTTCATAGGGGGCCTGATCCATGTAGACATACCCGTGGTTGGCGGCGCGAGCCCTCACTCCCGTCCCGCGCAGCATTTTCAGGAAGCCGAGCTGCAGCTCCTCCGGACGGAGAGCGAAGACATCGTTGAAGGTCTTGCGAAAGGAAGCGTAATCCTCTTCCGGCAGTCCGGCAATCAGATCCAGATGCTGGTCGATTTTCCCGGAGTTTTTGATTTTGGTCACGGTCTGAGAGAGCCTGTCAAAGCGCTGAATCCGCTGTACCAGCCTGTTGGTCTCGTCATTGGTCGACTGGACGCCGATCTCGAAACGGAAGATCCCCGGCGGCGCGTTTTCGATGAGAAAATCTAGCACGTCTGCGCGCAGGATATCGGCTGTAATCTCAAACTGGAACACCGTTCCGTTGTGATTGTCGATCAGGAACTGGAAAATCTCCAGCGCGTATTTTTTGTTGATGTTAAATGTGCGATCGACGAATTTGATCGTCTTCACGCCGTGCCGGATCAATCGCAGCAGATCGGCCTTGACGCGATCCAGGCTGAAATAGCGCACCCCGTCTTCGATGGACGACAGGCAGTACTGGCATTTGAACGGACAACCACGCGAGGCTTCGAAGTAAACCACGCGGTTGTTCAGCTCGTCGAGATCCTCTGCATATGGGGAGGGAATCGAATCCAAGTCCTCGATCTGCCCCCGCGGCGCGCTGAAGCGGATATGCTCCCCTTCGCGGTAGACGATGCCGGCCACATCCTTCAGACGGGGAGGCTGGCCTGTCCGCCTCGCTTCCTCGTACGCCTGCATCAATTCGAGAAAGGTTTGCTCCCCCTCTCCCAGCACGATCACGTCAAATTCCGGATGCTGCTTCATCCAATAGTCAGCATCGTAGCTCACCTCGGGCCCGCCCAGGATCACGGGCAGATCCGGCCGGACTTTCTTCAGATTGGAGATGACATCGATTGTCTCGCGTATATTCCAGATGTAACAGGAAAAGGCAACAATGTCGGGCCTGCGCTTGTAGATGTCGGAGACGATATTCAACGTGACGTCATTGATGGTATACTCCGCAATCTCCAGGTCGGGAAAGGACGGCTTGGCATAGCTGCGCAAATACCGCAGCGCCAAAGACGAGTGGATAAACTTGGCGTTCAGTGTAGACAGCAATATTTTCATGCTTTCGCGAATCTCCTCTTGTCAACGAATCTTCAATGCCCATCCCGACGCCGTCTGCTGGCTGGCAGGTCGGCGGGGGACGGGCATTTTTCCTTCTGTAACAGTATCACATGCGCTGCCGTGCAGCAAATAAAGATCGCTGTCGCCTGAAAAAAGGCAAACTCACCGGTTTAGCTCTCTGACGACATGACCCAGCTCCGGCACGATCAGACGGGTCATCGCGAGGCGCACCGCTCCCGTAGAGCCCGGCGTGGAAAAGATCGCTTTGCCCTGGCGGACGCCGGCAACCGCCCTGCTGAGCATCGCGGCGGAACCGATATCCTCGGTATAGCTCAGCATCCGAAACAGCTCGCCGAAGCCGGGAAGCTGCTTCTCCAGCATGCCTGTCACCGCCTCGAACGTGTTGTCGCGCGGCGAAATGCCGGTCCCGCCGTTGACGAGAATCACATCAACACCCGGATCGGCCAGCCCGGCTTCGATCGCTTCCACCACCTGGGCAGGCTCGTCCTTGACGATGCGGTACTGATTGACCAGATGGCCCGCTTCCACGGCGAGCTGCATCATTAGCTGGCCGCTTTTGTCCGTCTCTTCGGTCCGCGTGTCCGAGACCGTAATTACCATGCATCCCACTTGCTTGGGGGCTTTTTCTTTATGCTCCGCTGTACTCATCTTTTTATCCTCCTGGTTCGTGCGATTTGTCGATGCTCGCAGCTGCCGGTCCGGCAGGGACCGCCGCGCTCCTGCTCTTCACCGCCATGATAACACGGACCGCCCGGCCTATCTAGCGGGGATTACCAGCCGCACGGGATTGCTCTATAATGAATCAATACTCTTTCGATTGACATACTTGAGGTGAAAACATGGCGACTCGACCTTTCTTTGCCTTTCATTTTCATAAACATGCCAAAACACCGCTCTACATCCAGCTATTCGAGCAGTTGCAGACGGCTATTCTGCGGGGAGCCTTTTTGGAGGGAGATCAGCTCCTGTCGCTGCGGGAGATGAAAACGATCAGCGGCTGTTCGCTCGAGACCGTGAAAAAGGCTTACGATCTGCTGGTCGAGCACGAATGGGCAGAGGCCAGCCACGGAAAAGGGTATTTTCTCACGGCCAAAGCCCGCGAATTGCGCCGGCAGGGACGGTTTCCCCTGTCCGACATCCCGCTCTACTCGCTCGCGGATTCCACGCCCATACCCGGTAGCGAGCTGCTCCGCCGCCTGCGCGCGGCCCTGGCAGACAGCGTCGATGTATTGACCGAGCAATCGACGGAAAAGAAAGCGCGGCGCACGCAGGCTGCTGCCGCGTATGCCGCTCATCTCCGCCGACGGGGTATTCCTGCCGATCCGGAGAGGCTGCTCTTGTTTAACCGGAGTACGGGCGCATTTTCCTTTGTCGTCCAGCAAGTGATGAAGCCGGCGGATGTCGTCTTCGTAGAGGAGTACCATTATCCGGTGTTTGCCGCCATGCTGAAACACGGCGGTCTCACGGTCAAAGCAATCCCGATGGATCAGGAAGGGATCATCCCGGAGGCGCTGGAAGCGGCCACAGCCGAATCGCCGCCGCAATGGCTGCTGGTCAATCCTCATCATCACTTTCCCACGGGCATCAGCTATTCCCGCAAGCGGAAGGAGCATCTGCTCCGATGGGCCGAGCGCCACGGCGTCACCCTGCTCGAAAATGACCATCACGGAGACCTTTGGTTTCGAAAGCCGCGTCTCTCTCTTTACGAGCTGGCACAGGAGAGCGGAGGCAACCCGCCGGTCTACTCGTTTCATTCCTTTTCCAAAACACTGGCGCGCGATGTGCAGCTGGGGGCCCTGGTTCTGCCCGGCAGCATGGCCGGTGAGGAGCGGGAACGGCTGCGACAGCTCACAGCCCTGACCGGTGCCGAACCATCGCTTTTGATCCTGGAGGCGGCCGTGCGCCTGCTTGGCGATCCCTGGTTTGCGGAGGTGTATCTCCCACAGAGGCGCTCGCTTTTTTTTGCGGCCTGGCAATACCTCCTGCAAGAGCAGCAGCGCGCCCTGCCCGCCCACGCCCGCATCCTGCCGATCAAGGGCGGTCTCAATACTTGGATCGAGTGGGGCGAACCCATGATCGATGCGGCCGAGCAGGAAAGCCGGGTGATTTCGCTCCTTCGCCGGGAGGGGCTCGAGCTGACGGGCGGGCAATCCTTCCGGCTGTCCGATGAACCGGAGGGGTTGCGGCGCCGTCCGGCTGTACGCTTTCCACTCTCTCCCCTGGACAAAAGAGAGATTAAATACTGGTTGCATCGGTTGGGGGCGGGAATCTATTATACTTACAGAGGTTCACGGGATACTAATGGGGAGTGAATAAGCCTGACCGCCGCGTCTCCGCATGGTGAGACCTGACCCATCAAACAGAAGAGAACCGAGGGATCATCGCCAGCTTTATTGTCGTCAGCGATGTATATGAGTACCGCCGTTCCATGAGACTCTCTCTCACCTCGAACATCGGCGAGATGAGACATTCCTCGCTGTTTGTGATCATTCTCCCAAAGGAAAAATCAATATTGGGTAGGCAGGGAACAGCCCCGTTCTTCAGCTGGATGGCCGAAGGGACGGGGCTGTTTTTCGCGCGCAGAAGCGCCCGGCGATCAGGAAGATCAAGCTATACAGACTGCTGACGTAGAGCGGGTCGATCCCGGTAGACGGCAGAAAGGCCCATATCCAGACGAGAGTGAGCAGCGGCGCTCCCCAGATGGCCCAGGCCGCCCAGCCCTTGTGAACAGGCGCCAGCCGAAAGAGAAAGAAAAGGACCGGGAGAAATACCGTCACGCCTCGAAGTGTCATGGCCAGGAAGGCCCAATGCAGGATCAGCGCCTCTTCGTCGAAACAGACGAATCCATAGGCGCTGAGAATCACGCCGATGATCAGCAGCCGGGACAAGGCAAGCTGCTGGGTATCTGAGCGCTTCCGGCGCCAATAGCTCGCAATCACGTCACGATGGAGAATCGTCGCGATACTGAGCGTAAGTGCGGCGCCCGTCATCACGACTGACAGCAGGATAATCGCGTAAGCCGCTCCAGCCAGCCAAGCCGGAGAGTGGAGCAGGAAGAACTGGGGTACCGCTTCCCGGGGGACAAGCAGGGGGTAGGCATCCCGCATGTACATCCCGATCCAACTACTTACCAGCCCGATGAGGATGATCACAAGGCCGGCGGTTATGGCGCCTGTCCGCGCCTGCCTCGTATCGCGGCTGGCAAAGATCGGCTGCAGATACGCCTGGGTGGAGAAGATGCCGACGATCATCGCCGCTCCCTGTGCCCAGCCGAGTCCGGCCTCGGGTACGGTTAAGGTAAAACGTCCCTCCTCCCACCAGCGGATGAAAGTCTCCCCGCCCATTTGCCAGGAAAGCCAGAACCCCGTCCCCGCCAGGAGCAGGATCAGCATCCCCGTCTTGAGGGAGCCGACGAGACTGGCCCCCATGAAGCCGCCCGCCAGTACATAGGCAAAGATCAGGCAGGCCGGGACGAAGGCGATCAGCGCCACCGGCCCTTTCCAGAAGACAGAGACAAACGGCAAGGCGGCCAGAAGCTGCGCGATCACCTGGATAAACATGCCCAGCGAGAGAAAGAGGCTGGCCCCGAGCTTGGAGCGCTCGCCGTACTGCTGGCCGATCAGCTCGGGCAACGTCTCGACCCGCATGCGGATAAAGCGATTGGCGGACAGTCCGAGCAGCATCACGGCCACCCCGCCGCCCAAGGTAAACCAGATGGAAGACAAACCGTATTGGAAGGCCAGCTCCCCCGTCCCGACGATAGAGGTGCCGCCGACAAATCCGCCCACCAGCGCACCGGCGACCATGCCAGCAGAGAGCGAGCTCCCGGCATTGCTGAAATCGCTGCTGCGGCGGACAGAGCGCTTCGCCGCAATGCCGGCCGCCACTGTGCAGAGCAAGATAGCGAGAAAGCTGAGCAGAAACCCGAATGAAGCCACGATGTTCTCCCCTTATGGTGCAGCTTTGCTGTTGATGTTGTTTTAAAAGTGTCGAAATGTTCCATTAATGATTTAAGTATATTACGAGAACGGGTTCAGTTACAAGGGGCAATGGGGATATTGAAATGTCGTCTTACCGATATGTTATTTTTTTGAGAAGAGGTATGTTTCCATGATACACTCCGCTCTTATACCTGCTGGGAACTATGTCCAAATATTTAAGCTGATCTACATTCAAAGAAAGATTATTTGATAGAAGTATTGAAATATTATAATTAATGGTTATTATTAGTATTAAGTACAAATTATGTAAAAAAGGAGTTGTGAAGTATGAACCGAGTTGCTTTAGGATTGCTAACTGTTTTTTTATCACTTGGTACTTGGGGTGTCGCATTCGCACAACCTGACAATGTAATCGAAGCCCCTTTATCGATTCCAGATGATCCTTACGGAACACTTGGGTGGAGATGGCCAACTACTGGTTATACTATTACCGGAGACTACGGTGAAAGCCGTTTTGATGGTCCACACAAAGGAATAGATATAGGAGTAAAACTCGCACCAGTTTATTCAGTTGCTCGTGGTGAAGTTATTTCAAGTGGAAAATACACAAAAGATCCCATTCTGTATGTAACAGTAAAACAAGATGACAGAGACCCGAATGGAAATAATCTAATTAGGGGCTGCTGAACGGTTTTCAAACTTCAAAAATGTTTCCAAAAGCAGGAATTCTATAGGAAAGAAGACGGTTTAACCAGGAGACAAAAAAATCCCGCAGCCTACGCTCGAGGTTCATCACCAGGAGCTGAAGCGCGATGACGGTTTCACTTGTTTTCGCAAGGCATGCTCGAATACGGCCAAGCCCATACCTGCGCTTGCCCTCACCAAATTTGCCTTCTATGGCGTTGCGTTTTCGTGCATCTTGTCTTGCGACTCGCCGTTGTTCTGTCGCTTCTTCGCCTTGTACGGGACGGCCAAGCGCCGGACCGCTCAAACGAATGCCATGCGCTTTGCAAAATGCCCTGTTTTGCCGGGTGCGATAGATTTGATCGGCAAGTACCGCCTTCGGGTAACAACCAAAGCGTCTCTTGTATGCTTCTACAGATTCGATCAGCGTCACCCCTTCGTTGAAGCTGTCCCATGATAGACGCTCCAGAAAAGCATAACCGTTCACCATGCTGACCGATACTTTGGCGCCAAACTCTACTCGCGCTTTCGCTTTGCCGCGTACGACCGGGCGGACGTGCGGTTGGTGGATGCTCACGATTCGATCTTCGATCTGATGCGTTTTGCGTTCAAACATCATGCGTTGCTGTCGATACAGTTCCTGAATCACAAGCAAGTCGCGATATTGTTTCCGGCTCAAAAGTGTCAGCGGCTGCCGTGAGGCCATGTTGCGGATAATTTGAAGGTTACGTGCTACATACCGGAGTTGCTTGCCGATCGCTCGACGAATCACCTTGCCGTTTGCACGACGCTGTTTGGCCACGGCCAGGTACTCCTTTCGAGCTTTATCCCGATAAGTCCGTGGTTTGCGGGAACGACCAATCTGTGGAGCATGTAACGTATCGATGATCTCCTCCAGTTTCTCACGCGCCTCGTTCAGCAAGTTCAAATCGGTTGGGTACGCCACATCCGCCGGGGCACACGTGGCATCCAGCAACAAGACACCCTGGTTCGGATCTTCTTCGGAAGTTGAGCGACGCTTGGTCGTACGTTTGCCTTTGGATGTTGTACCGGATTTTGGTTCATCGTCATGGTCGGAATCTGGTGTTGATTTGGCGGCCTCGACCGCGATGATCTCGTTGATTTCACGGAGAACTTGCTCGCCCAGACGTTTGCGAAAATGCGTCATGAGCGACGGGTGAAACGGTGGATGATCCTGATAGCCTTCCAACCCGATGAAGTATTGCAGATACGGGTTTTCGACAATCTGCTGGACCGTTTCACGGTCCGACAACTGCAAGCGTTCCTGAATGATGAGGGCACCAAGGGCGACGCGAATCGAAACGGCCTTTTGACCACGAAACGAGTTACGGAAGGACTTGGCGTACTTTCCTTCCGCATACGCCCACGGTACCAACTGAGCCAGCTTTGCCCAACGATTTTCTTTATTCAACTTGCCGCCAAACGGCAAGAAAAAATCATCCGGAAGAAGCAATTGGTTTTCACGATGAGAGACGTATTGGTACATCCAGATCAGCCCCATGTGCAAGGAATTTGAAGGGAAATCGTTGATTTCCTTGCACATGATTTCCACACAAACTAGGAAAAACCCTTGTGGCTACTGGATTTTTAATCTGTTCAGCAGACCCTAATTACAAGATATCTTCACTTGGATAGCTTCTCAGTTAGGAAGTATGATCGTGTTAGCAGGGGACAGCAGATTGGTATTTCCGGAAATACGGGGGCACCGGGAGAAAGTGAGGGTAGAGGTTATCACTTACACTTTGATGTAAACAATGTTAATAATCCAACTCCATCTTACTCACAGACAATTAATCCGGAATATTTTTGGCCAAATATTTTCAACTTTGTAATAACGAGTGAAAGTGACGATAGTCACCATAGTGATCATCTGCATTTTAGTTATGATGATCCAGAGTATTTTATAGATCAAATATTGATTGATTACGTTGGGGAAGACAAGTTTAATGAATGGATGTACAACAGTGCACCTGAAGATAGGACATTGACAAACTTAAAGAAGCATTTTAACATAACAGACAAGAAAATCGAAAAACTAGACAAAGATGCCAAAGATAAGGCCACAAAAGGAAAAAAGTAAGAGATTAAATAAAGCCAGACCACTAATGGCCTGGCTTTATTTAATTCGAAGGGTAATGTATTTTACAGGGCTCTGATCAGTATCAAAAGTAAATATTAATAAATAATTAATTACCTCATATTCTAAAATATAAGTATTATCCCCCGTATCATCTAGTATCGTACGTGAAGGTTTACCTAAAGATTTACTAATCTCATTAGGTTTTCCTGTAATACCAACTATTTTGGGCTCCGCATTAATAAGAACAACTTTACTTTCCTCTTTTATTTCATCAATGGAAGTAGCATAATCCTCAAACTCCAGACTAAAGCCATCATAATACATTGAAAATCCGTACTCCGAATTTCCAGTTCTTATGGGTTTTCCAAAATTATGCACCACCTCCTTTTTACTTGCTCCTATTTCAATCGAAATACCTTCCAAAGCCCCAATTTTAGCCTTTTCTAAAATGTCTACTTTACTAACACTCTCTTCCGTTCCATAACTATGGACACAGCCTAATAACATCGTAAAAAGCAGACTTCCTATACAAAAAAATGCACGATTTTTTTTAAACAATCGAGCCTCCCTCCTCTCCATATAAATATTTTACCATTAAATGGTTATTATTCAATTACATTTTCCAATTATGTACTTTTATACTAGAATTCACTTTCTTGGTGTGAATGATAATGTTTGTATAGTTGCTTTTTCATCATCAGAGATTTAACTTTTTTAGAACTGTCAACGCCGGAATTAATTTGACCCACTAGCGCCGGGATAATTTTGACCCACCTGAGCGCCTGGCGTCGAATAGATTCCGGTTATCAGTTTTTCCTTTAGTCGGTAGCTGTTCCCTCTGATGTTTACGACGTGGGAGTGATGCAATAAGCGATCAAGAACAGCTGTTGCAAGAACGGGATCACCCATGAGTTCGCCCCACTCGCCGAAGCTCTTATTACTAGTCAGAATCATTCTTCCTTTCTCGTAGCGTACACAAACCAACTGAAAAAACAGGTTTGCAGCAAGCGGATCGAGGGGGAGGTAGCCCACCTCATCCACGATGAGGATGCGTGGACGGAGATATACCCTCAATCGCTTATCCAGGCGATTCTCTTCGTAAGCTTTCCGCAAATCGCCCACGAGCTGTGCGAGTGAGACAAAATAGACAGGTAATCCTTGTCCTATGGCCTCCATGGCAATGGCACCGCTAAATGCGTTTTCCCCACGCCAGGAGGACCGAGAATCAGCACATTTTCTTGCCTCCCGACGAACGTCAGCGCCGCCAATTCACGTATCAGTCGCTCATCAATCCCCGGTTGAAAGGAGAAGTCAAACTCGTTCAGCGTGCGCCGATAAGGCAGGTGGGACAGCTTCATGCGAACTTCAACATTTCGGCGCTGGCGCTCCTGAATTTCAGCATCCAGCAGTTCATTGAGGAAAGAGAGATACGTGCTTTGGCTGCGACTGGCGGCTTCCAGCTTGGCATCGAGGGATTGGGCCGCTTGGCCCAATCCGAGCTCCTCTAAACGGTGGCGCGCTTGTTCGAGCTCGATCATGCGCCCACCTCCACAAGACGCTCATACACGTCCAACGGACGCACTTCTACGTCTTGAACAGGAATTTGAACGCCTTGCGGCTTTGGATAAGCATATCCCTGAGCCGTACTCAGATTCGCGTATTGGTTCTCACACATCACTAGCCTTCGGGATTGGTACTGCTTCTCGTGCCGGGCGATGAGCTGCTTCTCGCAGTATATTTCGACGAATCCGTTTATCTCTCGTACCTTTGCTTCACGTCCGCTATACCGCCATGGAACGCCATAACGAACGCCGTCGTAGCTCACAAATCCATCACGGCTTACTTTCCGCGGTTCCAATCGGTACTTTGCCCATCGTTCCGGAGACGGAAGCATACCGAGCTTCTCTTGGGCCAAGCGATCGATCGGTCTTTCCCCAGTTGTACCGTGGATACGACGGTTTTGCTCATCGCACCAGTGTCTGGCTTGGCGATTTAGGTCACCAAGATCGGTGAATGATCGCCCTGGCATGAAGTTCTGCTCGATGAACTGAACGCTTCTTTCGACCTTTCCTTTCGTTTGGGGACGTCGTACGCGACAAACCTTGGGGATCAAGCCGATAGCCGCAGCAAAATCTTCAAACAACGGATGCCATCTCGGCTTTCGATCATCGCCCATGCCGAGAATAACAGTTTTCATCTGGTCGGTCAGCATCGTCTTCTGTACGCCGCTGAAGTATTCCAGGGCGTTCATCAAACACTGTAAGAAACTGTGGATGTCGCAGCGTTTCGTAAATTCGATATACATGGCGCGAGAATAACCCAGCACCATGGCAAAGACAGGGATTTTACGCACCCTCACCGTTCAAATCAACGTACTCGCATATCTTCCAGTCCACTTGCGCTTGCTGCCCAGCTTTTGTCTCGTATCGCTGTACATCCGGTGCTTGTTTGGGAGGGCGATAGGGCTTCACATAATCCTTGATGATCGTGATTCCCCCTGTGTATCCAAGCTCCTTTAGGAGACGATACAGCACCTCACAATTGAATATCCCCTTGGCCATGTATTGATCCAATTGGGACTTGTATGGATCAAGTTTTGAAGGTCTTTTTTTGCGGGGACGGGTCGCAGGGATTCCATCGGCTCGAAGATATTTGCGAATCGTATTTCTTGAAAAACCCGTTTCCCGCGTGATTTCACGTATGCTCTTGCCGGTTGCTTGCAGTTCATGTAATCCAATCACAGCCCACTCCTTAGCATATTTCCTCCTCTCCAAATATCTTGGCCGATATTTTCGAGGAGATATATTCTACAGGGGTGGGTCATTTTCATTCCGGCGAAGATGGGTCAATTATATCCTGGCGGTGACATGAACGTATATTCTTCTTCCAACAAGGTACTCGCTCCCCCAAAAAAACCTGTTTGCACTTCGGCACAGTCGGCCTCGCAAACAGGGTTCTCGTTTGTATTTCTTATTGAGCGGACAATGCTTCGCAGACCAGTCGGCCCATCTCTTTTGTTCCAATGGCTTTGCTGCGGTCGGCCGCGATATCGCCTGTGCGATGGCCTGCCTCGAGGACGGACCAGACGGCACGCTCCACAGCGTCAGCCGCTTCATCCATGCCAAAGGAGAGACGGAGCATCATCGCGGCGGACAGAATCGTCGCCAGTGGGTTGGCGATTCCCTGTCCTGCGATGTCGGGTGCCGAGCCGTGGACCGGTTCGTACAGTCCAAAGCTGCCCTCGGCGAGACTTGCCGATGCCAGCATGCCGATGGAGCCCGTCAGCATCGCAGCCTGATCGCTCAGGATGTCGCCAAACATATTTTCCGTCACAATCACGTCGAATTGCTTCGGCGCACGTACCAATTGCATCGCGCAAGCATCCACGAGCATGTGGGAGAGTTCGACATCCGGGTAATCGGCGGCGACGCGCTCCGCTACTTTGCGCCAGAGGCGGGAGCTTTCCAGCACATTCGCCTTGTCGACCGAGACGAGGCGCTTTTGCCGCTTCCGCGCGACATCGAAGCCGACACGGATGATCCGTTCGATCTCCTGTTCATTGTAGATGCACTGATCCTCGGCTACCTCGCCGTTTGGCCCTTCGTAGCGCTTTTTCTCTCCGAAGTAAATTCCCCCGGTCAGTTCGCGAACGACGATCAGATCTACGCCGGATACCACCTCCGGCTTGAGCGACGAAGCCTCGACCATCGATTCATGCATCGTCGCGGGCCGGATGTTGGCAAACAGGCCCAGCTCTTTGCGAATGCCGAGCAGTCCCGTTTCCGGGCGAAGATGTCCGGGATTTTGATCCCATTTGGGACCGCCCACAGCACCCAGCATCACGGCATCTGCTTCTTTTGCGATCGAGATGGTCTCTTGCGGCAGCGGAGTACCATCGGTGTCAATCGCGATGCCGCCAATGCGACCATATTTGTATTCAAACGTAACTCCTTCGCGTTCCCCGACCAGGGAGAGAACGTTGACCGCTTCCTCCATGATCTCCGGACCGATTCCATCTCCTGGGAGAACGGCGATGCGATAGGTTTTTTTCATCTTCATCCCGCTTTTCATTCGATATGTTTTAGACAGTATGGGTTATCTCTATAGAGGCTGTGATGTGCAGTTTTTCTTTGTCTGCCTGCTCCTATCCAACCTGCTCTTTTCCGTACATAAAATGGTCTCTTCCACTCTATCCGCTTCGCCCAATCCGCCTCACTCTACGCGGGCGGATTGGCAAAGCTGCCTTCTTATTGGCTAGTTGGTCGCTCCCACCAAGACTTCTCCCCGGCGTTCGAGGATCTTGTTGATCGCCCGCACGTAGGCGATCGCGCTGGCTTCGAGCACATCCGTGCTGACTCCGCGGCCCGTTACGGTCAATTCTCCTTGCTGCAGGCGGACGAACACTTCGCCAAGCGCATCCTGTCCTTGTGTAACCGACAGGATCTTGTAATCGGTGAGGGTCACCTCTTCGCCCGTCGCCCGGTCGATCGCTTTGTAGATCGAGTCGACCGAACCGTTTCCGCATGCCGCTTCCTCGCATACCTCGCCGTCCGCCCGCACCAGGCGCACACTGGCAGTCGGAACGGAGAGGTTTCCGTAGCTGAGCTGCACGGACTCCAGACGGTACATTTCTGCGCCGCGCACCATTTTGGCATCGACCAGTGCCAGAATGTCATCGTCGCTGATCTCTTTCTTCTTGTCGCACAATTCCTTGAAGGCGGCAAAGGCAGTGTCCACTTCTTCCTGCTCCAGATGATAGCCCAGCTCCACCAGCTTTTCTTTGAAAGCGTGGCGGCCGGAGTGTTTGCCCAGCACCAGCTTGTTGGATTTGAAGCCGACGGATTCCGGACGGATGATTTCGTAGGTGGTCACTTCTTTCAGCACACCGTCCTGGTGAATGCCCGATTCATGGGCAAAGGCGTTGGCTCCCACGACCGCCTTGTTGCCTGGGACGATCATCCCGGTCAGGCGGCTGACCAGTTGGCTGGTCCGGGCGATTTCCTTCAGCTGCAGCTTGGTCGTCGCTTGATAGAAGTCTTTACGGGTTTCCAGCGCCAAAGCCACTTCCTCCAGCGCGGCGTTGCCGGCACGCTCGCCGATCCCGTTGATCGTGCCTTCCACCTGTGTTGCCCCTGCCTCGACGGCGGCCAGGCTGTTGGCTACCGCCATCCCCAGGTCGTCGTGGCAGTGACAGCTGAGGCGGATGCCTTCGACGCCGGGTACACGCTTCCGCATTTCACGGAAGATGTCACCGTACTGTTGCGGAGTCATATATCCCACCGTATCCGGCAGGTTGACCGTAGTCGCCCCTGCCTTGATGACGGCTTCTACCACTTCTGCCAGGAAATCGATCTCGGTCCGCGCAGCATCCTCAGCGGAGAACTGCACTTCGGAAAAATACTTCTTGGCGTATTTGACGGCTTCGACTGCCTTTTCCACTACCTGTTCCTTCGACATCCGCAGCTTGTGCTGGCGATGGATCGGGGATGTTGCCAAAAAGACGTGGAGGCAAGCGTTTTGTGCATGACGCAGCGCTTCGTATGCCGCATCCATGTCACTCTTGACGGAGCGTGCAAGACTGACAATCGTGGAATTCTTCACACGTCTCGCCACTTCGGCCACGGACTTTTGATCGCCCGGGGAAGCAGCGGCAAAGCCCGCCTCGATTCGCGTTACGCCCAGCTTCTCTAGTTGTAGGGCGATCTCCACCTTTTCGTTCGTGCTGATGTTGACGCCCGGAGACTGTTCCCCGTCGCGCAGTGTCGTATCAAAAATCTCAATGGTCCGCATGAACTCTCCACCTCCACTATTTCCTCTGTAATTCTCGTATTTTTTGCCGTTTTATTTCTTCTTATTTATTGATCCAGGACATCATGCCGCGCAGTTTTTCACCCACTTGCTCGATTGGATGCTCGGCTTCCATGCGGCGGCGAGCGTTGAAGCCAGGGCGGTTTGCCTGGTTTTCCAGGATCCAGTTGCGTGCAAAGGTACCGTCTTGGATTTCAGCCAGCACTTTCTTCATTTCTTTGCGGGTCTCTTCCGTGATGATGCGGCGGCCTGTGCTGTAATCGCCGTATTCAGCCGTGTCGCTGATGGAGTAGCGCATGCGTGCCATGCCGCCTTCGTACATCAGGTCGACGATCAGCTTCAGCTCGTGCAAGCACTCGAAGTAGGCGATTTCCGGCGCGTAGCCTGCTTCTGTCAGCGTGTCGAAGCCTGCTTTTACCAGCTCGGTCACACCGCCGCAGAGAACCGCTTGCTCACCGAAGAGGTCTGTTTCGGTCTCTTCGCGGAACGTAGTTTCCAGAACGCCTGCGCGGGTGTTGCCGATGCCGCTCGCATAAGCCAGCGCTGTTTCTTTTGCTTTGCCGGTAGCATCCTGGTAGATCGCGATCAGGCCAGGTACGCCAAAGCCTTCTTGGTACACGCGGCGAACGAGGTGGCCCGGGCTCTTCGGAGCGACCATGATCACGTCTACGTTAGCCGGCGGCACGATTTGGCCGAAGTGTACGTTGAAACCGTGGGAGAAGCTGAGGGTCGCGCCCGCTTTCAGGTTGGGAGCAATCTCGTTTTCGTATACTTTCGCTTGACGCTCATCCGGCATCAGGATTTGAACGACGTCGGCACGGCTGGTAGCCTCAGCTACGCTCATCACTTCAAAACCGTCTTTTGCCGCTTGCTCCCAGGATTTCCCTTCGCGCAGACCTACGATTACTTGGTAGCCGCTGTCACGCAGGTTTTGTGCTTGCGCGTGGCCTTGGCTGCCGTATCCGATGATTGCGATTGTTTTTCCTCGCAGCGCTTCTTTGTTTACGTCTTTTTCATAGTACATAGTTACCATTTGTGTAGCCTCCCTAAAAATGTTTAGTTAGAATCATTATTCTGAATATAACCAGTGTTACACGCTGGCCGGTACAGGCACCACACTGCGGGCCATCGCCATCGAACCGGTACGGGTCACTTCGATGATGCCGTACGTCTCCAAAAGTACCAGGAGAGCGTCGATTTTCTCGGTGTCGCCCGTCACCTGAACGATCAGCGAATTGGGGCCGACATCGACGATAGTGGCGCGGAATGGCTCTACGATCGCATTCAGCTCGGCCAGCTGGCTTGGACTGGCACTTACTTTGATCAGCGCAAGCTCCCTCGAGACGAAAGCATTTTCGCTCAGGTTGGTCACGGTAATCACGTCAATTAATTTATAGAGTTGCTTCATTAATTGATCGATCTTTTGTTCGTCTCCCCCTGTGGTGATGATCATCCGGGAGAGCCCGGGCTCTTCGCTGCCACCGACGGTAATGCTGTCGATGTTGAAGCCGCGTTGGCCAAACAGGGTGGCGACGCGTGTCAGGACGCCGGGTTGGTCATTGACGAGGATCGCAATCGTATGTCGCTGCATCTATTCGTCCCCCAATACCATTTGATCTAATGTGTTTCCTGCGGCTACCATCGGGTAGACGTTCTCTCCCTGGGCGACGCGGAAATCCACTACCACGGGACCGTCATGCTGGAGCGCTTCTGCCCACACCGCTTTGGCTTCCTCCGGCGTCGATGCCCGAAGGCCCTTCACGCCGTACGCCTCGGACAGCTTGACAAAATCCGGGCTGCAGGTGAGGTCAATCTCGCTGTAACGGTTGTCGTAGAACAGCTCCTGCCACTGGCGAACCATCCCCAGGCACTGGTTGTTGATGATGGCTACCTTGACCGGCACCTTGTACTGGGAGAGAATCGCCAGCTCCTGGTTGGTCATCTGGAAGCCGCCATCCCCTACGACGGCGATTACCGTGCGGTCAGGGTGTGCGATTTGCGCGCCGATGGCTGCCGGGAACCCGAAGCCCATCGTGCCGAGGCCGCCGGAAGAGATGAAGGAGCGGGTGTGCTTGAATTTGTAGTACTGTGCCGCCCACATCTGATGCTGACCGACGTCCGTCGTGATGATCGCCTCTCCGTCGGTGGATTCGTACAAGAGTTCAATAACCTCTTGCGGCTTCAGCACTTGATCCTCTTTTTTGTAGCTGTACGGATACTCCGCTTGCCACTTTTTCAGTTGCGCGATCCACTCCTCGGAGTCGCAGCGGGATACCAGCGGCAGCGCTTTTTCCAGCGTGCTCTTCACATCCCCGGTCACCTTGATGGCCGTCTCGACGTTTTTGCCCAGCTCGGCAGGATCGATGTCGACATGAACGATGCGCGCTTTGGGAGCGAATTCTTTCGTCCGTCCCATCGTGATCCGGTCGTCGAAACGGGCGCCGAGTCCGATGACACAGTCTGCATTGAGCAGCGCTTGGTTGGCTGTGTAGTTGCCGTGCATCCCCGGCATTCCCAGCGAGAGCTCATGCACGCCCGGGAAGCCGCCCAGCCCCATAAAGGTGTTGATTACCGGGATGCGCGCCGCTTCTGCGAAGGCCCGCAGCTCTTTATCCGCGCCGGACGAGATGATGCCGCCGCCCGCCATGATGACTGGCCGCTTCGCTTCCGAAATGACCTGGACAAATTTCTGAACCTCTTCGTCACTGGGTACCACGGTGGATTTGTAGGCGCGAATCTCGACTTTCTCCGGATAGTGGAACGGGGCCACCGCATTGCTCACGTCTTTCGGGATGTCGATCAGTACGGGTCCCGGCCGGCCCGTCGTCGCGATGTGGAACGCTTCTTTGACGATCCGCGGAAGATCTCTGACATCGCGCACAAAGTAGCTGTGCTTGGTGATGGGAATCGTGATCCCCGTGATGTTGGCCTCCTGGAAGGCGTCCGTCCCGATCAGTGATTGCGGGACGTTGCCGGTGATGCACACCAGCGGGACCGAGTCCATCTGGGCAGTGGCGATTCCTGTTACCAGGTTGGTCGCGCCCGGTCCGGAGGTCGCAATGACGACGCCCGGTTTTCCGGTAGCTCTGGCGTACCCGTCAGCAGCGTGAATCGCCCCTTGTTCGTGGCGAGTCAGGATGTGTTTGAAATAGCTGCCGTACAGAGAGTCGTAAATGGGCAGAACCGCACCGCCCGGATACCCAAAAATGTATTCGACTTGCTCCAAGATCAGACAGCGCAGAAGCGTTTCCGCCCCTGTCACCTCTTCACCGAATTTGACTGGCGGCAAACCATTCTTTCCTTGCAATTCGGCGATTTGTACACTCATCTTTCTCTCCTCCTCCCACGGTCTCTTCATGTATTGAAAAAACCTATTGGCTAATAGAAAAACCCTTTCGCCCCGACACGGTTTTCTTGTTCCATGTCTGTTTGGGGCGAAAGGGTTCGCGGTACCACCCAACTTCATCGGCGCCTCGCGGTCTGCCGATCTCAGCCAGTCGATTGTGACTGCGACACGATAACGGGTGTCAATCGGCCCAGCCTACTAGCCGCTTTGGCGGAAGCGACTTTCAGTCGGGCGGCTCGAAGGCGAGCAGTGTCCCACTTTCTTTACCCAGTTCTCAGCAACCTGGGCTCTCTGTTAAAAGAAGAGGCGGGCACCATCCTTGTCATGGCCGGTTTAAAGCAATATTTTTAATATTTTATTTTTGTCTGAAAACTAAAGTGTTATGTCTGATTATAGCCACGTCCTTATGGGGTGTCAACGAGATAAAAAACATTTTGCAAGACTTTCGGCCGAACGAATGATCAGTCAAAAAGGGCGTTGCCTTGCTGTTTTTCGATGTAAGCGGATTCACAGATGCTCGCAAAAAGGATTGGCCAGTACCTTCTGTTGCATGGCGCAAGAGGCTTGTTTCCGGGAAAAACGGCTCCCTCAGCCCCGGGACGGCCGCAGGGGAAAATGAGAAAACCGGACGCCTCGCCCGTTCCACTCGTCTGATGGGATAAAAAATAGCCCGGTCTAACCGGGCTATTGACTTGGCGGCGCTACACCTGTGCACCGTTTTTGGCGGACATGCCCTTGATCAGCACACGGGCTACCTCCGGCCTTGAAAATTCCGGGGGCGGGGTCACTCCTTCCCTGAGCATTTCCCTCACCTTTGTGCCTGAGAGGGTGACATGCATATCCGGCGGATGGGGGCAGGTCTTGCTCGTCGCCATGCCGTGGCATACGGTGCAATAAAAGCTGTGCTCAAAAAAGAGCAGCTGGATGCCCAGCTCGCCGGGGGCAAATTCGGAAAAGATATGCTGCGAATCGTACGTCCCGTAGTAATCGCCGACGCCGGCGTGATCCCGCCCGACGATAAAGTGGGTGCAGCCGTAATTTTTCCGCACCAAGGCGTGGAATACCGCTTCCCGCGGGCCCGCGTATCGCATCGCTGCCGGAAAGGCCCCCAAAAAGACGCGCTCCGGCGGGTAGTAATGGGCCAAGAGCACCTGGTAACTCTCCATCCGCACCTCAGCCGGCACGTCATCCGCTTTGGTCTCACCCATCAGCGGATTCAGAAAAAGTCCATCCACGATTTCCAATGCCGTTTTTTGGATGTATTCATGCGCCCGGTGCACCGGATTGCGGGTCTGGAAGCCGACGATTGTCTTCCAGCCTCTCTGTTTAAAAATCTCCCGGGTCTGGGCAGGCGAATAGTAGGTGTCGGAAAAGCGCTCCGGAATCGGCCTTTTGTAGACGGTCACCGGGCCGCCTACATAGAGGTCCGGCTTTTCGAACAGCTTTTTCACCCCCGGATGCTCCCGGTCGCTGGTCCGAAAGACATGCAGCGCCTCCCGCATTTTATCCGGCTTGTAGATGCTTTCCACGCGAAGAGAGGCATACAGGGTGCCGTCCTCCCCGGCCAGCAGCACCTCCTCCCCGATCTTGAGATCGCCATGCTTTTTCTCGTCCACCGCGAGCGTGACGGGCAGCGGCCAGACCGTGCCGTCCTTCAGGCGCATCGTCTCCACGACAGCGTGATAGTCCGCTTCGCCGAGAAATCCGGCAAGCGGAGAAAAGGCTCCAATCCCCAGACAATCGATATCCGACAACGTCCAGCGGTCCACGGTGATCAGCCTATGCGATTTCGCTCTGGACGCTTTCTCCCCGCCAGCCGCCAGGCGATTGACCAGAACACCGCCATGAGGCAAGATGCCGTATGTCAACTCAATCCCTCCCTGCCTTCATTTGTGCAAGCCGCACTCGGTCTTGGCAAAGCCGCTCCAGCGTCCTGCGCGCGGATCCTCTCCCGGCTTCACCGGACGCGTGCACACGCTGCAGCCGATGCTGGGGTAATGCTGATCATGCAAGGGATTGTAAATGACATCATGCGCCCGGATATAGGACCATACCTGTTCCATCGTCCAGTCCGCCAGCGGATTCAGCTTGACCAACTGAAATTTCTCATCCCACTCTACTTTTTTGGCATGGGCCCGGGTAGGCGCCTGCTCCCGGCGAATCCCCGTAATCCATGCGCTATATGTGGAAAGAATGTCTGCCAACGGTTCCACTTTGCGGAGCTGGCAGCAGAGATTCGGTTCAATCTCCCAAAGCTGGTCGCCGTATTGGGCCGCTTGTTCCTCCAGGCTGAGCTTCGGCAGCACTTGAATGAATGACATGCCGTAGCGCTCCTGCAGACGATCCCTGGTCATCAAGGTCTCCGGAAAATGCTTGCCTGTATCCAGATAGAAGATGGGGGTGTCAGGAGCCAGCTTGTGAAGCATGTCGATCAGGACCACATCCTCAGCGCCAAAGCTGGATGCCAGCACGATCTTTGTGCCAAATTGTTCAATACCCCAGGCAATTACATCCTGCGGCTGCTTGGTTTCCAGCCGATAAGCGGCCAAATTCAGCTCATCGCTGGAAAACCTCAGGTGATCAGTCATGCGGGTACTCTCCCTTCCTGCTAGGCTTTCCCCCACATCATATGAAGAACGGCGGCAAGTGGATATTCGTCCCGACAAACAATTCAATATGGAGAGGTCAGGGTACTCCCGCAAAAAAGCCGCACAGACGATGGGCAGGTCTGCGCGGCTCCGTTTATTTACTGATCCGAATCTCCTTTATCGGGAGGGGCAAAGAAGTAGACGCCCGGTGACTGGGCTGCTTCCGGAGAGGCGGCAGATGCCGCAGCCGCCACCGGGTCCCCCTCCGAACTCACCGGGAAACCGTCTGGCGATGCCGCCCCATCGGAGGTTGGCGACGAGACAGCCAGCGATGCCGGGGAGGATCAGAAAAAGATAGAGGTCAAGCTCGACGCCCAGCTCACCGTCCACGAAAATGATCTGGTCATCAAAGGGACCACCGATCTGTTGCCGGGGGCGATCCTGAGGGCCGAAGTCACTGCGAAGAGATACGATATGTACGGGTATAAGGGAGAAGCCGTGGTAGGCGAAGACGGCAGCTTTGAGCTGACCGTAAAAAAACCAAAGGTCAAACATACGATGGACGTTAAGCTGTACTTTTCGCTCAGCGGGCAAAGCGACCGCCACAAAGAGATGTACGGACCCGGCGGCGAGAAGTTCGATGGCCCCTTTGTCTATCAGGACAGCAACTTTGCAGAGGTGTGGAATTACCTCGGCTATCACTTTTATGTAGACCCGGCTTCCCCCGTAAATACCACGGTCTCCTACGAGACGCCTGTGTGGGATAGGCCGGCAGATTACGGCGAGCCGCTCGTCTGGCTAAAACCGGCGGTGACGAAGGATGACGAGTTTGTCTATATCAAGGTGAAGAGCAATCTGCTAGAAGGTACAAGCGTGACGGGCGATATCGAGCTGCCCGGCACGACGCACTACGGCTACAATGACCGCACGCAGGTATTGCCCGACGGCTCCTTTACGCTGCAATTTCCCCATCCGAAAAATAGCAAAGAATACGACTATCGCATCGAGGTGATTCCTGAAAACCCTCCCTGGCCGACCGTCAGAGATGCCTACGGCCCCAACGGGGAAAAGTTTGCAGGCGAGCTGGTCAAAGAGAAGGAGTTGACGAGCCGGACGGTCAAGTTCCTGGAGCTGAAGGTGAAGATTACGGAGTAGGTACAATTTTACAGATTTCTGCCCATCAAAAAAACCGGTCTTCCCTTGAGAGGAAGGCCGGTTTTTTACGTACGTTCTTACGCGTTCAGTTTGCTTTTTGCTACAGCAGCCAACTCGTTGAATGCTACTTTGTCATTCACAGCCAGGTCAGCCAGCATTTTGCGGTTTACTTCTACGCCCGCTACTTTCAGGCCGTGCATCAGACGGCTGTAGGACAGACCGTTCATGCGAGCTTGCGCGTTGATACGAGTGATCCACAGTTTGCGGAAATCACGTTTTTTGTTGCGACGGTCGCGATACGCATACATCAGGGATTTCATTACCTGTGCGTTCGCGGATTTAAACAGGCGATGCTTGGAACCGAAGTATCCTTTCGCCAGCTTCAGGATTTTTTTATGACGACGGCGTGCGATAATGCCACCTTTTACTCTTGGCATACTAAACTCCTCCTGATATTCCAGCATGGCGGCCAGATGCATTCGGCAGCGCGCAGAGGCCGCAAACCGGACCTGCTTACGCATCCGCTGCAAGGGCACTTAGGGAGCACATGCTGAGAAAAGTGTTTGTTGGGTCAAAAAACGGTTGATTACAAGTACGTTACCAGTTGCTCGATGCGTTTTTGGTCGCCTTTGGATACCAAAGCGCCTTTGCGCAGGTGGCGCTTCGCTTTGGTGGACTTGTTGGCGAACAAGTGGCTGGTGTAGGCGTGATCACGCTTCAGTTGACCAGTGCCAGTCTTTTTGAAACGTTTTGCAGCGCCTTTATGAGTTTTCATTTTCGGCATAGTGGTGAATCCTCCTGTCCTAGACTGCAGTTTTGAGGCGGCGTGGCCCCAATTTTACTTTTCCGCTTTCGGCACCATAATCATGATCATGCTGCGTCCTTCGATCTTTGGCTTGCGCTCTGGAGCTGCAATGTCCTCGCAAAGGCTGGCGACACGTTCCAAGACTTGTTGCCCGATCTCGGAGTGAGTGATTTCACGTCCACGGAAGCGGATGGAGCACTTGACCTTGTGCTGGTCTTCCAAAAACTTGCGGACGTTGCGAAGCTTCGTTTGAAAATCGTGTTCCTCGATATTGGAAGAAAAGCGAACTTCTTTCAATTCGATGATTTTCTGGTTCCGGCGAGCTTCCTTCTCCTTTTTCGCCTGTTCGTACTTGAACTTGCCGTAGTCCATGATGCGACATACCGGCGGCTTGGCTGTAGGAGCTACGTTTACCAGGTCAAGATCGGCTTCCTGCGCGATGCGCAGCGCTTCTTTAATAGGCACGACTCCAAGCTGGCTCCCGTCAGATCCAATCAATCGGACTTCACGGGCACGAATCGCTTCGTTCACTATCAGTTGATCCTTGCTAATACTTGCCACCTCCGTCATTTTCGAGAAGGAACAAAAATGTGCGAACGCCAACGCGCCCGCACATATCTCACCTAGCAAATACAACAGATTCACAGATTGCTTTGCGAGTGACCTGTCAACAGTCCAAGGACGTCGAACCAGGTGAGAAGCTGGGCGCTCCTGCTTTTTCTCGAAGGTATAAGTGTTTATACTCCACTAATCATACCGGGTGATCTCCATCTTGTCAAGGGGTACGAACCTCATCCACCGATATGGGACATTTCCACCTTGGTCCGCTGGGAGATGCCCGGCGTATGCTTCAGCCTCTCCTCCGAATACCGGTCATCGCGGCGGGTCCAGATGGCGCTGATCTTCTCGCGCAGCTCTTCGTCGCTCATCCCCGCGCGCAGCGGGTCACGCAGATCTTCTCCCTCAGAGGCGAACAGGCAGTTGTACATGCGCCCCTCTGCCGACAAGCGGGCCCTGGTACAAGTGGAACAAAACGCCTGCGTCACAGAAGAGATCAGACCGATTTCCTGCTCCGTACCGGCATAGCGGTAGCGGGAAGCGACCTCGCCGTAATAATTGGGATTCACTGGTTCCAGCGGCATCTCGGCGTGAATCATCCGGATGATTTCCCGCGACGGGACCACCTGATCCAGCTTCCAGCCGTTGCTGTTGCCCACATCCATGAATTCGATGAAGCGGAGGATATGCCCTTTTTCCCGAAAATAGCGGGCCATCGGCAGGATGTCCTGGTCGTTGACACCGCGCTGCACGACCATATTGATCTTGACGCCAAGTCCGGCGGCGGCGGCGGCTTCGATCCCCTCCAGGATCTGCTCCACCCGGTAGCCCCTGCCGTTGATCCGCCCGAAGCGCTCATCGTCCAAGCTGTCCAGGCTCACGGTCACCCGGTCCAGTCCGGCCGCTTTCAGCTCTTCGGCGTGCCTCGCAAGCAGAGAGCCGTTCGTGGTCATCGCGATATCCCGGACGCCGTCCACTTGGCGAATCATGCGGATCAGGTCGGCCAGATTCCGCCGCATCAAAGGCTCGCCGCCGGTGATGCGGATTTTTTCCACGCCCAGCGAAGTAAAGATTCCGGTCAATCTCGTAATTTCTTCAAAGGAAAGCAGCTTGTGCTGCGGCAAAAACGGATAGTCCGGCCCGAATATTTCGGCGGGCATGCAATATTGGCAGCGAAAATTGCATTTGTCTGTCACAGAGATGCGCAAATCACGGAGAGGACGTTTTTGTGAATCAAACACTTGCTTTTCCATCGCTGACCACTCCTTTTTTCCCCGATGCTTCCGCTGGCCAACCGATCAAACCGGCCAGGGATGGGGCGACAAATATAGAATACTGCCTGAATCTCGACAATGATAGCCCCCCAGCCGCTCTACTTCCTGGGCAAACTGCGGGGAGCGGATGCATTCCAGCAGCTGCTCTCCTTCCCGGCTGCGGAAAAACGAGCCGCGCATCAACAGATCATACCGCTCTTCGGCGACAGGAATGAAATCCAGATTCATCGCCTTGGCCGCGGAGTAGATGCCCAGTCCGACATCTGCCGTACCGCCTGCTACCGCGGCAGCGACGCTCAAATGAGAGACGGCCTCGCGTGTATAGCCGTAGATCGCTTCCCTGTCGATGCCCTCCTGCCCCAGCAGGTAATCGAGCAAAAGCCGGGTCCCTGCGCCCCGCTGCCGATTGATGTAGGTGACGCCGGGCTGGGCCAAATCCGCAACCGTCCTGATCCCCAGCGGATTGCCTTTTTTCACGATCCAGCCCTGCTGGCGGTAGACCAGCTGCACGAGCGCCACATCCTGGCCGCGAAGGTATTTCTCCACAAACGGCTGATTGTAGGTGCCGCTGCTCTCATCAAACAGATGGATGCCGGCGATATGGGCCTCGCCTTTTTGAATCGCCATGATTCCGCCCATGCTCCCGACGTGGGAAGAGACGAGGAAGCGGTCGGGACGGGACTTACGGAGCAGCATATCCAGCACGTCCATCGTCAGGTCATGGCTGCCGGTCGCCACGATCGTATGGTGAATCTGCTCCAGCGGGCGGTACAGTTCGATCTGAGCCGTCTCTCCCTGCTCGTAGCCCAGATGGCCGGGCGGGATGCGCAATAGGCCGTCCGCCCGAACCATCGACATCGTGACGCCCGCTGCGCGGGTCAGGGGATTGGCAATGTATTTTCCATCAATGCAGCCGACGGTCATGCGGATAAAATCCTCTGCGCCCATGACGGAGACGATGCGCCTGCCGATGGTCGCTTCGATCCGCGGCCGCTCCGGCTCCATGCTTCCATAATAATGGTGAATGAGCGAACGGGCAAACCATTCCAGATTTAAGTAGGCGGAGACTGGGTAGCCCGGCAGGCCGATCACCGGCTTGCCCTCGACGATGCCGACGACCACCGGCTTGCCGGGGCGGGTCGCAACGCCGTGAGTGAGCACCTCTCCCAGCTCTTCCACCACGTGGACGGTAAAATCCTCCCGTCCCGCGGATGATCCGGCATTGAGGAGCACCAGGTCGGCCTCCTGCACGGCTTCCCGCAGCGCCTCGCGGATCAGGGCGTAGTCGTCCGCTACGATGCCGCGCAGGATCGGCTCTGCTCCCCACTCCCGCAAGTATGCGGCAAAGACGGTGCCGTTAAACTCGATAATCTCCCCTTCGGCCACATGCTCCGACGGCGGGATCAGCTCCGAACCGGTGGGAATGATGACGACCCTCGGCTTCCGGAAGACAGGCACGCTCACGATGCCTCCCGCCAGCAGCGCTCCCAGATCGACCGGACGCAGCTTGTGCCTCGCGGGGACGATGACCTCGCCGACGACGACATCCTCGCCGATCGGGCGAATATGCTGCCAGGGAGCTGCCGCCTCCAGGATTTCGATCGTCTCCTCGTCTACCTGATGCACATGCTCGATCATGATCACGGCGTCAAACCCATCCGGGATCGGATCGCCCGTGTCTACCTCTATATAATCCTCGCCCCGCTTCAGATGAACCGGATGCTGCTCATGCGCCGCGTAGGTTTTCTCCGCTTTGACAGCGATGCCGTCCATCGCGGAAGCGTGGTAGTTGGGCATGGAGACTTTGGCGTAGATCGGCTCAGCCGTGACCCGACCCAGGGCCTCGGCCGTGGGAATCACTTCGGTTTTGGGTGAAAAATGAACCCGCTGTTTGATTTTCTCCTGCGCTTCTCCGAGCGGGGTATCTTCCAAGTAGATTTTCCGCATGCTTTCCTCCTGCGAATGTTTTCTATCATGGGTGGTTGACAGGGGATTGGATGGCGTTTATTGGATCAGGTATACCTTCACCGTCTCGCCTTCCAGCACACCCTCTTTATTCTCGGGGATCTCCGCGATTCCCTCGCTCTCCACCAGCGTAGAGATCAACCCCGACTTGCCGAAGACGGGGATCGCCCACAAGCCGTCTGCCCGCTCCTCCAGCTTGACCCGGATGTAGTCGGTCCGCCCTACTGCCGAAGCGACGTTGCGCGACAGCTTGGCAGACAGCCGCACATCCGTCTGGCGGGCGCGGACTCCCTGCAGTCTCTCCAATAGCGGAACTGCCAACAGCTGAAACATGATCTGCGCGGATACGGGGTGGCCGGGCAAGCCCATCACCGGCTTGTCACCCGCCTTGGCGAGAATCGTCGGCTTGCCCGGCTTGGTGGCGACACCGTGCACGAGGACGCCGGGCTCTCCCAGTGACTGCATCACTTGCACCGTAAAATCTCTCGTGCCCACCGAACTGCCCCCGGACAGGATGAGAACATCCACTTGGTCAAACAGCTCCCGTGCCCTTGCGGCAAACAGCTCGTAATCATCCCGGACGATGCCCCCCTGGATGACGATGGCGCCGTGCTGCCGGGCGATGGCGCCGACAGTCACGCTGTTGATATCCCGCACTTCACCGGGCGCCAGTTCTTTTTTCTCCGTCGGCACGACTTCATCGCCGGTGGAGAGGATCCCGATCGTGGGCCGGGGAAATACCTGCACCTCTGTTCTGCCGATGGCGGACAAGACGCCCAAATCCTGCGGACGCAGCCGGTGGCCGGCCGACATGACCAGTTCCCCGCGCTCCACATCATCCCCGGCGCGGATGACATTCTCGCCGGGCGCGACCTGCCGGTACACATTTAACAGCTCGCCGATCTCTTCGACATGCTCAATCATCACCACGCTGTCCGCGCCTGCCGGAAGCATGCCGCCCGTGGGAATGGCCTGAGCCTGTCCCTCCTTCAGTAGCACCTGTGCCGCCCGCCCCATTTCGATCCGACTGGTAATGTCCAGAAAGGCGGGCAAGGAATCGGAGGCCCCGTAGGTATCCTGCGCCCTCACGGCAAAGCCGTCTACGGTCGAACGGGCAAAATGGGGAACCTGCTCGCCGGAGATCACGTCTTCCGCCAGCACCATGCCGCATGCCTCGGTGATCGGCAGCTTGATCGGAGGGCGGAAGGGATGGAATTGTTCGGCGATGATGGACAAGGTTTCAGAGACGGTTTTTACTTTGAAAAATTTCATGTCTGCCTCCCTCTTTTTCAGTATGCAGCTTGCTCACTACTTCGACTATAATAAGTAAGAAAAAGGAGAAAATTCCGATATGAGAGTAAAGGTATTTGCCAATTTCCGTGAAATCTGCGATGCCAAGTCGGTGGAAGTGCCTACGGATAACGGAAATCGGGTCATCGACATTCTTGAGACGCTGATCCGTATGTATCCTGCGTTGGAAGATGAGGTCTTCACACCGGAGCGAACACTCAAACCATTCGTACACGTCTTCCTCAACGGACGCAACGTCATTCACGCTGAGGGGCTGGAGACAGAAGTGCAGGAAGATGATCAGTTTGCGCTGTTCCCTCCTGTGGCAGGAGGCTGACATGATCGAAGAAACACTGGAGCTGCGCGGCATTCCCCTCTCCCATCTGGTCACGTATCTCATCGAGTGCGGCGGCGCGCCTCCTGGAGATGCTGCCGTAGATCGGGCCGGTAAAGCGCTCAGCGATACGCTCCCTCTCACCATCAGAGGCGAGGGCTGGGAGGCGGACGTGCTGCGGGAGGAGACAGTCAGCATCACCTCCCGCTTTCACGTCCAGGCTGTGTTTATCCGCTTTCGGGCGGAAGAAGAGGAGCGCCTGGCCCCCGTGCTCAAGCAATTTCGCGTAAAAGTGCTTCGCGTCGGAGGCTGACCGCCCGCAGCCACTCTGCCGGTAAACGATCGAAACAAGAAGCAAAAGAGCGGGAAAAAGGTGGATGAGGTCTCCACCTTTTTTTCGTTGGCATTTACGCGATGCCGAGCTCTTTCAGTTTTTCCTCCGGCACGACGCCATCTACCCAGCCGCGCACCTGGTAATATTCATCCAGCATGATATCCATCCGGCTGACGTGTCCAGCGCTGTTGCCGGTCGCCGCCTCTTCCGTAAAGCGCTTCGGCAGGTAGTCGTCTTCCCGCTTGTCAAAGCCAGCCAGATTGTTGTAGTGGCGCTCCAGATTGTAGATGCGCTCGCCGATTTTCATGACGTCATCGGCTGTAACCGGCACGCCCGTCATGGCGGAATACTGCTCCGCGTAGTTCTCGGCGTTTTCCGAGAAGGAGGAGAATTTGCAGATATTCATCGAATCGGAGAACGCCAAGAGGTCTTGGAATACCTTCAGCAGCTCGCCTTTTCCTTCTGGCTGCAGGCGGTCGGTCGGCATCGGAATGCCCGCGATCTCGCTCGCGACCGTATAGCCGCGCAAATGGCAGGCTCCCCGGTTGCTGGTGGCATAGCCCAGCCCGATGCCTTGGATGCCGCGCGGATCGTAGGCCGGAATCGCTTGCCCCTTGACGACCATGGCCAGATTTTCGTCGCCGAAATACTTGGCCGCGCGCGCTGTTCCCTCGGCGAGAACATCGCCGATGCCCCGGCGGAAGACGAGCATCTCGGTCAGTTCGATCATCCGGTCGGCATCGCCCCAATCGATCCGCTCCTCGGTCAAGCCGCGCTCATAGGCCTCCATCATACAGGAGAGCGTATTTCCGAGCTCGATCGTATCCATCCCGTGCTCGTTGCAGAGATTGATGATGTAGGAGATGGCCGCCGCATCACCCAGTCCGCAGTTTGCCCCGAGCGCCCAGCCGGACTCGTACTCAAAACTTTCGACGCGGGTCTTGTACTTGCCTTCCTTCACTTCCACTTCCTTTTTGCAGGCTACCGGACAAGCGTGGCAGGTGTTGTCCGCAACCAGCAGAGTGGCATTGACCGTCTCGCCGCTGTGGCCCTCGGCTCCCTCCCAGTGCGAGAACTTGGAGTTCATCGCGGGAAGTGCGCCCACTTCGTTGATGATATTGGTGAGGACGTTGGTGCCGTAGACAGAGAGGCCGCCTTTTTTCGGTGCCGTCAGGCCGCCTTCCATAATCGCCTTGAGCGCTTTCTGGTTGGCTTGTTTATACTCTTCATCCTGCGCTGGCGTCGGCATGTTCCCTTTTTGCGCCGCCTTGATTACGATCGCTTTCAGCTTTTTGCTGCCTGCGACCGCCCCAGTGCCGCCCCGGCCGGCAGCCCGGTCATTCTCGTTCATAAAGCCCGCGTAGCGAATCAGATTTTCTCCCGCTTGTCCGATGCAGATCACACTCAGGTCTTCTTTGCCGTAGCGCTCCTGCATGGCTTTGACCGTCGCGCGGGTACCCTGTCCCCAGAGGTCGCTGGCGTCACGCAACTCGCCCTGGCCGTTTTCGATGTAGAGGTAAACCGGGCGATCGCTCTTTCCTTTGATAATGACGTTGTCGATGCCGGCCCACTTCAGCCGCGCTGCCGACCATCCGCCCATGTGCGAGTCCGTCACGGTGTTGGTCAGCGGAGATTTGGTCACCATGCAGAGGCGGCCGCTCATCGCCGAACGGGAGCCCGTCACCGGTCCCGTCATGACACAGAGGATGTTCTCTTCGGAAAACGGTTCCACCTGCGGCCCGTTGTCGTAGACGTATTTCACTCCCAGCCCGCGGCCGCCGATATACTTCTTGGCCAATTCCTCATTGATTTCCCGATAATCAACGGCTCCGGAGGAGAGATCGACCAAAATTTCGCGGTTTTTAAAACCTCCCAGGTTCATCGCGTACGTCCCCCTTTTTCCCATATTGTTGAATTCAAACAATATTCACCTAGTTCGACTTTTATGTGGGATCTCCTCCCGCTAGACCTGCAATGCATCGGCAAAATTATAAATTTTTCGATTATTTTTTCGGTCGAATCTCTTGCCAATCGAATCCTTCCTCAAGTATGTTAGTTTTAACCAAATCATGCCAAACGATTCCCAACAAAACCAAACGAAACCAAATTATGCGGATGAAAAGGGGGGGTGTCATGGAAAGGGCGTACCTGACACCGGAGGAGGTCGCTTCGGTATTAAAACTGTCCAAGTACACGGTCTATGAAATGATCAAGCGAAAGGAGCTGCCCGCAGCTAAAATTGGACGAGCCCTCCGCATTCTTCGCGCCGATCTGGACCAATTCATGCGCCAGCACAAATCGACGCAAGATGTTTCGGCTCCGATTCGCAGCGGCGCCGTCCCGCCTGACAGCGGGAAAACGCAGCTGGAAATCTACTTTGCCGGCAGCCATGATCTTTCGCTCGACCTGCTCAGCCGGGCCCTGGGAAAGCGGGGGATCACGCTGTTTCCGGCCTATTCCGGAAGCATGGACGGACTGATCGAGCTGTACAAGGGGCGGGTCGATATGGCGGGCTGTCATCTGCTGGATCAGATGACGGGCGAGTACAATCTGCCGTATATCCGTTCGATGCTGCCCAATGAGCAAGTGGCTGTCGTCAATCTGGTCAGCCGTTGGCAGGGCTTTATCGTGCCGACGGGCAATCCGCGGCTGATTACCAGCTGGGAGGAGTTCCTGTCGGGCCGGCATCGCATCGTCAATCGTCAGCGCGGCTCGGGGACGCGGGTCTTGCTCGACTTCAAGCTCCGGCAAGCGGGCCTCTCTGCCGAGAGCATTCCCGGCTACGAGCGAGAGGTGAGCACCCATTACGAGCTCGCCTCGGCCGTGCTGCGCGGAGAAGCCGACGCCGCGCTGGGGATCGAGAGCGCCGCCAGAGGGCTGGGGCTAGATTTTTACCCGGTGCAGGAGGAGCGCTACGATCTGGTGATCCCGGCCAGACTGCTAAACCAGGAGCGCTTTCGCGTATTTCTGGAGGTGCTCCGCGATCCGGCTTTCAAGCAGCAAGTAGTGGCTCTCGGCGGCTACGGGATCGCTTCCACCGGAAAAATCATCGACCGCACGTGAGGATATTCTTTTCAAGCTGATTTCAAAGGAGATGAGTGAGATGCATCGCAACCGTTCCCTGTTTACCTGTATGGTGATTCTCTTGAGCTTGTTTCTCGCCGCCTGTTCGACGGCATCGGTCGGCCCCGCAGCCACCTCCCCCTCCGCTCAGGGCAACGCACCCCAGTCTGCTGCTGCGGGAGAGGCGCCGCCGACAGGTGACGCCAATCCATCCGCGCAAACCGGCGCGAACGCATCATCAGCCGGCCAGGAGATCGTCCTGGCGACCACGACCAGCACGCAGGACTCCGGCTTGCTGGATGCCCTGCTGCCGCATTTTGAGCAAAGTACCGGGATCAAGGTAAAAGTGATTGCGGTCGGCACCGGCCAGGCAATCAAACTGGGAGAAGACGGCAATGCGGATGTCGTCCTCGTCCATTCGCGCAAGGCGGAAGACGAATTCGTCTCCAAAGGCTTCGGGATCAATGCCCACGATGTCATGTACAACCAGTTTTACATCGTCGGTCCCGAGCAGGATCCGGCGGGAGTCAAATCCGCCAAAAAAGCTGCCGAGGCCTTCGCCGCCATCGCTCGGAGCCAGGCGCTGTTCATCTCTCGCGGCGACGATTCCGGCACGGACAAAAAAGAGAAGAGCATCTGGAAAGAGGCGGGGATCACGCCTGAGGGCGACTGGTATCTCTCCTCGGGCCAGGGAATGGGCGCTACCCTGCAAATGGCGGATGAAAAAGGCGCCTATACCCTGACGGATGAAGCCACCTTTCTGTCGCGGAAAATGAATCTGCAGGTCCTCATGCAGGGGGACCAATCGCTTTTGAACCCGTACGGCATCATCCAGGTCAAATCGACGGCAAAGCCGGCAGAAGCGGAAAAGCTGATCCAGTTCTTCGTCGGAGCGGAGGGGCAGAAACGAATCGGCGAGTTTGGCGTGGACAAATACGGCAAAGGGCTGTTTGTCCCTGCGGCACAGAAGCGCTAGGAGCCCCGCCGCATGCATATGACTCCTGAGGTATGGGAGATCATCTGGCTCTCCCTGAAGGTGACGACTACTGCCATCCTGCTCGGCGCGTGCGCGGGCATCCCTCTGGGTGCCTTTCTCGGCCTGTATTCTTTCCCGGGAAAACGTCTCGCCGTCATCCTGATCTACACCTGCATGGGACTGCCTCCGGTACTGGTAGGCGTACTCGTCTACCTGCTGCTCTCCCGCTACGGCCCGCTCGGCTCCCTCGGCCTTCTGTTCACCCCGGAGGCGATGGTCATCGCTCAGTTCGTGCTGGTCACTCCCATCCTCGCCGGCCTGACCATGTCGGCTGTCCATTCCAAGGAGCGAGCATACTGGGAAACAGCCAAGAGCCTCGGGGCCAGCCCCTGGCAGCTGGTCGCCACGATCATCCGCGAAGCGCGCAAAGGCATCTGGGCGGGAGTGGCGGCCGCCTATGGACGAGCGATCTCCGAAGTGGGCGCCGTGATGCTGGTGGGGGGAAATATCGAGCATCACACCCGCGTCATGACGACCGCGATCATTCTGGAGACGAGAATGGGCAACTTCAGTGCCGGACTGCAGCTCGGCCTGGTGCTCTTGTTGATCAGCTTTTTGTTTAACAGCTTCCTCGTCTCGGGAGTGCTCCAACAATTAAAAAACAACGGGCGGAGATGACGACATGGCATACCTGGAGCTTGAGCACCTGCAAGTAGCCTTTGCAGGAAAAACAGTGCTGCATGTAGAAAAGGCGTCTTTTAACCGCGGCAAAATCTACGGGATCGTCGGTCCCAGCGGCTCTGGAAAAAGCACGCTGCTGCGCGTGCTGAGCCTGTTGGAGAGACCGGCGGCCGGCTGGTTGAACGTTTTCGGCGAGAACATCCATCTGCCGTCCCTCACGCATGCCGGCGGCCTTTCGCTGCAGCGCAGAATCGGCTATGTGCAGCAAAAGCCGACGATGTTTGACGCCACCGTTTTTGACAATGTGGCGCTCGGCCTGCGCTACCGCGGCATGGCTCGCGAGGAGATCCAGACGCGGGTCGGCGAAGCGCTCCGTCTGGTAGAGCTGGAGCATACGGCTACCCAGCGGGCGCATACCCTGTCTGGAGGAGAGGCGCAGCGGATCGCTCTCGCCCGCGTGCTCGTCTATCAGCCCGACCTGCTTTTTCTCGACGAACCGACAGCCAACCTCGATCCATACCACATCGCCATTTTCGAGCGCGTGATTCAAGCGATTCATCAAGAGCGGCAAACCACCGTATTGATTGTGACGCATAATTTGCAGCAGGCCCGGCGTCTGACCGACCATTGTCTGTTTATCCATAAGGGAAGCATCGTGGAGCGCGGGGAGACGGAGGCTTTCTTCGCACAGCCGCAAACCAGCGAACTGGATGACTTCCTCTGCGGCCGGATGATTTACTGACAAGTGATTGGCCCGAGATCAAATGCGATTGAAAGCGGAAAAGAGGGGAACCCATGAATCCGGATCAAAAGCAACGCTATTCCCGGCAGATACGATTCGCCCCGATCGGCAGGGAGGGTCAGGAGCGGCTCGGACAAAAGAAAGCTGTCATCGTCGGCATGGGCGCACTCGGAACGGTGCTGGCCAATCACATGGTCCGCGCCGGAGTGGGACATGTGCGGTTGATCGACCGCGATTTTGTCGAGGAAAGCAATCTTCAGAGGCAGATGCTTTACGATGAGGAAGATGCCCGCCAGCATCTGCCGAAAGCCGTGGCCGCGACGCAAAAATTGCAGGCCGTCAATTCCGGCATCACGATCGAAGGCGTGATCGCCGACCTCGGGCCGGTCAATGCCGAGTCCTTGCTCGCCGACGCCGACCTGATCCTCGACGGCACGGATAATTTCCAGGTCCGGTATCTGATCAACGACGTGGCCGTCAAGCATCAGATCCCCTGGGTCTATGGCGGCGTGGTCAGCGCGAGAGGCATGTTTGCCGTCATCCGGCCGGGCATCACCCCTTGCTTCCGCTGCCTCTTCCCTCACGCGCCGGCCGGCCGGGGCGAGACCTGCGACACGGTCGGCGTCATCGGCCCCGCCGTCCATCTCGTCGCCTCCTACCAGGCCACCGAAGGCTTGAAATTGCTTGTCGGTGCCGAAGACAGGCTGAATCCCCACCTGGAGCAGTTCGACATCTGGCACAATGATCAGCTGCAGATGGATATCCGCGAGGGAAAAAACCCCAACTGTCCCGCCTGCGCGAAGAGGAGCTTCAGCTACCTGGACAGCGGAGATGCGGAGACGGAGGATTTCGCTACGCTCTGCGGCAGGGACACGGTGCAAATCAGTCCGACACATCCGCGAACGGTCGATCTGGAGCAGCTGGCCGAGAGGTTTCAGCGCATCGGACGCGTGGAAAAAAATCCGTTTTTGCTCCGCTTTCACGCGGACGATTATACGCTTGTCTTTTTCAAAGATGGACGGGTGCTCGTACAGGGAACGGATGACATCGGCGTGGCCCGGATCTTGTACGCCAGGTATGTGGGACATTAAGCTCAGGAAAAACAGAGAAGTCCAATCAGGCGAAGCTGCAATCAAAAAAGGTGCTGTCCGGCTATTTGCGGACAGCACCTTTCTCTTTTTTTGATCTAACACCCAAACGGAGTAACCCGTTTTATTTCATCTCGGCAATCTCTTTTTGGATCTTGTCGAGGAAGGCCGCCACGGTCATGGCGCCTTCGTCACCCACACCGCGCTTGCGTACGGAGAGGGTGCCCTCTGCCACTTCGTTTTCCCCGATGACCAGCATGTACGGGATTTTTTGCACTTGCGCTTCGCGGATTTTGTAGCCGATTTTTTCGTTGCGCGCATCCAGTTCTACGCGAATGCCCGCCTGCTCCATTTGTTCCTTCACTTTTTGCGCATACTCCACATGAACCTCGTTGATGGTCATCAGGCGCACCTGCACCGGCGTGAGCCAAACCGGGAACGCGCCTGCGTAGTGCTCGATCAGGATGCCGATAAAGCGCTCCATCGAACCGTACATCGCGCGGTGCAGAACGACCGGGCGGTGCTTTTCGTTGTCCTGGCCGACATAGCTCAGGTCGAACTTCTCCGGCATCTGGAAGTCGAGCTGGATGGTGCCGCATTGGTGGCGGCGCTTCAGCGCGTCTGTGATCTGGAAGTCGATCTTCGGACCGTAGAAGGCGCCGTCTCCCTCCTTGATCTCATACGGCATGCCAGCCTGCTCCAACACGTTTTTCAGCGAGGTTTCGGCGATCTCCCACAGCTCGTCGGAACCCATCGAGTCTTCGGGACGCGTGGACAATGCGACACTGTACTCGAAGCCAAACACCTTGTAGATCCGGTCGATCAGTTGGATCATGTTTTTGATTTCGCTCTCGATCTGGTCAGGACGCACGAAGACGTGGGCATCGTCCTGGCAGAAAGTGCGCACCCGGAGCAAGCCGTTCAGCGCGCCGGAGTATTCGTGGCGGTGCACCTGGCCGAATTCGGAATAGCGGATCGGCAGGTCCCGGTAAGAGTGCATTTTGTTTTTGTAAATCAGCATATGGCCCGGACAGTTCATCGGCTTGAGCGCATACGTGGTGTCGTCCACCTCGGAGAAGTACATGTTTTCATGATAGTGATCCCAGTGGCCGGACTGGAGCCAGAGACGCTGATTCATGATAAACGGCGTGCGCACCTCTGTGTAATGGGCGAGCTGCTGCAAGCGGCGGGAGAACTGTTCCAGCTCGTTGCGGACAGTGAAGCCGTGCGGCAGGAAGAAAGGCATGCCGGGCGCTTCTTCGGAGAACATGAACAGCTCCAGCTCTTTGCCCAATTTGCGGTGATCCCGTTTTTTCGCTTCTTCGATGAAATGCAGGTACTCGTCCAGCTCCGCTTTTTTCGGCCAGGCTGTGCCGTATACGCGCTGCAATACCTGGTTCTCCGACTTGCCGCGCCAGTATGCGCCGGCTACGCTCATCAGCTTGAAGGCCTTGATATAGCCGGTAGACGGCAGATGCGGGCCGCGGCACAGGTCGAAAAATTCACCCTGCTCATAGATGGTGATGACTGCATCCTCTGGCAGATCGCGGATCAGCTCCAGCTTCAGATGATCGTTCAGCTCGGAGAACATGGCCAGCGCTTCTTCGCGGCTTACCTCTTTGCGGCGGATCGGCAGGTCCTGCTTGATGATTTTTTCCATCTCGGCTTCGATTTTGGGGAGGTCGTCCGGCGTGAGTGCTGCCGGGATGTCCATATCGTAGTAGAAGCCGTCTTCGATGACAGGGCCGATTCCCAGTCTCACCTCTTTGCCGTACAGTCGCTTGACTGCCTGGGCCAGCAGGTGAGCGGTGCTGTGCCGATAGACTTCCAGACCGTCGGCGGAGTCCAGCGTCACGATTTCGACAGCGGCATCCTCCTCGACTGGCGTATAGAGATCGACGACCTTGCCGTTTATTTTTCCGGCTACCGCCTTTTTCTTCAGGCTGGAGCTGATGGAGCCGGCGATTTCTTCGATGGAGACGCCTGCTTCATAGGGACGGACGGCGCCGTCGGGAAAAGTCACATGAATTTGTGCCACAAGCCATACTTCCTTTCCAGTTTCAGTTTTTTTCATTTCAGGGAAATCAAAAAAGCACTGCATCCCCAAAGGGACGAGTGCTTGTTACCCGCGGTACCACCCTTGTGAACTGCCTCTCTCCTCTGCTGCTGTGCGCCAGGCCATGCCGGGCCGCGGGCGGAGAAGAGATCAAGGCAGAACGCTTTGATCCAAATAACGGTGTAAACCGGCTCGCCGATACTGCAGAGGGAAGAGACTCCGCTCTGTTCGTTCCCGGCGGCTACTCGAAGGGGGTAAAGCAATACCTGCATGCAGCGGGCTTCCAGCCTGTGACCCGCCTCTCTGAAGCTGCGACAGCATTCTTCATGTCCTTCTCATTGTATTTTCCGTGTGGAGTTGTTTTTCGTATTATAAAGGAGTCGGTTTGTTCCCGTCAAGTATGCGTCTGCCCGACAGGCAAAGGGAGCAGGAATGACAGGTGACCGTCCGCGCTTCGAAAATGCTTCTCACGGTCTGGATCAACGGGAGCCTGTCCTCGCCCAGATGAAGGATGATCCGCTCCGGCGCCAGCGTGACCAGGGCACTGACCAGATAATCCTCTTCCCGGCAGCGCTGCTCCTCTACGCACAGGATCGCATCCAGCTGCTCCAGAAAGATTCGATTCCCCTGTTTGTCATAGAGATGGAAAGGTTTGTCCACACTAGGAACGACGTGCACCACTTCCTGCTTCGTCTCCTGATCCGCGACGAAGTAACGCAGGAGGTCCACGAATTCCTGGTACTGCTGATCCTCCAGATAGTCGTCCAGACCGGTCTCCACCAGTTCGAACAGGTCATTCCAGTGCTCCTGCAGCCGAAAGCGGACAAAACCGAGCACGTTTAACTGCCGCTCGTCTTCGAAGTAGTCAAAGACCTTTCGGTAGACCTTCGCTTTCCTCGTCGACATGTGCAGGGCACTTTCGGTGAAATCTTGTTCCAGACAGAGCCGATGGATAAACGGGAGGACAGACGGCCACTCCTCTTCGAGCAGCTCCGCCTCCATCAAGTCGGCTGCCATCTCTTCCATGACTTCCGGCTCTTTGACGCGGAGGACCCACTCGGCCACTGCCAATGCGATAAACGCCCGCGCCCAGTCGATCGTCTCCGCGTTGTACTCTTCGCGGCACCAGCTCTGGAAGCGGAACAATCTATAGTCACCCTGCTCGTATTCCTCATATGTAATGCATACCGGATCGGTCTTGACCCGCTCCGTCAAGTCCCCCAAAATGGAGCGAAACGCATCACAATGAGCAGGGATATTTTCAAATAACAGGGCGTACACTTGCATCTTGATCCCCCCAATCCGCAATGTAGTTACAGTATATGTCCCACCAGGGGCGATATACTTTTAAACGGATGGAAAGAGCGGGAAGGTTGCAGGGCAAATAAAAACACGACGCCTGCGAGCGGCGCCGTGTACGTTTTTCTTTTCTCTGGGCATGGTGCAACTGGTTAATTTTGCATCACAAAGTCCACTTCGGCCTGCTCGCCTTCCTGGAAGACGCGCAGGATCTCGTACTTGGTGTTTCGCTGTGCCGGGATTTTCCCCGCCTCCCTGATCAATTGCAGGATCAGGTTGGTATTTACCTTATAGGCGCATTTGGCTGCCGACACGACATTTTCCTCCATCATCGTGGAGCCGAAGTCATTGGCCCCGTAGCTGAGCGACAGCTTCCCGATCTCCGGCCCCATGGTCACCCAGGAGGATTGGAAGTTGGGGATGTTGTCCAGCATCAGCCGGGCAATCGCCAGCGTTTTCAGATACTCCTCGGGCGTGTTGTTGACTGCTTTCATATTGGTGTTGTCCGGCTGGAACGTCCAGGTGATGAAGGCGGTAAAGCCGCCCGTCTCATCCTGCGCTTCGCGTATGCGCATGAGAGAGAGCACCCGCTCCTCCATCTCCTCGCCAAAGCCGATCACCATCGTCGCTGTTCCCGGCAAGCCGGCGCGGTGGGCCGCTTTTTGGATATCGATCCACTCTTTCCAGGAGCCTTTCAGACGGGAAATTTTTCGCCGCGTCCGATCGTCGAGAATCTCTCCCCCTGCTCCCGGCAGGGAATCAAGGCCGGCCTGTTTCAACTGGCGCAGCACTTCCTCGATCGGAAGTCCGGAGACGTCCGCCATCTTTTTGACTTCCGCCGTGGAAAACGAGTGCATCGTGATCTGTGGAAACCGCTGCTTGATGCCGCGCAACAATTCGAGGTAATAGTCAAGCGGCAGATCCGGATTGGTCCCGCCCTGCATCAATATCTCCGTACCTCCGACGTCGACGGTCTCCTGAATTTTTTGGTAAATCTCTTCATTGGACAGGACGTAGCCCTCTTTCGATCCGGGCGGCCTGTAAAAAGCGCAGAATCGGCAATACGTATCGCATACGTTGGTATAATTGACATTTCGCCCGATGACGAACGTCGTAATCGGCTCCGGATGCCATTTTTGCATGACGAGATTGGCGTAATGGCCCAGCTTTTCCAGTTCATTGCTGGCAAACAGCTCCAACCCGTCTTCCAGTCCCAGGCGTTCTCCCGCCAAGGCTCGTTCCAAAATATGATCGATCAAAAGGATCACTTCCCTCGCAACATGTCGTCCACGCTTCATCGTATCATAAAAGCAGCCGGGATAGAACCCCTGCAGGCTCCCCGGGAAGCAGAAAGCAGCCCTGCCGGCGGCAAGACTGCTTTGCTCTCGCATCTCACGTTTATGCTTCGAAACCGATTTCCTCATAGACTTCCGGGTCCCAATAGATGACGGACTGCCCGAGCGGCAGATTCATCTCGCGGGCTCCGTTTGGTTTGCCGTTGAAGTAAATAATCTCCGTAACCGATACCCGATCTCCCCGCACGTCGATTTCCCCTTTGAACTCCAGCGCCGTACCATTTGGCGCATAGAAGGTGACTTTCCCCGATCCCAGTGTTTTCATCCGGTACCTCCCCCATGTGGTCTGTACCTCTATAGTAGTAGACAATCTTTCCCAGCGTCAATGCACACGGCAGACTTTTTACCCGCTGGCAGGATCGGCTGCGCTCTTTTTGCGTCCGCCTTTCTGCTTGCTGTCACTCGCGGGCGGCACGCTGGCCGAGCCATAGGTCTCGGAGGCCATCGTCGCTTCCGGCTCGGCTGCCATCCCCAGCTCGTCCCCGCCCCCGTAGTGCTCCTGGCGGTACTGCGGCGAGGAAAAAATCTGGCTGGCATTGACCGGCGGCGGCTGCATCGATAGTGGGGATGCCTGCATCGGCTGCTGGGTCAGCTGCGCAGGCTGTTGGGTCAGCTGCGGCTGTTGGGTCAGCTGAGGCTGTTGGGTCAGCTGAGGCTGTTGAGTCAGCTGGGGCTGTTGGAGGGCTGCCCCCGGCACCGCCATCCCTGGAAGCATGGACGAATGCCTGGCGAGCGGCCCCTCCGGCTCCACGGAATTGGTAAACAGCGTGCCGTTCTGCTGGACAGACGGAGTGACTGCTCCCGGAGCCATCTGCTGTATCGCCCCTGGTGCCATCCCAGCGGTGGGTTGATACCCTTTCAGCAGCTGGGCATTGACACTCTCCGGCATCGCTACCAGCGGGTAGTAGCCCTTGCGCTTCATGTAATTCCACGTCTCATAGGCTTGATTTGCACAATTGACCGCGCTTTGCAGGAGCATGCTGCGTATCTGGGGATGAGCCGCTTCCAGTGCTGCCGCCATTTTAAATACCGCTCCCGACTTATGCAGCCCCAGCATAGCGGAGGAGACGTCGCGATCATCCATCTGGTTCGGATGGGTATTGGGCTGCTGGGCGGATGGCGTCGGGTGGGCAGCTTGCGGGGCAGGCGGCATCGCTGACGCATTTGCTCCCGGCGAGCTGATCGGGCGATACGGCAAACCTTCACCGGCTCCCAGTCCGCGGATGGTCTGGACCATGCTGTTGTATTCCGTCTCCATAAATTGCAGTTGGTGGCGAAGAAGCTGCACCAATTCGGGATCCCGGGCATAAGGCGCGTACAATTGCGCTGTATTGATCGCATCTACGGCCCCGTTCAAGATTTCGTGCAGCTCCATCACTTCGTGAGCGCCGTACACGTGGGGTTGCATCGAATCGATTCCTCCTTTTTCAAAATCTCTAACAGTATGTCCCTTTTTTCTGGCAAATAGAAGCAAGCTCCCCTGCGAATTTGCCCGGAAGGCTGTAACTCTTTTCGCCGCCAAACGTAGTACCAGACATATCCCCTCGTACAAGGCATATATAGAACTACAGAAACCACCCGCTTTCCTGTATAATGGAAAGAAGGTCAAGGATAATTCAATTGAGGAGACGCTCATGTTTGAACAAATCACGCAAGCCTTTATGCAATACGGAATTTGGGGCCTGTTTGGACTTTCTTTTCTGGACTCGTTTATCGTCCCGGTTCCCCCGTTTTTCCTGCAGATCGCGATGAGCCTGATCGACCCCTCTTCCGCCCTGCGCTATGCGACCATAGCCTTTACCGGCTCGATTTTGGGAGCGCCGATGGGTTACATACTGGGAAAATGGCTGGGCAAACCGATTCTGAAAAAGATTCTTCCGGAAAAATGGACGGCGCTCGCGACGGAACAATTCGATAAAAACGGGGATACGGCCGTCTTGATCGGCGCGTTCACCCCGATTCCGTTCAAGGTCTTTACCATCCTCAGCGGTGTCTTTAATTACTCGCTGACCAAGCTCATGCTGTTCGCCATTTTGGGCCGCGGAATCAAATTTTATCTGATCGGCGTCTTGTTTCATCTCTACGGCAAACACGCCAAAGTGCTGCTCGACGAGTACCTGGAGATCAGCGTTCTGGGTATCGGGGCAATCGTTGCAATTGCCTGGTTCATCTGGAATAAGCGAAAAAAGAAAAAGCTGGCATGACTGCGGAATAAAAGAGAGCAACGCGCCCGGGAGCGGATCACTTCTCCCGGGCGCGTTTTCTTTCGTGGACATTCACCTATTGCAGAACCCTCAATATATTGGAAGTGTGAGTTTTCGGAGGAGGTGAAGCGATGGCCGTCATCAAGGCAAACTCCAGAGATGTCGACATGTTGGCCCGTTTAATCCGGGCGGAAGCGGAGGGAGAAGGAGATTTAGGCATGCTCATGGTGGGAAACGTCGGCGTCAACCGCATTCTGTCCAACTGTCTGGATTTTCGCGGGATTCGGACGATGCGGCAGATGGTGTTCCAATCCCCCGGCGGGTATGAAGCGGTGCATAAGTCGTACTTTTATCAGCGCGCAAGAGACAAAGAGCGGCGCCTGGCACGAAGGGTCATTAAAGGGGAAAGGCAGCATCCCGCCTCGAATGCGCTCTGGTTCTTCCGGCCGAGCGGCAACTGTCCCGCACAATGGTTCAACCAAAGAAACTCCGGACGATACAAGGCCCACTGCTTCTTCGTCCCCACTCCCCAGGATTGTCCCCGCGTCTACTGATTGGCTTTGTTTGTTGATGGTGCTTGCAAGACAAAAAAAGGAGAGAGTTCATCATGAGTCAGCAAATGCCTTATAATCCGTATACGGCCTACCCCTACACAGAGATGTATCCGTCCTCGACCTTTCCATTCCAGATGGGTCAGCCCGGAATGCCCGGCACGCAGCAAGTCACGCCGATGCAGCCGAGCGGCTCGATGATTCCCGGCACTCCCCTGGCGCCCGGACAGGTGGTAGAGGAGTCCTACATCGAGAACATCCTCCGCCTCAACCGCGGCAAAGTGATCACCGTCTACCAAACCTTCGAGAACAACACGCAGTGGAACGCGAAGATTTTCCGCGGCGTGCTGGAGACAGCGGGACGGGACCACATCATCCTCAGTGACCCGCAGACGGGCAAGCGTTTTCTCTTGCTGATGGTCAATACGGATTACATCACCGCCGACGAAGAGCTGAATTACATTCCGCCTTCCTTGGCTTTCGGCACCCGCTAAGAACGCATCGGCGAAAACGAAAACACCTCCAGCAAATCGTTTGATCACACGATTCCGGGAGGTGTTTTTTCATTCTATATGAAAAAAATCTTTGCGATCTCCTTGCAAAAACCAGCCGCTGGGCAAGCTGCCCCTCTGTCTGAAACGGATGGCGAGCGAATTGACCAAGCGGTTGACCTCCGCATGGGCGGACTCATCCATGGTAAATTTGACGGCGTATTCATAGATCGTCTCGCTCCAGGGACTGCTACGGACGACATGGCCATACGTTTTCAACTGTTGTGAATAGACTTCTGTTTCAAACTGAAGGACCAGCTGATCATTGACGGGCAATTTCAAATCAGATAAAAAACGAAGACCGCCGCCTCCGATGTCCTCAATGAGAACTTCCGCGCTGCCTACTTCCAAGGTCTTTCCTTTGATCATGACGATCGTCATTCGAGAACGCAGAGGAGGATCCAGCTTCAAACGAAAGTAGTCCCGTTGTTTGCCCGTTTTGACACCGTTCACCGCTTTTCACCCCATTCTATTTGCCGGGGGCTTGTCCAATCCCCCCACAGTTGCACGACACAGCTGCCAATGGAAAAAACGCCGCTTCGCACGGCGCTGTTTTTGAATCGGTACTAGCAGTACGAGTGTACTACTTCTTTTCTGGATAGTTCATTTCCTTCCTGGTGACGGAAGAATTTTCCCACAAATTGTACCGGTCGTATCTGATCGTATCGGAGCGAACGAACCGGAACAAAAGATCAACGACAAACCAGACGAAAACCATGAAGATGCAAAAGATGAGAACGGCTCCCCACACGAACACATCCTCCCTCCCCTTTATGATTACCATATGAGGAGAGGGGGCGAAAGATTCTTTCTATTCTGACTAAAAGGCGGCGGTGCAGCGCGGCTTCTGGGGAACGGCAAACAATCGGTCCAATGCCTCCACATAGGCGGGATTCGACACTTCAGCCAGTCCGTAAGCGTAGAGACTGTGAAAGCGGACAGCCCCCATCGCCAGGGAGGAAAAGTCGGAAATATCGATCGCCACTTCTGCATCGGTGCTGCCCGGAAGCGGGCTCTCTTCTACCGACACTGGCACGCCCTCATGGAAACGGACGGCATACGAGCCTTGGTTGGCAGGGAAAAAGCTGTCGCGGATATGAAAGGTGAAATGGCCGCTCGCCACACCCAGTGGAAGACCAGCCAGCTGCCGGAAAAAACCGGCGACATCGATGATCCGGTACATCAATCCCACTCCGCTGGCGTGGCTCTCGTGATAGTAAAAGGGGATCAGGCGGTCCGAATCATTGCGCGGATCAGCCAGGAGAACGTGAAAATCCTCATCCTGCGTATAAAACACAATACGTCTCACTTGATCGGCCTGACTGCGCAAAAATGCGAGCATCCCTCGCAGCGCCTCTGTCGTCTCATAGACCAGATCGCGGACGTGCACATCATGGATGCTGGCATTTTCCGAATGTACCTGCTTGAACTGGAGGATCAGATAGCCTTCCAACTCCTGCACACCCTCCCGGCGGTAGCCGAATGCCAGATGCTCTGCATTTTCGAGCAGCGTATTCATCTCCCGCTCACTTTTCTCCGTCATCCCGTGCGTCCGGGCAGCGTAGCGGTTATAACAGCGGAGTATCTGCTCCCGCTCTCCTCGCTCCAGTGCGACCACAGCGGATTTGTCTCCATCCGGCAGGCTGAGCGGTAAGGCCCGGTACTCATTCATCTTGGTCCCGACGCCAAACCCCATCTGTCTGTAAAAATCGACGCGAAACGGATAGAGCGAAACGAGACTGACTCCCCGCTCCCGGTAGGCTTGCAAAAAGCGGGTCATCATCCCCTTCGCCACTTTTTCCTTCTTGTGCAGCAGATCGACGGCCACCGTGCCAATTCCACCGGTTAGCAGCTGCCTGCCGTGAACATTCATCTGAAAATCACGCCACTTCATCACGCCCACCAGCTGGCCGTCGCGAAAACAGCCTTGTATGGAGCTGGTCGGATCCTGCTCGATTCCTTCGCGCACCCGCTCTATCCATCTTTCCCGCACGCCCGGCGCATGCAGCTCCAGACGCGGATAAGCGCGTTCCACGATTCTGACAAATTGAGCGACTTCCGAGGTTTCCAGCGCGCGGATTTCTTCCCTGGCGATCGTTCGATCCATATTGTGCGACCCCCTTTACCTTATCAGCGATCTATTAAAAAATATTTTATCGGAACAACCGTCTCTCTGACAAGGAAAAAGTGGGGAATCATGGAATACGTTCTCGCTTACGACAGCCACCGGAAAAGAACAGCCCAAAGGCGGACTGGATGCCGCCCGCAATGCCTCCTAGGGCTGACGGCTGGGAACGGAGGCGAGCTCCTTGATCGCCGCGAGCACCTGGCGATAATAATGCTGCTGATGGGGGACCAAGTCGGATCGTTCCACTTTTGCGCTGCTCGCGGTGATGCGGCCGTCCTCCAGCCACTCACAGCCGCTCGCCTCTGCAGCCTGTATTTCTCCGGCCAAGAGTGCCACCAGTTGGGCGAGCTCGATCCAGTACAGGCCCGTCAGCTCGTCCCGCTGGATGCGATAGGCGTGCAGCGGTTGATCCTGTTTGAGGGCGTACACATGGCAAAACTCGCGGTCGAAGATCTCCGCCTCCCTGAGCACGTCCGAAAAGACGCCGATGGGCGAAAGATCGCCGAGGGATGCGCGAATGCCCAGCTCCTCCTCCAGCTCCCTGACCCCGTCAGCGGGCGTCTCCCCGGCGAGCAGGTGGCCAGCCGAGGTGACGTCCAGCTTGCCAGGCCACGTATCCTTTTGCGGATGCCGCTTCTGAAACAGGAGGCTAATGGTTCCACGCTCCTGCTCCTGCCCCTGTTCCCGCTTCGATCCCTGGGAATGATGACCCGCCTCCAAGCGGTATACCCAGCAGTGAAAGGTGCAGTGCCACAAGCCGTGCCGGTGAACATTTCCCCGCGTCTCTATGCCCAGCCAGGTCATCTCTTCATCGTAAAAATCGAGGATTTCATCCTTCATCACAGATTCTCTCCGTTCTGTCGCTTCATTTTTTATGGTCTTCGTTTTCTCAAATGACAGAAACAGGCGGTGGGCTGTGTTCCCATCGCCTGTTTTTTTCATCTCTATACGCATATCCGCACGAACAGCGGCTAGATCCCCAGCAGTTCATCCAACGTCTTCTGAACAGCCAGTCCTGCATCAAAACCGACCAGTCTCGCCTCTTTGCCATCAAGCGCATGGGCAAACTCATCCAGCAGAAGCGACAAGCGATCCTGCTCCGGCACCGGCACCTCGCTGGGCAGCTCGCCTGCTGCGCCGGCCATGAGGATGCTCCAGTTCTTCACCGCGAGGGTCCCCTCGGTGCCGTAGATGGTGTAGGTAAGCTGCTCCTGCTGGGCGATGTTGCCCAGGCCGTTCACCGTTACCGGAGTACCGTCCGCGAGACGGAGCAGCGCCGCGATGCTTACCTCGCAGGCGTCAGGATCGTCTGGCGGGTAGTCCACATCGGAGCGGACGACCTCGCAGCCGCCAAAGAGAGCCTGCGTCAGATGCAGAAAGTGCGGCATGACCTCGCGGACAAACCCGCCCTGCTCTCGGCCTGCCAGCCATGCTGTCTGCTGCCAGGGGCGGGGCCATTGGTGAAAATGGGTGGTGATATCGATCCGGCGGATGCTTCCAATCGCTCCGATCCGCTGCTTTAGCTCGGCAAAGAGGGGACGGTAGTAGAGCGGGAAATTCATCGCGTGAATCACGCCCGCTCTTTCAGCCGCCTGCAGCATCTCGCTCCCCTCCTGCACGGTGCTGGCCAGGGGCTTCTCGCATAGCAGGTGCTTGCCGCAAGCCAGCACATCCAGCGCGATGGGATGATGAAATTTTGGCGGAACCGCGATGTATACCCAATCGAGCTCTTCCTTCTCCAGCATCTCCTGGTGGCTGGTATACCAAGCGTCGATTCCGGTGGCGTCAGCCGTTCCCCTGGCGCGCTCCTCGGATGCGTCACACACCGCTTTGACGGTAAAGCGCTCATGAGCCAGCATGGCCGCAAGCAAGCGCTCCCCCATTACTCCCAGTCCGATTACTCCCACTGTGTATCGCTCTTTCATCGACATTCTCCTTTTTCCGGCTGCGGCAGAGGCGAGAGGGATGTTCAACCCGCCCGTTTGCGCCCTTGGCAGGAGCGCTTCGTCCAACCGGATTTGCGTAAAATGGAATGTCCCCATCATACAATAAAAAAGGTCCTCCGCCTACGGAAATCCGGCGAAGGACCTGTTTGATTGCTACGCAGCGCGCGTGGTTGTCTCATGGATAAAGGCTTGGGCTTTCTTCTGGTCAAACTGTCCTTCCCAGCGCGAGATGACGACGGCCGCCAGCGAATTCCCGATCACATTGACCACGGTCCGGGCCATATCCAGCAAGCGGTCGATTCCCGCGATGAAAGCGAGACCCTCTACAGGAATGCCGACCGATCCCAGCGTAGCCAGCAGCACCACAAAGGAAACGCCCGGCACGCCGGCAATCCCTTTGGATGTGACCATCAAGACCAGCATCAGCGTAATCTGCGCGCTGACCGGCATATGAATGCCGTACATTTGCGCAATGAACAGAGCGGCCAGCGCCTGATACAGCGTAGAGCCATCCAGGTTAAACGAGTAGCCTGTCGGAATCACAAAGGACGTAATGGCTTTGGGACAGCCCAGACGCTCCATTTTCTCCATAATCTTCGGCAGAACGGTCTCCGAGCTGGCCGTGGAGTAGGACAACAGCAATTCGTCTTTGAGGATTTTAATCAGGGCAAAGATCGAGATTCCGCTCATGCGGGCGATCACCCCGAGCACCACCAGGACGAAGAACAGCATCGTGGCATGCACCAGGATAACCAGCTTGCCCAGCGGAATGAGCGAAGAGAGCCCGAATTTGGAGACGGTGACGCCGATGAGCGCAAATACTCCAAACGGCGCGAATTTCATGATCGTATTGACGACCCAGAACATCGTATCGGCCACGCCCTGGAAAAAGCGGAGGACGGGCTGCCCTTTTTCACCGGCAGCCGCTACGCCCAGACCGAACAGGACGGAGAAGAAGATGATCGCCAGCATGTCTCCCTTGACGATCGCTTCAAACACGTTTTTCGGCACGATGTTCACGAATGTATCAATGAAGCCGTGACTCTGCGTGGTTTCTGCCGTCTCCACGTACTGGTGGATGTCGGTTTTGCTGAGCTGCGCCATATCGACACCGACGCCGGGATGGAACAGATTGGCAGCAAACAGGCCGACGATAATGGCGATTGTGGTGATGATCTCAAAATAAAGAATCGTTTTCCCGCCAATTTTGCCCAGCTTCTTCACGTCGCCCACGCCGGCGACCCCGACGATCAAGGTAGAAATCACGATGGGAACGACGATCATTTTAATAAGCCGAATAAAAATATCGCCAATCGGCTGCAGGTAGGTAGAGACAGCCGGATTCCCGTAAAAAAGAGCTCCGACCAGAATACCCAGGCAGAGACCGATGACAATTTGAATGGCTAATCCAAAACGCTTCATGCTGACACCTCGCTGTCTCGTATGTCGTATATTGTCGAATATAACGTTCATTCATATAGTAGCAGACAACGGTTTTTCTGCTCAATGTAAAGCGTTTCCTGTTTACACTTTTCGTTCTATAGACCTAAAAAAAGAAAGGCAGGTTAAACCCACCCTTCTTTTTCGAATTCGAACCTTATTTACTGATGCGGGTACCGCTTTTTCCTTCGAGCGCCAGATCGGCTTTGTTCAGTGCGCAAATGATCGAGGTGCCGCCTTGCTGGGCAAATTTTTGAGCGGCCTCAATCTTGGGGCCCATGCTTCCCGCGCTGAATTGGCCTTCGGCGATGTAGCCTTCCAGCTCTTCCAGCGAGACGTGGGTCAGCGCTTTTTGATTTTCTTTGCCGTAGTTGACGTACACATTCTCTACATCTGTCAGGATGACGAAGATGTCCGCTTTGATTTGTTCCGCCAGCTTGCAGCCGCTGCGGTCCTTGTCGATGACAGCCTCGACGCCCTCGTAGGTGCCGTCTTCTTTCTTCACGACCGGGATTCCGCCGCCCCCGCAGGAGATGACGATGTGGCCGGCATCGATCAGATCGACGATGGACTCCGATTCCACGATGTTCAGCGGTGCCGGGGAGGGAACCACACGGCGCCAGCCGCGGCCGGCATCCTCCGCCACTACCCAGTTTTTCTCTTCACTCAGTTTTTTCGCTTCTTCCTCGCTGTAGAAGACGCCGATCGGCTTGTCCGGGTTGGAGAAGGCTGGGTCGTTCTTTGCTACTTCTGTACGGGTGACGATGCTGACCACATTCTTTTTCAGGCCCAGCTTGGTCAACTCGTTGTACAGCGCCTGCTGCATCATGTAAGCGATGAAGCCCTGGCTCTCCGCGCTGCATACATCGAGCGGCATCGGCGGAACAACATGGCTCGCTTCTTCGTTTTGCCGCAGAATGGTTCCCACTTGCGGACCGTTTCCGTGCGTAACGACGAGATTGTATCCATTCTTCACCAGTTTGGCGAGAAACTCGCAGCTGGTTTTTACGTTTTCATACTGATTTTGGAAGGTTGCTTCCTGTTTCGGCTGCAGAATCGCGTTGCCCCCGAGTGCAACCAATACGGTTTGTTTCCCCAATTCTTTCATCCCCTGTCGATAAACTTATCCATAATAAAAGGCCTGTTGCCGTATCTGTCCCTGATGTGTGTCCGATTTCGAGCAGTTCTCTCAGGGCCCGAGAAAGCGTCGTCCCCTCTCCCGCAAATACCTCATGTGCCAGGTTGCGCAGCCGGGAACCGAAACGGTCCTCTGTCGCATGCAGCAGGTATTCCAGACTGACATCCGTCGTCAGCCGTCTTCCCTCCGCTTGCAAAAGGGAGCGCAGGACATCCGTAAAAGCGTCCGGCTTCGTCCCCGTGACGACCGCCCCGATCAGACAGCCGAGGAGCAGATCATCGCCGCTCGGCGTAAGCCCCTGCCCCCGCCCGATCACCTTGCGCAGCACCTTTTCGATCAGGTGGGGATCGCTGGACGGCCATGCTGCTTTCAGTTCGGCTGCCAGGGAGCAAAATTCCCCGGGCTCCTGCTGCAGTCCAAAGAGGCAGAGGGCTGCGTCTTCGGCAGATACGCCAAATCCCGTGATGCTCCCCTCCGCAGCCAAGACCTCGATCAGTGCGGCGGCATTTCGTCTGATCCGCTCACGGCAGATAGAGTGAGAGCGGGGCACCGAGGAAAACGGCACCCCGCTCGTGAGAGAAATGGCCAAGCCTGCCTGGAAGGATAATACTTGTTTATCCCTCTCCCAGTCAACTCTTTCTCCCAGGGTGATCCTATCGAGAACAGTCTCCATCTGCTGATCGCCGAGCAAGATCCCATAGGGAAGCTCGCCGTGCCGGGATATTCCCACGTGCACCAGCCGATTCCCAAATTGCAGGTTGGCGCTGGTCGCAAACACGCTGTGGACCCTGCCCGAAACAGGGCAGGACCGCAGGATGTCTGTCAGTACATTGCTATACGCGTGTGCGTATATCATCCGAATCGTCCGTCTTACTCAACGGAAACGCCGTATTTTTCAGCCAGAGCGACGAGCGCCTTTTCAAAGCAAGCGAGCGGCGCGCGAACCGTACCTGCCCCTACTTGACCAATACCGGCCTCTTTGTGGGCAATCCCGGTGTTGATGAGCGGCGTGATGCCGGTTTCGACAACTTTGCGGATGTCGATTCCCACGGAACTATCCTTCTTTCGGGGCATTGTCTGCCACGATCGAAACGAGAATTGGGTCCAGTGCCAGCTTTCCGGTCAAACCGTAGAAAATCAAAGACAGGATCAATACGGTGTAGTTTTGCACGTATACCGTCAGAACGATCGACGGAATGGCGCAAGGGATGAGCAGCAGGGCGAGCCCTTTGCGTTTGCCCAGCTTGTCGGAGATGCGGCTGATGATCAGCGCTCCCGGGATGGACGCCCAAGCGACGAGAGAAGAAATGAATCCGATTTCACTACCCTGCATGCCGCGTTAAGTGACAACGTCAGCGTCGAGGAAGAGCGCGCTGTGAAGGAGCTGGCGCTCTGATCGAGACGACCCAGCCCAGCTCGGGAATCGTCGTATAGGTGGTAAATTCCGAACGTTTGAAAACGGGCGAGTAGTAGGTGCCTGCTCCAAACAGTTCAGCATAGGCCACCCGGTACACCGGATCGTCGCTGAGATCGCGCATGCTGTTGCGGATCACTTCGTCCGGGTGGTAGACCGCCCGGCCCGTGTCGTCCAGCACGGCGGTATAGGTGTCTTTGCTGTAATCGTACTTGGTGACCAGCATCTCCACCCTGGCTCAAATCCAAGGCCCCCAGTACGTACCCGTCAAAATCGCGGTTCTGGTCAAAGATCGGCACGGCGATGGTAATCAGCGGCCGAAACGTCCCGCTCTTCCAAGAAAAACAGAGGAAATCACAGTTTTTTGCTGCGTCGATACTTTCTTGTAGTAATCGCGGTCGCTGAAATCAAGCCCGATCAGCGACTGGCCGATGTCATTGGTCTCCGGGTAAAAAGCAATCGTGTGCCCCTCTTTATTGGCGACATAGAGATTGACGAAGCCATTCCAATTCTCCCGGACGGCCCGCAAAATTTGCACGAGATTTTTCGTATCCCGGTTGTTCGTCGAGCTGAGCGAAGCAGCCAGCGTCTCTACGGTGTTTTGATGCTGAAACACATACGTCTGGATCGCATCCGCCAACTGGCCCACCCGAAGTTCCTGTGATTTTCCGTATCTCTCATCACGCTGACCAGCTGCATCACCTGGATGACGCCCATGACCAGAATCGGGACCAGGGCAATCACAGCAAAGGCAAAGGTAAGATGGTAGCGCAAACGTAGTTGATTTTTCATTGTTGTCCTACCATATGAAAGACGTATCCATTTTTACTATCATTATAGCAAATCTGTCTAGACTAATTTTTCCCAAATATAGGCTGCTGGCGGGAATTGAATCGTTTCGGAAAGGAGGAAAGTTTCGGTGCCAAATGTATATGCTGTCAGGAGAACGGACGAAAGAATGGAGGGTTTTTGCTTGATACCTTCTTCCAAATGGAGTCTCCATCGCTTTTTTGCAAAGCATCCGGTCATTCGGAAGTACCTGCCTCCTACCGCCTTGTACCAGGAATCGCTGCTGGACGCCTACCTGCGCCAGTACGACACCGTCTATATCAAGCCATGCTCGACGCATATGGGAAAAGGGATTATGAAGGTGTGGAAGCAAGAAGGCGGGTATGCACTCGTCAAAGAGCGGGGGCAAACAGTCTTCGCCCCCTCGCTGGAAGCGTTAAAGGAGCGGATTGGGCAAAGCGCTGGGGAGAGCAAGCACATCATCCAAAAGGGCATCCCCCTCTCGGAAGTGAACGGAAGGCCGTATGACATCCGGGTCATGATGATGCGAAACGGCGCAGGTAAATGGCAGTACGCCGGCATGCTGGCCAAGGTGGCAGGAGCGGACAGCGTCATCACCAATGTGGCTCGCGGCGGCGGCTACGTCACCACAGTTCGCCACGCGCTGCAGCAATCCCGGGCAGTCCCGCCGGAGAATGTCAAAAAGCTCATCCGGGAGCTGATCGATCTGAGCTATCAAGTCTGCACCCACTTCAATAAATACAAGCACTCGTCCCAGATCGGGATCGACTGGGCTGTCGACAAGCAGGGAAATCTGGCCCTGATCGAAGTCAATTTCGACTTCCCTTCGCACGGCCTTTTTGCCAAGCTGTCCGACAAGACCTACTATCGGACCATCAAGCGTCTCCGGTCCCAATATCTCGCGCTGCGCGCTCGCCGCAGACGCAAGAAACCGGCCTCCTCCCGGTAGTGGAAAAGGCCGGTTTCATATCACATCTTGGCGGCAGCCACCTGATCTTCGCTCAATAGCGACGTGCATGCGGGGCAGCGGGTTGCCTTCAGCGGAATGGACGATACGCAGTGCGGACATTCTTTGGTCGTCTTCTTGGGCACTTCTTTTTTCCGGAAGCGATTCATCTGTTTGACGACAAAGAAGATGGCGAAAGCCACGATCAGAAAATCGATGATCGAATTGATAAAGAGGCCGTAATTGATCGTAACCGCTCCCGCTTCTTTTGCCTCCGCCAGCGTAGCGTAGTCCTTGTCCCCCAAGTTGATGAACAGATTGGAAAAGTCCACCTTTCCGAGCAGCAGGCCGACGGACGGCATGATAATATCATTGACCATCGAAGTCACGATTTTGCCGAACGCCGCGCCAATGACCACCCCGACAGCCAAATCGATGACATTTCCTTTTAAGGCAAACTCTTTAAACTCTTTGAGCATCGTTTCTCCCTCTCCTTCATGACAAGATCCGCAGAGATTTCCGCTGCCTTAGAAAACGCGCTGGAGAAAATGCGCCAGAAATTTGGCGTGATCCACCTCGAGACAGACGTCGGCATTGGGGGGAAATTCCGGCTGGCTGCGGCGATCCGCAATGGTGCGGGCATCGGACAGTCCCCCCGAGGTGTCTACCGCAATATACATCGGAGAGGTACGGACAAACGAAGGATCGATCGCGACCCCCACGGCGAGCGGATCGTGCAGGCCGCAGCCCCGTACATTGCCCACTTTGGCGTAAGCGTCCATGTAAAACTGGCACATCTCCGCAAAGCTGCGGCTCACATCCGTCCCCAGCTCGCGCCAAGTCTCCAGATGCTCCCGGGTAAGCAGCGTCTGCATCGTCACATCCAGTCCCACGACCGTGATCGGGATTCCCGACCGGAAGACGAGATCGGCGGCTTCCGGGTCCGCGCAAATATTGGCCTCGGCCACAGGCGTCCGATTGCCGGGGACCGTGACCGCCCCTCCCATTATGATGACTCGCTTAACCAGCTTGGTCATCTCCGGTTCGGCCATGATCGCCGTCGCCAGGTTGGTCAGGCTGCCTACCGTGATGATCGTCACTTCCCCGGGATGCAATCTGGCTTGCTCAATCATGTAGACAGATGCCTTTTCTCTTCGCGCAGCCGTGCGAGGCGGGGGCAATTGGATGTTGCCCAGCCCATTTTCTCCGTGAAACAGCTTGGCCTTCTCCTTCAGCTCGCGAAACAGCGGGCGGCTCGCTCCCGGGAAGACCGGAATCTGGCTGGCCCCCAAAAGCTCGAGAATTTGCAGCGTATTTCTGGTCGCTTCCTCGACCGTGATATTGCCGAACGTCGTCGTCACGCCCAATATCTCCAGCTCCGGGGAATGGACAGCATAGGAGAGGGCCAGAGCGTCATCGATGCCGGTATCTACATCTATCAATACTTTTTTCATCTCGCATCCTCCCTGTCAGCGTCGGCCGCACGCCGCAAGATTTGCTCCACATCTGCCTCGAGGCAGACCTCCGCATCATGTCCGACCCGCGGAATGGCTCGTCTATCGGCCAGCAGGGCGCCGCGGGAGAGCTGACTCTGGCACTCTACCGATAGCTTCAGCCGTTCTCTTTGGACGAGCTCGGGATGCAGGGCGGCCATGACGGCAATACTCGCCTCCAGACGATCCAACTGCTCCGGAGCCAAACTGCCGGTCCGGGTCGCGTCCAGGGGGACGATCAGCAGCGGAAGATTTGCCGCCAGCACGTAAGCGGCCGCTTCCGGGTCGGCGTAGACATTGGCTTCCGCGACCATCGTCACATCGCCCGGGACACAGATGGCCCCTCCGTGAAAGACCACGCCGGCAAGCTTGCCAGGCAGTTCGGGATCGATCGCCAACGCCTTGGCCAAATCGCTCAAAGCACCGAGCACCACCACCACCAGTTCGCCCCGATGCCGGCTCGCCTGCGAGACGATCAGCTCCGCTGCTGTAAGGGGCAGAGCGACAGCCCCGTCTGTCCGCACGCCCGCTCCCACATGGCCGCTGCACTGGACAGGCGACAGCTGTGCAGCCTCGCATACGGCCAGCGGCACCTCTTGCAGAGCGGCGGCCTGCAGCAGTACTTCCGTCTGCCGAACATCCTCCGCCAGATGGGACGGTGCAAACGCAACGCCCGCCAGCTTCACGCCGGGGGATTGCAGGGCAAGACGCACGGACAGCAGCCGCTTCGAATCCACTCCGATCAAGAGCAAGGTTTTGCCAGATTTTGTCATCTCTTCACCTCATTTTCTCATGGCACTAATCCTAATCGAATCGGGAAAAGCAGTCAATTCCGTTCATGTGCGGGAGCTTGCAACTTCCTATGTATTCTTTTACACTATTTTGAAGAGAAGAAGTCTGCATGCAACTTCAGACCTATCATACGCATGCTAACATGAAGGGGGAGGGCTTCCGCCTTCATTTACATGACAAAAGAGAACAAGCACGGCATGTATTCCGATAGCAGCAGCCCACAGCAAGAATTGCTGGCTGACTTACAGCGCCAGGTGGTCGACACGCTGATCCGCCACAAGAAAAAGCCTTATTTGCCTGTTTGGGGGGAGCTTTTCTGCACACTGAGAGAGATGATGAAAATCGGCACGAAAACCAAGCAGGACATCCTGATCTATCCGATCTGGCCTGCCGGCTCTCTCTATTTCAAGCATCAGAGCGGCTTGTTTCTAATCCATATTCCCGATCCCGGCCTGACGATTTCTCTATCGACAGACCAGCTGATCGAGTCATTGATTGAGGGACGCTTTATGCCAGCGGCCCCATCGCCAGAAAAAGCCTCCCTCGTTTCGGAGTAGATGCGAAACGGCGGGAGGCTTTTCTGTGCCCGGAATGCTTCAGCTCTCATCGCTTCAAGAGAAGCTGCACCGCCGAAGGCACAAAAAAAAGCCCGGCTTTCGCCGGGAAATAGAGGGTTAGTACGTATTATTCACGTGAATAATCTCTCTCTATCATAGTTTGTTCTCTACGCAGAAACCAGCTGTATTTATAGGTAATCATACCTAGAATCTCCAATGAAAAAATAGAGCGGCTCTCCTGCACAGTTTCGAGCCGCTGCTGCAAAGTTACGAACTCCCCAAGTTCGCTTACTACAGATTGTACTATGTAATTGGCTTATCGAAAAGTGTCGTCTTTTGGATTCGCATGAAAAAATGGAAATTTCATTGAAAGTTAGGAGAAAAAGACCGGGAGATTCGCCCCTTTTTTAGAGGCGCGGACGCGTACGGTTCGTCGGCGCAGCCTGCATCGGATCGTCCGGCCAGTAATGTTTCGGATAGCGCCCCTTTAAATCTTTTTTCACCTCAAAGTACGTCGTCTTCCAAAAACTGGACAAGTCCCGTGTCACTTGCACCGGCCTCTGGGCGGGTGACAGCAGATGCAGCGTCAGCGGAACGCGCCCCCTCCAGATGCGCGGCGTATCGGTCAACCCGAACATCTCCTGCAGCCTCACCGCCAATACGGGTGCCGCCGGATCCGTGTAGTCGATCGGTATGCGCGAGCCGCTCGGCACTTCGATGTGAGAGGGCGCCTCTTTCTCCAGCTCCCTGCGCTGTTCCCAGGAAACCAGGCCGAGCAAAATCTCAGAGAGTGCCAGCCGCTGCAGGTCCGCCACGCTTTTCATGCCGCCGATATGAGGTCCCAGCCAGTCGGAGAGCGATCCCCGCAAGCTGTCATCGGAGACATCCGGCCAATGCGAGGGGTCCTGCAGGTGCAGAAACTGCAAACGCCGCTGCAACTGTCTCGCCTGCTTGCTCCACGGCAGCAGTTCCAAGCCCTCGGCGGCAATGCCGGAGAGAAGCGCCTGTACGGTCTCCTCTGTATCGAGGTCGGTTATGCTGGACTCCCGCAGGATGAGAGCGCCCAGCTTTTTGCGCAGACGGGCGCGCACGCTCTTTTGCCCGGAGTCCCAATAGACGACCCGCTCTTCTTCGATCTGATCTGCAAAGGCACGCTCCACCTCATCCAGCTCGAGCGGAGCGGCCAGATAAATTTTGCTCTCGCTCCCCTGGTCATCCAGCTCAGCCGCCGCCAGATAGGGGGCGCCGGAGATGGCCTGCGCGCTTGGGAGAACCGCACCTCTGCCATTGCTCAGGAAATAGCGGCCACTCTCCCGGCGCTGGGCGATCCGGTCGGGAAAGGCAAGGGCGATCAAGAGTCCGCACGAAGCGATCTCGCCCTGATTCGCTGCCAGGCCGTAGGCTCGACTCGCACCCGCCCGCTCTGGCTGGCGAGCCCGTCTATCCCCAACTCTTTCAGGCGGGTTTCCACTCTGCGGATTTCGCCTGCGCCTGGCAGGAAGGTCAGGATATCCCCGGATTCCTCGCGAAGCGCATGCGAAATGGCGTTCACCACTTTTTGTTCCAGGGACTCTTCCGTGCGCCGTTTGAGATAGTGAGTCTGGATGGGATAGGCGCGTCCCTCGCTCCTGACGATGGGGGCTCCGCCGAGCAGTGCCGCGACAGGCTCCGCCTCCAGCGTCGCCGACATGACCAGGAGGCGCAGATCCTCCCGCAATAGCTCGCGGGATTGCAGGCAGAAGGCCAAACCCATATCCGCCTGCAGACTGCGCTCGTGAAATTCATCGAAGATCACCATGCCGACGCCATCCAGGGCGGGGTCCGACTGCAGCATCCGGGTCAAAACCCCTTCGGTAATCACTTCGATCCGCGTGGACGGCCCTACCCGCGTATCCATTCTGACCCGGTAGCCGACCGTCTCCCCCACCTGTTCTCCCAGCGAGGCGGCCATGTAGCGCGCGGCCATTCTGGCGGCCAATCGGCGCGGCTCCAGCATCAGGATCCGGCGTCCCTCCATCCAGGGCTGATCCAGACAGGCAAGCGGCACGCGCGTCGTCTTGCCCGCACCGGGCGCCGCGATCAGCACGGCGCTGGCGTGGGTGTGAAGTCGTTCCAGCAATTCAGGCATGACGTGATCGATCGGCAATGTCTTCATCCCTGCACATCCTCATACAATTCCGCCTGGAGCGCTGCCACAAACGGAGTCATTTCGCCGCGGTAGTAAAGATGCAGCTCATGCATCGCCCGGGTGCACGCGGTGTAGAACAGCTTTCGCTCCTGTTCCCGGCCGTACTGTTCGCGCGAAGCATCGTACAGGATGACGCCGTCGAATTCGACGCCCTTGGCCAGGTAGGCGGGAATGACGTGCACGCCCTCTTCAAAGGAAACCGTCTCCGTGTCGATCAAGCGGAGGGCGACTGTCTGCCTCAGAGCCTCATAGGCTTCCCGGCTTTCCTCTGCTGTTTTGCAAATCACGGCGATGGTCCGATGGCCCTCGGACTGAAGCTCTCCGATTCTTTCGGAAATCCGCGCGATCAGATCGGCCCTATCGCGGGCCCGGGTCACGGTCGGTTTCTTGCCGTCGCGGTTAAAGGGCTCGATCTCGTCGCCGCCCGGAATCATTCCGCTCGTAAAGAGAACGATCGGTCTGGTCGAGCGATAGCTGCGCGTCAGGATAATTTTCTCGGTCTCTTCTTCTCCGTATAGGGCGGCCAGCTCTGCAAAATCATCCCCGCCGGTCGCATGGGCATAGATGGCTTGATTCAAATCGCCCAGCACAGTCAGACGGGCATGCGGAAACAGCCGTTTGAGAAAAGCAAATTGAAACGGCGAGTAATCCTGAGCCTCGTCGATAAAGACATGGCGGATCGCCGTATGAGTCTGAAAGCCCTCCACGCGTTCGCGGAGATAGAGAAAGGGAGTGGCATCCTCCCAGCGCAGTTCCATGCGACTGAGGCTCTCCAAGGTTTGCCTGCAAATCTCCGCCCACTCCGCCGGCAGCTCCTCGGATCCCATATAGCCGCGGACCCTCTCCGGGTCTTCAAAAAGCTGTCTGTACAACGCCGTGTGATCGACAAAAGCATGCCGCTTTACCCGCTTGCGCAGCGGCGCAAAATGCTCCTGAACGACCCGCAGCGCCAGCATTTCCCGCTCCCGGTCGAAATCGTTGAATGTCTCCCCGGTGAATTGCTTTTTGCTTCGCAGTTGTTGATAGACCCGCTGGTAGTCGTCGCGGTCCAATAATTCGATGGCTTCATCCACCCACGGGCGAGAGATTTCTTTTTTCGCCAGCTGTTTCAGTTCTCCCAGCAGCCATTCGGCCAGCAGCCTGATGCGGTTCGGTATGCGCAGAGAGGCATCCATCTCGTAAAAGCGTTGCGCTATCGCCTGCGCCGAGATCAGGGTCCTGCCGCGAAACTTCAGATCGCGAAAACACATGCCATGCTCGCGAAGGGATTCGAGGTAAGCGTCAATCACCCGCAGCCATGCTGTGCTTGCCTTGTAGCGGATTCCCGCCGCCCGCGCCTCATAGCCCGGCTCCTTCGCCGCGGTGTAGATATACTCCATCTGGGCAAACCGATCTTCTACCTGGAAACGATCACCCAGGCGGTGTTGCACGTATTCCTGATAGGTTGTCTGCTGCATGTTTTCTTCGCCCAGCTCGGGAAGAACCGTGGAGATATAACTGTTGAACATGGGATTGGGCGAAAACAGCACGATCTGTTCGGACTGGAGTGTTCCCCGATAGCGGTAGAGCAGGTAGGCCACCCGTTGCAGCGCCGCCGAAGTTTTGCCGCTGCCGGCTGCTCCCTGCACGATTAGAAGCCGCTTCCTTACATCGCGGATGATCCGGTTCTGCTCCTTCTGGATGGTGGCCACGATGCTCTTCATCTGACCGTCCGCCTGCTTCCCGAGCACCTGCTGCAGCAGCTCGTCACCGATCGTCACTCCGGTGTCAAACAGGGAGAGCAGCTCTCCGTCCCGAATGATGAATTGCCGCTTCAGTTCCATCGTCCCCTGAATCGTGCCGCTTGGCGTCTCGTAAGCGGCAGGTCCGGGCGAATAGTCATAGTAGAGGCTGGAGACAGGTGCGCGCCAGTCGTAGACGAGGAATTCCTCCTCTTTTTCGTCCAGAAAGGAGCCGATCCCGAGATAAATCTGTTCAGCCTCCCCCTCCCCTTCCGCGCGAAAGTCAATCCGTCCAAAATACGGTGATTTTTGCAGGCGCTTCAAGGTTTTCAGCTGGTTATGGGCATGCCTGTGCACCCGCTCCCGCTCCGAAAGCACCTCCGCCTGCTGCTTGATGCTGGCATAGGTCTCGGCCGCTTCGATGTCATCGTCGAAGTTCACCGTGACATCGTCCCAGAAATTTCGGCGGATCTGCACGATGTCGGCTTGTATGTCGCTGACATGCTGCTGCAGGTATGAGACTCTGCGGGCAATTTCGCCGACAACTCGCTCCACTCGCTCCTGTTCCGCTCGCCTGTCTTGGTCTTCGAGACTCAAATGATCCCTCTCCTTTCACCCTGCTTTTTTCTTGTTCATAAGGGGTTTGACAAAATAATCATTCTGTGATAAGATAATATTGGGATATTATTCTCGAATGATATTAAAAATGTCGTTCACCCCTCATTTTAGCACAGGCATTGTTTGAATTCAATTCAAATCGAGACTTCTCCATAAAGAGACAGCAAAGCGGAGCCGGAAAGCAAACGGCTCCGCTATTTATTTGCGCCGGATTTGTTTTCACCTGTGCCCTTCGCGGACGCTTTCGGCTAGTCGCTTCTTCCCTGCCAGACATACGCCGCTCCGGGAGCACGAATCAAGCCGGAGACTCCCTCCGGATAATAGGGCAGCAAACGGTCTGCTTCTTCTACATCGACCCACTTGACATCGAGGATGGCTGCATCCGCCGGGATGACGTCCGGCGCATGTACGATCCTGCCGTGAAAGGTGAAAAAATGAACATGCTCTCCGCGGAGGAATGCCTCGTTGACGGCGATGATCCGCGTCACCTCGACTTCATAGCCGGTCTCTTCCTTCATCTCGCGGACCGCCGCTTCCGCCAAAGTCTCCCCCTGCTCCACCCCTCCGCCGGGAAGGCTCCAGTCGCCTCTTCGGTTGTAGACGAGCAAGACCTGGTTTTTGGGCTCATCGTATAGCAGCGTATAGGCGACATCTACTCGTTTCATAACATTTTGCCTCCCATCAATCCTTATACGGATCAAATTCATCCGCTCCCGCCATGCAGACGCCGATCGGCTTCAAGACATGCAGGATCTCCAGCGTCTCCTCATGAGCCTTCAGCACTTCGGAGAGCTTTTTGTACACAAAGGGGCTCTCGTCCACCCCCGCTCCCCGCAGCACCACGCCAAACTCGCGAATGGCATGTCTCATCTGCTCCATCGAGATTTTGCCGCCGCTGCGCCGCTTTGTTTTCCAATTCATCCGGCCCGCCGCTTCTGTCCGGCTCATGATGCGCCCGGCGCCGTGAACGGTGCTGTAAAAGGCTTCTTTGTTTTCCTGCGAGTCTTTTCCCCGGACGATCACCGAATAGTCGCCCATGCTGCCGCCGATAAATCCGAGCTGACCCGGCGCGGACGGCGTCGCCCCTTTTCGGGTGTCGTAGCCGACGCCCGAAGGAGAAATCTGGCCGTCATAGACCACGACGCCCCCCACCGGCTGCGAATACCCTTTATGATGATCGGCCATCAGCAGGACTTGCACGACCTGGCCATGCTGGGCACAGGTGATTGCCTGCGAGACGGCATTCTCCAGGGGCGTTCCCCAAACTCTTACGTTTTCGATGGTTTGATACAAGTTTCTCTACTCCTTTCGCCAATCATGGCTTCTCTATCTCTCATACACATACAGCTGCCCATGGACGGGACGATGGAGCGCGGGGCCGCGGAAGCCTCTTTTGAGCAGCTCCTTTCGCATGAACATCATAAAGGCCCCATGGCCGACGATCAAGACGTTCTCCTCTCCGCTTGCGAGGATGCGATCCAGCACGGCGGCTGCCCGATTTTCACGTTTCTGTCGTCCTTTCTGCCAGAATAGCCTCTGCATTTTGGAAAGAAACCAATTTTTGGTATGATGGATGGTGATGCGCACAGTTCGTATGTCAGAATCGTATCACAGGGGAGAGGGTGGCAAGTATGAAAAAAAAGATCATTCTAGCAGGCGGCTCCGGCTTTTTGGGCGAAGCGCTGGCGTCTTTTCTGGCGGAAAAAGGGCATGAGGTGGTCATCCTGACCCGCCGTTCTTCCCGGACTGGTGAGAACCGTGCCCAGGTTCGCTCCGTGCGCTGGGATGCAGCTTCACTGGGAGAGTGGACATCTGAGCTGGAAGGCAGCGGGGCGCTGGTCAATTTTACGGGAAAAAGCGTCAACTGCATCTATACCAAAAAGAACCGGGACGAGATCATCCGCTCCCGCCTCGATTCGGTCCATGTTCTGGCCGAGGCGATCCGGTCTTGTTCCAACCCGCCCGGCGTGTTCGTACAAGCCGGCTCTCTCGCCATTTACGGCGATACGCGGCAGCTCTGCGATGAAAACGCGCCACACGGTGAAGGCTTCTCCGTCGAGGTCTGCCAGCTCTGGGAAAAGGCCTTTTTTGACGCAGAGCTGCCAAAGACGCGCAAGGTCCTCTTGCGGATCGGTTTTGCGCTGGGCAAAAACGGCGGGGCCCTGGAGCCGCTGATGAACCTCGCCAAGTACAATTTGGGAGGAACGGTCGGATCTGGCCGGCAGTATATCAGCTGGCTGCATATTGATGATTTGAATGCGATGATCATGGCCGCGATCGAGAACGAACAGCTGCAAGGCGTCTATAACGCCACGGGCCCCGCTCCCGTCACGAACAAGGAATTTATGAAAACCCTGCGCACTGTGATGAACAAAGGCTGGGCTCCGCCTGCTCCCGCTCCTCTCGTCTGGCTCGGGGCCTACCTGTTTATGAGAACAGAGCCGAGCCTCGCGCTGACCGGCCGAAACTGTGTGCCGAAACGGCTGCAAGAGGCCGGCTTTTCCTTCCGGTTCACAGATTTGGAGGAAGCGCTGCGCGATCTGATCGAAAGCCGCTGAAGCGAATGCGATTGTTTGCTTGATTACTCTTCTCTCTTCACTGTAAGCAGATTGCCGATCGAGAATCTGTCGCTGCGCGCAGCCCCATCCCGGCCTGTCCAGCTGACGGTCACATAGGAGGCTTGAAGCTTCCGGCGGATCGCCTCCTCCTCCCAATCCGTCGCATCAAAGACGACGGATTTTTCCGAGATGGCAAAAGACTCGGTGCCGATATTGTTCTGCTCAAACGCCCGTCCGGACATGACCCGGATGCGATCCCCTTCGTTTAAAAGAAGCGTCAGCTCGGGGATGTGGATCTTCCTGTCCACGGCTTTTTTGACGTGGTCGAGCCGCACTTTCACCTCCAGTTTTTTGTATGCGTCCCGCTTCTCGTCCATGGCTTTGACCTGGGCAAGCTCAGCTGATGACGGCTTGCCTAGCGTAACCTGTATGGTCACGGCCGGCTTTTCCTCGCCTCCTGCCCAGTAGAACAGCATCGCGATGACGGCCGCCCCCAATAGCATCATCCACTTTTGTCCGATCGGACTTACTTTCATCCAGCTGCTTCCCCCCTCTATTCTCTCATCTCCAGATTACAGACAAAGACGTGCGATCCCGGACATTGGTCACCATGGGATAATCCGGGAGCGATCCGGTCAAACTGAAACCGCATCGCAGACAAAGAAGGAGGACAGCCATGATTCTGAATCGTCGCAAGCGAGTTTTTCCGCAGCAGGAACATGGCCGGGGAGGGAGATCGGCTTGAACAAGACCGTGCTGGGCGCCTTTTTCTTCGGGATCGGCATGATCGGGATGCTGGATGGCATCGTCTTTCATCAGATCCTGAAGTGGCACAGCGTACATATGCACACGGACCACTTTCACCAGATCATGAGCGATGGATACTTTCATCTTCTCGTCACGGTGATCATTTTCGTCGCCGGCATTTTGCTGTGGAGAGGCGACGCGCATGAACCGTCGAGCCGTTTTTGGGGCAGCTTTCTCTTGGGAGCCGGCACCTTTCATCTGGTGGAGGGGATCATCAACCACCATCTCTTGCAAATCCATCACGTCAAGCCCGGACCGGCACAAGTCGGGTATGATTTGGCGTATGACGCTTTTGCTTTGCTGTTGATCGCGGCGGGCTGGCTCCTCTATCGGCGAAAAAGATCAGGTTAAGGCTCCCGGACGGAGCTTTTTTCATTTCGCAATCTTGCTTTCCTATTCGCAAAAGCGCACAGGCGTTCCTTTTTGCGGTTATACTATTCGTGGAGGTGAAAGATATTTATGAAGCGGAATATGAAGAAGCCGGTGCATCCCTTTGGCCGAGATGAGCAGCAGGAAGAAGGAGGCCCCGGTGAGCTGACCGACGAAATGTGGCAGGCTGTCATCAGCAATGACGCTGCCTATGACGGCCGATTCCTTTACGCCGTGCGGACGACGCGGATTTTTTGCCGTCCCTCCTGCAAGTCCAGACCGCCCAACAAAGCCAATGTCGGCTATTTTCCCACAGCCGGCCATGCGCTGGCGGCCAGGTATCGCCCCTGCAAGCGCTGCAAGCCGACGGGGCTGCGGCTGCCGGATGAAGAGTGGGTGGCTTTGGTGACGGAATATATCGACAGTCATTACCCGGAGGCACTATCGCTCGGCCTGCTCGCGGAAATCAGCCACGGCAGTCCGTATCACCTCCATCGGACGTTCAAGCGCGTCACGGGCATCACTCCGGTGGCCTACATTCAGCAAAAACGGATCGAACACGCCAAGGAGCAGCTTGCGGCAACGACGAAATCCGTCGCGGAGGTCGGCAAAAGCGCAGGCATGCCCAATACATCCTATTTTATCACTCTGTTTAAAAAGAAGACCGGCTTCACGCCGGCAGACTATCGAGTAGCGATCCAAAAAGACAAGGAGGGATCGGAATATGCGAAACCATGCGAATTCCCCGATCTATTGGACAGTGCTGACGCATGAAGAGTGGACAATCCATCTGGCCGCGACGGAAAACGGCCTGTGCTATGTAGGGTCGCCCAACCGGCCGTTTGCGGAGATGGAGGCCTGGGCAGCCGCCCGGTTTGCAGGCTGCACATGGGTTCGAGATGATGAAAAGCTGCGTCCCTACGCCGCAGAGCTGCTCCAGTATCTGCAGGGAGAGCGAAAAAGCTTTACGCTGCCGCTCGATCACCGCGGCACGCCCTTTCAGGCGGCTGTCTGGGCCGCGCTGTGCCGCATACCCTACGGACAGACCACCTCGTACTCGGCGATTGCCAAAGAAATCCAGAAGCCTGCGGCCTCTCGCGCGGTCGGCGCCGCCATCGGCGCAAATCCTCTGCTGATTCTAGTTCCCTGCCATCGCGTCATCGGGAAAGATGGAAAGCTGACAGGCTATCGAGGCGGACTGGCAGTGAAAACAAAGCTGCTGCAAATGGAGCGAAATCCATGACGGGAAGTAGAGAAGCAATGAAAACAACGTATCAAAACAAATACCCAAAGTCCCTCTTGAATAAAGGAACCGGCTACCTCTCCGGCTACAGCCATTCGCTCAATCCGTACACCGGCTGTTCCTTTGGCTGTTCGTACTGCTATGTGCGGCAGATGCCGGTCTCGCTCTTTCGGGGAGCGGAGTGGGGATCGTGGGTGGACATCAAACGGGAGGCCGCTGTCCTTTTCGAAAAGGAGCTGCGCAGAGCCAAGGCCAAAGGACCTGTCACCATCTTTATGTCCTCCAGCACCGATCCGTATCAGCCCATCGAGCAGAAAGAACAGATCACCCGCTCTCTGCTGGAGGTAATGGTCAGCGATCCGCCCGATTTTTTATGGGTGCAGACCCGAAGCCCTCTCGCAGCGCGCGACATCGACCTGTTTCAGCGCCTCGGGGACAAGGTCCGCATCAGCATGACCGTAGAAACGGACCGCGACGAGATTCGCAAGCATTTTACCCCGGCTGCCCCGCCGATCGCCGCCCGCCTGAAGACGCTGAGGCTGCTGGCCGAGGCCGACGTACCCGCGCAGGCCACCATCGCCCCGCTCCTGCCGAGCAGCGAAGCCTTTGCCGACATCCTCCGGCCACTGGTCAAGCGCGTCTGTCTTGACGACTATTTCATGGGAGACGGCAGCGGCGGAAAACGGACGCGGCAGTTGGGGATAGAACAGCTGTACAAGCAGATCGGACTGGAAGAATGGTATCAGCCGGATGCCTTCCGGATGGTGTACGAGCGGTTGAGAGCGGTGTTTTCCGAGGAGGAGCTGTTTCTCAGTCAAAAGGGATTCGAACCTTAGAGCCCGGCCACGTATGGAATGTGATTCCTCTGCGGGGCCGGGTGCTTCATGCGGCCGGGCTTTTCTATGCAACCGGGCTATTCTATGCAATCGGTCTGCTTTCTTTTCATGCGGCGGATCGCCTTTTTCGTCTCGGCGTCCACCCGGTGGGATTCTGTGATCTTTTGCAGCGCTTTGTTGTAGGTGAAGGTGTCGAGGCGATTGTCGCCCAGGTAGCGCATGGTCCGCTCCGGTGCCCGCACAAAGCAGATCGAGATGGCCCAGGCCACCGCCATTTTCGCGTAATAGCCCTCGTGCCGGATGATGTCCAGCCGCTGCAGGATGTCTTCGAGACAATCGTCTTCCACGTAATAGATCAGCAGCATGACCACAGCAAAGCGAACCTCGTACTCCCGCTCCGACGTCAGGTAAGGCTGCAAAAACTCCCACACCCGCCGCTTATTCGTCCGGGTCATCTTCAAGCCGGCGCAAAAGCTGTCGCATACCGACCAATTATCGATTTTGGGCACAAAATTGGCGACGGCTTGCAATATCTCCTCTATATCCGCCTGGGCATAGCCGATCACCATCCCCTGCAGCATCACTTCCTCAAAATAGTCGCTCTCGGCCTGCTCCAGATAGCGGCGCCACTCTCCCTTGGCGATCGTTTTTGCCAGTTTGCGCAGCTCCGGCAGCCGCACGCCCAGGACGTTGTCGATCGTGGGCAGCAGTGATGCCGAGAACTTTCGATAGTCTTCATCGGCCAACTCCCGCAGCCGTTGCTTGAGCGATTTTTCCACTTGTCTGCTCCTTCTCGCCAGGAATGCGCGTCATATCATTCAAAAGAAATTTCCCACAGATAGATGGAAGCAACCGTCCCGTGCGGCGAATATCTCTGCCGGAAGCGGTCAAACTGCTCTTTCGTCAGTGTCTCGAGGCCGTATGGCTTCATCATGCCGCGCCGTATCGCGATATCGCCCCAGCTGACCACATCGGGACGCTCCAGGGAATGAATCAGCAGCATTTCAGCCGTCCATCTGCCGACACCGGGCAGCGCCGTCAGCTTGGCGATCACCTCCTGATCGGACATGTCTCGCAGTTCGTCCAAATGAACATCGCCTTGTGCGACGAGACGGGCGATGTTGTGGATGCTGACCGCTTTTTTCATCGTCATGCCGCAGCGCTGTATTTCGTCAGCGGACAGTCCGGCCAGCCGCTGCGCCGTCATTTCTCCGCAACGATCCTGGAGCCGCTCCCAGATCGTCTGGGCCGCCTTGGCCGAGATCAGCTGGCCGACCATCGCATGGATCAATGCCGCGAAGAGATCGGGAATGACGACACGCTCCAACCTGCCCAGGCGAGTCAGGGCTTCCCCCATCACGGGATCGGCGGCTGTCAGCGAGTCGATCTCCGTCTGGCCGTAGTCGTAGGATTTGGTTCTTACCTTTGGCACTTGAGAGTCCCTCCTGCCGTTTCTCAGCTTTTCGCCAGGTTGTATCGCCGCTGCTGCCATCATATCCTGTGCGGCGCCGGCTTTGCACGCCATCTCGAGTAAAAGAGCAAAATTTCGAAAGGCGCAGTTTTCGATTCGCCCTGCCGGCGCAGCTTTCATCCGCCCTGCACACATGCAAACAGAAAAAGGCGGCCCTTTCGTTGTCTTATGACAACGGGACTGCCTCCTAGACAACTTTTTGCGCCCGATCAATCTCGGCAAATCGAATCGATATGGTGAGTGAGGACCTGGACGATGCGCTCCTGGTCCAAACGCCGGGGGTCGAGCATCGCGTGCAAGGCCAATCCGTCGACCAACGCATACAGCCGCTCGGATTCGATCTCTTTGTCCACATCATGCCGGAGCAATTCAAGGCTGTCTATGAATTGGATCAGCTTGCCGATCCCCGCATGCAGTCCGTCATCCACCTCGGCAAATGATTCTTCGTTGTATTTGCGGTGAAAGACAAAGGCGAACCATACCTCCATTTCAGCCATTTTGTCCTCATCCACGGGCACGAGCTCCAGCAGGATCCGTACGACCTTTTCCTTTGGCGGCAAATCGCATCTGGTGATCGCCTCGACCCGCGCAATGGCCCGCTCCTTGACGAGATTCATGGCAAAGGCAAGCAGCTCATGCTGGGAAGAGAAGTAGTGGCGCAAGGCCCCGAGAGACAAACCGGCTTCTTCGGCGATGTTTCGCACAGTCGCTCCTCTCATCCCTTGATTCAGGATGACGCGCCAGGTCGCTTCGGCAATATGAATTTTTCTTTCCGTATGATCCACAATTTTTGGCATGGCCTCATTTTATCACAGGAAATATACTAGCTCAATTAAATAATACAGTTGTATTATTTAAAAACCGATGGTATACTCATTTTGTTTATTCATCCATCTGTATCGCAAAGGGGAGCAGGAGATTGAATTGGATCGCATGGATTATTATTGCGAGTGAGATCTTGTTTTGGATCGTGATCCTCGCGGGTCTCATCGCCCGTTACATGCTGCATCGAAAGAAGCTCGGGTTTATTCTGCTCGCATCCACACCGCTCATCGACTTCATATTGCTCGTGGCGACCAGTGTTGATTTGTACCGCGGTTCCATCGCCACGCAGGCGCACGCGCTCGCCGCCGTGTATATCGGGGTATCGCTGATTTTTGGCAAGTCCATGATCCAATGGGCAGACGAACGTTTTCGCTACTACGTGACAAAGCAAGGATCACTTCCCCCCAAACGATACGGCCTCGATTATGCCAAGCATTATTTCAAGGGGTGGATCAAGCACCTCTTCTCCTATGCGCTGGGGGCCGGGATCCTGTACGGGCTGGTCGTTATGATTCAAGATCCGGGCCGCACGGAAGCGCTGGTCGGGATGCTGAAATTGTGGACAGTGGTCCTGGCGATTGATTTGGCGCTTTCCCTTACGTATTTTATTTGGCCGAAAAAAGCAAAGGCTTAGCTGCTCGCATACGCATCGGCTGCAGCCGCGAGATAGTAAGCCAATCCCGTTTGCTGGCCTTCCAGCATACGCAAATGAAAGTCATCCTCCAGGAAAAAGCGCGTTTGCAATGCGAAATCCGCAGCAGACAGTGAATGCCCCTGCTGGTTCAGGAATGCCAGATGGCTGCGGATCGCATCGAAGACGTGCTCATCCGTGTGTTTGACCCCTGCTTTCAATGCCCTCCCCATCTCACTCATAAAGACAGCTGCTTGGGATGCCATTTCGTTCATAGCCTCGCTGTCAATCTGAACAGATTCAAGCAAGTCAAAGTCGTATGCTTGTTTCAGATGTTCGTTTTGCTCCCGCAAGGCATCCTTCCTGGAGTTACGTTATGCACGGCCCGGACGGCACTGATTATCCGAACAAGATTACGTTCCTTGAGATGGATGCGCCGGAACGGCTCGTCTACGCTCACGGGGACGATGAAGACGATGAGCATTTTCGGGTAACCGTCACCTTCCGCCAAGAGGAAGACCAGACCACCACGCTGACCATGCGGATGCAGTTCAAAACGGCAGAGCTGCTGGAGCAATCCGTCAAAGAATACGGGGCGATCGAAGGCGCAGAGCAGACGCTGGATCGACTGGAGGAGCAGCTCCCGAAAGTCATGCTGATCCGCGCGCAGGGACAGACCTTTGCGATGGAGCGTATCTTCGATGCACCACGGGAGCTCGTCTTTCAAGCCTTTTCGCAAGCCGAGCACTTGAAAAATTGGTGGGGGCCACGAGGGTGGACGCTTCCTGTCAGCGATCTGGATTTCCGTCCGGGCGGGACTTGGCATTATTGCATGAAATGCGTTGATCCGAACCAAGGGGATTTCTACGGCTTCGAATCTTGGGGCAAATCGGTCTATCATGAAATCGTCGAAGGGGAAAAAATCGTCTACATCGACTACTTCTCGGACGCAGAAGGAAATGAATCGAAAGAGTTTCCTTCCAGCAAGACCACCCTGCGCTTCTTCGATTATCAGGGCAAGACCAAAGTCGTCAGCGAAACGCTCTACGATACCCCGGAAGCACTGAAGACTGTCATCGATATGGGGATGGAGCAAGGCATCACAGAAACCTGGGATCGTCTCGCCGAGCATCTGCAGTCCGTTCAATAATAAATATAGAAAAAAAGGAGGCTCCGCTTACCCGGACCTCCTTTTTACCTTATTCGTATATCGCAAAGATTCTCTCTCGTTCTATTCCGTCATCTAGCTCCGTGCTGCTTGCTTGCCACTCGGCGAAGGCTCGCCGGAAGGTGCTGCCTGATCAATGCCCAGGATCAGCATCCAACGGGGTAACGATTGGCGGATTGAGTTGTTTGGAAAGATCTGCGTTTACCACGCTCATGGAGTGCAGAGATCCGATCAGGCTTAAGGACAATACCAGGGATGCCATCACTTTTTTCATAACAAACACCTCTCCCTATTTTTCAATTTTTACCACCAATCCTATTATACACATTATAGAGGGCTTCTACATACCTAAAATTTATAAATTTGGAATTTTTTATAAAATGGGACAAAATCTCATTCATACAGGCATGAATCTCTTCCCATGCACGCACCGCTCCAAATTCCTGCAAGCTCAGGCAGTAGCTCTCCATCCCTTGATCCGCCTGTCCCGTGCTCATCAGATAGTTTGCTTTTTGCCGGTAGTACCTGCCGAGTGAACGATGTTTATAAGGGGTTTCCGGCGCTTCAGGCAGTATTTCCGGTTCCTCTTTAATGATCGCCGCACAGGCGTCTTTCTCTCCTAATTGCCAATAAATATCGAATAGCTCATTTACCACGTGAATGCGGTTATCCCGGCTAAGTTCGCGCCTGCAGGCTTGCAGAAGAGGAATCGCGGCCTCGAACTCTTTTTTTCTTGCTTTGGTTACAGCACGGGTGATCATCGTAGATTCCATAACGAAGTCGTACTCATACGTTTCAAATTCCTTCAGATGTTCTTCCACCGCATCATAATGGCCGAGCCGCGAAAACGAGTTAATCATCGCCAAATAGGCTCTGGCTTTCAACTCGCTGGTGCTGCGATCTTCCATGAATCCCGCCTGGCTATAGGAAATACATTTCTCGTATTTTTTTATATTATGGGCATGCAGGGCCATCCGATAGTAAAAGACGACTCTTTGTTCCGGGGATAGAAAATCTACGTAATGCGTAATTTCCTCTCCATGTTGAAAAGTGTCTTCCAAACGGAAGAAGTCTCGACGTTCGATCAGATACGATTGCAGCAGGCCTTTGGCGATATACTGCGGAATTCCCCGTTCTCTCGCATATTTGACGATCGTGTTGTACAGGAGGATTTTGACATCCACTGCGGAAATGCGATCCGCTGTAGTGTATAGAAGCTGCAGGGCCGAGTAGGAATCTTGTTGCGGGGATTGCAAGATTTGCAAAGCGATCTTGGAGATGAAGGAAAGATTGGATCGTTCGATGGCTTCCAGGAGTATTTCGTGCAGCACTTCTACCCTCTGCTCGATTTTGAGATAAGGTTCAATCATTTCTTCAAATGGGATTTGAAGCGCGCGGGCAATCGCTTTTGTCGTCTTCAATCCAGGGCGCCGGGTATCGCCGTTTTCGATTTTGGAGATGACGCCCTTGTTGAGTCTTGCCCGATTTGCCACCTCAGACAACGTCAGGTTCGCCTCTTTCCGGTATTTCTGGATCAGCTCGCCTATCGTTGTGTAAGATAGCACCTCTGGTACCGTCATCCGCCCACCTCCCAATTTATGGTTTTTAAAAATTTTATCATCTTCATTTATTTTTGTGAATAGAAGATCCATTCCTCTGCATGGCACCCGGCAGCCGTTCATTCCCCTGTTTGCCGCAGCCGCTTCTTGTCCCGCTTCCCTGCGTGCGTATAGGAGATCCGGTCGACGAAGACGATCTCTCTCGGCAGCTGATGCCTCGCCACTCTGGGGCGCAGCCAGTCCAAGAGTGCCTCCGCGCTTGCGTCCGCGTGGGGAACGGGCTGCACGAACGCTCTCAGCCTTTGCCCATACATCTCATCCGGTACGCCGATCACAGCCACATCCTCCACCAGCGGATGCTGGCTGAGCATCTGCTCCACCTCCAGCGGGTAGACATTCACACCGCCAGATACAATCATCTCATCCGTGCGTCCGCATAAAAAATAGTACCCGCGCTCATCCCGGTAGCCCAAATCCCCTGTCTCGATCCAGGAGCCATCCCAATTCCGCATGGACCATCTGTTTTTGATGCAAATTTGACCGATCTCACCGACGCCCAGCTTATTCCCGCGATGATCCCGCACCTGCAGCCGGGCACTGCTGATCTTTTTGCCGATCGTCTGCGAGGCAGCCTGCAAATCCTGGGGCGTCGCGATGAGATTCAAGCCCGCTTCCGACGTCCCGTACAAGTTGTACAAGACTGGGCCTAATTTGCCGAACACCTCGGCCACCAGCTTGGGACTCAGCGTTGCCCCGCCTGATGCGATGCAGGAAAGCGACTTTAACGCCGCGGCATCTTGCTTTAGCATCTTGGCCAGCATGGTGGGGACGACGGTGACGATATCGACAGCATGCTCCTGGATGAGAGCGCATGCCTTTGCGGGGGAAAAGCCGGGGGTGAGCACGACTTTTTTGCCCAGGGCGATGCATAACAGCAGAATCGCGATGCCATAGCCGTGATAGAGCGGCGTCGCGATGTAGGCCGCTTGGCAGCGCAGCAGACGCAGCCTCGTCAGCAGCGCGGGTACATCGCTCATAAAAAAGTTGACCACCTGAGCACCTCTTTCCTGTATCTTGTAGTTGTCTAGACAACAAGATATAGGAGGAAAGGAAATGCTTCAGATGGCTAATTATGAGTTTATCAGGAAACAACACTTTCTGCTAGGGAAGTCGATTCGTCAAATTTCTCGCGAAACTGGCTACTCTCGTCAAGTGATACGAAAAGCCTTGACATCAACGGAAATCCCTGTATATCAGCTTTCAAAACCGAAACCGAAGCCAGTCATTGATTTTGTCAAGCCCATCATCTTGGAATGGCTGCGTCAAGATGAACAAGCTCCCCCGAAGCAGCGTCATACTGCCAAACGTATTTACCAGAGACTCGTTGACGAACATGGATTCACCGGCGGTGAATCTACCGTACGAAGATACGTCCGAGAGTTGCGGGTTTCTCCTCCTAAAGCATTTGTCCCTCTCGATTTCCCGCCAGGGCGATTTGCTCAATTTGACTGGGGTGAGGTTACGGTTCATTTACAAGGGAAACAAGTGAAGGTTCAAGTTTTTTGTATGCGTTGCACATACAGCAGAAAGATTTTCATCAAGACATTTGCTCATCAGAAGCAAGAGGCTCTTCTCCAAGGTCATGTAGATGCTTTTGAATTTTTCGGTGCAGTTCCCCAAGTCATCACATACGACAACCTGACAACAGCCGTTAAGAAGGTATTGGAAGGCAAAAATCGCGAGGAACAAGAGCGATTTATTCAGCTACGTGCGCACTACCTGTTTGAAAGCTATTTCTGTGATCCGGGAAAAGGGCATCAAAAAGGCCAAGTGGAGAACCTCGTACAGTTTGCCCAGAGGCAATTTTTTACACCTGTGCCTAGTGTTTCTTCTCTGGAGGAGCTAAATCAAATCCTCCTCGAAAAATGTATCTCTTACGAGAATACAACCGTTCCCCGGTCTTCGCTAACGGTTGGAGAAGCATTTGTTCAAGAGTTGCCCATTATGCTTCCATTGCCTCCACGGCCATTGGATTGTTTCCGTGTTGTACCCGTGAAAAGCAATACGCTATCCATGATCCACATTGAAAAAAATGCCTATTCCGTCCCGGTTTCCTATGCTTCGACCCAACTTGCTTGCCGGGTGTTTGCTGAAAAAATTGAAGTGTATCACGGAAAAAGCCTGATTGCGACGCATGAGCGGTGCTTGGAAAAGGGAAAGGAGATTTTGCAATACGATCATTATCTGGATTTACTTCTTATTCGCCCAGGAGCAGTTCTTTATGCCAGACCATTGCATCAGGCAGGACTACCTGCCATTTACCAAAAGTTCTTGGACAAGTGCCGTAACCGACCAGGAGGGATGAAGGAGTTCGTTCGACTCTTGCTTTTGCACCGTGAATTCGATACTTCTCTCGTCGAAGAAGCACTGGGGGAGGCCTGGCAAAAAGGGATGTTCCAGTATGATGCCGTAAGGCAATTATTGCTTCAGCGAACGTTGCCAGAACACCGTCTGCCCCAACTCTCGTTGGCGGAGGATAGCTCTGTTCCACGTATTCAGGTAAAGGCCCCAGATCTTAGCCAGTACAATCGTTTGTTACAGAAAAGGAGTGTGGTTCATTGAGTACGAGTTTTCTGCTTGAAACCTACGCGAAACGCCTTCGCTTACCTGCGATGAAACGTGTCTATAAGGAAATCGCCCATGATGCTTCTGAACGGCAAATTCCTTACGAGGAGTTCCTCTTGGCACTACTAGAGCAAGAAGTTCAGCAAAGGGATGCTAACCAAATCGCAAGTCGCATCAAGCACGCCAAATTCCCTTCTATGAAAACGCTCGATCAATTTGAATTCTCAGCGATCCCGTCTCTCAATAAGCCCAAATTGCTTCAACTGGCTCGTTGTGAGTACATCGAAAAGGCTGAGAACATCATGTTTATCGAAAACTCTGGCACTGGCAAAACTCATCTCTCCATTGCACTCGGGAAGGAAGCTTGCCATCATGGCTATTCCGTTCAGTTTTGGACTGCCGCTAAAATATGTAACGAGCTTATGGAAGCTCAGTCCCAAAAGCGAATCCTCCAGCTAGAGAGGCAATGGTTGAAAACGGATTTGATTATTTTGGATGAAGTCGGGTTTGTCCCTCTGAGTCGGACCGGGGCGGAGTTATTATTCCAATTTTGTGCGGCCCGCTATGAGAAAGGAAGCATGATCATTACCAGCAATCTGGAATTTACGGAATGGACACAGATTTTCAAAGATGAGCAAATGACGTCAGCCCTGGTTGATCGACTTACCCATCGTGCCCATATCTTTGCAATGAATGGAGACAGTTATCGCTTTAAGCAGAGCATTCAAAGATCGTGATCATGAAAAAGTTACCCACCCGACGGGTGGATTGATTTTTGCCATGGTGGTCAATTTTTTGATGAGCACGGTGGTCAACATTTTGATTGACATTCACATATGTGAAGAGAGGAGGACAGGAGCCTATGGATCTCCCTCTGCAACGAACCAACAAAAAATCGCCGGATGAGGCAATCCTTAACCGGCGATAGTGGGTCAAAATAAAGTTGTTATGGCCACAAAGTTATATCCATTTCTGCTCGTATGATACAAATTTAATATATTATCCTTTCAATTTCGTACAATAGATCCCAGATTCTAGTCTTACGATTTCATTTTTCTTTAATCTCAAATACTCCCAAACAGGCTCAGCAAATCTTTGATATTCTGTTACCTCATTAGTTTCTCTATTCACCATACAAATTCGGTAATTTCCCATATCACAAACGAATATCCCCTCCTCATATACAGATACACTCTCTGGATGATCAAAAACTGTTGTGTTCCATTCCTCTCCTATACATTGCTCCTCCTGGAAATCTAGCAAAGAATATTTTTGATTGTATGTGCGGTAGGGTAGGCACACCATATTGAATTACCGTCAAGTGCTATGTCGTATACGGTATTAAAGGGGTCTTCAAATGTACGGAGAAGTACACCATGTACATCAAAGTGATGAATATTAGAGGATTGGAAAAAGGATACGTATAAAGAACCATCTGGAGCAAATTCTGAATCGGTTATATTATCTCCAAACAATTTCACAACGTGTTCATATGCACTGCCATATTTGATTTTAAAGTATTCCGTTTTACTTACTTCAACAATGTTCTTGAAATTAAACCTGTAGTAGCCTAAATCCTCACCATACTCTCCTAATTTGTTGAAAAGAATGGAGTCACCATCTTTTATCAATGCCCACCCATCAGCAATAAACTCCACTCATTCTTCCCTCCAATAAAAAAATCCGATCTCACTCTATTGGTTATCCCTATACCAAGTTTTGAAAATAGTTTCCTTCTAAACACCCAACCAACATGTTGAGTGGGGGTTTGTCTTTCACAAACAGCAAAAAACCCTCGATTTCTCAAGGGTTCTACGATCGTATGTATGGTGGAGCATAGCGGGATCGAACCGCTGACCTCTACACTGCCAGTGTAGCGCTCTCCCAGCTGAGCTAATGCCCCATATGTACAAGTCGTGTTTCTCGCTTACATTCTGAAGTATAGCACATCAAAAAGTATGTTGCAACTAAAAAATTGATCTTTCCCTTCTATTTTTTTGCACAGTCCTGCTCCTACCCTGTCTAGGTCACGGGCATGATCCTGACGTTCTCCTGATGATCCTCCCAGCACGTAGATACGATCTAAAATTCCCCTTGCCGCGCAGTGGGACGGACTCGGTTCGTCATGGCACCGACAAGGGGGATTATGTTATTCCATTGCTGATCGCCGATATTGCGAGGATTTTTCACCCTATGTCGCTCACGGCCCGCTTCGCACGGACGCTGGTGCTTGTCCTGCTCTATTTTCCGGACTTACTCGTTGCTGATCACAACCGAGTTGGAATACGGGTCCCAGCCTACCTTTGCGCCCAGCGCTTCGCTCACAAAGCGGATCGGCACCATCGTCGTATCGCCGTTAAAGAGCTGTGCCGGCACGTCGAGATTGATCTTCTTTCCGTTTTTGTACGCGACCTTGGAGCCGATCGTCAATTGGATGATGTTGTCGTCTTTCGTAGCCGTGACGGTCTGGGTCGCTTCATCCCACTCTACCTTTGCCCCGAGGGCTTCAAAGATTGCACGCAAGGGAACGAGCGTACGGCCGTCGATTTCGACCGGCGCTTTGGGGAATGCCTGCAGCTCGCCGTCGATGAAAATGACAATGTCCTTGGTCTGGTTCACCGTGAGGAACGTCGGCAGGGAGACAGCCCAATCGCCGCTTACCGGATCGACCACCTCGATGACGACCGAGTAGCCCCCCGTCGGCAGATTCAGTTCCTTCCACGAGAAGAACGGATTTTGCGGGTCCAGGGAGACGCGCTTCAGCGACTTGCCGAATTCATCGTAGACCACGACATACCACTCGTACTGGCTGTACGCCGCTTTCCAATTCACTGTAATGCTGATGGATCCGTCGCTCTTCACCTGAATGCTGCCGGGAAACGATGCGCCGCTGGGGATGGGGAACACCGCCGTCGAGCTGCTTTTTGCCTTGACGGTCCAGGAAATTGCGGAAGAATACGTCCGCTTGCCGCCGTTTACCATTTCCAGCACCAGTGAATATTCGCCCTCCGGCAGGGAGAGGCCTCTGCTGGAAATTGTCGGGTTTTTCAGGTTGATCGGAATGCGTTTGACCACTTTGCCTTCCGCATTCTTGATGACGAGCGTAAATCTCGCCTTTGCATAGGCGGAGGTGATCTCCAGTCGAATGGAAATCATGCCGTCTTCGGACACCAGAATTTGGCCGGGGAAGGTCCCGTTTACTACGCCGCCGCTCCCCGGGATACCGCCGCCGATGCCTCCAGTGCCTAAGCCCGTACCAGTGCCTCCACCGAGGCCACCTGCACCTGCGCCAGCCCCGGCGCCTCCGCCGATACCGCCTGCACCTGCACCTCCGCCGATACCGCCCGTGCCAGTGCCTGCCCCCCAGGCCGTGTCTGTCTCAGAAATAACGAGCACGGCCGTTTCGGAGCGAAGCACGTCTCGCCCGTCGATTACTTCCAGATAGATCGTATATTCGCCGGGAGAGAGATGGAGACTGCCCAGCGCCAATTTTGGATTTTGGGGATTGATGGTGATGCGCTCTACGATTTCATCGTCCTCACCCATGATGACCAAGACCCATTCGGCTCTGGCCGACACGGCGTTTTTCTTGATCGTAATCTGGATGGTGCCGTCCTTGCCTACCTTCAGCTCGCCGGGGAATGCCCTCTCCTCCCGGGTATCCGGCACATCGAACGTCCATTCCTTGGAATATTGCACCTTGGTCCGATCAAGCATAATGACTGCGGTGTTGCTCGCTCGGACGACCGCGATGTAGGTGCCCGGCGGCAGATCCAGCGCGTCGGCCGAAATCGTAAACTGGAGGGTTTTCACCTCGATGTACATGCTTTGCCCCGAAGGATGCAAAATCTTCTCCTGGCCGTTCTTTGCTCTGGTCGTGACCCCAGCGTCCAGTTTCCCTTTGCCGCCCTTCCAGATGGCGATTTCGCCGCGCTGTTCTCCGTCCTCATCGCTCAGCAGGAGGGAGACATTCGATTCAAAACGGGAGTCGACCACCACGGAACCGGATAGATTGCCGTTTTTCTCGACGACCAACTCCTGCAGCACAGGGGGATACGCGTAGGTGGAAACCAGTGTCGCCGTATCGTACTGGGCATGCGTATAAGAGGGAAATACGCCCGCCGCGAGGACCAGCGAAAGGGAAGTGAGGACGATCGTACTTTTGGTAAAGCGCTTTTTCATGCTGTCAGACTCCTTTTCGATCAAGTCCATATTTGTGTGTAAAATTGCCCTCGGTTAGAATGCCCCCTTCCGTCCCCCGAAGGGGGAGACGCAGGGAGCACACCCCCTGCACCCCGTCACTCGCCGTATGGCAGGCCCAGCAAGGGATTGCTGGGTTTTTCAAAAGTGTGTTTCATTCAGCCTGTCAAGGCTAAAAATGGAACGCTTCGCGGCCTTGACAGGCTTAGATGCGGTGTTTATTAGCCGATGCGAGTGACTTTGGTATGGGAGGAGATTGGGGATTGTCCTTGACGCCATTCAAGATATTCTGTCATGTCCAAATACTTTTTGCCGCTAGCCCATTTCTCGTCCGTTTCCATGAGCAAGGCCCCTATCAAGCGGATGGCAGACTCTCGATTCGGAAAAATCCGAATCACGCGTTCACGGCGGCGGATTTCCTCATTCAACCGCTCCATCGGATTGGTGGTGCGAAGACGCTTGCGGTACTTTTCCGGTAATGCCAAGACGGCTGTGACATCTTCGAAGCCTGCTTCCAGGACAGCCATGGCCTTCGGCGCTTTCGTTTCATACTCCTCCAGTACCTTCTCTAACAGCATCCGTGCCGTCTTTGCATCCGGTGCCTCCAGAATGGGGCGAATCCGGCTATGAATCTCGTCCTGCAAGGATTTGGGTGTGGCGTCAAGAATGTTGCGCATGAAGTGCGTCTGGCATCGCTGCCAGGTCACCCCTTGGAAGTTCCTGCGGATGGCTCGAACCAACCCTCCATGGTCATCCGACACAATCAGATCGACGCCTTTAAGCCCACGGCTTTTCAGCCAGCCAAAAAATTCGCTCCAGCTGGCCTCCGACTCGCTGTCGCCGAGCATAACGCCCAATACCTCCCGGTATCCATCGGCATTGACACCGATCCCGATGAGAGCGCCCCGTGACCGCACCCGCCCTTCTTCGCGTACTTTCAGGTACAGGGCATCGACGATGACAAAGGGGAACGAAGAATCGTGTAGCGGACGGTTGTTCCAGGCGTTCACGATAGGATCCAACCGTTTGCACAGATCGGACACGGTCGATTTGGAAAACTCCGTACCGCACAATTCTTCTGTGATCTGGGCCACCTTACGGGTAGACACACCGTTGACGACCATCTCCATGAGAGCCAGCACCAGTGCCTGTTCGCTGCGTTGATAACGGGCGAACAACTCGGTGGAGAACTTCCCGCCGCGAATGCGAGGGACACGAAGCGTGATCGTACCGACACGTGTAGTCAATTGGTGTGGGTATGTACCATTTCGATATGCTTGACGCTCATCTGTCCGTTCGTAGGGTTCCGCCCCCAACTGTTCGGTCGCCTGTGCCTGCAAGACTTGGTTCAATACGGATTCCAACAACTTGGCCACTCCCGAATCCTGTGAATTGCCGAGAAAAAGCTGATGCAAAAGTTGCGAATCTACGGTAATCTGGTATTGAGCCATTTCAAATTCCCTCTCCTTCGAATGTTGTCTAGTCAACTTCATTCTAACCGAGGGGGATTGAAAATGGCTCCCTTATTTTTAGAGAGATGCTGTTTTTACACAATTATACGGACTCAACTCTCCTTTTCTCGGATAAAAAGATATCGATAATGTCTTGTCTCGGGCTTGGGAAATCTTTTTCCTGCCCCACTCTTTCTTTATCGGTTGGATCCAATACTGTTTTTAGGTATTTCCACCTAATCTTTTAGTCCCTCTTTAAAAAGCAATGGCCTCGCCAAGTTGTTGGCGAAGCCTTCGCTGAGCTGTTTTTTGCGGCGAGGATTGTCCGGTTTTTTTGATAAGTAGGGAGGGCTGAGATTTTTGCTTCCAGCATTTGAGTTCATTCGGCACTGGGTAGCCCCCACCACAATAGAACCGACTATTTGATTAATTCCATTAATTTTTGATAAACTTCTTCTGCATCACATTTGTTTTTAGAATTTTGTAGAAGATTTTCCAAGAAGTCTTCGATGAAATTTTTGATAGTGGATTCAAAGATGCCTAGTGGTACATATTCAATTCCAATTGGATTAATGAATGAAATTCCTTCCGAAGAGTAAGTTAATTCATTATTCCAAGCAATCTCTATTTTATCGTTAACCCTTCTGAAAAATACATCAGGCAAAAAAGAACCTGCTCTATTTGAAAACCAAGAGTGTTTAAACTCCCATTCTTGCTTTGTATCGAACCAAGCATCAAATTCATCATCGTCGTCTGATTCAAACAACAGACAATTATCCAAAAGTTCAAGTGAGTGTTGTCCTTCAACAGGGAGGGGGAATGGTTCTTCACTCAAAATGGACTTTAGATTTTCGCTAAACCATTCGACAATGTGTATCAAATTCCATTGATAGGTAGTTTCGTTATCCACTCTTTTATATCGACAGACATCCATCCCACGTACAAATAATTCAAACTTCCCCCATGTTTCACCAGTCAAACTGATTTCATTAAAAGGGTTATCTTCAAACTCATATTGAATAGCAAATGTGTTCTTATCTCCAAAAGTCCTCAGAAAGAAGCACCTCACTTGTTTTTTAATAGTTTATTGTACTCCACCTTCGTAATCTTACCATCTTTAAGCAACTGTCTTAAAACATCAGCAGGAACTTCTTTAGCAGGATTCGTAACTTCGTATGGATGCCATCCTGTTTCTCCATCTGGTTGAAATTTAATAAGTTTACCCTCATAAATGTTGTAAAGTTGCTTGTTCTTTGATGAAGAGTAAGCTGTATCCAATAATTTTTGCCCTGTTTCAGCGTCCGAAATTGGATTTGGACTCCCCCATCCACTTTTAGGGTCATGTTTAGGGCTAGGCTCATATGTTCTCTTGGGAATATCACCCGTCCCCTCAGCCCCCTGCACTAAACCGCTCTTACCTCCATTCGGCTCAGACGTTTGCGTAACCTTCCCCGTCGCTTTGCCCATACGTTTGATTGAGCCCGCCACTGCCAGAGGAAATACAGCCCCCATATCGGGCAAATCTCCTCCGTCTTGCGCCGCTTTCACAGCAACATGTAAATAAGCATTCTCAATTGCTTCTTTCCGCAGTTCTTCCGGGACAAACGCAATCACCTTTGCCGCATCCTCAATATCCATGCGGTTTTCGTCTGCCCATGCCGCCACTTTTCCGCCCCAATATTCGACGCGCTCGCCATGCTCGTATGTGGGGTAGATGAACTCCTCATAGAGAGCCGGATTTTTCTCCCGATACTGTCCAATGAAACCCCAGGCAATCGCACCGTCCGCTTCCCGCAAGATCCCCTGCTCATCCCGGTACATGCCCCGGTGCTCATCTCCGTACCTGGCCTTTCGATACGATACGGGATCCTCCATCTTGCCCAGCAAATGATACGGCTCTCTTTTCTTCGTGGCCGCCATCGCCCGGCCCGGACGGACGACTGCTTGCACTGCCGAACTGATCTTGCTTCCAGCCGCCCGTGAAAAACTCATCAGACTGCCGCCTGCTCGGCTTGCCAGTAAAGTGGCATTCTTTCCGGCTTGGCGGAGGAGGTTCGTCATTTCCCGTGGGGACTTGCTGTTTCTCACGGCGTGGCCGGTCCCCGATGCGGCACTGCCCGCGCCTCGGGCTGCTCCTCCCGATGGGGCCAGCCCTGCTCTCGTTCCTATCCTGGCAACAGCGCTCCGCCATGCGTCTTTGGCCCGCGTGGCCGCTCCCGCAAGTCCGCCTCGCGAGGCACTGCCCGCTCGGCCGGCCGCTGTCGTCGCAGGGGCCGCTTTTGTCCCCGGATGGCCCCGCACTGCCGGATCCGCCCGGCACCTTCCCGTCCCAGCCGGCCGCCGCATACCGCGAATACAGCACCTGGAAGTTTTGAATTTCGTGGGGGGCGACGCCTGCCCCGCCGCCGCCTCCCCTGATATGATCGCGCTCATCTGCACGCAGCATGTTCGGATTTGGCTTATCCGCGGCAATCGCAGCGAAAGGCCCCACTATCCATACAACCAGCATGATCAGCACATGCTGCTTTCGACGAATGACCATGGGTCTCCTCCCCTGCCCGTCTTTCACCGATAAAAGCCTCTCTTCCATATGGTAGTATTTGGATATTGGTGGCGCATCCTGCCAAAGTATGAAAAGCGATAGGCATTTCGGGATGAATACTCCAGGCGGACATACGATGCCAGGAGGACTTTTTGCACCCTTCGCATTCTTTAGAAAGAAGAAAGGGGCTGTCCAGAAAGTCAGCATAAACTGACTTCTGGGCGCCCCGTTTTTGTTGAATGTAAAAAATAAGCACAAAAAAACCGTCTTTTCTTGTAAAATGGAAGTTACCACACTACCAATTCAAGAAAGGACGATTTTCTTGCGTAATCGGACGACTACTAATCATGATTATACCATGCAACTGGCTCTTCCTCTACAGGATGTGGAAGAAAAAATGATGCCCACGCGACATCTTGCCCCTACCTTCAAACCGTACGATAACAAGCAGGCTCAGATGATTCTGGATTTGGAGATGTATGTTCCCACCCATCATGTGGCTCGTGTCATTGATGAAATGATCGAAGCCATTCCGGATCAGCAGTTGTTTGCTCATTACACGGGCGGAGGCCGCAGTTCCTACCATCCCAAAATGATGCTTAAGGTGATCCTTTACGGCTACTCACAAAAGGTTTATTCCTGCCGCGGTATTGAAAAGCTGTTGCGTGAGAACCTCCCGGCCATGTGGCTGGCGGCGATGCAGCAGCCTGACTTCCGTACCTTGAACGATTTTCGCGGCGTGCGCATGAAAGCGTTCATGGACGAACTGTTTGAAACGATGATCCGCAAGCTCATCGCGGACAACTACATTTCGATGGAGCAGTACTTTTTGGATGGCACAAAGATTGAAGCCGATGCGAACAAGTACTCTTTTGTGTGGAAAAAATCCACGCTTCGCTTCGAGGAAAAGCTCAAGGAAAAGGTGCAGGCCACCCTTGCGCATATTCATACGCTCACGCAGCAAGAAGCTGGCGAATATGCAGCGGCAGACCCGGAAGAGCTCCCTGCCAAGCTCGAAGAAGCAGCGGCCGTGCTGGAGGAAAGAGTCGAAGGCTTAACCGAACAGCTCACGCAGACCAGCGGCAGCGAAGAGCGGAAAGCCTTGCGCAAAGCGCGCAGTGCCTTGAAGAGGCCGCTGAAACAGATTCGGAAGGATTTCCTTCCTCGCTTCGCCAAGTATGAGCAGCAGAAAGCCTGCTTTGGCGATCGCAACAGCTACTCGAAAACCGATCCGGACGCCACGTTTATGCGCATGAAGGAAGATCACATGAAAAATGGCCAACTGAAGCCAGGCTACAATGTGCAAATGGCCACGGAAAACCAGTTTGTTTTGTTCTACAGCATCCATCAGCGTCCTACGGATACACGATGCTTTATTCCGCATATGGAGCGATTGGCGGCGTCTTCGTTGCCGATGCCCAAAACCGTGATTGCCGACGCTGGCTATGGCAGCGAGGAAAACTACTTGTATGCGATGGGCGAAGAAAAACAGCCGCGATTTGAGTTTCTCATACCCTACGGCAACTATTTGAAGGAGAAAACCCGACGATACCAGAAGGACATCCGGCACGCTTCCAACTGGACGTATGAAGAGCAGGATGATCGCTTTGTTTGCCCGAATGGTCGATACGTTCGCTTTAAGAAATACCAGACGAAAAAAAACGCTTCTGGCCTGGAGCAAAGCTTCAAGATCTATGAATGTGAGGATTGTAGCGATTGCCCGCTCAAGCTCTCGTGCACCAAAGCAAAAGGGAATCGCCAGGTACACTGGAACACGATATGGGAAGAGTTAAAGGCAAAGGCCAAAAGAGCCCTTGAGGATGACGAGAAGTCCGCGATCTATGCTCGGCGTAAAGTGGAGGTAGAAAGCGTGTTCGGTCACCTCAAGGGCAACCGGTCGTTCCGACGGTTCTCCTTACGGGGGCTGGACAAGGTTCACGTCGAGTTTGGGATTGTGGCATTGGCCCACAATCTATTGAAAGTGGCAGGCATCCGCCTCGCTACTTTCCTGCAAAAGCAGCCGCACAAAAAAGTTGGACGGAAAACATTACGTTTTTCCGCCCAACTTTTTATTTTGGGGACTTATTGGACAGCCCCCTTTTGGTGTTAGGATTGTTGCCTTCGGAGACTTTCCGCTACGAACCGGGCGAAATCCTCAGCTGGGCTTCGGGAAGGTGAGTTCCTGGCAAACATCCTTATTTCACAATCACGACGATAGGCGTGCGCTTGCCGCCGTAGGTCACCGTAATGGTAGCCTTTCCTGTGCCTGTGGCCTTGATCACGCCGTCTTTCACATCAGCTGTGAGCAGGCGGGAGGTCGTCCAGAGCGCGGGCTTGGTCACATCTTCCTCCGTGCCGTCCGTGTAGGTGGCAATCGCCGTTACCTTTCTCGTCTCCCCTTTTTTCATTTCCACCTGAACCACATCTGTCTTCAGGTATTTCAGCATGTCCACTTCTACCGGGATGGAGACGGTTTTGCCGTTGTAACGGGCGGTGACCGTCGTCTTGCCGTAGCCGACGCCTGTAATGACGCCTTTGGAGACGTCCGCTACTTTATATCCGCTCACATTCCAATCGGCATCGGCAGTCACATCGGTGGTGCGGCCGTCGGAGAATTTGGCGGTCAGCGAGACCGTGGCGCTCTTGCCCGATTTCAGCGAGACGAAGCGCTTGTTGGCTTCCAGGGAGGTGACGATGCCCACCTCTACCGGAACGCTGACGCTTTTGCCGCCGTAGGTGGCGGTGATCGTGGCGCGTCCGCTGCCGTAGCCGATTACCCGGCCTTTGTCCACATCGGCCACCTTGGGATTGCTCGACTTCCACTCCGCCTCCTCGCTCACATTGCGGGATTGGCCGGATGCATCGGTCCCGGTCAGGACCAGGCTGACCGTCTCATTGATCGTCAGAATCGCCACGCGCGGCTCGATCGTCAGCGTCTGAGCCTGATCCACCTCGACTGGTATCGTGACCGTCTTGTCGTCAAAGGCCGCGCTGATCGTCGTCTTGCCGGATGCTCGTGCGGTCACTTTCCCCAGGACCACATCAGCTACTTCCGGCTTGGCGCTCTTCCAGACTGCCTGAGCGGTGACGTCTCTCGTCGTATTGTCCGTGTAGGCAGCTGTCAGCTTAATCGTATCCGTCTGGCCATTTTTCATCACCAGCTTGTTCGGGCTTGGGGTGATGCTTGAAATGACGCCGACATTGACAGGCAGGCTGACCGAACGATTGGCGTAGCTGGCCGTAATGGTAGAGGCCCCTGTGCCCACGCCGATGACGGTTCCCTGGCGGACGGTCGCGACGCTGTCCGCGCTGCTCTTCCATTCTGCCTTTGCCGTCACGTTTTCACTGTCTCCGTTGGAATACAGAACCGTCAGCTCCACCGTCGAGGAATTCCCGATCTGCAGGTTGAGCGCGGTTTCGCTCAGCGTCAGCTTTTGCGGGAGATCCACATCCACCGGGATCGTTACCTGCTTGCCGCCGTACTTGGCGGTGATTACGGCTGATCCCGCTTTGTAGGCGGTCACCACTCCGTCTTTGACAAAAGCCACGTCGCTGTTGGACGAGGACCATTCGGCCTTGGCTGTGATGTCTTCCGGCGGTCCGGAGACAAAGGAAGCCGTCAGCTCGATCTTTTTCGTATCCCCTTTGCGCATGCCCAGATAGGTCGGATTGGGGTCGAGATAGCGGGGAACCTCCACGTCTACACGGACTTGGACCGTCTTGTCCGCGTATTTGGCGGTAATGACCGCTTCGCCGGAGGCGTGCGCCATGATCTCCCCTTTGCTGACAGAGACGACGTTTGGCTTGTCAGAGCTCCACTCCGCAGCCGCCGTGACGACTTCATCGTCTTTATCTGCGTAGATGGCCGTCAGCGCCAGGCTCTTTCTTTCCCCAACCCGCATGAATACGTCCTGGGGCTCTATTTTCAGTGCGCGGGTATTGTCCACCTCTACCCGAATCGCGGCCGTCTTCGTGCCGTACTTGGCTGTGATCACGGCTGTGCCCGGCCCATATGCTTTGATTTCGCCTTTGATCGCGTCGGCCACGGCGTCATTGTCGCTGGACCATTCGGCCAGGTCGGACACATTTTCATTGAAGGTGCCGTCCGGGTAGATCGCCTTGAGCTTTACCTTTTCCGATTGGCCGGTCAACAGGGAAAGCTGCTTTTGATCCGGTTCCAGGCGATGCGCGATTTCGACGCTCACCGGAACCACGACACTGAGCCGGCCAAATTTGGCGGTCACGGTCGCCGTACCCGCCGATTGTCCCTTGATGAGCCCATTGGTCACGGTTGCGACAGCCGATTGATCGGTTGCCCAATCCGCCTTGCTAGAGACATCCGGCTCCGAAGTACCGTCGCTGTAGAGGGCCTCCAGCTTGAGCTGCACCTCTTGTCCCTTGCGAATATCCACTTCCTGGGGACTTACGATCAGGCCTTTCAGCTTTTTGTTTACGGTCAGCGCGGCTACGGCCATTTTTCCGGCGTACTCCGCCTTGATGACCGATGTGCCTACCGCCTTGGCCGTAATCGTGCCGGCATGTACGGTCGCCACACTAATATCTTCACTGTTCCACTCCGCTTTCACGGTCACGTCTTCGGTCTTTCCCGAGACATAGACGGCTGTCACCGACAGCGAGTGGGTATCTCCCGTCTCCAAGGTCAACTCGTTTTTGGACAGCACGAGGCGCGAGATTTCATCTGCAGCCAGAGCTGTCCCCAGATTTCCGCCGCTGCACATGAGCAGCATGGCGAGAAACCCCATCACTACTTTTTTCCAAAACATGACTTTCCTCCCCTGTTTGTATTTGCACTCTGCAATTCCCTTCCCTATTGGTTATCGGCATCAGGAAAATATTACATGAGGGGAAAAATGGGAGAATGGCTCTTAACCCTCCCCATCCTTCACAGAGATGTAACCTATCGCCCTGTGAATACGTCCCTACCAGTGACAAGGAAACGGACTTCATGCCCGCGGGGCTTTGTTCGCGCAGAGGAGCAGAGCTTGTACACCGGGAGAAAAACTAGGAAATGGGAGCTAATTGGAGAGATGAATGCGCCGCAGAGGAAATCGAAGGAAAACGCTGCAAACGAAACGAGAAAAAAGAGCCGGGGCCGCATCCTCATTCGCGCGCTCGCCGTCTTGCTGGCCATCGCCGGATGCTGGACGGGGTACTTGCTGTGGAAAATGGAACGAACCATTCAGGAGGCCGTTCCGCGGCAGGCGGACGTCGCCATCATCCTCGGCGCCGCCGTGTGGGGAGACCGACCCAGTCCCGGCCTTCGCGAACGGCTGGACGGCGCATTGGAGCTGTATCGGGAGGGGTATGTACCGTATCTGCTCGTCTCCGGCGGCCTGGGAGAGGGAAAAACCTCTACCGAAGCCGCTGTGATGAGAAACTATTTGATGGAGCAAGGCGTGCCGGAGGAGCATATCCTGCTGGAGCACCGGGCGCGGGATACCTATGAGAATCTGAAGTTTAGCCGGGAAATCATGAGGGAAAACGGGCTCTCCCGCGCACTCGTCGTCAGCCATGACTACCATCTCGCCCGGGCGATCGACATCGCCCGCCGCCTGGAGATCGACGCTTCGCCCGTCGGCGTCACCTCTCATGTGCTGTACGGCCCTTTTCATATAGCAAGAGAGGTGCTGGCTTTCACCAAATGGCACCTCTCGTCGCTCTTCCTCTGATGTTTACAAGGGATGTGCGGAATGCTTCCCGGATGACGATCGCGCCGGGAAAACGGCCGCCCGATCCGGTCATCAGCTCTCGATGCGCTGATTCTTCCGCATGATCGCAAATACTTCGACATAGTGGCGGATCCGCTCCAAGACGCGGGCCGCCTTTGTTTTTTCGATCCGGTTGCCGTTGGAGATCGACATATGCTCCTCCAGCTCCTCCAGCGAGTAGTTGGAGGTGAACAAAGTCGGCAGGTGATTGTTGACGCGGTGGTTCAGGATCACCCCGATGATCTCGTCGCGCACCCACGGCGTCAGGTTCTCTGCGCCGATGTCATCCAGGATGAGCACCGGTACGTCTTTCAGCACCTCCAGCTTGCTCGCGTGGGATTGGTCCGAGAGCGAGTCCTTCATCTCCCGCACAAAATCGGGGACATACACCATCAGCGAGGCGATGTTGCGCTCGGACAGCTCGCGGGCAACCGCCCCCATCAGATAGCTTTTGCCGACGCCAAACGGCCCGTGCAAGTACAAGCCTTTGATCTTTTCCCCCGACCCGACCTTTTCGCAAAATTGCAGTCCGGCCGCGACGGCAGCCCGATTCCCCGCGTCCAGCTCCAATTTCTCAAAGCTGGCCTGCAGCGTCTCCTCGGAGATCGAGTAGCTGCGCATCAGTCTGCGGCGCCGCTGGTCTTCCTCGTACACCTGCTGCTTCTCGCAAGGAGAGATCGGGCTTACGATCGTCCCCTGCACCAGCTCCAGCCGGTTGCGATGGCCTTTGACCAGATTGGGACACTTGTCCAGCCCCGGGCAGCGCTCGCACCAATACTGCTCCTTGACCGCTGTATAGACACTCGACAACGCTTTTAGATAATCCTCGCGGGTCAGCTCGGGATGCGCCTCTTGAAAAGCCTGGAGATAGCTGGAGGAGCGAAGCATCTTGTCCAGCTGCTGCTCCGGCGTGAGCAGATTCCGCGGGGTCCGCTTGGCCAGCTCTTGCATAAACTCACTGATGGATTCCATCAATCCGCTCACACTCCTTTCTTCCGCTTACGCAGGGATTCCAGCATCTTTTTCAGCTCCGGATCATCCTCGATCGTCTTCACCTGATTCGGCGCCTCCTGCTGCGGTCTCGGCTCCCGCTCCTGCGACAGCTGCCATTCGACGGAGGCCGGCAGCTTGTCCTGCAGGACGGCACGGCCGTTGCGCCTGAGAGGCGTCTCCTTGGAAGCCTTGGATGTCTTCGTTTTTTCGACGTGCTGCGCCTTTTGCTCGGCGCGGTCCAGGATCTGCCGCACGGCTTCGTCTACCGTCGCAATCCGCTTGGCCTTCCAGCTGTCGCGGATCGTCTCCAGATAGGCCTTGGGCAGCTCCATCTGCATGCTGCTCAGCGTATGGAGCAAGAGCGCATTGACGACCTCGCTGGTCATCCCGTCGTGAAAGACCAGCGTCTCGGCGCGCTCCAAAAATACCTTGCTCACCCGGCCGCCGACCACCTTTTCCAGGAGGATGAGCGGCGAGAGCTGACGGCAGATCCGCACGAACATCTCGCTGCCTGCCTCGGGCAATTGTCCCGGCCCCCACTCTTCCTCCCCGGGAATGGGCTTCGGCAGAGTCCGTGACAGCTTGCCGTCCGTGTACCGCTGAATCAGCCGCTTGCGCAGAATCTCGCTGTCCAGCGAGCCGTCCGGGCGGTAGAGCGTCCAGTCCCGCAGCTCCTGGCCCAATCCCCAGCTGTCCAGCTGGTAGAAATGATGCAGCTTGTACAGCAGCTCTACCCCATCACGGGAAAAGACCTGATCGGCCTTGGCATTGTCCGGGAGATAATGGCGGAGCGAAGAGAGGCTCAGCGGATGATCCACAGACGGCTCAAACGCGGCCTCCATCGGTGCGGCCGGATAGCGCTTCTCCAGGTCGGAGAGGAAATGCTCCCGCTCCGAGCCGCGATGCACCTCCAGCTCGGAAGGTTTCAAGGATTGAAACACTTCGTGAAAATCTTTGGTGATGTTGTCCGTGATCGTGTACTCCTGATCCAGAGCCGCTCCGAGGGGATCGGCATACTTTTGCCGGAGCTGCAGGTAGCGTATATTTTCGACTTTGTTCAAGAGCATGAGTGACAATACGTAATCGGCAAAAAATTCATGCGGCGTCAGCGGGGGCTTGACCAGGTATTCATAAAAATAGTCCCGCTGCAGGTTCTCCCGGCGGCGAACCGTCAACAGGCCGAGTGCTTCCAGGCGCTCGCGGGCCGACAGCAGCCGGTCCAGCGAATGGCCGCTGATCAGCATCAGATTGCGGTGCGTGCTTTCCACGGCCGCCCCGCTCTCCTCTTGCACCTCATGCACGAGCAGCATGTAGAGGGAAAACGAATCGGAACCGATGATCGGCAGATAAAGCTGCGTGACATAGCCCAGCTCCGCAAAGCTGAGCGGTCTTTTCATCCGTACCACATAGCGATCCTTGGGTGTCAATTCGTTCCACACGAGACGACTCATCTATCTGTTCCCTTCCTGTCCAATCTGGTGTTCCTATTATAGCATGTCCGGGGGGTGATAGATACGAGACTGACTGGAAGCGTCGTCTCTATTGAACGACAAAACAGGCGGAGGCTGCATCGCCCGTCGCCAATGTTCCCACTTTTCACTTGCCAGACCTACTCCCCGCTGCCTCGCGCTTGCGACAGCAGCTCCTCCAGTTCCTTCATGAAGACGTTGATATCTTTAAACTGGCGGTAGACAGAGGCGAAGCGCACATAGGCCACCTCATCCACATGGTAGAGCCGCTCCATCACTTTTTCGCCGACGTCCTTGCTGGGAATTTCGGCCTGTCCGCAGCTGCGCAGCTCCCGCTCGATCTCATTGACGACGTTCTCCAGCTCCTCCAGCGTCACGGGACGCTTTTCACAGGCGCGCACCAGTCCGCGCAGCACCTTCTCGCGGCTGAACTCTTCCCTCGTGCCGTCCTTTTTGATAATCAAGAGAGGGGTCTCTTCCACCACTTCAAATGTCGTGAAACGGCGCTCGCATTTTTCGCATTCTCTTCTGCGGCGAATCGATTTATTATGATTAAAAGGGCGGGAATCTAGGACTCTAGTCCCATTATATTCACAAAACGGACATCGCATCCGAAATCAACTCCCATACAGTCAATACTCACTTAAGTGTCCCTCAATTTCACAGCGGAAGTCAAGTCAATCCTTGGGCCTATTTCATGTGACTGTCTGTTTAGGTACAATTATGGTACAAGCTGGAGGGATATCTATGAGATTCGTGTCAATCAGACATGCGCAACCCGGGATGAAAGTGGGACGTACGGTCTTTACCGAGGACGGCAAAGTATTGCTGGGCGTCGGCATGACCCTCACAGAGCGCCTGATTCAGGGACTGGTTCGCTCTGGCGTCGACTCCCTGTACATAGACGATCCGCGGACAGAGGACATCGTGGTAGAAGATGTCATCCGCCCGGAGACCCGTCAGGTAGCAGTAGAGACGATCGAGAAAACCGTCAAGCAAATTACGAATTCCAATAAACTGGCCCGCAAAATCTCGCTCAAGGAGATGGGCCTTCACTTCCAACAGGCGTTTGGCTCGATTTTGGACGATCTGATGCAAAACAAGCAAATGGTAACTCATCTGGCCAACATCTCGACGCATTCCCCATCCCTTTACCATCACTCGGTAAACGTGGCCGTGCTCGCGACGGCGGTGGGCATGTCCATCGGATACAACCGCAGCCAACTGATCGAGCTCGGTGTCGGGGCGATGCTGCATGATATCGGCAAAGTGCAGTTGCCCGCTGAATTGCTGCAGAAAAAAGAGCGCTGGAACGAAGCGGAGATGGAAATCGCCAAGCAGCACTGCATGCTCGGATTCAACCTTTTGCGCAAAGAGCATGACATCTCGCTCCTCTCCGCCCACATCTGTCTGCAGCACCATGAACGGCTCGACGGCAGCGGCTATCCGCAAGGCCTGAAGGGCAAGAATATTCATGAATATGCACAAATTGTCGGGATCTGCGACATCTATGACTCGCTCACCTCCCCGCGTCCCTGGCGCAAGCGCTACATGCCGCAGGACGCCCTCGAATACCTGATGGGAGCGGGCGGCCATCTGTTCGAGCATCGGCTGATTAATGCCTTCCGCAGCCACATCGCCATTTTCCCCATCGGGAGCAGCGTCGTGCTCAATACCGGTGAGGTCGGCGTCGTCTGCCGGGTCGATCCGGACTACTGCCATCGCCCGACGATCCGGATCATTAAAGACGGGCGGGGAAATGACGTAAGAATCAGCTATGATCTGGACCTGAAGGAAAACCTCAAGCTGTTTATCACCGGCTTCGAGGACGACCAGCTGTTCTCCATCAGCGATCTGACAGGGACAGTATCGTAAACGCTGTCGGCTGGACGAGTCAGCCATCAAAAAGAAAGGTCTGGCCCATCATACCCATGTGCAAGATGGCCACGGCAAAAAACCGGAGCAGGCAATCGCTCCGGTTTTTTTTGCTGCCGTGTGCCGTGGTCTCCCCGACGATTTCAAAATCGCGCGGTTCCGTTTATTCGATCTCGTTTCGTTGGACAGAAGCGACCGGCTCCACGTTTTCCGTGTACATCCGCTTCACCAGCTCGCTTTCGGCCTCCACGCGATCCCCCTGCGTTGCCATCAAGTCCTGCGACTCCCGCTGCTGATCATTTGGCTTTATCCTCCTGTTCTGCGGGAAACCCCCTTCTTACTATGAGTTTTTATTACAGATTGGCCCGGTTGGCGAAGTTGCGGGAGCTTTTCCCCGTGCGCAGCAAAGAAAAGGAGGATGTCTGCCATGATAATCGGCAGCACATCCTCCCATGCTTACTTATTTCGCGGCTACAGCAGCCTTTTCCTCGCTCCGGTTGCGGTTGTGATCCTCGGATACGTGACGCACCAGGTCTACGACGCGGCAGGAGTAGCCCCATTCGTTGTCGTACCAGGCGATAACTTTTACCTGATTCGTTCCCATCACCATGGTGGAAAGTCCATCGATGATCGACGAGTGGTCGTTGCCGTTGAAGTCGCTGGAGACGAGCGGCTCGTCGCAGAATTCCAGGTACCCCTTCATGCTGCCGTCTGCAGCCTCGCGAAGCACGCGGTTTACGTCCTCGACGGTTACCGGCTTTTTCGTATTGATGACCAGGTCCACGACGGAGACGTTAGGTGTCGGGACGCGCAGGGCAAAACCGTTCAGCTTGCCGTTCAGCTCGGGCAGCACCTTGCCCACCGCACGGGCCGCACCAGTCGTGGTCGGAATGATCGACTCGCCCGCTGCACGTGCGCGGCGAAGGTCTTTATGCGGGTTGTCGATGTTCACCTGGTCGTTGGTAATCGAGTGGATCGTGGTCATCAGGCCTTGCTCGATGCCAAAAGCGTCATGCAGCACCTTGGCGACTGGCGCCAGGCAGTTGGTCGTGCAGGATGCGTTGGAGACGATGTGATGCTTGTCGTGATCGTAGATTCCTTCGTTTACGCCCATCACGATGGTGGCATCCTCTTCTTTCGCCGGAGCGGTGATCACTACTTTTTTCGCGCCGCTCTGCAGATGCTTGCCAGCCCCTTCACGGTCCTTAAACTTGCCGGTTGCTTCCACCACGATCTCGACCCCGAGCTCGCCCCAAGGCAATTTCAGCGGATCGCGATCAGAGAGCACGACGGTAGGTTTTCCGTCGACGAGGATCTTGTTGCCCTCTACTTCCACTTTATGGTTAAACCGTCCATGAATGGTGTCATATTTCAACAGATGTGCCAGTGTCTCAGGCGGATAGCTCGCGTTAATCGCGACGATTTCGATGTTGGGGTCCTGAACGGCACGGCGGAATACCATGCGCCCAATTCGGCCAAAACCATTAATACCAATTTTGATAGTCATATTTAGAAACCCCTTCCTTATTAAGTTACACTTATCCGTTACTCTTATTATAATAAGTATGTCACAATTATCAATGTGTTTTACTGAAAAATAAATATTTGGACGATTTGTCTGATTACTTTGTCCTTATTTTGCCTCATTTCGCCACCCGCTTTCACAACTTTTGCGGGAAAAATCAAAAAGCCGCTCCCTTCCACAAGGACGCGGCTCTTACTCCAGCATATTCGAATAGATATTTTGATAGCGGTCATGGTAGTACAGGACCCGCTGTACGTACAGTCTGGTTTCTCCAAACGGAATGTCCTCGATCGTCTCCCGCTTGCCGTTCCATTGCTCCTTTGCCAGCCAGCTGCTCACCTTGCCCGGCCCGGCGTTGTAGGCGGCGATCATTTTGACCGGATCGCCTTCATACCGCTTCTCCAGAAAAGAGAGATACCAGGTGCCAATGTGAATATTCATCACGGGATCGTACAGGTAATTTTCCCCGCTTGGCTGCAAATTGGCCTGTTCGACGATCCACTCCGCTGTCTCCGGCATGACCTGCATCAAGCCGATGGCCCCCTTCTTGGATACCCGATCCGGCTGAAAGCCGCTCTCGGAACGGATGACCGCGAGAATCAGGTAGGGATCGACTTGATACCGGCTGGAAGCCTCCAGGATCTCCTTTTCATATTTGATCGGATACATCCACTTCCAGACCATCGGGGTATTGATCAGGAAAAAGACGGCCATCAGAACAAAAAGAAACAAGAACGCTCTCTTGCTCCTGGTCATGGAGCCACGTCCGCCTTCAGCCTGCGCACCAGCTGCTCCACCTGTTTTTCCGTCTCTTCGCGGGATCCGGTGTTGTCGATAACAAAATCGGCTTCTTCCTTCTTTTGCTCGATGGGCCACTGGGCGCGCAGACGCTTTTCCGCCTGCTCTTCATCAAACTCGTCCCGCTCCATCATCCGGGCCATCTGCATTTCGGCCGGGGCGTAGACGACGACTACCTTGTCTACCATGTGCTGCAGCCTGCTTTCAAAGAGCAGCGGAATATCGAGAAAAACGATCGTGGCGCCGTTTTTTTCGGCCTCCTCCGCCTGCTCGCGCATGACGCGGCGGACCTCCGGGTGGACGATGGTATTGAGCTTCTGGCGCTCCGCTTCATCGGAAAACACAATCTCCCCCAGCTTGGCGCGGTCGATCTGACCGTCAGGCAGCAGGATCTCCTCTCCAAAGTAGCGAACGATCGACTCATAAGCCGGTTTACCGGGCTCCACCACCTCGCGGGCAATCTGGTCCGCATCGATGACAGGTATCCCTCTCTCCCGAAGCATAGCGGTGACTGTGCTTTTACCTGTGGCGATGCCTCCTGTCAATCCCAGAATCATTCGTTCACCCTCCCTTTTGCAGCTCTCACTGTTTTGTTCGCTTGCCTGCTTTTTGACAGGCTGGACAGATGTGTGTGCCTCGTCCGCCAACGACGAAGCGGATGATCGGGGTTCCGCACTTGGTGCACGGTTCTCCCTTGCGCCCGTAAACCAGGAGGGATTGTTGGAACATCCCCATCTCTCCCTGGCCGTTCACGTAGGACTTGATCGAGCTGCCTCCCTGCTCCACGGCTTCCGAGAGCGTCGTCACGATAGCCGCGTGCAACCGGGCGGTCTGTTCAGCGGTCAGCTTGCCGGCAGGACGTTCCGGGTGGATTCCTGCGCGGAAGAGTGACTCGTCCACATAAATATTCCCCAAACCGACAATACATTCCTGGTTCAGCAGCAGCGGTTTGATTTTGGTCGTCCGCCCTTTGAGCAGGCCGCGCAATACCTCCGCCGTAAAGTTCGGGTCCAGGGGCTCGACACCCAGCTTGGCCAGCGGCCCCTCGGCCGTCTCCAGCCCCAGCGGGATCAGGTCCATCGTCCCGAACTGCCGGACATCCCGGTACCTCAGCTCCGTGCCGTCCGTAAAGTGAAAGATCACATGCGTATGCTTCTCGACAGGCTCCTCGGCCTGATACAAGCCGTAGCGCCCCTCCATGCGGAGGTGAGAGATGAGCACGTCCCGATCCAACACGAACTGGATGAATTTGGCCCGCCGCTTGATGGCGTGAATCGTCTGGCCGGCCAGCAGCGCCTTGAACTCCTCCACATCATCCGGTCTGCGAATGATGCGGGGCAAAAGCACGCTGACCCGGGCAATCGTCTTCCCGAGGACGAGACGCTGCAGCGTCCGCACAACCGTTTCCACCTCTGGCAATTCCGGCATGATTTCTCCTCCTCTCGATGTCTGTTGCAGCTGACCGGCAGTCTGCCGGGAGAACCGGGTCGCTCCCGGCCGCTGCCCGTTTTTTGAAAGAGACGAGCCGGCATTACTTGGCTTCGTACCAGCTCCGCCCGTAATTGACATCCGCTTTCAGCGGGACTTTTAATTCCAGCGCATGCTCCATCACCTCGGGAACGAGCTGCTTCATGATCTCCAGCTCGTCCTCTGGCACTTCGAAAATCAGTTCGTCATGCACCTGAAGCAGCATGCGGCTCTTCAGCCCTTTTTCCCGCATCTTCTCCTGCATGCGGATCATTGCCAGTTTGATAATATCGGCAGCCGTTCCCTGAATCGGCGTATTCATCGCCGTCCGCTCGGCAAACGAGCGCAGATTGAAATTGCTGCTTTTAATGTCCGGCAGGTAGCGCCTGCGATGAAGCAGGGTGGTTACATAGCCGTCCTGCTTGGCCTGCTGGACGATATCCTCCATGTACTTCTTGACGCCGGAGAAGACGGCGAAATAACGCTCGATAAACTCTCCCGCTTCTTTCCGGGTGATGTTCAGATTCTGCGACAAGCCGTAATCGCTGATGCCGTAGACGATCCCGAAGTTGACGGCCTTGGCCTGACGGCGCATCAGCGACGTCACTTCCTCCTGCGCTACGCCAAACACATCCATCGCCGTGCGGGTATGAATGTCCATGTCTTTCTGGAAGGCGTCGATCAGATTCTCATCGCCCGAGATATGGGCCAGGACGCGCAGCTCGATCTGGGAGTAGTCCGCCGCTAAGATGTACCAGCCCTCTTCCGAAGGGATAAAGGCCTCGCGGATTTTTCGTCCTTCCTCCAGGCGAATCGGGATGTTCTGCAGATTGGGCTCTGTGCTGGACAGGCGGCCCGTCGCGGTGGTTGCCTGATTAAACAGGGTGTGCACCTTGCCTGTACCCGGGTGGATTTCCTTGGTCAGTCCTTCGATATAGGTGGAGCGCAGCTTGCCCAATTGGCGATAATGCAGAATCACCTCAATAATCGGGTGATAGGGGGCCAGTTTTTCCAGTACATCCGCGCTGGTGGACGGCCCGGTCTTGGTCTTTTTCAGCACAGGGAGATCCAGCTTGTCAAAAAGGATTTCGCCAAGCTGCTTGGGCGAGTTGATGTTAAAGGAGGTGCCGGCAAGCTCGTAGATCTGTTCGGTCAGTTTCTCGAGCTGGGCGTCCAGTTCCTCTCCCATCTGCTGCAATCGGCTTTCGTTCACCTTGACGCCTTGCTTTTCCATCGCCGCCAGCACCAGGCTGAGCGGTTCCTCGATACGCTTCAACAGCTCATCCAGCCGGCTCGCTTCCACTTCTGTCCGGATGCGCGGCACACACTGCCACAGGGCTGCAGCCTTGCGCGCCACGTGTTCGCTCAGCACATCCGACTCTGGTACGATCCGCTTCGCTCCCTTGCCGTACACCTCTTCATCCGGCAGCACCCGGATCTCGGCATAATGTGCAGCGATATCGGCCACCTGCGGGCTGCTCTCCGCCGCATTCAGCAGATAGGAAGCGAGATAGCTGTCAAAACGGATGCCGGCAAGCTCCAGCCCGTGCCAGGCCAGGCCGACGGTATCTCGTTTGCCGTCAAATACCCATTTTTCGCGGGATTCGTCCGCCAGCCACTCCCGAAAAGCCGTCCACTCCTTGGCTACATCCCAAGGGACGTAGAGCGCGACGCCATCGGCCGCCAGACCAAATCCCAGGATCGGCGCATGGTGGTAGTTCTCCCCGTCCATTTCCACGTAAAAAGCCATCGGCGAGGTCAGCTTGTCCGCAAACTGTGAAGTCTGTCCCTCCTCCACCACTTCAAAGGAAAAGGGCGCGGCTTCCGTTACCTCTCCGCCCTCCGCTGTTGCCGTTCCCTTCACTTTGGGCAGCAGCGACTTAAACTCCATCTTTTTGAAGAAGTCCACGACGGGATCAGCCTCATATCCCTGGTACGAAGTCTCCTCCACGTTCACCTCGACCGGAGCATCGCGCATGATCGTCGCCAGCGCTTTGCTCAGCTTGGCTTTGTCCACGTTTTCCCGCAGGTTTTCCTGCAGTTTTTTGCCCGAGATCTTGTCCACGTTGTCCAGCACGGCCTCGACGGAGCCGTACTCGTGGAGCAGCTTCAGCGCCGTCTTTTCGCCGACGCCCGGCACGCCCGGAATGTTGTCCGAGCTGTCGCCCATCAAGCCTTTGAGGTCGATGATTTGCAGCGGCTTCAAACCGTACTTCTCTTCGATTTCCTTCGGTGTATACATCTCGATCTCGCTGACGCCTTTGCGGGTGAGCGCGACGGAGACATTGTCGGATACGAGCTGGAGCATGTCCTTGTCGCCCGTAATCACGGTCGTTTTCCAGTTGTTTTCGTCCGCACGCAGGGTGAGGGTCCCGATAATATCATCCGCCTCGTAGCCTTCCAGCTCAAAGCGCCGAATGGAGAAGGCGTCCAGGAGCTCGCGAATCAGCGGGAACTGCTCGGACAGCTCAGGCGGCGTCTTGCTCCGCCCTCCTTTATACTCTGCAAATTCGCTGTGGCGAAACACCACTTTGCCCGCATCGAAAGCGACCAGCACATGCGTCGGCTTCATCTCTTCCAGCACCTTGAGCAGCATCGTGGTAAAGCCCAGCACCGCATTGGTGTGCAATCCCGCCGATGTGGACAAAAGCGGCAACGCGTAAAACGCCCGGTTGGCGATACTGTTCCCGTCAATCAACACCAAATGGCTCATTTCGTCCGCACCCTCTCTTTTTTTCGCTATCCTTCATCTTAACATAGGGGTCGCCTGGCTGGCAAAAGAGAGCGGTCACCTGGTGAAAGCGTGAGGAGAAGGCCCTTTGGAAAGAAAACGGCCTCCGTCCGATCCGCATGACTTACCCCGGATTCAGAAAGAGGCCTCACCTGTTGGCATTTTCACACTAGTGGCGGACGGCGTTCCAGATGCGCTGCCACCAGCTGCGCTGCGGTTCTCCGTTCGATTGCCGACTGCCTTCTCCATTGAGTTCATGCGTCAGCATGAGGTATTCGGCAATCCCTTCGCCGATCGCCCGCGCCAGCTGCTCTTGCTGCTTCGGTGTGGTCAGCATGAGGCGGTCCGCGTAGTTTCCGATAAACCCCATCTCAATGATGACAGTTGGACAGTATTGCTGTTTGAGCAGATAGTACGTGCCCCCTTTGACAGGGCGGGCATTCGTCTTGGCCAGCCGGTTCAGGTTCTCCTGGAGAATCGAGGCCAGCCAGTAGCTCTGTTCATTCGGCTGGTAAATCACGACCGGACCGCGCCGCCTCGCATCCGATGACCAGTTGACATGCAGGCTCACCATCAGCTGGGGGGACATCTCTTTTGCCAGATGACGGCGCTGGGCGAGATCGCGGATATGGCGGGAGGGATTTTTCAGCCAGTGATTCTCGTCGCTCAGCGCAATATCCCGATCCCGGTTAAGAACCGCGCGATACCCCTTCTCCGTCAACTGGCGGTACAGGCGCTTTCCCACCTGCAAGTTAATCTCCTTTTCCAAAACCGAACCGAATGATGTACCTGGATCCACACCTCCGTGACCGACATCGATCAAGACCTGGACATTGGCAAGCGGAACGGCTGCACTCCGCTCCGGAAACAGCAGGAACAATACCATCAGCACGATGAAGAACCTGTACTTTCTCATAATGCTAAAGTGTTCCACGGGTCCGGTTCTTCTATCCTCGATCTACCAACGTGGCATGATTGTGAATTTTCCGAGAGACAGGTACAATAGGAGTCATGCTACCGATCCTGCATAAGAGGTGCTGTTCATGAACAAACAGATAGAAAAGCCTTTTTTTCCACCCTATCTCGCCTTGTTTCTCGGGGTCGTGGCCATCTCGACATCGGCGATTTTCGTCAAACTTTCCGATGCGCCATCGCCGATCATCGCCACGTACCGGCTGATTTTCTCGGTCGTCCTGACACTGCCGCTCCTTTTTTGGAACCGCGGCGCCATCGGCGAAATTCTGCGCATGCCCCGCAAACAATGGCTGCTATGCGCGCTTTCGGGCGCTTTCCTGGCCAGTCATTTCCTGCTTTGGTTTGAGTCTTTAAACTATACATCGGTGGCCAGCTCTACGGTTCTGGTAACGCTCCAGCCCCTCTTTGCCTTTGTCGGCGGGTATTTCTTTTTCGGGGAAAAAGTGAGGCCGCTCGCGCTTGCCGGCGGACTGTTGGCCATCGTCGGCAGCTTTGTCATCGGGTGGGGGGATTTCCAGGTAGGCGGCATGGCCCTGTGGGGAGATATCCTCGCCTTGTCCGGCGCGGCCACCGTTACCGGCTACTGGCTGATCGCCCAGTACATCCGGCAGTATCTCTCGTCCTTTTCCTATACCTTGGTCGTCTACTCGTTTACCAGCATCATCCTCGTCGCCTACGATCTCGCCCTCGGCTATTCGCTGACCGGGTACTCGGCGGAAAATTGGGGCTGGTTCTTCTGCCTGGCGCTGTTTCCGACTTTGCTCGGCCACTCGATCCTGAACTGGATCATCAAATGGCTGAATACGACGACGATCTCGATGGGCATTCTGGGCGAACCGGTCGGTACCGCGATCCTCGCGTACTTCATTCTCGGCGAAGTCGTCACGCTGCCGCAGTACGTAGGAGGGCTGATCATCCTCGCCGGAATCTACCTGTTTATCCGCTACAACCAACCCGTTAAAGGAGTGGAAACAAGTGAGCCAACTGCCGCCTCGCAGAAAAAGCTTGCGTGAATACGTCAAAGGGCTCAGCGTCTGGGCTCGAATTGGATGGACGATTTTTTTGGGGTATATTGTCGGGCGCATCGTTTACTGGGTGATAAAGGCGTTTTCTTGAAGCTGCGTGATTCTCTCTGCGGCCCTGTTCCTGAAAAAAAGGCACAGCGTTCTCCCTATGGGAAACACTGTGCCTTTGCTGTTGTCTTTTACGAGCTCGCAACGGTTTCGTTCACTTGCACCGTCCAGCCATATTTGTCCTCGACTTCTCCGTATTGAATGCCTGTCAGCGTCTCATACAGCTTCATCGTCAGTTCCCCGACAGATTTCTCGTGAATACAGAGCTGGTTGCCGTTCCAGTTCAGTTCCCCGATCGGCGAAATGACGGCCGCCGTACCGGTGCCGAAGGCTTCCTCCAGCTCTCCGTTGAGATGCGCCTGATAGATCTCTTCCATGGCAATCCGCTTTTCCTGAACCGGGATGCCCCAATCGCGGAGCAGATGGATGACGGAATTGCGGGTAACCCCATCCAGAATGCTGCCGTTCAGAGCAGGCGTCCATACCTCTCCCTTTATCTTGAAGAAGACGTTCATCGCGCCGACCTCTTCGATGTACTTGCCTTCCACGCCGTCCATCCACAGCACTTGCTCGTACCCGAGATCCTTCGCTTCATTTTGTGCTTTCAGGCTGGCAGCGTAGTTGCCGGCCGTTTTGGCGTTGCCGGTCCCGCCTCTGACGGCCCGCACGAATTTGTTTTCCACGTGGATTTTGACCGGGGTCATGCCGCCCGCATAATAAGCCCCCACCGGCGACAGGATGATCAGCAGCTTGTAGGTCTGGGACGCCCGGACGCCCAAATACGGCTCCGTCGAAAAAATAAACGGCCGGATGTACAGCGATGTGCCGGGCGCCGTCGGAACCCAGTCTTGCTCGATCTCGACCAGCTTCTTGAGCGCATCCAGCAGGAACGCCTCATCTACCGGAGGAATGCTCATTCGATCGTTGGAGATATTCATCCGCTGCATGTTCTTTTCCGGACGAAACAACAGAATCCGGTTATCCTTTGTGCGGTAGGCTTTCAACCCTTCGAACACCGCTTGTCCATAATGAAATACCATGGCTGCCGGGTCCAGCGTGACAGGGGCGTACGGTACGATGCGCGGATCGTACCAGCCCTTCTCCGGGTTGTAATCCATGATAAACATGTGGTCGGTAAAATGCTGTCCAAATCCCAAGCGGCCAAAATCAGGTTTCTCCTTCTTCTGCTTGGTCAACACTACATCCAGCTGCAATGCCATGGGCGCTACATCTCCCTTTCTCTGTTGAGTGCAAATGTCTATCTCAATACAGTAATTAAAACATATATTTGAAAAAATAAAAGAGTGTTGCGATTAGGCTGCCGCTTTTTGCTGGTTTTCCGCTGCTTTTGGCGGGGTCGGTTTTTTATGCAGGAAGTAGAGCAGCGGGATGGAGACAAAGATCGGGATCGCCGAGATGAGCAGGGCATCTGCCATGCCCCGGACTGTCGCTTCCTTGACGATCAAGCCTACCAGCATGGAGCTGGCTCCTCCTTGCGCCGCAGCTGCATCCACGCCTGCCTGCGTATACATGCCCGTCAATCCCTTGAGAAATTCAGCGGCAGTCAGGGAGGTCACCGAAATGCTCTCTGAGATCGCAGCCGAATGGAAATTGGTGCGCGTCGTCATCACCATCGTCAAAATCGCGATCCCAAACGAGCTCATCACCTGGCGAATGACATTGGACAAGGACGACGCATTCCCGACGATCGCACGGGGAACGGCATTCATCCCCACCGTCGAGAGCGTCATCATGCACAGCCCGATCCCGAGTCCGCGAATGGTCAGAATCGTGTTCAGCCAATGATGAGGCGTATCGGCCTCCAGATTGTGCAGCTCATAGGTCATGATCCCCATGATCGACAGGCCGACCAACGCAATCGGTCCAATCCCGTATTTGTCCAGGAGCTTGCCGCTGATCGGCATCATTACAGCCATCGCGATCGATTGCGGCATGAGCAGCAGGCCCGAATCCATCGCCGTCATCCCCTGGATGTTTTGCAGGAAGATCGGCATGATGAAAATCCCGCCCATCATCCCCATCATGACGAAGCTGGAGGTGATGACGCTAAGCGTAAAGACCGGGATTTTAAACAGGCTGAGATTGAGCAAAGGTTCCTTTTTCCCGAGCTCGACCCAGATGAACAGCGCCAATGCAGAGAAGGCGACGAACAATAGACTGACGATGTAAAATGAAGTCCACCCTTCGGATTGCCCTTTGCTCAAGGCCAGCAGCAGAGAGCCGCAAGCGATGATGGAGAGGATCGCGCCCGGATAGTCGAACTTCAGATCGGGCTTTTTCGTCGTTTCCTTGAGGAGGGCACTGCTCATGATAATCGCGAAAATTCCTACAGGCACACTGATCAAAAACAAAAACTTCCAGCTGAGGTATTGAATCAAATACCCGCCCAGCGTCGGGCCGATGGCGGGAGCCACCATCGAGGCGATCCCGAACAGCCCCAGCGCCATCCCGATTTTTTCTCGGGGAACCACCATGTAGATCATCGACATGCCGATCGGCATGATAAAGCCCCCGCTCAAGCCTTGAATAATCCGGAAGGCGATGATGCTCGTGTCGCTCCAGGCCAGCGCACACAGAACCGAGGAAGCGGTAAAGGCGGTCAATGAGAGCAAAAAAATACGCTTGTATCCAAATTTGTCGCCCAGCGATCCGCTCATCGGGATCACCACCGCGTTTGCCAGCATGTATCCCGTGAGGACCCATTGGATCGTATCTGTCGTGGAACCGAAAACGTTAACCAGCGTAGGCAAAGCGACGTTAATCAGGCTGTTGTTCAGAATCGCAACGAAGGTCCCCATGAGAATGGCCAGGAGCGTTATCCACATCCCGCCACTCCTCTCTTCCTTCTGCTGGGCCCAAGCTTCTGCCATAGTTTCCACCTCCGCTAGTTGACGACGACTTTTCCGCCCTCGGTTAACGCTTCTGTCGGCTTCAGCACCAGCCGGTCATTTTGAGCCACACCCTGGAGCACTTCCGCCCATTCTCCCGCTACGCTTCCGACGGAGACCTCCACTTGATGGACCACGTCATCGTCCACTTTGAAAATATACTGTTTGTTGTCTTTCGTCAGAATGGCAGAGGAAGGCACCTTCCAGACGTTCGCCGTCTGCGTCTGATTCGGCAGAGATACCTCGGCGAGCATCCCCGCTCTCAGCTCTCCCTCTCGATTATCCAGCACGACCTTGATCGGGAAGGAGCTGCTGTTGGCATCCGAGATGGGGCTGACGAATTCGACCGTACCTTTGAACACTTTGCCAAGGCTGCTTACATGCACGTCTACCTGCTCGCCCACCTTCACCTGATTGACTTTTTCGGCAGGAATGCTTGCCTCCACCTTTACCTGATCCATGTTCACCAGGACCAGGAGCGGCACGCCGGGCTGTGCCATTTCGCCCGGATCGATGCTCTTGCGGGCGACAATGCCGCTGATCGGGGAGTGAATCAGCGTGTTTTGATAGTTGTTTTTCGCCAGCTCCAGGCTGGATTGAAGGCGGCTGACTTCGGATTGCAAGGCAGCGACGGTATCCGCTGTCGGTCCCGCTTTGGCCAGATCGTACTGCGCCTCCGCCTGCTGGACGGCCACTCTCGCTTTCTCCAGATCGAGCCCGACCTTTTCGTACTCTGCTAGGGAAATCGCGCCTGAATCAAACAGGGCTTTCATCCGGTTAGCCGTATTCTCGGCGACCTGGAGCGCCGCCTGGGCCTGCTCGACGTTGCTGGCCAGACGCTGCAGTTCCTGGGTGCGCGTCCCGGCCTGCGTGTCGCGCAGCCTTGCCTGGGCACTGGCGATCGCGGCTTCTGCCTGCTTGGTTTGCTCGCGGTAATCCGCGGCATCCAGCGTGAGCAGCAGATCCCCTTTCTTGACCACAGAGCCTTCCTTTACATGGATCTCTGCCACTTTTCCGGGCAGCTTGGATACGACCTGAATTTCATCCGAAGGCGCGATTTTCCCGCCGGAAATCGTGCTGGCGGCTGCCACGTCGACCTTCCATACCTTTACCACCGGAACCTTCTCGGCTTCTCCGGCCGCAGACGGTTCACTGCATCCCGCTGCCAGCAGCGAAACAGCTGCCAGTACCGTCCCGAGCGTCTTCCATTGTCTCGCTTTGTGCATGGTTCTACCTCTCCTTCACGTACACTTTGATTTCTGCGTTCAATCCGGCGGCGAGATGAAGTCCAGCGGCATCGTCGATCGCTACCTTGATCGGGATTCGCTGGGTCACCTTTGTGAAGTTGCCGCTGGTGCTCACAGCAGGCAGAAGCGAGAACGTAGAGTTGGTTGCCTGGCCGATCTGGCTGACATGGCCGACCAGCTTTTTGTTCGGATAGGCATCGAGGACAATATCCACCTTTTGCCCCAGCTTCAGGCGGTTGATTTCGGTCTCTTCCACATTGGCCGCGATATGCAGTTTCGATTCATCGATGATCATGGCGATGGATTGGCCCGGTGACACGACCTCTCCTTCCTTCGCCAATGTCTTGATCACGGTTCCGGTAATCGGTGCACGAAGCAGCGCATTTTCCAACAGATTGGTCGTCAGATTGGTGCTGTCTTGTTGCCCGACGATCTGATCGGCGACCACCGCATCCCCTTCTGTGATGCTCAACGCTTGAAGCTTGCCGGCAATTCGCGGCATGACACGATAGATATCACCGGATATCCGGGCGTCTTGTGTCGTGACAAAATGGCTACCTTGATACCAGTAATAGTAGCCAATGCCAGCACCTCCTCCGATGATCAGGAACAGGATGACATACAAGATTAGTTTTCGCTTCATGCTTTCTCCTCAGCTTTCTTTCTCTAGTTTCGAGATCAAGATTTCCAGTGCGCGAACGATTTGTTCCAGCTCGTCGTCCGAAAAATCGCGAAAAAGCGTATGGTAGTACGCTTCTGAAAAAATGGGCAGCTTGTCAAACTGCTCCTTTACCTTGTCCGTCATGTGAATCCAGACCACACGGCGGTCTTTTTCGTCTCTTGTTCTTGCTACCAGCTTTTCTCGCTCCAACCGGTCAATGATGCCTGAAACCGTGCTGTAAGAGAGATCCACGGCCTTGCTGATCTGGCCGATGGTTAAACTGTTTTGCTTGATCGCCCGCAGCACCATCAGCTGCGGAACGGTTAAGCCAAACTGCTCCAGCTCTCTTCCTGCAATCGTATTGATCGTCTTGTTCAGGCGCTTTAATAGGTCACGGATGGCCACTGGCTTGTTCATGGCTCGCCTCCTCCCTCATTTTTATTTCGTGCACGAAATTTTATCACACGAAACACTATACGGGTTTTTGGATATGATTTCAATGTTTTTTTGTGTCCAAGCTGCCGGTTGGAAAACTTGGCTTCGTCCAACCCTTTTGGGCACAGCATTTGCTGCCTTTTACAAAAAAACAGCACCCTGCAAAAGGGAGCTGTCTGATCTTTTGATGCCCCGATCGATCATGGGCACCTCTTCCGGCAGGTCGGGGCCGGATGGGACCTCTTCCGGCAGGGTGGACCGGGTGCTGGGGACATTCCGCGGCTCGTACTCGATCTCGGGGACGGAGTGAATGGCGACAAACATGCGGCCATGCACGGATTGCGCCCGGATCAGGATCGGGTAGGCCTATTTGTTTTGAAAGACAAAATCGGGTCCGTACCAGCTGACAGTGGCGTCACGGCCGGGAGGAACATAGGGGACATGTCTGCTGTGGGAGTATCGTTTGACGATATGCAGTCCCGCCTGATCCACCGCATTGAACAGAGTGGAGGAAACCTGACAGATGCCGCCGCCGATTCCTTCGGAAAGCTCTCCTTTGACGATGATCGGCGCATCCAGATAGCCTTTTTCCCGGGTCCGCTTGCCGACCACTTTATTGAAGGAAAACGTCTCCCCCGGCAAGACGACATAGTTGTTAATCGCGAGGGCAGCCAGCTTGATATTATGAGAGCGATTGCGATTTGCGGGGTTAAAAAAAGTGGTGTATTGGGCGATTCTCCGTTTCCGCACCTCCTGCAGCAAGCCGCGGTCGATGCGCGGAATCACTTCTCGCACGGCAGGGGTGATCTCGGCCGGTCCGTTGCCGTAAAAATAGGTGTAGACTTGATGAGAAAAAGCTTTTTCATCCAGCGCCCGTCCTCTCTGTTCGGGGACAATCTGCCCCTTTTGGTCGAAGGCGGCGTTCACGGGAGTCCGGTAGACTTGCTTTTCCACCGCTTTTTTCAGTTCCTCCAGCCGGTCTTCATCCAGGAGCGGCACGCCTGAAAAGGGAAGCGTGATATCAGTGCGATCAATATAGGCGAGCGGGTTTCCCTGCCAGGTAATCCGGAGAAAATCAGTTGCGTCCAGAGGCTGCTGGACCATCAGCATGAGGGCCACTATATAGGAAAAACCCATCCGGCTGCTCACCTCCTTTGGGGATAGTATGAGCAGACAGACGGGTTTCATTCGATGGGGATGCGCTAGCCGGACAGAGCTCTACGCCAGGCCCAGGAGCTGACAGACGGACGCTTGCAAGCCTGACACTTTCTCCCGGTCTGCAGCATCCCGATAGATCCGGGCCAGCCGGTTGCGGGCTTCCTCCGCCTCTTTCAACTGCGCCGTTCCCTTTTTGGTCGCTTCCTTGTAGAGCGTGCGGAATCTCATCAGCTTTTCCCTGTATTTCTCATCCGTCCCCGGTTCGATCGCTCGTCTGTACATGTCGATCACTTCGTCCGTCTCTTTTTCAGGGAAATACTCATGGGGAGCTGTACTGTCAAAGATCGCCAGCCCCCTCTCCGGCAGGACGACCATATCCAGACTGTTCGGATCGAGGCCGCAGTGGTAGACTTCGGCGTCGAAGCCGCGCGCTTCCGCTTCGGCCACCAGCCGCTTCAGTATCGTGGATTTACCCGACCCCGGCCTGCCTTTAATGAGGTAACGCTTCTCAGCCGCCGCCGTCAGGAGCGGGACAAAGTCTCGCGGTCCGTCCGGCGTGGCGGCTCCCAGATACATGCGCCGGATCCGGGCCGGTTTGTCGGCTTTTTCGTTTCCGAAAAACAGTTGTACCGTTTCTTCTGCCACCTGATTGGCTTTGGTTCTGTCGAGATGAGCGATATAGACAGCCTCCCAATCATCGTGGACGCGTAAAGCCTCGGCAAACGATTGCTGGGCCGCTGTGGTCAGCGTGTGAATCCGCTCCAGCAGCGTCACGATCTCCTGCCGATAGGGCTGCAGCTTTTCCCGATCCACCGCTTCTTGCAAATCCAGATAGCGCTCGATCAAGCCCGGCGCTCTGGTCTGGAACTGGCGCGGATAACCTCCGTCTACGACCGCCGCCCTCCGATCGGGGAGGACGATGCCGTCATAGGTTCCATTGACAAAAGGGGAGTGAATCCACTCGACCCGCAAGCCTTGCCGGATCGCTCTCTCTCCTGCTTCTTGGATCAGCTGCGAAGGCAGCCCTTCTACATCTCCGGTTAGTATGATGCGAACCTCTGTCCCGGTCCATATCGAATCCAAAAACGAGCGGTACCCTCTTGCCGTATTTCCGCCTGCATAGAAATGACGCACGCCTGCATGGCCTATATTCATCGCGATCCCTCCTGAAAACAAGCTAAGCGCTGGTATTGAGTGGGCTATTCGGTTTATTCTATGCAGCAGGCCGGGATTAGGCGAATGTACCGTTTGAGATGGCACAAGTAAACCCGCCTGCGTGGCAGCAACGGGTTTTCTAAAAAAGATACTCATTAGATGATAAGTTCATTATTTATTCAGATCGGTCAATTTCCCTGTGCTCATGTAGATGATCCACTCGCAGATGTTGGTCACATGGTCTGCAATCCGCTCCAGGTATTGCGCGACCAGCAACAGATGGGTTCCCTGGGAGATGGATTGGCTATTCTTGGTCATCACATCGATCAAATCGCGGAAAATCGTGGAGAACAGCTTGTCGACGATGTCGTCGCGCAGCGCGATCTCTTCTGCCGCCTGCTTATCCAGACCGATGTAGGCATTCAGACTGTCGCGCACCATCGCTTTTACGTGATCCGCCATCAGCGGAATATCGATCAACGGCTTCACATAGGGCTCTGCCATCAAACGGCGCGTGGTCTTGGCGATGGAGACGGCATGATCGCCCATTCTCTCCAGATCGGTCACCAGCTTGAGCATCGTGCCCAGACGGCGCAGGTCTCCCCCAACCGGCTGCTGGAGCGCGATCATCTGGAAGCAGCCCATCTCGATTTCCTGTTCCAGCTCGTTGATCAAATGATCGCTTGCAATCACTTGCTCCGCCAGTTGGAGATCGCGTTCCACCAGGCTCTTAATCGATTTATGAATGGCCTCTTCCACCAATGTCCCCATCGACATCAGCTTGCGATGCAAACCGTCTAGCTGCTCTTCGAACACATGTCTTGTCATAACCCTTTTCCCCTCCATTTCTCTGTCACGACCAATCGTACAGGGCCAATGTATACCAGGGGTAAAGAGAATGTTTTCTTTGTGTAAAGGTTTTGGCTGGCTCTGCCTACCACTGCAGAGGCAGCGTCACCGTAAAGGTCGTTCCTTCTCCCTCTGCGCTTTGGACGGTGATGTGTCCGTGCAGGTTTTCCACCAGATGCTTGACGATCGCGAGCCCCAGGCCGGTGCCCCCGGAATCTCTGCTACGCGCTCTGTCTACCCGGTAAAAACGCTCGAAGATGCGCGGCAAATCCGCCTCAGGGATGCCGATGCCGGTGTCTGCCACCTGGAATTGCACCTGACCTCTCTCCTGCCGAAGCGATAGCGAGATGGCTCCGCCCTCGGGTGTGTAGACCACTGCATTGGTGACCAGATTGAGGATGATCTGCTGCAGGCAATCCTTGTCCGTCGTCAGCGTCACACGCGGATGCGGGTCGGGCAGCTGGATGGAGATCTGCTTGCGCTGCGCCTGCTCCTGCAAGAGCGCTACCGTCGAGGCCATCAGATCCTGCAGGTCGACCTCCGTGAGCTGAAGCGTCAGCCGTTTTTGCTCGATTTTGGAGAGGTCCAGGATGTCGCGGATCATCCGATAGAGGCGTTCGCTCTCATCGTAGATGATCTGCAGGAAGTTGCGGCAGGTCTCCTCGTCCTGCATCGCGCCATCCAACAGCGTCTCGGTAAAGCCTTTGATCGAGGTGATCGGGGTGCGCAGTTCATGCGAGACGTTGGCGACGAAATCGCTGCGCATTTTCTCCAGACGGCGGATTTCCGTGAAGTCGTGCAAAACGACCACGACCCCTTTGGCTTCTCCCTTGAAGTTGATATAGGGAGCAAAGTTCACGTCGAGAATCCGCTCCTGGGGATAGTAGATGTGGACTTCCTGGCGAAACTTTTCGCCGCGGTCCAGGCAGCGGTCAATGTATTGACTGAGGCCAAAGTTTTTCCCCGCCTCAATATGCAGTTTCCCGATCAGCTCATTGGCCGATTTCCCCAGCAATCGTTCGACAGCCGGATTGACCAGCATGATCCGGCGATGCTCAGAGATGAAGATCACTCCGCTGGTCATGTTAGTCAGGACGCCGGTCAGCCGCTGGTGGTTTTCGGAGATTTCATACATCTGCTGTTCCAGGCTGGAGGCCATAAAGTTGATGGCGGAGGCCAGCTGTCCGATTTCATCCCGGGCCTTGATCCGCACGCGGCTCTCGTACTCGCGCTGGGTAATATTTCGCGCGACGCGGGTAATTTCTTCGATCGGGCTCGTGATGTTGTAAGAAATCCGGGAGACGACGATGGAAGCGAGAATCATCGTGACCAGCAGACCGGTGAGCAGGGTGTACCACAGATTATGCACCGTATCCGCAATATCCTGCATCGACATCGCGGAGCGGACAGCGCCGATCACGTTCTCTGTGGATCGGACCGGGACCGCCACGTACATCATTTCGTAGCCCAGCGTCTCGCTGTAGTGCCTGTCGATCCCCGTCTCCCCGCGCAAAGCGGCGGCAAATTCAGGACGGCTGGCGTGGTTCTCCATCTCCTCGGACTTGTGAATATTGTCAAAAAGCACGTTCCCGTCGACATCAATGACGGTAATCCGCACTTCTTCCTCCGAGGCTACCTGCTGCACCCTTCTGGCCAGCTCTTCCTTGTCGCGGAGGACCTCCGGAAATCGGACGGATTGGGCGACCAGCTTGGATTCGCGCGTAAGCAGTTCCCCCAGGGTATCCAGGTAGAATCGCTCCAGCACCTTGGCGAAGTACATCCCCATCACCAAGAGAACGATGGAAACCAGCCCGAGAATGGTCAAGGTGAGTTTAATTCGAAAACGTGTCAACGAATCCGGCCTCCCGTCAGCCTTCCAGCTTGTAACCTAATCCACGGACCGTTTTGATGTAGCGAGGATTTTTCGTGTCTTCCTCCAATTTCTCGCGCAAATGGCTTACGTGAACGTCGACGATCCGCGAATCGCCGATAAAATCGTAGTTCCACACGGCGTTCAACAATTGATCTCGCGTCAGGACCCGCCCGTGGTGGCTGGCCAGATAGTGGAGCAGTTCAAATTCCTTTGGCGTCAGCTCCACTTTCTCCGAACCGCGGTACACCTCATATTTTTCCGGGTAGATGCGGATTTCCCCAAACTGCAGAACAACCTCATCCGGTGCAGCTGTGCCATCCGCTGTCGTCTGGGTACGGCGGAGAATCGCTTTGACCCGGGCGATCACTTCCCGCGGACTGAACGGCTTGGTCAGATAATCATCCGCCCCCAGCTCCAGCCCCAGGATTTTATCCAGTTCATCGTCTTTGGCCGTCAACATTAAAATCGGAGTATTATTCCGCTCTTGGCGCAAGGTCTTGCACACGTCCATGCCTTCCATCTTCGGCAGCATCCAGTCGAGGATAATAAAATCGGGCTGTTCCATGCGGGCCATGTCCAATGCCTGTTTTCCGTCAAAGGCGGTCACCACTTGAAACCCCGCTTTTTCCAAATTAAACTGCAATAATTTCACAATCGATGCTTCGTCATCGACGACAAGAATCTTCGTCAACATCCATCCCCCCTACGCTGCCGTTCGGCTTTTCTCTAGTCTTCTCACTGTCCAGTCTGCCAAACCCCCGGGAGGTAAACAAGTAATTTTTTTGTAAAGATTAGAGCGCCGTTCCTCCACCGCTTATTAAAAACACCAAAAAAAGACGCCCCTCCGAAAAGAGACGTCTTTCTTTTATTACGTAGACATTCACGATTCACCAAAAGCAGTGTGCTTATTGAAGAACAGCCATCACATTCCGCACGGATTGGGCGGACTTGTCGAGCGCCGCTTTTTCCTCTGCCGTCAGCTCCAGCTCGATGATTTTCTCGATGCCGTTGCCGCCGAGCAGGGTCGGCACACCCAGGTACAGATCATGGTAGCCGTATTCGCCTTCGAGGTAGGCGATGGAGGGCAGGATGCGCTTCTTGTCTTTCAAGATCGCTTCCGCCATTTGTACCAGGGATGCAGCCGGCGCGTAGTACGCGGAGCCGTTGCCCAGCAGGTTGACGATTTCGCCGCCGCCTTTGCGGGTGCGTTCGACGATGGCGTCCAGACGATCCTTTGGAATCAGCTTCTCCAGCGGAATTCCCCCAGCATAGGAGTAGCGAACCAGCGGCACCATGTCGTCACCGTGGCCACCCAGTACAAAGCCGGTTACGTCCTCTACCGATACGTTCAGCTCCATCGCGACGAACGTGCGGAAACGAGCCGTGTCCAGCACGCCGGATTGACCGATGACGCGCTCTTTCGGGAAGCCCGATGTTTTGAAGAAGGTATAGGTCATTGCGTCTACCGGGTTGGACAGAACCAGCACGATCGAGTTCGGCGCATAGGTTTTGACCTGCTCCGCTACGGAGCGCATAATGCCAGCATTGGTGTTCACCAGGTCATCACGGGACATGCCAGGTTTGCGAGCGATTCCGGCAGTGATAATCACCAGGTCGGCGTCCTTGATATTCGCGTAGTCGGCCGTACCGGTGATGTTGGCGTCAAAGCCAAGTACCGGGGAAGATTCCATCATATCCAGTGCTTTCCCTTTTGTCGGGTTTTCCAGCTGCGGGATGTCCACGAGCACGACGTCGCCCAGTTCTTTTTGGCCCAGGATGAATGCCGTCGTTGCACCTGTGAAGCCGCTGCCGATCACTGCGATTTTTTTGCGTTGGAATGCCATTCTCAAATCGCCTCCATTGCTTTTAGTGGGGTAGTGATGTCTCGATGTGTCTTCGCAAGGAACTGCTTACATATTTTTGATCAGGGCATCTGCGAACTCGGAGCACTTCAGCTCGGTCGCACCTTCCATCAGACGAGCGAAATCGTAGGTTACGGTTTTTGCGGAGATGGTTTTCTCCATGGATTGGATGATCAGGTCAGCCGCTTCGTTCCAGCCCAGATGGCGCAGCATCATTTCGCCGGAGAGAATCACGGAAGACGGGTTTACCTTGTCCAGACCTGCGTATTTCGGAGCGGTACCGTGGGTCGCTTCGAAGATCGCGTGGCCGGTCAGGTAGTTGATGTTCGCGCCAGGTGCGATACCGATGCCGCCTACTTGTGCAGCCAGGGCGTCGGAGATGTAGTCGCCGTTCAGGTTGAGTGTCGCAACCACGTCGTACTCAGCCGGACGAGTCAGGATTTGTTGCAGGAAGGCGTCGGCGATCACGTCTTTCACGATGATTTTGCCAGCTGCTTCTGCTTCTTTCTGCGCCTTGTCCGCGTCGCCGCCTTCGGCTTTGATGCGGTCGTACTGCGCCCAGGTGAATACCTTGTCGCCGAATTCCGCTTCAGCCACAGCATAGCCCCAGTTTTTGAACGCGCCTTCGGTAAACTTCATGATGTTGCCTTTGTGTACCAGGGTAACGGATTTGCGCTTGTTGTCGATCGCGTAGTTGATCGCTGCGCGAACCAGACGCTCGGTACCATCTTTGGAAACAGGCTTGATGCCGATGCCGGAGGTTTCCGGGAAGCGGATCTTTTTGACGCCCATTTCGTTTTGCAGGAAGTCGATGACTTTTTTCACTTCTGGCGTTCCTTCCGCCCACTCGACACCAGCGTAGATGTCCTCGGTGTTTTCGCGGAAGATGACCATGTCTGTCAATTCGGGATGTTTGACGGGGGATGGCACACCGTCGAAGTATTGCACAGGACGCACGCAAGCGTACAGATCCAGTTCTTGACGAAGAGCCACGTTGATGGAGCGGATGCCGCCGCCAACCGGAGTCGTGAGCGGGCCTTTGATCGCGATCAGATACTCGCGCACAGCGGTAAGCGTATCTTCAGGGAGCCATTCACCGTATTGGTTGAAGGATTTTTCGCCTGCGAAGACTTCGAACCACTCGATTTTCTTTTCGCCTTTGTAAGCTTTTTCTACAGCTGCGTCCAGGACACGAACAGATGCCTTCCAGATATCTGGACCCGTACCGTCCCCTTCGATAAATGGGATGATGGGGTTGTTTGGAACAACGAGTTTGCCGTTGTCTACTGTGATTTTTTGACCAGCAGTCGGCTGAGACAGGTTTTTAAACACGAAAAATCCCTCCAGTGTATGAAAAATATGGTAGAAAATATTTCCAGACGTAGGAGAACTACCACGCGCGGGTGGTAGTTCTCAAGCTTGCGCTTAGGAGTACATTCTCCATTCGGGTGACGGACTCCTCCACGCTCGGAAAAGCGATGGTCTTAGCGGCGATCGATCGGCACATAATGCTGATTGACCGGACCGGTGTAATCTGCGCGCGGACGGATCAGACGATTGTTCTCGTATTGTTCCATGATATGCGCAGTCCAGCCAGACATACGGCTGATGGCGAAAATCGGCGTGAACAGATCGCTCTCCAAACCAAGCGCGATGTACACCGATGCGGAGTAGAAATCGACGTTTGGCTTCAGACCTTTTTCGCCTGTTACCATGTCTTCTACCTTCACGGACATCTCGTAAAGCTCAGGGCGTCCGATTTGCGCAGTCAGCGCTTTGGACATTTGCTTCAGCCACTTGGCACGCGGGTCGCCGTCTTTGTAGACGCGATGGCCGAAGCCCATGATCTTCTCTTTGTTGTCCAGCTTTTGGCGGATGTAGGATTCGACTTCGTCGACAGAGCCGATTTCGGCCAGCATAGCTGCTACCGCTTCGTTTGCCCCGCCGTGCAAAGGTCCCTTCAGTGTGCCGATTGCAGACACGATGCCGGAGTAAATATCTGTCAGCGTCGCGACAGTCACCCGTGCTGCAAAGGTGGATGCGTTGAACTCGTGATCCGCATGCAGGATGAGGGCGACATCAAACGCTTTCACAGCGGTTTCGGTCGGAGCTTCGCCCGTCAGCATGTACAGGAAGTTCTGGGCGATGGAATAGGACGGATTGGGAGCGACTGGCTCCAGTCCTTTTCGCATGCGAGCAAAGGCAGCAATCAGAGTCGGTGTCTGGGCCATCAGGCGGATCGATTTCCGGTAGTTGGCCTCCGGGCTCATCTCTTGAGCTTCTGCATCGTAGAGCGCTAGCGAAGAGACAGCTGTGCGCAACGCCGCCATGGGGTGTACGCCTTTCGGGTAGGATTTGATGCTGTCGATCACCTCTTGGGGCACCGCAGCATTTTCACCCAGCTGCTTTTTCAAAGCATCCAGCTGATCGCGCTTCGGTAGGGCTCCATGCCAGAGCAGGTAGACAACCTCTTCAAATGTTGCGTGTTCCGCAAGCTCGTCAATATTGATACCACCATAGCAAAGTACCCCATCGACAATCGAACAGATTGAAGATTGAGCGGCAACTACGCCTTCTAGTCCACGAGTAGCTGTCATGTAACTCTCTCCTTTTCCACTCTATGCTATATGTAGTTGTCGTGGCGGTTCCTTTTACGACCACCCTCCACAAATGAATGATTATAAAATGAAACGGATCATCATTCGTATTTCAAAATACGCATAGACGGGAGGAAAGACCAAGAGGTCCTGCTGTATGTCAATAAAAAGAATCCAACCATAATTCGACACAATTATAAAAGATTATTGCAGTTTTGTGAATGATAAAAGTACAAGATGTAAAAAAGCAGGCACGGAAGGGAAAACTTGCTTGCGCCTATCAGCATACTGCATAATAGTTACAAAGCAGTCACGAGTGGTTTTCGCGGCAGTTTCGGCCGTCTTTCTCCGGGCCCTGCCTGGTAAAATAATGTTTGAGAAACAGCGCGAATGTTTTTTTCATAAAAGAGACAGCAATCCTGCCATACAGAGAAAGGAGAGTTCTATTGAACCGGCAAAACTGGGCCATCCGCCTCTTTCAAATTATTCGGTTTTTGTGGGTTTGCCTGCTCATCTACGCCAGCTTCCGAATCCTGGTTTTTGCACTACCCTTACTGTACCCATTTCTCATCTCCTTAGTCATCGCGCTGGTGATCCATCGCCCGGTTACCTATTTGACCAAAAAGGCGAAGATCCCCCGATGGCTGTCCGTCACGCTGGCGCTGCTGCTCCTGCTCGCCCTGTCCGGCGGGGTCGTCACCCTGATCATCACCGAGACCGTCGTCGAAATCGGGGAGCTGGCGCGCAAACTTCCACTCTTCTCCACGGAGCTGGCCCACTATCTGCAAAGGACGATTTCTCAGGATTTCCTCACCGGCATCTATGAGCAAATCCAGTCGTTCCTGACGACGCTTGATGCGGGTTACAAAGAGAAGCTGGACAACACCATCGGCCAGGGCATCACATCCATCACACACGCTGGACAGCAGTTGATTGTGCAATTTCTGGACGGGCTGAAAAACTTCCTGCTCTCCCTGCCCAATCTGGCGACGGTGTTCGTGATCTCCCTGATCGGCGCATTCTTCATCTCCAAGGATTTCTTTCTGTGGGAAGCGCGTTTTCGGAAAATTCTTCCGAGCGGCGTCAACCGGCGGCTCGACGAAGTGTTCCAGGATTTAAAGGGCGCTTTGTTCGGCTTCGCCAAAGCGCAGCTGACCCTGATCTCGCTCACGGCCGCGATCGTAATGATCGGCCTGTTGATTCTGCGGGTGGAGTATGCGGTGACCATCGGTTTGTTGACCGGACTTGTCGATTTGCTGCCGTACCTGGGCACCGGGACCGTCTTTATCCCCTGGATCATCTACCTGTTTTTCAAGGGGAATTACTCCCTGGTGATCGGCTTGTCGATCCTCTACGGCGTCGTGCTGATCTTCCGGCAGATTATCGAGCCGAAGGTCGTCGCCGAAAATGTCGGCTTGGATCCGCTGCTGACGCTGGTCGCCCTGTTTGTCGGCTTGCAGCTGTTTGGCTTCCTCGGTCTGATCATCGGTCCCGTCTCTCTGGTCCTGATCAATGCGCTGGTCAAAGCCAATGTATTTATGGACCTCTGGAAGTATATCAAAGGGCAAGAGACGTAAAAAGGAGGCGACATTCGCCTCCTTTTTTGATTGGGAACACAGCGCAAACAGCTGTACCGCAAGCAGCTTTACCGTCGGAAAAAGAAATGAACCCGACCCGATGAGATCAGCGACCACAGCCACCTCTTCACCAGATGACGGATAATCATCCGCGTGTAGGGGAGCAAAAAGAGAATGCCTACGATGTCCGTGAAAAATCCGGGCATGAGCAGCATCAGGCCGCCGGAGAGCACCAGCGCTCCGTCAATCAGCGTCTCTCCCGGCATCTGACCGCGGGACATCTGCAGCTGGAGCATCCTCATCACTTGCAGCCCTTGCTGCTTGGCGAGCCAGGCCCCTACGAATCCGGTCAGGATGACCAGCGCCACGGTCCACCAGGGTCCGATCACTTTCCCCACCGAAATCAGGCCCCATAGTTCAATCGCCGGCACTACAATAAACAGAACGAGCAGGATGCGAAAGAGCATTACGATCTCCCCCTTGTACAACGCTCCTGAAGCAGTGCATATACCTCCGGTACCGCACGAGAAAGCCGGATCGGCTTCATCTCCGTCGTCGTAAACGCATGCTTGGACCACCCGCTGACGAGCAGCTGTCCGTCTTCCCTCCGGTAGAGTTCATAGGCAAAGGTGAGCCGTACAGGTGAGAGTTCCTCCAGTCTCGTCCGGATCTCCACCCAGTCGTCGTAGCGGGCAGGGAGTTTGTAGGAAAGCCCGACATCCGTGACGGGCAGCAGGATTCCCTTCTCCTCCAAAGCGCGATAAGTAATCCCTGTATCTCGAATAAATTCCGTGCGGCCGACTTCAAACCAATTGAGGTAGTTTGCGTGATACACCACACCCATTTGGTCGGTTTCGCTGTATCGCACACGTATTTGATGAGCGTAGACATCTTGCTTCAAACGGATCGCTCCTTTCTCCTTTTATTGTATCACAGACGAGGTGCTTTCCGCCTATTCATTAGGGGCGTCGCCGCTGATCAGCCGCACCCTAGACGCTCTGACCCATGCCCCGTCCGCCTGGAAGCCTTCCGTCTCTCCCCCTATCGGCTGTTGTACCGGATGGAATAGAAAACGACCGCAGTGGAACGAAAAAATTCGTTCTGCTGCGGTCGTTTTTGCGATGATTGATTTGATGACCTTAGCGAATCGGGCAAGCCCCGGTTTCGCAGGAATCGGCTGTCGACAAGTCGGAATCCACGCCTTTCTCGAACTGCTGGAGAATGGCTGGATCAAAAGGCTTCATGCTCGCCTTCAGCTGCTCGTACTCTTCCTTGGTGCAGGACTCGTACGGAGCCAGCTGGTAAGTGCCGCCATCCAGCTGCAGGAAGGAGACGCCGACGAAGTTGTCCCAGTTGCCGTATACGATCTCTTCTACTTCTTCCCACTCTCCCGGACGAACCGTGATCGTATTGGAGGAATTGTGCTCGGTGTATTCCTTCTGGAAGCGGAAGTAGGTATCGAACTGCCGTTTGACGTCTACCTCGTTTTTCGTTTCTTTGGCACCGGACGCCACCGGGAAGTCAATCACCAGCGTCCGCGCATTGGCCATCCGCTCCTCATGCGTTTCACCCGGTGTTCCCACCTCGGGGTGTACGGTCCAGCCCAGGGTTTGCACCGCTTTTGCGAGCGGATCCTCCGCATTGATCCGAATCCGGCGGATGTAGTACGGAGAGTGAGACCAGTGCAGACCGCTGGAGACGCCGCCGGCCACCTGGGAAAGCGTGCCTTCCGGCTTCACTGTTGTCACGAGCAAAGGCGAGTTGACGCGCAGCTCATAGGCGTACTTGTCCGCTTCTTCGCGAGCCGCATTGCCCAGCAGCCGGAGAAGTTCAACCTCCTGCTCTTCTGTATAGCCCAGGGCGGCAATCGCGTCCTTGACGCCTGTAAGCGAGGTGCCGAGCAGCCTGTCGCGCTGCTGGACGACATCCCAGTGCGGCAGCTCCAGCGTCACCAGCGTCATCCGCAGGCCGGCCCGCGCGGATTTGCGCTGCGCGTCCAAAAGTCCATCCAGGTCCAAATACTTGGAGCCGTCCGGGCTATCCATGACAAACTGCATCAGATTGACTGTCGTCAGGTTGCACACCCCGTAGGAGTCGAGCAGAATTTCCGCGCACGGGTTCAGCCCTTCTGCGTTGGGACGGCGGCGATTGGCTTCCTCCAGGTTGACGAAGCCCGGCTCGCCCTCCAGCTGCATCATCGTGAAGACCAGATGCAGGAACTCGCGGCTCGGCTTCTGATTGAACGCAATCGAGTTGTTGGACATCCGGCGGTGATCCAGTCCGAAGCGGCCGTCCCCTACCTTTTGGATGCTGTCAAACCAGTTTGGCTTGATGTCACCCAGCAGTTCTCCCACTTTTCGGTGGTGGGCGAGCTGCTCTTCCGTCCAGAAGCCATTGATGCCGTATTTGGCGAACAGGCACTCGTAATCATCATGGTCGAACAGGAAAATTTCTGCCGTCCGGCGCACGCCGCCCACGACGACGTTGGCGCCGATGAGATTGCCGATGTCCAGGATGTGGATTGGGCGGATTTTTCCGTACCCTTTGTCGTCCGTCACAATCGGATCGAGGGTGGCGTCGATCTGGTTTTTCAGCACCTTGTCGATGCCCTCGAACATCTCGCGAAGCGGCTCATGCCCGCTGGCCGTACCGCCGAAGCGCTTCAGCCGCTCGCCTTTGGGGCGTACGCTGTTGTAGGAAATTTTTACGGTATGAATATGCTCATAGGCCGGATCCGTCAAGATATGCAGATAGTGGCGAAGCGATTCGACCCAGCCTTCTTTGCTGTCGCCGACGTAAATTTTGGCGTAGCCGTTTTCCAGCACCTTCAGCTCCGAACGCTCAAGACGCTGATGCATCGGCAGCGGTCTGTACTCGGACGAGAGCAGGGTGACATTGGTCCGAATCGGCTTCAACGATTCCGCCATCTGCTTGGTACACTTGAAGCCTACGCCGGTTCCGACCAACAGCAAATAGAACAGGTCGCAAAGATCCTCCCAGGACCGGATGTTCAGGAAAGAGCAGTTGAAATTGGCCAGCGGATACAAGTCCGCTACGCCGTTTTCCGCACCGCCCACCCAAAGGGTGCGCCCGGACAGGAATTGCTTCAGATTGAACATGTTGTCAAACAGCCCCTCCGCCTCCGTGGAAAGCTCCTCGAGGTTAGGGACGAGACCGATTTTCCGAATGTGCTGGTAAGCCAGCTTCATATTGTAATCGACAGAGCGGCGGCAGGTTTCTTTCCATGTCTCTCGTCTGCCGAGTTCAGGAATAAAGCGGGAATAGGTCCGGTAGTAGACAAATTGCCCCAGCGGAGTCATATGTACCGGAAAATCAGGATATTGTGCCAAGAATTCATCCCGCAAAAATCGGGTTCTCGTTTCTGTTGCCAACATGACGGTTCCTCCTTCAAAATAGCCAAACTGCTTATAACTTACCCGGCACAGCCAAACATTTGTGCCCTTCAACTCTCTCATCTCTAGTTAACTCTTTTTCCCTGAAAAACTCAATAGTCTTTTCTATATGTTGTGATAAAGATTTTTCGACAACACAATATATTGTGTTTTTTAGAAAAAAGGGTCTTGACAACGCTTCTCGTAAACAGAGTGAGAAAGCCGCAGAAAAATCAATTCTACCAGATTTGCACCCCATCGGTCACCCCGCCAGGTGTAGGATTTTATTCCTAACTATGCGGAACTGAGGGGCTAATCATACACCGTTCTTCACTTTTTTTGCGCACGCAAAAGAGAGGGGGCCATTTTTGACCCTCTCTCCGTATCTGACCGTATTGGGCTTTCGTCTCTTACCGGCGCTTACAGCACGCGGGCATGTCCGGTATAAATATGGCCGCGCTCAGGGTCTACCGTGACGATCTGCCCGTCTCTGATCAGGTCGGTCGCTTTCGCCGCGCCGACGATGACCGGCACATTGAGGTTCAGACCCACGATGGAGGCGTGGGACGTCAGTCCTCCTTCTTCGGTAATGACGGCGGCCGCTCTCTCAAAAGCCGGAATCATCTCCGAGTCGGTCCCAATCATGACGAGAATGCTGCCTGGCTCCGTCTTCTCCAATGCCTCCGCAGAGGAACGGGCGATTACGGCCCGACCCGTCACCACTTTTCGGCCGATCCCTTGTCCCTTGGCGACGATATCGCCGATCACGTGAATCTTGATGAGATTGGTCGTGCCGACTTCGCGGACGGGCACGCCCGCAGTGATGACGACGAGATCGCCGTGGCGCACAAAGCCTGCTTGCAGCGACTGCTGAACGGATAAGTCGAGCATTTCGTCTGTGGTATTGGCCACGGGGCCGAGGACTGGATAGACGCCATTGACCAGGGCCAGCCGGCGCATCACGCCCTCATGCGGCGTCACGGCTACGATCGGAGCCTTGGGCCGGTACTTGGACACCATCCGGGCGGTATGGCCGCTCTCCGTCGCGGTGATGACGGCAGCCGCATCCAGATCCAGCGCCGCATTGGCGACAGCCTGGCTGATCGCATCGGTGATCGTCACTTGCTTATGCAGCGACTGGCTGTGCAGGATCTCCCGATAGTTCAGCTCCTGCTCGGCGCGGAGGGCGATCCGGTTCATCGTCTCGACAGACTCGACCGGATATTTGCCCGCCGCCGTCTCACCGGAGAGCATGATGGCGTCGGTGCCGTCAAAGATCGCATTGGCGACATCGCTCGCTTCGGCGCGGGTAGGCCGCGGATTGCGCTGCATCGAATCGAGCATCTGGGTCGCGGTGATCACGGGCTTGCCGAGCTCATTGCACTTTTTGATCAGCTTTTTCTGGACCAGCGGCACTTCTTCCGCCGGGATCTCCACGCCCAAATCGCCGCGGGCCACCATCGTCCCGTCGGCTACGGCCAAAATTTCGTCGACGTTGTCGACGCCCTCCTGGTTTTCAATCTTGGCGATGATGTCGATTTTGGCGTGATGCCGCTCGAGGATTTCCCGTATTTCCAAAATGTCGGACGCCTTGCGGACAAAAGAGGCCGCGATAAAATCGACGCCTTGTTCGATGCCAAACTCAATATCCTGGGCGTCCTTTTCGGTAATGCCGGGCAGGTTGATTTTGACGCCCGGCACGTTGACGCCTTTTTTGCTTTTGAGGGTGCCTCCGTTTTTGATCTCGCAGATGATGTCCTGCCCCTGCACTTCTTGCACGGTGAGGCCGATCAGCCCGTCATCGATCAAGATCGTGTCACCCGGCTTTACATCCTGCGGCAGCTCCGCGTAGGTGATGGAGACGCGCTCGGCGGTGCCGGCGATCTCTTCGGTCGTAAGCGTGATCCGGTTGCCCTCTACCAGTTCTACCGATTCGGTCGCGAGCACGCCGGTTCGGATCTCCGGCCCTTTGGTATCGAGCAGGATCGCGACCTGCTTGCCGGTCTCCGCGCAGGCTTGGCGGATGCTGGCGATGCGCGCCGCATGCTCCTCGTGGGAGCCGTGGGAAAAATTGAGGCGGGCGACGTTCATTCCAGCGTGGATCAGTCTTTTCAAGGTCTCTACGGATTCACTGGCGGGTCCGATGGTACAAACAATTTTCGCTTTGCGCAACAAGAGAAGTCCCTCCTCGGCTATTTGACGGCCGCACCTAGATCGAAAGCGTGCGAGCCAATTGATAGATCGATAAGTCCAGATGATGCTTTTGTGACAGTGCTTCCTGGAAGTCTACATCCACGATCTCATTGTTGCGGATGCCGACCATGCGGTCCCTTTTGCCTTCCAGCAGCAAGTCGACGGCAGCCGCTCCCATGCGGCTCGCCAGCATGCGGTCAAAGGCTGTCGGCGAACCGCCCCGCTGGATATGGCCCAGAACCGTGACCCGCGTCTCCAGACCGGTCAGCTTCTTGATCTCTTCGGCGTAATGCGAAGCGCTGCCTACCCCTTCCGCCACGATGATGATCGTATGCTTTTTCCCCCGCCGATGGCCCGCTTCCAGGCGCTCGACGATATCCCGCATGTCGTTGTCCACCTCGGGAATGAGGATGGACTCCGCTCCGGCTGCAAGGCCTGCCCACAATGCCAGGTCACCGGCGTCCCGCCCCATCACCTCGATGATGTAGGTGCGCTCGTGGGAGGTGGCTGTATCCCTGATCTTGTCGATGGCGTCCACCACCGTATTGAGCGCGGTATCAAAACCGATGGTGAAATCGGTGCAGGGAATGTCATTATCTATGGTTCCCGGAACGCCGATCGTCCGAATGCCTTTTTCCGAAATTTTTTGGGCTCCCCGGAAAGAGCCGTCCCCGCCGATTACGATCAACCCTTCGATGCCGCGCCGATTGAGCTGATCGATCGCTTTTTGCTGGCCGGTCTCCGTCTTGAATTCCTCGCTGCGGGCCGAGTAGAGAATGGTCCCGCCGCGGTGGATGATATCCCCGACCGAGCCCAGCGTCATCTCTTGTATATCGCCGTACATCAAGCCTTCGTAGCCATGATACACTCCGTACATTTGAATGCCGTAATACGCCGCTCTCCTGACCGCTGCGCGCACAGCCGCATTCATTCCGGGTGCGTCGCCGCCGCTGGTTAAAACTGCAATTTTCTGCATGTAACCACCTCGCCCATTCTGTCCGTCATTAGGATGCCTTGAAACGAAAACAGTATGTACCAATTCCGCTTTTCTACACGCTGTATCAGTGAACAAAAAATATCTGTTACACTAACAAAGGCATTGTGACATACTTTTTGAAAGATCTGACAAGTATCGACTCCGCCTACGATTTTACCAGAATATCCGGCAAGAAGAAAGAAAAATACGCCCCCTGCTTTACAGGGAGGCGTAGGAACCGATCTGTTTGAATTTTTGATAGCGATCCTGTATCAGTTCTTCCTCGCTCATCTGCTCCAACTGTTTCAGTCCCTCCAGCAGCTGGGCACGGACGAGTCCGGCCTGAAGGGTGACGTCGCGGTGGGCACCGCCAAACGGCTCCTCGATGATTCCGTCGATGACGCCCAGTTCCAGGAGATCAGGCGCGGTGATTTTCATCGTCTCCGCCGCCCGCATCGCCAGACTAGCGTCTCTCCAGAGGATCGCTGCCGCGCTCTCCGGCGCAATCACGGAGTAATAGGAATTCTCCAGCATGTAGACGCGGTTGCCTACCCCGATCGCCAAAGCGCCGCCGCTGCCGCCTTCGCCGATGACGACACAGAGGACAGGCACGCGGAGTCTCGCCATCTCCAGCAGATTGCGCGCGATCGCTTCGCTCTGCCCCCGCTCTTCTGCCGCTTTCCCCGGATAAGCACCCGAGGTGTTGATAAAGCAGATGATCGGACGGCCGAATTTATCCGCCTGCTTCATGATGCGCAGGGCTTTGCGGTAGCCTTCGGGATGAGCCATGCCGAAGTTGCGCTTGATGTTGTCCTTGGTGTCTTTGCCCTTTTGATGGCCGACGATGGTAACCGGACGGCCATCCAGCTTGGCGATGCCGCCGACGATCGCCAGGTCATCTCCAAACAGGCGATCACCATGCACTTCTAAAAAGTCAGTAAAAATATGAGAAATATAGTCCAGCGTCGTGGGTCTCTCCGGATGGCGCGCGAGCTGCACCCGCTGCCACGGCGTCAGATTGCCGTAGATCTGCTGCGCCAGATCTTTTGCCTTTTGCTCCAGGCGCGCGACCTCATCGGAAAAATCGATGCCTTTTTCCTCGGTAAACCGGCGAAGCTCCTTGATTTTTTCCCGCAACTCCACCAGCGGTTTTTCAAAGGGAAGTTCGTTTGCCATGTCTATACTCCCTCCCGAATCGTGTGCATCTCGACCAGCTTCATCAGTGTCGCGCGCATGTCTTTGCGATGCACGACCATATCGAGCTGCCCGTGATTCAGCAAGAACTCGGCTGTTTGAAAGTCTTTCGGCAGCTCCTGGCGGATGGTCTGCTCAATCACTCGTCTGCCGGCAAAGCCGATCATCGCCCCTGGCTCGGCGATATTGTAGTCACCCAGCGAGGCGAAGCTGGCGGAGACGCCGCCGTAGGTGGGGTTGGTCAGCACGGAGACGAACAAAAGTCCCTCCCGGTCGAGCTGAGCCAATGCGGCACTGGTCTTGGCCATCTGCATCAGGCTGAGCACGCCCTCCTGCATCCGCGCCCCGCCGGAAGCGGAGAACAGGATAAACGGCAGCTTGCGCTCCACTGCACGCTCGATGGCGCGGGCAATTTTCTCGCCGACGACAGAGCCCATGCTGGCCATGCGAAAACGGGAATCCATCACACCGATGACGATGCGCTGTCCCCCCAAAAGTCCTTCGCCCGTCAGAATGGCCTCTTTGAGATTGGTCGCTTCCATGTCCTTTTCCAGCTTTTCCAGGTAACCCGGAAATCCCAGGGGATTGGCTGTCACGATGTCGGTATCGAATTCCTCCACCAGCGCGCCGTCGTCCAGAATCGATTGCAGGCGCTCGGGAGCCGACATCGAAAAATGAAACTGGCAGCTCTTGCATACCAGCAGGTTTTTCTCCAGGTCCTTGGAGTAATGGATGGTGCCGCAGTGGGGGCACTTATTCATCAGGCCCTCGGGAACTTCCTTTCCCTTCGTCACAGGCTCGACCGTGCCGCTCGCGGCAGGTGTGGTGCGACTTAGGGTCTCCGAGGGGACTGTGGCAAATTTGCGTTTTTTTCCAAAGAGATCTTTAAGCACAGTAACACCTCACTTTTCTCTTCAGTGAAGGATCGTGCCGAGTATTTCCTGGACTTCATGTACCTCGCTCTCGGGGACGAGTATCTCGTACTGTTTGGAGACCTTCGCCTCGCGAACTTTTGCCAGGAATCCTTCATCTGTCAATCGTTGCTGTATCCGTTCCGCTATTTTTTCGCTGGGAGCGATATAGATGACCGTCCACATGTTGGCTTCCTCCTTGATCGTCCAATACAGGTCTGCATCATCATATCACAGCCCAATAGCCGCCGCAAATGCGGGCAGGAGCAGCTAGAGCTTGGAATTTTCGAGATGCGCTCTCATCCGTTCTACCGCTTTTTCTTCGTCTCCTGCACGAATCGCTTCCATGATTTGCCTGTGCTCCATGACAGCGGAGCGGGCGCGTCCCTCGCGAGCGAGCGATTCATTGCGAACGGAATTGCTGTACTCGACGAGCGGCGCCCAGATCCGGTGCAGGATAGAATTGCGGCTGGAGCGGCAGATCACGCGATGAAACAGGTAATCCTCTTCGGTCGGGATCTCTCCCTGTTCGATCCGTTCCTCTGCAGCGGCCAGTATCCGCTCCATCTCCTCAAAATGCTTGGCCGTCGCTCTGCGGCAGGCCATCCGGACAGCGTCCAGCTCCAGCACTTTGCGCATCTCAATCAAGTCTTTTTTTGTCTTGTAGTCGCGGAGGATAAAAAATCCGAGTATATCGATTAAGCGGTTGTGGCGGTAATGCCTGAGAAAGGTGCCTTCCCCTCTGCGGGTCTCGATCAGACCGAGCAATTCCAAAGCACGCAGCGCTTCCCGTACAGAAGAACGGCCTGCTCCGAGCTGCTCAGACAGCTCCCGCTCCGACGGCAGCTTGTCGCCGGGGCGCAAGTTTTTCTCCTGAACGAGTTCATGGATTTGCAGGAGAATGCCTTCGTATACCTTTTTTTCCTGTAACGAATCAAGCATCCTGAAGCTCCTCCTCCCTGATGGCCTTCCGTGAAGCACCCTCCGAGGGGCATGAGAGCTCCTGGAGGGTGTTCGTTAGGTTACGTCCGCACGTTACACTTGTTGATAAGAGATCGCCGTGAGTCTGGCTGTTTTTTCACGAATGGCTTCCGGATCGACAGACACCCGTGCCATTCCTGTCTCCATCGCCGCTTTTGCTACGGCTGCAGCTACCTGCGGAGCCACACGCGGGTCAAACGGTGCCGGAATCACCATCTCGGCGGACAGTTCCTCCTCGGAGATCAGATCGGCGATGGCGTAGACCGCTGCCAGCTTCATCTCTTCGTTAATGCAGGTCGCACGCGTATCCAGCGCGCCGCGGAAAATGCCCGGGAACGCCAGTACGTTGTTTACCTGGTTCGGGAAGTCAGAGCGGCCTGTACCGATGACGGCTGCGCCTGCTGCTTTCGCCTCGTCAGGCATGATCTCCGGAGTCGGGTTAGCCATCGCGAAGATGATCGGATCGCGGTTCATCGATTTGACCATCTCCTGGGTAACGGCCCCGGCGACAGAGACGCCGATAAATACGTCTGCCCCTTTGATCGCGTCAGCCAAGGTGCCTTCCAACTTCTCGCGGTTGGTGATTTTGGCCATCTCTTCTTTGATCGGGTTCATGCCGAAGGTGCGGCCTTCGTAGACGATCCCTTTGGTGTCGCACATGATCACGTCTTTCACGCCCATGGACAAAAGCAGCTTGATGATCGCGATGCCGGCTGCGCCCGCACCGTTGGCGACCACGCGAATTTCGTCCAGGCTCTTGTTCACCACGCGCAAGGCGTTGATCAGGCCGGCTGCCGTAACGATCGCGGTCCCGTGCTGGTCATCGTGGAAGATCGGGATATTGGTCTCTTTTTTCAGGCGCTCTTCGATCTCGAAGCAAGCAGGCGCTGCGATGTCCTCCAGGTTGACCCCGCCAAAGGTAGGCTCCAGCAGCTTCACGGTCTCGATGATTTTCTCGGGATCTGTCGTATTCAGGCAGATCGGGAATGCGTCCACTCCGGCAAAAGACTTGAACAGAACGGCTTTTCCCTCCATCACCGGCATCGCCGCTTCCGGTCCGATGTTGCCCAGACCCAGTACGGCCGTACCGTCGCTGACGACAGCCACGAGATTCCCCTTCATGGTATAGTCGTATACTTTCGCCGTATCATCAAAGATTTCCTTGCAGGGCTCGGCTACCCCTGGGGAATACGCGAGGCTCAAATCGCGCGCATTGCGTACGGGCACTTTCGTGACAGCTTCCAGTTTCCCCTGATGCTTGCGATGCAGTTCCAGTGCTTCCTCTCTCAAATTAGACACATCTACCACTCCATTCCTCTTTGTTATGTATATGTTCGGATGAGCATACTGAACAAGCGCTTAGTGGTCTGACCACTTTTTTAATTATGTTCTCATTATAGCAAAACGCGTTCTCCTGTAAACCCGCCGAAATCGGCAAAAAAGGGAGGACAACACTCATCCTCCCCCGATTATGGGCAATTCTTTTTGAATTACGCTGTTAGGCCCCACAATTTCTCGCGCTAGCTCCAAAAATGAATCATTTACCTCTACCCGAAACGCGTCCGGAAGGCGAATTGTCTGTCTTTTCCCCTCATAGTACAAAACCACGGGAATCGTTCCTCTTTTTTCGACAAAGAGGCGCTGCAAACGGTGCAGCGTCGAATCCTGCTCCTGCTGCGGCGAAATTTTGACAAACAGCACCGGCTCCAGCTCAGGCTTGGGCAAGAGCGACGCGTCCCAGAAGCGGCTGGCGATCAGCTTCACGGCGTCGTCCTGATGATCGATGCGGGCCTCGGCCACCACGATTTTCTCTTCCCGGAGCAGCTCTGCATACTTGGCGTACACCTTTGGAAAGACGACCGTCTCCACTTGGGCGGTTTTGTCCTCCAGTTGGAGAAATGCCATCGGCTCTCCTTTTTTCGTCTGGATCCGTTTTTCCTGCGTAATCATGCCGACGACCTTGACCGTCTGCTCGCGCGCAAGCTCCGGCAGCGACGCGATGGCCGGCACCTCCGGACGGTTGAAGAGATGCGCGTACTGGTCGAGCGGATGGCCGGACAGGTAGACGCCGAGCAGATCCCGCTCTTCTTTGAGCTGCTGCGTGCGGGAAAAGGGCGGCACCTCCGGATATTCGGCCGGCTGGCGCACCGGGTCGGCTGTGCTGTCTGCGGCGAACAAATTGAGCTGATCCGCGTCCCGCTCCTGCCTTTTTCCCGTCGCCTTGCCCATCGCTTCATCGAGCAGCACCATCAGCTGACTGCGATGGCCGGGCAGCGAATCCAGCGCCCCGCAGAGAATCAGGGATTCGACCACGCGCCTGTTGACCAGCCGGCCGTCCACCCGTGCGCAAAAGTCAAACAGATCGCGAAACGGCCGGTTTTTCCGCTCGCGCACGATCGATTCAATCGCGCCGTAGCCGACATTTTTGACGGCGGCCAGTCCAAAGCGGATGGCATCTCCGCTGACCGTAAAGAACGCTTCGCTCTCGTTCACATCCGGCGGCAGCACCTGCAGATGGAGGCGGCGCGCTTCCTCCGTGTATTCCGCGATGCGCGACTGGCTGCCGATGGAGAGCGAGAGCAGCGCCGCCATGAAGGCAAGCGGGTAGTTGGCCTTCAGGTAGGCCATCTGGTAGGAGATCATGCCGTACGCGACGGAGTGGGCTTTGTTGAAGCCGTAATCGGCAAAGCGGACGATCAGGTCGTAGATATCATGGCCCAGCTTCTCTCCATAGCCCTGCCGGATGCAGCCCGCGACGAACTTCTCCCGCTGCTCCGCCAGAAGCTCCCGTTTTTTCTTGCCGACCGCGCGCCGCAGAATATCCGCCTCGCCCAGCGTGAATCCGGCCAGCTTGGAGGAGATCTGCATGATTTGCTCCTGGTAGATCATAAACCCGTGGGTCTCGCGGAGGATCGGCTCCAGGTCGGGATGGGCGAACTCCACCGGCGTCTCCCGGTGCTTGGCCCGGATGTACTGCGGGATAATTTCCATCGGTCCTGGCCGGTAGAGCGCAAGCACGGCGATGATGTCGTCCAGTCCGGTGGGCTTCAGGTCGCGGAGCACGTGGCGAAAGCCGGCTGACTCCAATTGGAAGACGCCCGTCGTCTCGCCGCGGCTGAGCATCTGAAAGGTCTTCGGATCGTCCGTCGGGATCGTCTCCAGGTCGAGACCCACGCCCGCTTTCTCCAGATGGCGCAGCGTTTCCTGAATGATTGTCAGGTTGCGCAGGCCGAGGAAGTCCATCTTCAGCAGGCCGATTTCCTCCAGATCCTCCATCGGAAATTGCGTGAGCATCAGCCCTTCGCTGCCTGTCTGCAGCGGCACGTAGGCGGTCAGCGGCTCCGGCGCGATCACTACACCGGCGGCGTGCGTGGAGGCGTGGCGGGGAAGTCCCTCCACCCCTCTCGCGGCCTCGATCAACTGCCGCGCCTGGGCATTCTCCGCGCAGAGCTTTTCCAGATCGGGATTCAGCTGAAAAGCCTTGTCGATCGTCATCCCCGGCGATTGCGGGATCATCCTGGCGACGCGGTCGATCAGCGCCATCGACAGTCCCAGCGCCCGGCCCGTATCGCGGACGGCCGCCCGGGCCGCCATCGTCCCGAATGTGATGATCTGCGCGACGCGGTCACGCCCGTATTTGTCCGCCACATAGCGGATCACCTCGTCGCGGCGCTCCACGGAAAAGTCGATGTCGATATCGGGCATCGTCACACGCTCAGGATTGAGGAACCGCTCGAAAAGCAGCTGAAAGCGGAGCGGATCGACGTTGGTGATTTTGAGACAGTAGGCGACCAGACTGCCCGCAGCCGAGCCCCGTCCCGGTCCGGTCGGGATCCCCTGTTCGTGAGCAAAGCGCATAAAGTCCCAGACAATCAAAAAGTAGTCGGTAAAGCCTGTCCGCGTGATGACGGAAAGCTCGTGATCCAGCCGCTCCCTGATCTGTGGGGTAATCGCTCCGTACCGCTCGATGCAGCCCTGCTCGCAGAGCTCCCGCAAATAACGATCCGGCTCTGCGCCCGCCGGCAGCGGATAGGAGGGCAGAATATGCCGGCCAAAGGCGAGCTCCCACGTGCAGCTCTCCGCGATGCGGACCGTATTCTCCAACGCCTGCGGCGCATAGGAAAAGAGCTGGGCCATCTCCTCTGCGCTTTTCAGATAATACTGATCCGTCTCATAGCGAAAGCGATTTTCTTCATCTATCGTCTTGCCCTCGCCGATCGCGAGCAAGATGTCATGCTCGCGGTGCTGCTGCTGGTAGACGTAGTGGACATTGTTGGTGGCAACCAGCGGCAGACCCGTCTCGTGACCCAGCCGCAGCAGCCGCTGATTCAGCCTGCGTTCCCGCTCCAGCCCGTGATCCTGCAGCTCCAGAAAAAAGCGATCCGGTCCATAAACCTCCAGGTACCAGCGGGCAGCCGCTTTCGCCCCCTCGCTGTCACCCGAAAGCAACAGGCGTGGCACCTCCCCTTCCAGGCAGCCGCTCAGCGCGATCAGTCCGGCGGCATGCTGGAAGAGCGCCTCCTTATTAACACGCGGCAGGATGTACGCGCCCTCCGTATTGGCGATGGTCGCCAGCCGGAGCAGATTGGCGTAGCCCTGGTCATTTTCCGCCAGCAGAATCAAATGGCTGGGCGGCGGTGCGCTCCTCACCCGGTCCTGCAGATTGCCCTCCGTGACGTAGACCTCCATGCCGATGATCGGCTTGATCCCTGCCTGCTTGCACGCCTTGTAAAAAGGGACGGCCGCGTACAAATTGGCGTGGTCGGTCATTGCGAGCGCCTTCATGTTCAGCTCCGCTGCCCGCTTGACCAGCTCCTCGACGCGCGCCGCTCCGTCCAGCAGACTGTATTCCGTATGCACATGCAAATGCACAAAGGGGGTCATGTTTTTCCTCCCTCTCCTGCGATTCCGTCGTCTTTTCTTCCCCTTTCATTATACCGCAATCCTCGACAGGTTTTGATCTTCGCTGCCTTTACAAGCCGGAAAGCATTACGGTATAGTGAAAGAAAAGGACCGAAGCGTTGCCGCGCTCCGGTCCATGTACAATCGGTGCCAGCTTCTCAGGGGAGCGGCCCGCCCGGTGAAATGGCCGCCTTGCTCATTTCCGCTGCGAGGCAGGCTATTTCTTTTTGCTTGCATCATGGGTGACGAGGAGAACGACCAGGGAACCGAAAGACAGCATCAGACTGATAGCTTCAAATACAGTCAACGCATCACCCCCTTTCCTCGGAAATGGGGATGAGCACGCCGCCCTGGAAAGCTGTCTTGGATTGTACAAGAAAATTATACCACAAAGGATAACCAGAACAAACATTCCCATACATGAATTTGACCAGATTTGCAATCTTTAGTAGGATAATCCTAGTTTGGTAGAGAGGATGACTCCCTTTATGTGGTTTGCTACCTATATGACCGGCGTGGTCGCTTCACTTGTCGCCAGCGTCTACTACAGTGTGACGGCTCGCCAGCGCGGCACCCACCCGCTCGCTTCCCGGATGATCCTGGGCAAGATGAATATATCGCTCGGGGTGCTGGTTTCGCTGTTTGGCCTGAACCAGTTCTCTTTTGACGATCTGGACACGATCCGGATCGTGGTGGGACTCTTGCTCCTTTTCGTGGGCGTGATGAATTTGGTGCTGGGGACCCGCAATTACTTGCGCTACCGCTCGGCCTGGATGGCGGAGATGAAAAAAAGCTCGTAGCGGGAATCATTTTCCTGGATTGGCAACTGTTTTTTCTGGCTAATCTTTTTTTGCCTACGCTATAATGAGCGTGTGTGACATTCTATTTGCTTCAGACAACCGAGTGCAGTGCCGACGGTTGTCTTTTTTTATGTTCGGATTCCTTGGAGAATAATGTTAGTTTGTATGCTGCTTTTTGAAAAATGCTAGGAAAGCGGCCGTGGGGGGAAGAAGCATGTTCCCCTGCTTGGCTCCGGGCTCCGCCCCGCAAGGGGTGTAACTGTCCGCTCCACCATCTTCTCTTTAATTAAGTACTGAAGGGATAGTGAAACTCCACCATCCCTTCAACATCTTATCTACCAAAATTAAAGAAGTGATCCAAAGGTGGAAACAAACGATTAAAATCTCGATGGGCAGTCGCATGCTTTATAACCCAACGATTACTCCCAGGCTCTATTATTGAAAATTCATGACTGGGAGCTAGGTCATTTCCTCCATCAACGGAATAAGTACCACCGCCCCAAAACCTACCGTGGTAATAGTAATCAATGTCCGGACCTGGTACTAATGGGTTACCTGCAGCATGATCGAATACAAACTCTACCTTACCGTTTTTCTGGTCAACAATTGGTTCATATCGAAAATTAATATCTCCAGAACCTTCTCTTGAAACGGCAACCAGTTCTTTGTTTGAATCATAAGCTTTGGTTGGTGAAACGTCTATGCTTGTAATCCCAACTGATGCTCCAGTTCCATTGCTATTACAAAATATACATACCCTTAATTCTGTATGTGTCCGATAACGATCATCGGCCGGATTAAAATCCCTATCACTCCCATCTCCACCAAAATATTCGTATTTATTGTCCAAATCAGGAAACGGATTGGGTACCATATTCTCCGGTATAAATGTCCTATACCGCAGTTGCCACTTTTTGGGCACAGGTACAGTTGAATCCAACTCAATTTTTTCACCTAAATCTATTTCACGTATTATAGTTATCGCTTGATAAAAAGTTTCCTCACTAGCTAAGTCGGTTGCTCCAAATCCACTTGATTTTATTTGACGAAGTATCTCGACTTTCTTTTCCTCACTGATCTGCCTCTCACCTTCAATACTATAAATATATTGGCTACCCTGTTTAACTCTTTTGTCTACAACTTTGCTTTCATTGGTTTCGAATAGAAATTCGCCTTCACGAAATACTCGGTAATTGTTAACACCCTCGATATCTGGCCAATCAATTATTACCATTTTATTACTTGTAATGGTATCAATCTGTAAATCTGTAAGGGGATTTTCTTTCATTTTACTAACAGTTTCATTCGAAGCCTTCGAGAATAGTTCTGTATTCTCTTTGGGACGAGTCATGGTTTTTACGTTTACTTCATCAATAACTTCATCTTCTTTATTGAATGCTTTAATTAAATAACTATACGGTGTTGAATCATATAACTTTACATGTTTATAACTGGTGTCTTCGCCGTCATAGATTAATTCCCCATTTGAAAAAACTTGATAACGTTCACCAATCTTATTCCAGGAAAGCTCAATTTGGTTCTCCTTACTAATTACTGGTGCCAACTCTAAGTGTTCAACATCTTCAGCATAAACGGGTGTGGATAATATCACTACTGATATTAAACCACTAAATAAACCCATTAATCTTTTCTTCATAAATTTAATCTCCCCTCAGTTTAAATTAATTATAAAAATACAGTACCATATAATACATATATTGTAAAATATTGTATAAATCCAACGGATTTAATTGCATTTATCGATAGTTTCAAGGTCTTAAAGATCCTGCTTTTTTGGCACTATCCAACTCCTTAGCAGGTGTCTCCCTCCGAATTTTGTGAGTGACTTTCTCGATGGGAATATATAAATAAGCTTAAGGCGCATTTTCATTCCGGCGAACCTAGGTAATTATATCCGGCGGTGACAGAATCGAAGTTGAACAGCACGAACCATCTCGTCTACTCCCCAAAAGAGGAGGGAGTTGAATAGGACAGGTTTCCAAAAGGGGCTTGAGAACATCAGAAACAAGTGAAAATCAAGTTCGGTGCTGCGACGTAAATACAATAATAATAGTGGGATTAACAGGATAGGCGTCAGGACCAGAATCGTTAGAAAGATTTGGATGAGAGCGGCAACCACCCACCTGATCTGCTTCATTCGTTCAGTGAGGACATCCGCCAGAAACGCAACGGGGATGGATACAGTAAAAAAGACAACGACGATCACGATGCTGTACACAAAGACGACCAGCACATGTTGATCCGGGTTCCTCCAGATGAAATAAAGAATAGAAACCAAAGAAGCAATCAGCAATGCGATATACCTTCCAAGCAAGGTATTCACACCCCCATTTCTTAGGAATGCGATCAGACGCTATCGATAACCAATCCTAGAATTAGTTCCATATTTATCAAGACGATTTGCATGTATGAAAAGTCACTTCCTACCCGTCTTTCACTCCCCACTGCTCCCCACACCATGAAAAAAGCTGGGAACAATGACCCAGCTTTTGCTACGTACCTCTTCTTTTCACTCACCGATCAATAATCTGCGCCGACACCATCGCCTGGCCCACCAGGACGTCCCCCTGATAGACCGACACCTCCACCTTCCCGAAGCGGCGGCTGATATCCAAGAGGCGCGGCCGCACCTGGATCTTGCTCTCCATCTGTACCGGCTTCAAAAAGTAGACCGTGATATTTTCCGGCACCATATCGGCGCGGCGGTGATTGCGCAGCAGATTGCAGCCTGCCTCGGCCATGACGGTGGTCATGATGCCGCTCGCGATCGTTCCCAGATGGTTGGTCATCTGCGGCGTAACCTCGCCGGTGTAGACCAGTTCATCTCCCTGCCGCTCCTCGCGGAAGTGGGACATGATCAGATTGGGGAACGTCTCGCTCATCTGCGGCTGTTTGGCCGTGTACTGCAAGGCTTTCAGCACGTCGTTGCGGCTCAGCACCCCGACCAGCTTGCGCTGATTGTCCACGACGGGCAGAAGCTCGATGCCCTCCCAGACCATCGTGTGCGCGGAGGAGGCGACAGAGACGCGCGGCGACGTGGTGATCGGATTTTTCGTCATCACTTTTTCGACGGTGGCCGTCTCCTCATGTCCGATAATATCCTTGGAGGTGACGATTCCGATCAGTCTCATTTGCTCATCCACGACGGGAAAACGGGTGTCGTGGTACAGCTCTGTATATTGATGCCATTTGGCTACGGGATCAGAAGGCAGCAAGACCGGCGTTTCCGCCAGCGGCTTGAGGATGTCTTCGACCATGACGATCTCTTTTTTGATCAGGCGGTCGTAGATGGCCCGGTTGATCATGGAGGCGACGGTAAATGTATCGTAGCTGGAGGAGATGATCGGCAGGGCCAGACGGTCGGCCAGCTGCTTCACTTCTTCGCTGGTGTCAAAGCCGCCGGTAATCAGCACCGCCGCCCCCTGCTGCAGCGCGATCTTGTGCGCCTGAAAACGGTTCCCGACCAACAGCAAGCTGCCCGCATCGATATAGCGCATCATCGCTTCCAGCTGCATCGCGCCGATGACGAATTTGTTCAGCGTCTTGTGGAGTCCTTCGCGTCCGCCCAGCACGTGGCCGTCCACGATGTTGACCACCTCGGCGAAGGTGAGCCGCTCGATATTTTCCTTCTGCTTTTTCTCAATCCGCACGGTGCCTACGCGCTCGATCGTGCTGACATAGCCTTGCGTCTCCGCTTCCTTGATGGCGCGGTAGGCCGTTCCTTCGCTGACATCGAGGTCTTTGGCGATCTGACGCACCGATATTTTGGAGCCGATTGGCAGTTTGTCTATATATTGAAGGATTTGTTCATGTTTGGTTGCCATGTTTGTAGTGCCCCCCTCCCCTTTCTTCAGACCATCCGATAATTCCAGTCTCTTGCATCAATATACCCGATGGGCGGGCAAAAAAAAAGGGTAGCTTTTCGGCTACACCGGCAGAAAGTATATCATTAAGGGGGTTTTCATCGTGCTTTTATCTTACCCCGGAAATATTACAGGACCATTACAACGGGTTTACAGTTTCGTTTCAATATCGCCGGTCAGGTGAACAGGAGAGCCAGCACGCCCTGCACCAGCCCGATAACGCCGCCCAGGATGAAGCCGAGGATCGTAATCATGCGAAACTCCCGTCCGGAAATGCCCACGACCATCTCTTCGATCCGCTCGATCGGAAAGCTCTCCACTTGCCTGGTCACAATCTCGCGAATCGGCAGCTTTTCAAACAGCGCATCGATATTCGTCTCCAGCTTTTCCACCATCCACCTGGCGGCCTTCGGGATCAGCTCCGTGACAATCGTCTGGCGGAACGGAGCGAGCAGCTCGGACACCGGCTTGTCCGCCAAGCGCAGCGCTTCTTGCTCCAGCTTGGCGAAGATGGCCCTCGCCCAGGATTCCACCTGTTCGCTGCCCATCCATTCGACGACCTCACCGACAGTCTTGTGCAAGAGCTTGTCCGCCTCGCTGCTCAGCACTTGATGGATTTTCCCCGCAAGCGCCGGATTGCGCAGCAGCTCGTCGAGATGGGGCAGCAGCTTGCCGATGATCTTGTCATCGCCGAGGAACATGCCCACCAGGCCGCCAAACATGCCGCCCCCGCCGCCGACCAGACCGCGAACCATCTGCTGCAGCGTCTCGACGCCTTCCTGTGAGCGCACGTACTCCCGCGCCTTCCCCAAAAAGAGACGGCTCACCTCAGCCATAGCCTCGTCAATCCGCTCCCGCCCGGAGGCAGGAAGCAGCTCCAGGAGAGGTCGGTCGCGGTACAAGTCGAGCTGTCCCGCCACCCACCGCTCCCATGCCTGCCGAAGCGGCTCGCGGATCTCCTCGCCCAATCGCTCCTCCCCCTCTTGAAAGAAAGAAGGCTTTACCACGGTCAGCCAGTGCCGGAGAGTGCGGCTGTCTGACAGCCACTCCTCCGCCGAGCGAGCCATCCATAGGGTCAATTTTTGCTCCATCTCCCCGTGGGCAAGCGCCTTTTTTATCCCCTCGGTGGTCAAGAGGTGCTCCTCTACCAGACGGCCCATCTGGACAGCGATGTCATCTCTCCGCCTGGGGATCAAGCCTGGCGTAAAAGGCACTTGCCATCCGCCAATTCGCCATGGGCGATGAGGGCGGAAAAGCATTCGGATCGCCAGTTCATTGGTCACTCCGCCGATGACGGAGCCTACTGCAACGTTTACTGCCAACATCCAAAAATTCATTCTCTGTAACAACCTCTCTTTTCCTCATGGAACCAAAGTATCTGCCTGCTCATAAAATAGACTAACTTCATGCCTGATGGGAAGGGGATTGCCATGTCGTATGCTCCCATTACTTTGCAATCGTACGAACCCAAAACCGACATCGACCTGTACCTGCCCCAGGCGCACATGCGCAAATGGAATCTGACACCGACTACCCTCACCGTTCAATTTGGCGGAAAAACGGCGCGAGCCCACATTCAAGGAATCAAACAAGGCCGATACGCCCTGATCCGGCCGTCTATGGCCAAGGCCCTCCATCTGCCCAAGGGAGTTCCTCTGCTGGTACGTTATCAAGCGAGCCAGCAGCGTCTTGTTTTTGGACCCTATCTGGGCATTCTCGTTTCCACGTATCTTGCCCAATATCCGCTGTCTCCTTTTGGCGGATTCACCGCGTTCTTCAACGAGGTGACCGACAGCTGCCGCAAACGGGGAGGCATCGTCTGCGTCTTCCGGATGGAGGATGTCGATTGGGATGCGGGGATCGTCAAAGGCCTGGTCCGACGAAATGGAGCCTGGCAGCCAACCGTTTTGCCGCTCCCGCAATGCATCTACAACCGCATGGTCTCCCGTCAGCGAGAACGGAGTGAAGCCATGGCCGCCTGGAAAGAGCGGTGCAAGGAGGCCAACATCCCGTTCTTTAATGAACAGTTCCTGAATAAGTGGCATGTGCATTCCGCTTTGGAAAATGAACCGGAAGCCGCCAAACACCTGCCCCGCACGATCCGTTACCTGGGGAAAGCCGATTTGGAAACCATGCTTTCCTCCTACAAGACGATTTACGCCAAGCCCGCAAACGGCAGCATGGGCAGAGGGATTGCACGCATACGCCGAGCAAGCAGCGGCTATCAATTAAGTCTCGCAGGCGGCAGTTCCACGGTGTATGGAAGCCTCGGCGACCTGCACCGCCAGCTGTCGCGACGGACAAAAGGAAAAACCTATCTGCTGCAGCAAGGTCTCCCGCTGATCGGAATCAATCAGCGCCCGACCGACTTCCGCGTACTGGTGCAAAAAGACCGGCAGGGGAAATGGGGGGTGACCTCCATGGTGGCCCGACTGGGGCAAAACCGGATCGTCTCCAACGTCTCCCGCGGCGGCTCCATGACCTCGCCCGCTTCCGCTCTCCGGATGTGCGGCCCCTGGATGACCAACATTCGTCCGAGCGTCCAGACCCTTCGCAGCGTTGCCTTGAAGCTGGCGCAATTGCTGGAGCAGTCGCTCTCTGGCCATTACGCGGAATTCGGCATCGATCTGGGAGTAGACGTCCACGGACAGGTATGGCTCCTCGAGGTAAACAGCAAGCCCTCGAAAACCACTAACAGCCTCCCTGGTCAGGGCGGGGACCCTGAAACTCCTCGCCGGGTTCGGCCCTCAGTCTTGCAGATGCTGGATTACGCTTCTTATCTGAGCGGATTTCCCCGCTCGCCCAAGCAGACAGCAGGGACGCGCAAGAAACCAAGACGAAGGTGACACTTATGACGGCAAACCAAAAAAGCCTAGGCATCATCACGATATGCCGCGGCTCTTCCTTTCTTGAAAAAGCGTATTACAAAAAGCTGACATTGATTGGTCGCAAAAGCGGCATCCGTGTCTTTGTCTTTTCTCCGCGTGAAGTCGACTTTGACACACGCACCGTAAATGGCTTTGAATTTCGGGACGGCGAATGGCAGAAGCGGAATTTTCCGTTGCCTGCCTACATCTACGACCGCTGCTTCGTCGGCCCGTCCTATCGCCACTATAAACCATTTGTAGAGAAGTTGCAAAACGATCCGGCGATCACCTTCCTCGGCCATGGCCTGTCGGGAAAATGGCAGGTTCATCAAATGCTGGTCAAATCACCGCTGCTGAAAAAATGGCTGCCGCCCACTGATCTGTACTCCTTTTCATCGCTCCAGCGCACGCTTCAGGCGCACGGCTCTGCCGTGATCAAGCCGATTGCCGGGACACATGGCATCGGGGTCGTTCGGATCGACAAGTCACCCGAGGGATACCGCGTGTCCGGCCGCAATCGGGAAAATCAGCCGTTCGAGAAAGCCTGCCGGGGCCAAACCGGGCTCAAAGCTTTCTTGGCCGGGTTTGTCGGCAGCCGGTCTTTCCTGGTCCAGCCGTACCTCTCCCTGCACACGCGGGACGGCACTCCGTTCGATGTCCGCGTCCTGGTGCAGAAAAACGGAGATGGCCAATGGGAGACCACGGGAAGAGCCGTCCGCCTCGGCGATAAGCGGAGCATCACATCCAATCTGCATGGCGGCGGAAAGGCCGTCTCCCTGAGCAGCTTTCTGGCCAATCACTATCCCGCCAAGACGAGAAGCAAGATCGAGCAGCAACTGGATCGCCTGGTGGCAGAACTGCCTCCTTTTTTGGAGAGTGAACACGGCCGACTCTTCGAGCTTGGCATCGACGTCGGCATCGATACAGAAGGCAATGTCTGGATTATTGAAGTGAACAGCAGGCCGGGGCGAACCGTATTCAAAATGATTGATGATCCCCAAGCGCGCATCCACTCCATCACCCAACCGGTCCGCTACGCCCGCTATCTCATGAAACATGCGTAGGAGGTCATACAAGCATGGAATCGATCAGAGTGCGGCTCCGCTTCCTTTCCTATCCCCATGTAGCCGGAATTATCCTGCCATCCCTGCTCTGTCAAAAGCTGCAGCTTCGCCCGCGGCAAAAAATCCGCATTTCTCTGGGAAAACGGGAAGTGGTGGCCACGATCTTTCAAGACCGTCGTAATCCCGAAAGCAATGTCATCAAAGCAACAAGCATGCTGAAAACGGACTTGGGCATCCCGCACGGTGGTCTGATTCAGATAAAAAAAGAAGGAGAAACCCTGCGGATTGGTCCCGCAATTGGTATCGTCACAACCGGTCTCAAGCCGTCTCCCCGCCAGCCTATCGGTCAGCGCACATCATTCTTCTATAATCTGCTGCAGGCCCAGGAAGGAAAAGGCGTGTTTTATTACATTTTCGCGCCAGGCGACATCGATTGGGAGACCAATCGGGTCAGGGCCTGGTTCCTCAGACGATCCAAACAGGGAGAGTTCGTCTGGAAAAAGATGATCGCTCCTTTGCCCGACGTCGTCTACGACCGGATACCGTCCCGGACTGCGGAACGCCATGAAGCCGTCCAGGAGTTCAAAACGAAGCTGGCCAATTACAGCATGCCGATGTTTAACCAGGGTTTTTTCAATAAATGGGGCATACATCAGCTCCTCTATCCCAATCCCGAGGTAAACGAATTTATCCCGGAAACGTACACCTCCCCGACCCTGCAAACCGTCCGTTCCCTCTTGCGCAAGTACCCGATCGTCTATCTCAAGCCGAAAAACGGGAGTCTGGGCTACGGCATTCTGAAAATTGTCTCCCTGTCGCCTGGCGGCTATGAGCTCTCCTATCACAGTGGAAGCGGCAATGTAAAACGTCGCTTCTCCAAGCTGTCCGCCCTCTACCAGCATGTCTTTCGCACGCGCAGGCCGAGCGCCTATCTGGCGCAGCAAGGCATCTCGCTATTGACCTTCCAGGGACGTCCTTTTGACTTCCGCGTCCACCTGCACAAAAATCTGCAAAACGAGTGGGTCGTCTCCTGCATGGCCGCCAAGGTAGCCGGTTCCGGAAGTGTGACCACTCACGTCAGAACGGGCGGAACCGTGATCCCCGGCGACGAGCTGTTGACGTACCTCTTCGGCAAGCAGAAGGCCCTGATGAAGGAGCGCGTCTCCCAAGCCGCTATCCGGCTTGCCACCTCCATCGAGCAGGCCAAAGGCATGGACCTCGGCGAATTGGGGCTGGATATGGGCATCGACAAACACGGGCATGTCTGGATGTTTGAAGCCAACTCCAAGCCTGGCCGTTCGATCTTCAAGCATGCCCGGCTGAAACAGGCGGATCTGGAATCCCGCAACTTGCTGGTTGACTACAGCTGCTATCTGGCCAACTTTTAACAATCAACCGTACCACCGTAAGGAAGGAGGAACACCCATGCCTCAATTGCGCTCCGGGTGGTTGACGATCCTCCCCGGCGGCCGTTGGTATTTGCAAGTTCCGCGTCAACATCTTCTCGCCCTGCGCGGGCGGAAAAAACTGCGGGCCAGTTTGGGACCGTTTCAAACAATCAAACGGGTGTCCCTCGGCCTTCCCAAACAACAGCCTGGCCGTATCCGTACCCGGATCAATTGGAAAGTGGGCAATGACACATTCAAGCTGGGACCGCTGATCGGAATCTTGACCGTGGGAAAGGGTCAGCATTTTTTGGGCAATCGGGAAAACTTTAAAGACATCGCGCTCACGGGAAAAAAACTGGGCGCTCTCGTCTACGTCTTTACCCCTGAAGGAATTGACTGGAGTAAAAAAACAGTGCGCGGCTACCTCTACGATGAACAGCAAGGGCTTTGGCTCGAAGAGATGCTGCCTTTTCCACATGTGGTCTACAACCGGATTCCTTCGCGGAAAGCGGAAAAACGGACCGAAGTCCAGGAAACGCTGAGCCAATTTGACAGTCTGCAAAATGTCACGCTGTTTAACCGCTGTTTTTTTGACAAGCAGAAGCTGTTCCATACGTTGGGTGAATATGAGGAAGTGACGCCTTATCTGCCTGAAACGGCAAAGCTGGATTCGCTGTCACGCTTCCGCCAGTTTTGCCATCAGCATCGCTACGTCTACCTGAAGCCCGTGCTGGGCAAAGCAGGGGAAGGAATTATGCGCGTCGAGCAAAAGAAAAACGGCTGGGTCGTACATCGGCTCAAGGAACAGAAGGCCATTACCCGCCGGTTTGTTACGCTGGAAGGGGTATGGAAGCACGTGAAGGGGCATGCGGGAAGAAAACGCTACATCATGCAGCAGGGCATCGACCGCGCGAAGTACATGGGGAAACCCTTTGATGTCCGCGTGCTCGTGCAAAAAAACGGAAAGGGGGAGTGGGGGGTGACCGGCATCGGCATCCGCAGGGCGGGCTCGCAAAGCATTACGACCCATGTGCCCCGCGGCGGCTCCATCCATTCACTCGGAACTGTCCTGCAAGCGATTTTTAAAGGGGAGGCGGAAGCGATTGAAGCGAGCATCAAAGAAACGGCGCTGACCATCGCGAGCGCTTTGAATCAGGCCATAGCCGGACTTGCCGAAATGTCGATGGATCTCGGACTGACAAAGGAGGGGCGCCTCTGGCTGTTTGAGGCCAATGCCAAGCCGGAGAAATTCGACGAGCCTTCGATTCGCCGCATATCCCTGTCCAACATCATCCACTATTCGCAATACGTCTCCCGTCTCCAGAGCGGACGGGGAGCCGCCTCGGGGTAACCGGCGATGAAGCTGTTCACCGTTTTCCCCCATCTGCTCCCCTCGATCAAGGCGACCCTGCTCCGTTTTGTCAGAAGGGAAGGCGAACGGCGCATCACGGTCCAATCCAGAGACTGGCTGGGAGAGCTTTCCCCGGAATCGCTGAAAAGCCGGGACACCCGCCTGCTGCTCGCGGTAGAGGGAAAGCGTCTGGTCGGCCTGTTTGCCGTCTCGGACTGCGGTCTCGGCCACGCGTTTCTGGTCGTGGACAGAAGGTACCGGGGCCGCGGCGTGGGCAAGGCTTTGGCCGCCCGAATGTGCCGGCTTCTGCCCAAACTGTATGTCCGTGTCGCCATCGACAATGAACCTAGTCTGACGCTCTTTCGCAATCTCGGCTTCCAACCGGTAAAGGCAAGTATCGGTCCGACCGGCAAACCCACCCTCTGGTTTGCCTTTGGCCAGTGGACTCCGGAGGATTTGCACGTATCCGCGCCTTAGCGGGTCTTCCAGGCACGCCATCTCGGCGGCATCGCTTGGGGGACCTTTTTTCTATCCGCCGGCCTAACCAAGCTGATGGTCGACGGCCCGCTGGACTGCTGGACTGCTGGACTCCCGGACTCACGATGAAGAGACGGCCTGAACCGCCTCGTACAACTCGTGCAGGGAGGCGAGACTTTTTTCATCTACAGTGAATAAAATTTCACCAAAGCGGTACTGATCTCGTTCCGCTCCCAGCCATGTCCGCCGCTCCTCGTCCCACTGGGCACGGACGCATTCCTCCGTTTGGTCCAAATGATGGCGGACCGTCACATGGGTCTGAAGCTCGCAGCCAAAACGCTGCATGATCCGGGCATAGCGCTCGTCTTCCCGGGCCAGACGGTACAGGGCCATTTCGATCTGCAGCCAGCAGGTGACGTAGAAGTGAAACTCCAAAAACAAGGTATGCAGCGCCCGCGCGATCTCCCGCCGGCTCTCTTCATCCGATGAGCCGCCCGCTTGAGCAAGCGCTTGTCGGACATCCGCTTTTTTCAGTTGAATCAGGTCGTAGTGGCTGACGGCCCCCCGGTAAAATTTCCGCACGATGCTCCGCAGCATCTCCGGCGTGCGCGGCGCAAGTCCGCGGTATCGATTCGGTACATCCCGCATGCTTTCTCTCTCGCTTTCCCGCAGAAATCACGATTTTTCCCTCCATTGTACTCCATACACGGAAACGAAAAAAAGCCTGCTGATGGCGGTCAGCAGGCTATTAAAGCATCGTATCGCGATTGTTTTACAAGGTTTTCATGCCAGGCTTCCAGTTCGCCGGGCAGAGACCGCCCGCTTGCAGGGCTTGCAGGATGCGCAGCGTTTCGGCTACGCTGCGGCCCACGTTCATGTCGGTCACGACTTGATAGCGCAGGATGCCTTCCGGGTCGATGATAAACAGTCCGCGGTGCGCGGCTCCTGTCTCTTCATCCAGCACGCCGTAGGCTTGTGCCGTTTTCTTGGTGATGTCGCTAGCCAGCGGGAAATTCACCTCGCCGATGCCTTGCTGGTCGCGGGGGGTGCGGATCCACGCGCGGTGCACGTGTACGCTGTCTACGGAGACACCCAGCACCTCGCAGTCCAAATCCTGGAATTCCTCGATGCTGTCGCTGAAGGAGGTCACCTCTGTCGGGCAGACGAAGGTGAAGTCGAACGGCCAGAAGAACAGGATCAGCCATTTGCCTTTGTAATCCGCCAGCGTCGCGCGCACATCCAGCGTCTCCAGATTTTTGGTCGTCACCATGTCGAAATCCGGTGCCGGTTTGCCGACTTGCAGTTGTACTCGATCGTTTGTATGGATGGTCATGGTCGTTTCTCCTCTCGTGTTTACGCTTTATTCGGCGGCTTCCAGGGCAGCCAGTGCTTTTTTGATGCGGTTGGGATTGAAGCCGAGGATCTGCTTTTCGCCGATCACGGTCAACGGAACCGACATCATGCCGAGGCGGGCGAGTTCTTCGCGATACGCTTCATTCTCGTCGATATTGCGCTCCTCGTAAGAGATGTTCTGCTCCTCCAGATAGCCTTTCAATTGCTTGCAGAAACCGCAGTTGGTGCTGGAATAAACGATAGCTTGTGCCATGATCATACTCTCCTTTATACGCGATTATTTGTATTGCGGAACAATCTTGCTCCGCTTGTTGATGTACCGGTCCACAGCCATGGCGGCAATCGCTCCGTCTGCCGCTGCCACGACCGCCTGTTTCACTGGCGTGCGCCGCACCTCGCCGGCGCCAAACACGCCAGGGACAGAGGATTGCATGTACTCGTCGAGAATCATGAAGCCTTCCTCATCGAGTGGCACCTGATCTTCCAGAAAATCGGTACCCGGCTTGCTCCCCGACAAAAAGACGAACACCCCATCGACGGTGATCAGCTCCTCGCTGCCATCGGGATGGCGGACCTGCACGCCTTGGACAGACTGTTCCCCGACGATCTCCACGGGACGCGTGCGGAACAAGAACTGCGTCTTCGGCAGCTCAGGCACTTCCTCTACGCCCTGCAGGTCCGGCCGCGGAACAATGAACACAATCCGATCGGCAAATTTGGTCAGAGCGTGGGCTTCCTCCAGTGCTTCTTCATTATCGCCGATGACCGCTACAGTTTTGCCTTCGTAAAAAGCGCCATCGCATGTGGCACATGTGCTGATGCCTCGCCCCAGCAGCCGTTCCTCTCCGGGCAGCATGCGGTTGCGCCCTTTGGAGCCGGTCGCGATGACGACCGCTTTGGCCTCGAAGGTTCCGTCCGCCGTGTAGACGCTTTTGACTTCATCCTCGACATCTACAGCGGTAATCGTGGTCTGGAGGAATTCAGCGCCAAAACTCTCAGCCTGTCTGCGCATGATCTCGAGCAGTTCTTTTCCGGTACGCTCTCCTTCGGCACCGGGATAGTTGGCAATTTTATGAGTCAGGGCCAGCGCTCCCGTTCCGGGCGCTTTGTCGATGACCAGCGTTTTCAGGTTGCCGCGTGCTGTATAGATAGCGGCAGATGCACCTGCCGGTCCGGAACCGATGATAATGACATCGTACATGCAGGTATCCCCCTCTCAGTGGACTTCTTTTTAAAATGATTATTAACTAGGAACTATTATTATTTTACTTAATACAATCTGAAAGTCAATATCTTTTTAAAATCATTTTAAAAAAGAGGCAAATGACTCTTGCTTCTTTTCTTCAGATGCTTTACATTTTGTACAAGGAAACTCTTTTGAGGCACCCTCACATATCCGTACCCTTTGGAAAGAATGCTGCCGCTGCTGGCAGCTTTTGTGCTTTATAGGCGGTGAGACCGTTTCTCAAATTCATGCGAGAGGAAGGTTGATCAGATGAAAAAGGTAGACTTCCACCATCTGGATCACGTGAAAGATCAACAGACGTCGAAGAGAACGCTGTGGATTACTTTGTTTATTACCTTGTTCTTTACCATCGTGGAGATTATCGGGGGGCTGCTCTCCAACTCCCTGGCCCTCCTGTCCGACTCGGCTCATATGATTTCGGACGTGCTCGCCCTGGGACTGAGCATGATCGCCATCTACATGGCCTCGCGGAAACCTAACAGCCGCTTCACCTTTGGATATCTGCGCTTTGAAATCATTGCCTCTTTTCTAAATGGTCTGGCGCTGGCTGTGATCGCGGTGGGGATTTTCGTGGAGGGGATCAAGCGGATGATCACGCCGCAGGAGGTGGATCTGAAGCTGATGCTGACGATCGCCACGATCGGTTTGATCGTCAATATTGTGCTTACCGTGATGCTCCACCGCAGCACCAAGGAAGAGGAGAACCTGAACATCCAAAGCGCCTTGTGGCATTTTATCGGCGATTTGCTCAGCTCGGTCGGGGTCATCGTTTCCGCCATCATTATTTTTTTCACCGGGTACCTCGTGTTTGACCCGCTGATCAGCATGGTGATCGGGGGCATTATCTTCACCGGGGGAGCCAAGATTATCCGCGCTTCCTACCTGATCATCATGGAGTCGGTCCCGGAAAAATTTGATCTGGAAGAAATCCGCCAGGACATCGCCAGCGTCGAGGGCGTGGAGGACGTCCATGAGATGCACCTCTGGGCGATTTCGACGGACCACTATTCGATCACCGCTCACGTCTTTGTGAGGGAAGACATCCAGCCCTTCTGCGTCATTCTGGCGGTGAACGAAACCTTGAAGAGCAAATACGGCATCAATCACTCCACGATACAGGTGGAGCACGCCCAATTCCACGACCACGGGGAGTACGGCAAGCAGTTTTTGCAGCAGCGGGAAAGCTCCTCTCTCCCGCAGCCGGACCCGACAGCGGAATAAGCAGGCACAGAAAAAAGAGGCGGCCCCGCACGCAGATGACGCTGCGGCATGGGCTGCCTCTTTTCACATTGTTTACATAATTATTTTGCGATTTCGAATACAAGCGAATGGATTGACGAGTCTCGCCATTCCAGCTACAGTAGCCCTATCGCTTCACTGCCAAAAAGCATCAAAGCCAAGTCGCAGAAAAGCGGAGATGCATATACAGCTAGGAGTTGTAGTCCACATGAAACCATCCGTGACGTTTGGGCGAAGTCTTTTTCTTTTGCTCATCGTCTTTTCCATCCTCTTCCCCGCCTTGTTCTGGGGAAAAGCCGAACCCCATATGCCGCTGCTGGCCGCACTGGTCGCTTCTGCCGCGCTGCTGCGGCTGTACGGCGTAGCATGGAAAGAGATCGAAGGCGGCATGATCAAAGGGGTGCAAGCCGCCGCTATGCCCCTGTTGATCCTCGCTTCGATCGGCATCCTGATCGGCGTCTGGATGATGAGCGGCACCGTCGCCACCATACTCTCCTACGGAATCCGCTTCATCGATCCGGCGTATTTTGCGGTCAGCGCCCTGTTTCTCACCATCCTGGTCTCCACTGCCACAGGCAGCTCTTTTACGACCGTGAGCACTGTCGGCGTCGCATTGATGGGAATCGCCACCGCCCTGGGCATCGATCCGGTGCTGACGGCCGGCGCCGTCATTTCGGGCGCATGCTTTGGCGACAAGATGTCCCCGCTCTCCGACACGACCAATTTTTCCGCGGCGGTAGCCGATGTCCCGCTCCTGACGCATGTGGCGTATATGACGAGGACGACGGTGCCGGCCATCTTGTTGACCGCGCTGTTTTTTGCCTTTCAAGGGCAGCCCGGCACGGTGCAGCTGACTTCGATCGCTCTGATCCAAAGCGAGCTGCAGTCGCATTTTGCGATCTCCGGGTACACCCTGCTGCCCGCGCTCGCCGTCATTCTCTGCTCCATCCTGCGCCAGCCGATTCTGCCCACCCTGATCGCCGGAATCGGCAGCGGGATCGTCATCGCGGCCACCGTGCAAGGAGTCACCTCCCCGACCGTCTGGCTGTCCGTCATGCAAAACGGCTATGAGCAGACGTTCACCAGCGAGATCGTGCAGTCGATCATGAACCGGGGCGGACTGATGTCCATGACCTGGTCGATGACGCTGATCCTGATCGCCCTCTGTCTGGGAGGAATGCTGCAGCACACAGGCGTCTTTCATGCCTTGTTCGCTGCCACGCTCACCAGGACCAAGCGGGACGGCAGCCTGATTGCGCTGGCCGGCTCCTCCTCGATCCTGGTAAACGGGCTGACGGGCGAACAGTACATGTCGATTCTGCTGCCCGGACAGATGTTTCGGGAGGTATTCAGGCAGCGGGGGATCGCTGCCAAGCGTCTCTCCCGCACCCTGGAGGACTGCGGCACCTTGGTCAATCCCTTGATCCCCTGGGGAGTCAGCGGCGCCTTTTTCACGTCGACCCTGGACGTCGCGACGCTCGACTACCTGCCGTATGCCCTGTTCCTCTGGCTGTCCCCGCTGTTTACCTTCTTGTTGGCCTGGACAAAAAGGTAGGCAATAGCGAACAGCTCGCGCCATATACGGTGGTACAGTTCTTGCCGCTGTTTTTGGAGAGGTACAGCGCTTCGTCCGCAGCCCTTTTCAGCCCGTCGGCACTGTCGGCGTGATCGGGGAAAAGGGCGATGCCGACGCTGACATTGGCAGGAATCACCCGCCCCTGGTAGGTCAGCGGGTGTCTGTTCAGATAGTGGCGGATATGATGTACCTTGTTCATCACTTCAGGAAGCGTAGCCCGGGGCGTGAGAAACATGAATTCATCGCCAGCGTACCGATACGCACTTTCCCCCGGCTCCGTATTCTTCTTCAGCGCCTCTGCGATCCGGCAGATCAGCGCGTCTCCGACGTGATGCCCGTATTGATCGTTTACGGTTTTCAAATGGTCCGAATCGAGCATGATGAGCGCAACAGATGGCTGCTTTCCTTTCAGGAGATCTTCCAGATCGCGGTGAAAGGCCCGATAGTTCAAGATTCCGGTCATTTCATCGCGAAAAGACATCTGGTACATCCGGTCGTACAGTCTGGCCGTTTCCACTGCGCTCGCCACCTGGGAGCCGATGATCTTGAGCAGTTCCTCATGCTCTTTTTTGTATGCAAACTCTTGGTAGGACTGCGCTGAGATGACCCCCTTCATCTGATTGCCCAGCATCAGGGGGACGAAAATACAAGTGTTGGTGTCGCTCTCCGGATTCCCCCATCGAACGTAGGATGCTCCCTCCGTGTCATCCCGGGAGGTGCGCAGGTGGACGGTTTCCCTGGTGGCAATCACCTTGGAGATGATCCCTTCTCCGAAAGGCAGCGTCAATGGACCGTAATTGACGCCATTGTCAATGCTGATGGGGATGTGGATTTCACTGTCTCCCTCGTCGTAGAGCGCAATGAAGAACGCATCGGTGCGCATCACCCGGGAGACCAGCTCAAAGGCTTTGGTGAGGAATTCCTCTTCCTCGTAGGTTCGCGAAAAGATATGGCTGAGATCGTGCAAGATCTTCAGATGCTCGGAAAGCCATGACAAATGTGCCACTTTTTCGTTTAGTTTGACAATATTTTCGAGAATCTGCGCGTGCGTCTCCTGATCGGGAATATCCCGCAATTCCCCCAGCTCCCGGGAGAGGGAGAATACCTCCTCCGGGTCTACCGATTCGATATGGGTGAGCCAGTGATTGTAATGCTGCAGCAATTGCTTGACGAACTCTTCCCTTGGCGTCGCTTTGTCTACCATGTAGAACCCCCTCGTACCAATCGGTCAATCCACTCTTGATGACAGACCTTTTAAGGCGGGATTAGGACTGCCTTTTTTTCTCGGCAAAGCGTTCGACCGCTGCTCGAATAGCCTGCAATACAGCCCCCTGCCCGGGAGCCAAAAAACGATTTTGCACCACCTGTGTGATCTCCGACATCCCGCCAGCGACGGATCTTCCCCGGAGCAGCCCCGCTAAAAATTCGCTTGTCTCCTCCATGTAGAAAGTAAAGCTGGCGTCACAAATCACTTCCTTCTCTACATCGATGATGAGTACGCAGCCAACCACTGTAGACACCTCGTACAGCGTGGTTCCCTTCGGAATCTGGGCAAATCCCGCTGTCAGCACTGTATTTTGTTGTGACCAATCCGTCATGAGCGTCTCCTCCTCAATCCTCGTATTGACTGTTTATAAGAGAATACGAGAAACGGCTACTTCTCATTCGGGAAATAGCCATTGTTGTTCTCATCTGCTATGTACAAACATATTACTCCATTCGCCTATTTCTTACCATCCCTCTCTGCCCTTTTTGCAAAGAAAATTTCCAAATAACGGGTTTCCTGCGATGTATGGTACCAGCCGGGAGATAGAAAAAGAGATACCCCAAAGGTACCTCCTGTCCACCTATTCTCCAGCGGGCAAGGCTTACGCATCCCCGATCGCGAGCCGCAGCTTGCCCCCCGCGCGGATCAACCGCTCCCGAGCATCTGCTGCCGCCAGCCCCGTCCGCTTCATCACAATCGCCACCCGGGCATCGCCCGACGCCAGCGCGAGCAGCCGGCCGGCCTCGTCGTAGTCTGCGCCCGTCACCTCCATCACGATGTGCTTGGCCCGCTCCTGGAGCTTGCGGTTGGTCGCCTGCACATTTACCATCAGATTGCCGTACACCTTGCCGAGATGCACCATGCTGGCCGTGGTGAGCATGTTCAGCACCATTTTGGTGGCGGTTCCCGCTTTCAGCCGGGTAGAGCCTGTCACCACCTCCGGGCCCACCACGATATTGATCGACACATCCACCCCCTGGGCGATATCCGGGGCAGGGTTACACGACAGCGATACCGTTTTCGCCCCGCGCGCTTTTGCCTCCTCCAGCGCTCCGATGACGTACGGCGTTCTGCCGCTGGCGGCGATCCCCACGACGATGTCTCCCGCGCGGACGCCGCTCCTCCTGACATCCTCCTTGCCCAGTTCCGCCGAATCCTCGGCTCCCTCGATCGCTTCGATCAAGGCATCCGCCCCTCCGGCGATCACTCCCTGCACCAGCTCAGGATCGGTCCCGAATGTCGGCGGGCATTCGGCGGCATCCAGCACGCCCAGCCGGCCGCTCGTGCCGGCGCCGAAATAGAAGAGCCGGCCGCCTCCCTCCAGGGCATGGGCAATCAAATCGACCGCATGAGCGACTTCCGGCAATACCTGCTCGACGGCATGGGCCACTTTTTTATCCTCTTCATTCATGAGCGTTATCATTTCCAGACTGGTCATTTGATCGAGCGACAAGCTCGCCTGATTGCGCATTTCCGTGGTCAATTCATGCAAGTTCTCCGCCATGAGCGTCCTCCTCTACTCCGTCTGTTTGCAAAACCGCAAGTCCGGCTCTCACCTGTTCATCCATTGGCAGCCCGGCCCGCATCATCGCGGCGGCCAGGCAGCCGGCCACAGGTGCCGCTTGCGGCCGTCTCACCTCGAAGCGAGCCGATTCGAGCAGACATCGCCGCAAAAGAGTATCGGCTGCCAGCATGCCGCCCGCAAGGACTACGGGCAGATCGCTTCCCGCCCTGGCCCTGCAGCTCTCGGCCAGCTCCAACAGCGATGCTGCCGCCTGTTTGATCAGCCGGGCAGCGACGGCATCGCCCGCCCGTGCCGCCGATTCGACGAGGACGCTTGCCTCGGCCAGCATTTTTCGCGGATTGGAGGTACCGTATACGCGGGCAATCAGTTGATCAGGCCGGTCGATCCCAAAGTGGCCAGTGACGAGCTCGCTCAGCTCCGTCGGCTCGCCCCGTCCGTCCCACGCCCGCAAGACGGAGATGACAGCCTGCCTGCCCAGATCAAACCCGCTGCCCTCGTCTCCCAACAGATAGCCCCAGCCGCCCGCCCGATGGCGCTGGCCGTCCGCGGTCACCGCGTAGGCGATCGAACCGGTTCCCGCGATCAGGACGATGCCGGGGGCGCCCCACGTCCCGGCATACAGCGCGGCGAGGGCGTCATTGTCGATGTGGAGCCGCTCTCCCCAGCTCGGGCGAAAGGCTTCCTCCACCCTCGTCCGCACCTCCGGACGGTCCGCTCCCGCCATGCCGAGGAAAAGCCCCTGCACCTCGCCGGGATCTGCCCCCGCCTGCCTGCATACCTCGCCGACCAGCGCCCGCAGCGTCTCTTCGACCTCCGGCCACGGACGGGAGAGAGGATTGCTGCCATCCCCGGCGGCGCGCCCCTGCACACTGCCCGAAGAATCACAGATGGCCGCCTCCGTCTTGGTCCCTCCTCCGTCAATGCCGATAAACCAGTTTCGCGTATTATTTAACTGCACCAGCGGTCAACCCTTCCATAAATTGCCTGGATGCGAGCAGAAAGACGGCGATCATCGGCAAAGCGGACAGCGTCAGTCCGGCAAACAGCAGGCTCCAGTCTGTTTCATACTCGCCGAACAGCACCATCATGCCGACCGGTATCGTTTTCAAGGCCTCTTCCTGGATAAAAATCAACGGGAAGAAAAAATCATTCCAGGCGCTGATAAAGTTAATGATCACAACCGTTCCGAGAGCGGGCCTGATCAGTGGAAGCAGCACTTTCCAGAACACCTGGAAGTGATTGCAGCCATCGATTCGGGCCGCTTCCTCCAGCTCGACCGGCAGCGTCCGGAAAAAGCCGGTCAAGATAAAGACCGAGATCGGTATGCCGCTCGCCGTATAGATGAGGATCAGCGACCAGAGCGAATTTAAAAGCCCCAGCTTTTTCATCAGCAGAAAGAGCGGAACAATCCCCAGCTTTACCGGAATCATCAAGCCGAGGATGAAAAAGAAGTAGAGCACCCCCGTCCACCGATAGGAAAAGCGAGCCAGATAAAAAGCCGCCATGGCTGAGGTGACCGCGATCAAAAGCACGGAGGTGACGCTGACGATGATGCTGTTCATCAGAAAATCGGCAAACGGCACGGCTTCCCACAGCTTCCGATACGTGTCCAGCTGAAAGGACTTCGGAAAAGAGAGCGGATTCGTAAATATCTCCACATTTGATTTAAACGACGAGCCGATCATGAGCACGATCGGGTACAAGGCTACAAGCACGAACAGATAGGCGAAAAGATACTGCAAGGAACGAGTGCCGATCTTCATCTTCACCCCGCTCACCTCCTTTTTGTAGAAGACGCCTCTTCAAACGTTAGCCGCGCTCAGTGCTGCACCTCACGCTTGCGCATCAGCTTGAGCGAGATCGCCGAGACGGAAGCGACGATGACGAACAGGACGACGGCCAGAGCCGAGCCAAGGCCGATGGACACATCGCCTGCCCCGCCGGAACCGCTGAAGGCCAGACGGTAAAAGTAGACGGCGAGCGTATCCGTAGAGCGGAAGGGTTCTCCCTGCGAGCCCTGCATCGCGTAGACCAGCTCGAAGGCTTCAAATGCCTGGATAAAGGTGAAAACGGTCATAATCGTGATCGAGGGCATGACCAGCGGCAAAATGATCCGGAAAAGGAGAGTCGCCCCCCGCGCTCCGTCCAGTCTGGCGGCTTCGATCAGCTCCTCCGGGATGGACTGCAGTCCGGCCAGAAAGATCAGCATGGCAAAGCCGATGCCGAACCAGCAGTTGACCAGGATGATCGCGAGCAGGGCCGTATCCGGGTCCCCCAGCCAGGGCTTCGCCCATTCCTCCAGCCCCAGCTTGCCCAGGAGCGTATTTAGCGCGCCGTAATTGGGGTTGAGAATCAGCTTCCACAAAAATCCGACGACGATGACCGAGAGGAGCCGGGGCATGAAATAGGCAATCTTGAGAAATCCCGATCCTCTGATTTTGCGGTAAATCAAAAAGGCGAGGGCAAATGCGATGCCATTCTGGACGATCATTTCGACGACAAAATAGATCACATTATGGCCGAACGCGTTCCAGAACATTTTGTTAAATGGTTCCACTTGAAACAGAGTCAGGAAATTATCCCATCCGACAAAAGCGCCCCGGGCAATCCCTTTCCACTCGTACATGCTATAGGTAAAAGCAGAGAATATCGGATAGACCACAAACATGACATAGATCAACAGGGCAGGAAGGGGAAACAGATGAAGCAGCCATCGCGATTTTCCTCTTTTTTTCATGCCCTCCTGCTGCCTCCCGGGTGCGCCTGTGCCCATCGCAGCCACCTCCCTGCGCGTCGTTTTTTTCTACTTTTTAAATGGCGGGAACCAGCTCGCCGCCGATTTCTGCACTTCATCGACCACCTGCTCCGGCGTCAGCTTGTTCAGATACATCCCTTGCAGCGCATTCTCCAGCGTCTGCTTGGTCGTCGGGTTGCCTTCCGCAAAGTGGACGACCATCAGGTATGGCGTGGCGTTGCTCTGCGACAGCTCCGCCATTTTGTTGACGAGCGGATCGCTCGTTTGGACACCCGGCACTGCACTGATCCGTTTGAACTCATTTGCAAAAAGCTCCCCGAATTGCTTGGTGGCCATAAACTCCAGGAATTTGAGCGCTTCCGCTTTATGCTTGGCCTTGGAATTAACCGCGTAGGAGCCGTCTACCCAGGTAGTCAGCACGGTGTTTCCATCCTCGGTCGGCATCGGGAAGAAGTCGATGGCCAGATCGGGATTCATCTTTTGCAGTCCTTCCAGCTCAAAGCTGCCATTGATAAACATGGCCGCCTTTTCAGTAAAGAACAGCGTGCGGGTATCGTTCAAATCAAGGCCGGCGAAATTTTCCGGGAAATAAGGCACGAGCTCCTGCATCCTTTGGATGGATTGGACGAACTCTGGACTGGTAAAATCAGCCTGCCCTTGCAATATTTTGTTTACAAAAGCATTCCCGTTGTAGGTGCCGGGAGCGATGACGCCGTGGCTCAGCGAGAGCAGCCAGCCTTCTTTGGCGCCAAAGGCAAAGGGGATAATGCCTTTTTCCTTGAGCGTCTTGGCCGTGCCGATCAGGTCGTCCCATGACTTCGGCTCAGAGAGGCCGTGCTGTTCGAACAGCTTCTTGTTGTAGTAGATTTGGGTCGAATTGAGCGAAAGGGGGACGCCGTATACCTTGCCGTCTTTTCCGGTGGCGGCGGCCAGCACGTCTTTGGAGAAGTTTTGGATGCCCGGCAGATTGTCCAGCGGCTCCAGATGTCCGGCCTCTGCCAGGGATACGCCGGGCGCATACGGCCGCAGCTGCAGGATGTCCGGCCCGCTCTCGCTCTGCAGGGCGGTATTGAGAATCGTGTTGTACTCAGTCGCCTTGAACGGCTTGAAGTCGATCTTGATGTTGGGGTTCTCTTTCTCAAAAGCCTCAATGATCTTTTTGTACCCCTCGGCGTCTTCTACGCGCCAGCTGTGCATCGAGACGGTGACTTGCTCGCCGCCGCCTGTGCTCCCGCCGGCACTGCTGCCGGTTTGCCCGCTCTGACCCGTCTGCCCGCTGTCAGCCGGCGAGGGACCGGCATTGCCGCTGCAGCCCGCCAGCAAGAGCAAGCCCGCCAGCATCATAGACCCAAACCTGTGTATTCGGAACCTCCTCATCAAAACTCTCCCCCTCTTTTTTCTTCTGCCCGCAGGCAGTGATTTATGTCAGGCTCTGTTTAGCTGAGCCGTGACAGCGTCGTGAAGGATCGGGCGCAGCTGGCGCAGGCGATGATCGCGCCCGAGATGGACGGCGTTTGTCAGAAAGACCACGGCCAGCTCCTGCTGCGGGTCGATCCAGAGACTGGTGCCCGTGAATCCCGTATGGCCGTAGCTGCCCGGGAAGAAGCCGGAGCCGCAGCTGCTGCCCTCCGCCGCACCCTTGATCTCCCAGCCCAGTCCGCGCCAGCCCCCCCGTCCCTCGGTCCGGCATTGGGTGGCCCGGCTTCTGATCTCCGGCGAGAGCAGCGGCGGCGATCCGGTCAGCCACATCCGGGCGTAGCGGCAGAGGTCGTCCGCGGTCGCAAACAAGCCGGCATGCCCGGCGACACCGCCCATGGCATACGCCTTTTCATCGTGAACCTCTCCGCTGATATAGCGCTGGGTCAGCTGGCAATACTCCGTAGACGCAATATTCGCATAACTCTTTTGAGACGGACAAAAACAGGTCTGTTTCATCCCGAGCGGCCCCCACACACTGCGCTCCAGAAACTGCGCAAGAGGCTCTCCGGCTGCCTTTTCTGCCAGCAGCCCCAGCCAGATCATGCCCATATCGCTGTAGACGACCCGCTCTCCCGGCGCATGCTGCAGCGGAAGCGCGTAGAGCAGTTCCGGCAATCGGAGGAGGCTGTCACGCCGCCGCTCGGCGAGATCGGCGGGGAGGCCCGAGGTGTGAGTCAACAGCTGCAAAATGGTGATCGAACGCTTCTCCTCCGGGCAATCGGGGAAAAAGCGGGAGAGCGGATCGTCCTCGCGCAGCGCGCCCGCCTGCATGAGCAGCAGCAGAGCCGGCAAAGTGGCCGCCACTTTCGTCAGCGAGGCCAGGTCAAACAGGGTATCTGCTGTAACCGGCAGGCCGTCCGCTTCCAGGCTGGTCCGCCCCGCATCACATGCGAAGATCACTTCTCCTCTGTGCATGATGCGCAATGATGCACCGGGGACGAGTCCTTCGTCGATCCATCCCCGCAATAGCTGCCCAACCGCTTCCATTCCGCTACCCCTTCCCTCTTGTCCCGAATCGCCAGCTGTTTCCGCGAACGGCTGGCCATGCAGGATGACGTGGTGATTCAAGTACGCTTGATTGATTCAGATCAGCGAGCTAGTTTCAGAAACCGCTGCTCATTCAGGAACGCTTGTTGCGGCTGACGGCCAAACGCGTCTTTTCCAGCAGCGGGATCACTTCCTCCTGCCGCCTGCTGACCAGCGTGATAAACAGGATGTCGATCACATTGAGCTGGGCGATGCGGGAAGCCATCGCGCCGCTGCGGATGCTCTTTTCCACGGAACTCGTGTACAGCCGGATATCCGCCAAATCAGCGACCGGCGAGGGGCCGAATTTGGTCAGGGTGATAATCGTCGCCCCCTGCTGCTTCGCTTCCATCAGCGACTGGATAATGTCCTCGGTCTGGCCGGAGTACGATATGCCGAAGGCCACATCCCGCTCCTTCAACGTCACGGCCGAAGTCAGCTGGGCGTGGAAATCGGAGTAAGCCTCGCACCAGAGATTGATCCGGGAAAATTTTTGCCGAATATCCGCTGCGATCACCGCGGATGCTCCGACCCCGTACACGTCGATTTTTCGCGCACGGGCCATGGCCTCGGCAGCGCGGGCGACCTCCTCCCCGGAGAGGACGGACAAGGTATCCTGAATCGACTGGATGTTGTTCCAGCTGACTGCCTGCATGATGGACTCGACCGAGCCTTCCATCATGATTTCCTGGTAGCTGCCCATGGACGTCTGTTTGTTCAGATCGCCCGCGATGCGCAGCTTGAGCTCCTGAAACCCCTTCATATTGAGCGAGCGGGTCAGCCGGATGATCGTCGCTTCCGACACACCGCTCAGGTCCGCCAGTTTCTGCACCGACAGCTTGACCACCTCTTCGGGATGAGCCAGGATAAACTCCGCCGCTTTCCTCTCGGATGGCTTCAATTCTTCAATGATGGCCTGTATACTGACGAGACCTCCGTGTAGCATCCTCACACCGACCTTCTTCCAATACTTTCCTCAATATTATGAAATTTTATTTCCCTCGTCAATTATCTGATGGTAAATAATATTACGACAAGAAAGAAAAATGCCAGCTTCGGGCTCCATACTCTTTCGACATTTGCCCGCTTGACCTTTCCGTCACGTCAGCCCTTACACTGAAAGCCGCAGCACGGTTAGAAAGATGGAAAAACTGCCTGCCATAGCGGAAAAGAAAGGGAGGAAGCAAGGATGAAACGTATGTTAATCAAACACGGAACGATTCTGACGATGCGGGAGGGCGAGCAGCCGATTGCCGGAGACCTGCTGATCGAGGGAGACCGGATTCTGGAGGTGGCGCCCTTCATCGAGCAGCCGGCCGACCTGGTGATTGAGGCGAGAGGCATGGCCGTCATACCGGGCCTGATCAATGCCCATAATCACGGGGCGATGTCGCTGTTGCGCGCTTTTTCCGACGATCGCAAGCTGATGGATTGGCTGGAGAAAAAAATGCTTCCGGCCGAAGCGCGGATGACCGAAGAGGACGTCTACTGGGGAACCCAGCTGGCCATTGCGGAAATGATCCGCTCGGGCACGACATCGTTTGCCGACATGTACGTCTACATGGATGCGGTCGCACAGGCCGTGCTGGACAGCGGGATGCGCGCATCGCTCACACGCGGGCTGGTGTTCCTCGAAGATGACGGCGGCAAGAGAATGCAGGAGGGGATCGACCTCATCGAAAAATGGTCGGGTGCCGGGGAGGGACGGATCACGACGATGCTGGGACCGCATGCCCCGTACACCTGCCCGCCTGAGCCGCTGCACGATGTGATCGCCCTCGCCCGGGAACGCGGGATCCCCCTGCATATTCACCTCGCCGAGACCAAAGAAGAGATCGTAAAAATCAGGGAAAAGTACGGGCAGACTCCAACGGAATACCTGTATCATCTCGGGATGTTCGAGCAGAGCCACGTCCTGCTCGCCCATGCCGTACATTTGACCCGCCGGGATCTGGGCTTCCTTCGCGGCATGCGCGGCGGCGTCGCCCATAATCCGGTCAGCAATCTGAAGCTGGGCTGCGGCATCGCCCCGGTCATGGAGATGAAGAAGCACGGCATCACCGTCGGTCTCGGCACCGATGGGGCAGGCAGCGCCACGACGCTGGACATGTTCGCCGAGATCAAGGCCGCGACCTGGATGCAAAAGCTGGATACTGGCGATCCCACCCAATTGTCAGCAGAGGAGGCCCTGCGCATGGCCACCATCGAAAGCGCCAAGCTGCTGGGGATTGACCATGAGGTAGGGACCCTGGAGGCGGGCAAAAAAGCGGACGTGATCCTGATCGACCTGAATCAGCCCCACCTCCAGCCGGTCCATAACCTCGCCTCGCTGCTCGCATACAGCGCCAATGGCTCCGATGTGGACACAGTGATCGTCAATGGCAAAGTCCTGATGAGAAAAAGACAATTGACGACTCTCTCCTGGGAGGAAGTGCAGAAGGAAGCTGCGGGCAGGGCCGCCCGATTGGTTCACGGTTTATAGTTCCGCTTTGATCCGCACAGAAAAAAGCCCCTGTACAATCACAGGGGCTTGGCGCGGCTGCCTGACTGATTCGGGCTACGGGCGCATCGCCGTTCGGGCACAACGCATCTCCCTGATTCCTGCAAGCCATCGGGAGACGTCCGCTACCGATTCAGCAGGTAGATTCCCCAGGCCGTATAGGTGGCGTACAGATCCCAGAGCAAATAGGGAACCAAGAGATAAGCCGCGACCGGAAGGCGAGGCTGCAGCACCCGGATCAATAGCCAGGTGGAATAAGCCACGATGAACGTATCCACTGCCGCCGGAAGCAGCAAGTGTTCTTCCAGGAACAGCCAGGTAAAAGCTTGATTGGCCGCCCAATTGATCGTGAAAAACAAAAGCACTTCCCCGTGCAGCTGCCGCTGACGAATGACTTGCACAATTGATAAGGATATCAGTCCATATAAAATTCCCCAAATGATTGAGAAAAGTCCGGCAGGCAGAGTGCCTGGCGGTTTGACCAATGCGTCATACCATGCTCCACCCTCGGGATACAGAAATCCAGCCAATGAGTACAGTGCGTAGACAGCGAAAAACAACAGCGCGGAGGTCCCGATTTTCACCGCACATCCCATCCTTTGACCATGTCTTGCCATAGTTTATGAGACATGCTGTGCTTTCATCACGGTTTTGTCCGAGGATCCCTAGCGAGCACCGGCTTTGGCAAGCATCTCCGCGATCTCCTTGTACCCGCGCTGTTTGGCATGCTGCAGAGGGGTAACCCCGTCCTTGTCGGGGATATTCACATCGGCCCCGTGCTCGATTAACAGCTGCACGATCTCTTGGTGCTTCCGCCCGCCGTCGCTGAGCACAATCGCCTCCATCAAGGCCGTCCAGCCCAAATGGTTGATATGGTTCACGTCCACGTCCGAGTTTGCCAACAGCTCCCGGACGATTTCGACATGTCCCCGTTCCGCCGCAGGGATCAGCGCCGTCCCGCCGTAACGGTTGGTCAACTTCGTATCGGCTCCCGCCGCGATGACCAGCTTCAAAATCTCCAGCCGTCCCTCGGCCCCTGCGTACAGCAGCGGATTGTCAAGGCTTCACAAATAGTTATCGTCCGGCGAGTGTCCTCGTAACCGGACGAAAAAAGAAGCCATCGGGGCGGCGGTTGACCACCGCGATTCCCCGTGACTTCTCCCTGTTTTATGTGCACCGGATCACGACAATCGGGTCGTTTCCCCCGGCTTTAGCGCTGCTCCGTTGATTCCTTTTTCCTTCAGACTGCTTACAAACGCCTCCCCATCCTGTTGGATCGGCGGGAATGTATTGTAGTGAATCGGGACGACGAGCTTGGGCTTCACCCATTCCGCGGCAACCAGAGCATCCTTTGGCCCCATCGTGAATACATCGCCGATCGGCAGGAAGGCCGCATCGATGTCATGGCGTTCGCCCAGTATTTTCATATCCCCGAAAAGGCCGGTGTCTCCTGCATGATAGACGGTTTTTCCGCCCATCGTGACGATGAAGCCGCCGGGCATCCCCAGGTAGACGATCCGCTGATCTTCGTCATACACCATGCCGGAGCTGTGGAAAGCCTGGGTCATTTTTACCCGGCCAAACGGAAACGCGGCGGAGCCTCCCAGATTGAGCGCCATCGTCTTCGCCCCTTGCCAGCCGAGGTAGTTCGCCAGCTCAAAGGTCGCGATGATGGTCGCGTCATTCTGCTTGGCCAGTTCGACTGCGTCGAGAATATGATCCTGATGGCCGTGCGTCAAGAGAATGTACTGCACCCGAATATCGGACAGCTTCGTGACCGCTTGCGGGTTCCCCGAAATAAACGGATCGATGATGATCGAATGTCCTTCGCTGGTCAGCTGGACACAGGAGTGACCGTGATACTGGATCTCCAACATGTGCATCCCCTTCCTTTTCACAACAATCTCTCTGTTTTGATGATAGGTGGGAAATCTGCCCATGTCAAATGATCAACTGCCCGCCATCAAAACGGACAGAACCGCATCAATGGAAGAGCACGGCATTAGTCGAACAGCACGGCAAAAGCGCGGGTGAACGCTCCGTCGCTGCCCTTGATAGCAAGAGGCGCGGCCGCAAAAAAGACGCGCTCGCGGTCAATCAGCTCCAGATTTTTCAAGTTCTCCACGATTCCCAGCCGATTTCCCAGAAAGATATGGTGAGCGGGATAGCTGTCCGTCTCGATCGGATCAGGCGAGATAAAGTCAAGGCCGACCGCGCGTACCCCTCGCTCCACCAGCTCCCTGGCCAACTCTTCGCCGAAGTATGGAAAGGCGGTCTCGTATGCTTCCGTCCCCCATTTTTGGCTAAGCCCGCTGCGGAACAGGACGATGTCGCCCGGGCGAATATCCGCTCCCGCCAGCACAGACGGGCCCATCTCCCGCTGACCGTCCGGCAGCCGGACATCCACGATGACGGCTTCCCCCACGAAACGCTCCAACGGAATCGACTCGATCGTCTCGCCGCCCTCGATAAAATGGGCGGGGGCGTCGCAATGTGTACCGACGTGCACGACAGCATGAAAATCCGTAACCTGGTATCCGTCTGACTGCACCTGTGCCACTTGCCTGAACACCGCATCCGGCTGTCCCGGATACTGGGGCATGCCTGTTTCCAGCACCTGAGAAAGATCAATGATTCGCATAGAGCCTCCTTTTCCCATCTAACAAGTAGGATTAGTGAGTATTTTTCTATGATTATCCAATACCTCTCTCTCAGGCGCAAGCACTTTTTCTATGTAAGCAAAGGCTGCCGGAGCCGACAGCCCAAGGAAAAAAAGAGGGGACTCGAGGTGTTGTTATTTATGGTGATCTTTGATTCCGATAACCGCAATGATCTCGGAATCGCGGATAATGGTGCGGCGTCCTTCACTGTCACGTAAAATCAGCGTGGAGCTTTTGACATCGACCAACCGTCCGACGTAGCTGCCATTCACTGTATCAACCCTCACCTTTTCTCCTTCCAGTTTTTCTGCCTGATCGCGAAATCCCATGGTTGATCCCTCCTTTCTCTGCATCCTATGTACATGCAGAGCCAATCAACCAAAACAAACGTGGAGATTGCTTGAAAATGTGTCACTACCCTCGGGAAAAAACCTAGGGGATCAACGCTTTTTCATGATGCGACGGGACATGACCCCATCTCTCTTTTTCCAACAAACGCTGCTGGAAATTGTCGCACGGTTGGCAACAGGAGTTTCCCTCGCCCCAGCGAAAAGTCTACTTACAATCTATTCAAATCGTTCGGAACCATTCTTTTTTCGAAACGGGGGGATCGCCGATGAAAAATGTGATCGAACTGGTTGCCATGGAGAAAACCTACTCCGGGCGCGAACTGGCAGAGATGCTCGGAGTCGGAGCCAGCACCTTGCGGAAATGGAGCATGCTGCTGGAACAGCAAGGCTACTGGTTTCAGCGCGACAACCAGAACCGAAGAGAGTACAGAGGAGCCGATGTCACGGCTTTGCGCAGATTTTACCATTTGACCAAGGAACAGATGACGCCGCTGGAGGATGCCGCCAGGATCATTGCCGGCCAAGCCTCGCCCGAAATGGCAAAAAGGGGGGCAGCCGCCGCAATCAGTCTCGCTCCTCCCCCTGTCTCGACCGCCCACCCAACTCCGCACCAGACCTCCCACCAGGCCTACCACCAGGCCTACCAACAACCCTACCAAGCAAACACCCATCCGTCTCCATACCCTGCATCTGACATCAGCCCGACGCTTGCCCAGCGGCCATCCCCCCATCCGGCGGCCGTGGAATCGGCAAATACCGCTGCTGCACTGGCCTTGCGCACCAGCAGTCACGTCGATGCGCTGGAGGAAAAGCTGCTCGCTCTCGCCCAGCACGTCCAGCAGCAAGATTCGGTGCAAACGTCCCTGATGGAACAGCTCGAGCAGCAGGGAGCCTATATTCGCAACAGTCTGAAGGAGCGCGACCGCCGTTTGAGCAGCGCCATGAACGAGATTTTCGAGATGAAGAAACAACTGGCCCGGCTCCAGGACAAGCAGCGCAAGACCTCGATCTGGCATCGCCTGTTCCGGATCGACTGAGCGAGCAGCACGAAAAAGGGCTGTCCCGAGCGGAATACTCCTCCTGCTCGGAACAGCCCTGATCTTATTGGCGACGGTTAAGCCATGACCACTTTGCGCGCCGCACCTACAAACATTTTTACGCCCACTTCCAGCGCATCCTCATCGACGGTAAAGCGAGGGTGGTGATGCGGATGCACGATCCCCTTCTCCTTGTTCCCGGCTCCGACGTAGAAGAAGCAGCCCGGCGCTTTTTGCAAAAAGGCCGAGAAGTCCTCCCCGCCCATGTTGGGCTTGATCCGCTCTACCCACTCTTCGCCCAGCGACTCGACGACGACGCTCTCCATCAGGCGCGTCACTTCTTCATCGTTGATCACCGGACGGTAGCCGAAGTTGTACGAGAATTCATAGCTGGCCCCGTGGGCTTCCGTAATCCCCTTGACGACGCGCTCCATCAAGGCAGGCACAGACTCGCGCAGCTTCTGGTCAAAGCTGCGGACGGTACCGCCGATGCTCACCGAACCCGGAATCACATTGTAGGCCGTGCCGCCGACGAACTGTGTCACGGACAGGACCAGATTATCCAGCGGATCGGTATTGCGCGAGACGATATGCTGCAGGTTGGTTACCACCTGGGCGGCAATCGCGATGCTGTCGATCGTCTGATGCGGCAGGGCGGCGTGCCCCCCTTTGCCGGTTACGGTGATCGCGAAGCTGTCCGGCGCTGCCATCATCGGCCCCGGGCAAATCCCCACTTTTCCGTAGTCCGTCGTCGCCCACAGATGGGCCCCGATCACCAGATCCACGCCGTCCATCACGCCTGCCTGCACCATCTCCTCGGCGCCGCCCGGGTAGATTTCCTCCGCATGCTGAAAGAAAAAGCGAACCTCGCCTTTGATCTGGTCTTTCATACCGGACAGGATCTTCGCTGCCCCGAGCAGCATCGCCGTATGGCCGTCATGCCCGCAGGCGTGCATCACACCCGGCTTTTTCGAGGCGAATTCAAAATCATTCTCCTCGGTAATCGGCAGCGCATCCATATCGGCGCGCATCGCCAGGACGCGTCCCGGCGCGGAACCGATCAGCCTGGCCACGACGCTGGTTTTGGTCGGTCTCGACACTTCCAGGTTGCCAAAGGAGACCAGCGTATCATAGACGAATTGGGCGGTCTCTTCTTCTTCAAAAGAGAGCTCCGGATTCTCATGCAAGTAACGCCGCCATGCGATCACCTGCTCCTTGA